>NZ_QZMV01000005.1:0-558919 GCF_003957705.1 Bradyrhizobium sp. LVM 105 | reverse complement strand
AACAATGGGCGCATCGATGTCTTTTCCCCGCTCGCTGAGTGCTATCTCCAAGCGAGCATGACCGTGGCGGCACATCGCCAGCCGTCCACTTCTGCGCGGGAGCTAATCCACCCTCCTGATGCTTCCGCCCGTTCTTGTTGTCGGTTTTCGGCAAGACCTGTTCAGGTCCCACCCGCCGCGTGAAGCAAGGCACATTTACCGCCAGCAAATTCCGGGTCAACAACAAAAATAGACAATCTGCCGCGCTAACGTCTAAGACCAAGTCGCTGTGATCGAGCACCTGTTCTGAGACCTGCGTGCGCGCTCGAACGCCTATCCCTCGACGTCGTACTGCTTGCAGAGGTGATCGCCGATCTGGACGAGCATGGCAACGCACTCGGGGTAGCCCGGCCGATCCGAGGTGGCCCGATCTGCGCTGGCTCGAAACTCCCAGGAATTGCCGTCGCGGAGGATGGAAATTATCATTCCCTCGGGACAGTCGGCGTGGACCTTCAACTCGGCCTTCGCCATGGCGATGAGTTCGCTTTCAGTCTTCACGGGTCTGCTCATGAAGGTCATCCTCCATCTCGGTGTAGAACTTTAGTTGTAACGACCAAGCCCATCAAACAAGTCTTTCCGACAAAACCGTTCCCGGCATTGGGCTAGCGCAATCGGGCCCGATCCGCTCGAATTCCAAGGGAGGATTTTTCCCTTACGAGGCGTCGGGCAAAACACCCTGGTCAAGGCCTCGGCCCAAAAATATTCCACTTTCCCGAATTTCGGATTTGTGGCATACACCGCTCATCCCGGCCCTTGCCAAAGGGGCGCTTCGCGATCGTCACGAGATGCGGGCCGGGTGGCGGTGGACGCGGTAGCGCCGGCGCGACATGCCTGATGACAGGGCGGGCAACCGTGAGTCGTCAGGCGGCGCGATACGACCCGGCGCGGTCACAGCGGTCTCGTTGATGCCTGCGGGCGAGCACACGCGAGCCTTCAGGTCTTTCGGCGGAGCCGTCCGCGGACGGAGAAGTCGTGTGGTCCTGACGCCCGGGGTCTGTGCGTCAAGTCGTGCGGTGATGCGGCGGCCCGACCGGGTGCGCGCATCGATCATCCGCAAGGCGACGGGGGCAATAGTGCATCGCTCCCCGGGGAGAGCACGAAGGACACCGTTAAAACCAGCCGCGCAGGGAAGGCCGGGCGACCGGCATCACCTGTGGTCCACCCCGTGTGCATTTTCACAGCGCACGGACTTGCGGGTGCCGCCGGCGCCCGGCCTTCCCTGCGCCCTTTGGCCTCCAGAGAGCGCAAACGACCTGCAAAGCTCGGGCGAAAAATGCGCCGCGAGACCGTGAAGGCGTGTCTGCAATTACAAAAGCCGATTGAGTGCGATCTACTTGCCCCAGCCCGTCATTGCGAGCACAGCGAAGCAATCCAGAATCCCACCGCAGCGATACGGCAAGAGCGCGCCACGTCTCCATGACCTGGTCAGCCAAATTTCCCGGCGGCTACCGGTGGGAATCATTGACAAGCTCCAGCCCGCAGTGATGTGGTTCCATCGCTGAAAGGGGACGCAACCGGGTCACTAGCCGCCCGCATTGCTCGCATCCGTGGAAGGCTGGTTGAGATGTCGTTTGCGACGCTCGGTGCCCGGCCAAGAGGGCACTGGGAATGTCGCAGGGAGCGAGGTCTCCAAGCCAGGGCGTCAAACGCGGTCGGACCGCCATGGCGTCGTTGGCCGCACTAAGACTGTCCCTGGCGACACTGGCATGGACTGTAACGACACAAGCGCAGGCTCAAAGCTGGAACGGCGCCACCCCGGATTGGTTCACGGCCGGCAATTGGACGCCCGGTGGCGTCCCGACCAACGCCACCAACGCAACCATCGACACCAGTTCGCCCAACGCCGCCGTCATCTCGTCCGGCAACGCGCAGGCGCAGACCGTTATCATCGGCTTGTCCGCGACCGGAGGCCTGACCATCCAGAACGGGGCGACGCTGTCTGATTCGGTCGGGGCCCTCGGCCGCTTTCTCGGCGCGACCGGTACGGCTACGGTTGATGGCGCAGGCTCGTCCTGGAGCAACTCCGCCGATCTCTCCGTCGGCTATTCCGGCGCCGGCACGCTGACGATCCGGAACGGGGGCGCGGTGGGCAACCAGTCCGGGCATGTCGGCCGCGGTGCCGGCGCGACCGGCACCGCGACGGTCGACGGCGCGGGCTCAACCTGGACCAATCAGATCGCGCTCTATGTCGGCAATTCAGGCACGGGCACGCTGACGATCCAGAACGGCGGCACGGTGAGCAACGGCGCCGACGCGTTCATCGGTGTCAATTCCGGCGCAACCGGCAGCGTGACGGTCGACGGCGCGGGCTCAACCTGGACCGATACCGGCAATCTCTATGTCGGCCAAACCGGCACCGGCGTGCTGACGATCCGGAACGGCGGCGCGGTCAGCAACGGCGCCGACGGACATATCGGCGCCAATTCCGGAGCGACCGGCACGGTGACCGTCACAGGCGCCGGCTCATCCTGGACCAATTTCGGCACAGTCTCGATCGGGGAAGCCGGCAACGGTACGCTGACGATCGCCAGTGGCGGTGCGGTGAGCAACACGACCGCCACGATCGGCGCCAATGCCGGCGCGACCGGCACGGCGACGGTCACCGGCACGGGCTCGTCCTGGACCAATTCCGGCAGTCTCTCGGTCGGTCAGGACGGCACAGGTACGCTGACGATCGCAGGCGGCGGCGCGGTCAGCAACACGGTCGGCGCGATCGCCGCCAATGCCGGTTCGACCGGCAGCGTGACGGTCACCGGTGCCGGTTCGTCCTGGACCAATTCCAGCAATTTCTATGTCGGGCAAAACGGCACCGGCACGCTGACGATCGCGGACGGCGGCGCGGTGAGCAGCTTGATCGGGATCATCGGCGGCGCTTTGGGAACGACGGGCACCGTGACGGTCACCGGCGCCGGATCGTCCTGGACCACCTCATCGTACATTGATGTCGGACTGAACGGCACCGGCGCGCTGACGGTGGCCAATGGCGCCGTCGTCTCGGCGTCTTCCGTGACGCTTGGCAATTTGGCCTTTTCGGTGGGAACACTGAACATCGGTGCCGCGTCCGGCCAGACCGCAGTTGCGCCCGGCACGCTGAACACGCCGTTGGTCAGGTTCAGGACCGGCACCGGCTACATCGTGTTCAATCACACGACATCGAACTACACCTTCGCACCCGTCATCTCCGGCAGCTCCGGCACGGTGGCGGTCGAGGCTGGCACCACCATTTTCACCGCCGCCAGCAACTACACCGGCGCAACCACCGTCAATGGCGGCACGCTTGCGGTCAACGGCTCGATCGTGTCGAGCTCGACGGTGAACAGCGGCGGCACGCTGTCCGGCAGCGGCACGGTCGGATCGGTAACCGTGAACAGTGGCGGCTCGCTGGCGCCCGGCTTCAGCGGGGCCGGCTCGGTGCTGACCATTTCCGGCAGCCTCGCGATGCAGTCGGGCGCGCTTTATCTCGTACAGCTCGGATCGGTGACGGCCTCGCGCGCCGACGTCTCGGGCACCGCGACGCTCACCGGCGCGGGCGTGCAGGTGAGACTTGCTCCGGGAAGCACGGTTGCAAAACAGTCCACGATCCTGCACGCGGCCGGCGGCCTCGGCGGCACAACCTTCGCAGGCGCCAGCGCGACGAACTTCGTCGCCAGCCTGAGCTACACGCCGACGGATGTGCTGCTCAATCTCTCGGCCGCCCTCGGCGCCGGCACCGGCCTGAACGTGAACCAGCAGAACGTTGCCGATGTGCTCAACAACGCCTTCAACGGCGGCGGCGCGCTGCCGGCGAATTTCGCCGACGTATTCGGCCTCACTGGCAGCAATCTTCGCACCGCGCTGTCGCAGCTGTCCGGAGAGCCTGCTACCGGCGCGCAGCAGGGTGCATTCCAGTTCACGGGCCAGTTCCTGGACCTGATGCTCGACCCGTCCGCCGGCGGGCGTAACGGCGCCATTGGTGCCGGAAGCCAGGCAATCGGCTTCGCACCTGAGCGCGCGGCCTTGCCGGACGACATCGCCCTCGCCTATGCGAGAGCGACGAAAACGCCGCCAGACAAAGCTCAGCCGGCGTATGGGCCGCGCTGGAGCGTGTGGGGCAGCGGCTTCGGCGGCACCGGCAAGACCAATGGCGACGCGGTCATCGGCAGCCACGACGTCACCGCGCAAGTCGCGGGCGGCGCTGCAGGGCTCGATTATCACCTGACCCGCAACGCAATGGTGGGCTTCGCACTCGCCGGTGGCGGCACCCGATGGGATCTCATGCAAGGGCTCGGCGGCGGCAGGAGCGATGCCTTCCAGAGCGGCGTCTATGCGGCCGTCCGCTCCGGGCCGGCCTATGTCGCGGCCTCACTGGCGGCGGCCAACCACTGGATGTCGACCGACCGCTTCGCCGCCTTCGGCGACCATCTCACTGCCAGCTTCAATGCGCAGAGCTATGGCGGGCGCATCGAAGGCGGCTATCGCTTCGTGACGCCGCTCGTCGCGATCACGCCTTACGCGGCGCTGCAGGCGCAGGGCTTCCGCACACGGGCCTATAGCGAGACCGATCTCACCGGCGGCGGCTTTGGTCTCGCCTACAACGCCCGCAGCGCGACTGACACGCGCGGCGAAGTCGGCGCCCGCTTCGACCGCGCCATGCTGGTTGCACCCGGCACGGCATTGACGCTGCGCGGCCGCCTCGCCTTCGCGCATGACTGGGTCAGCGATCCCGCGCTGTCAGCGGTGTTCCAGACGCTGCCGACGGCGAGCTTCGTTGTCAACGGCGCGGCGCCCGCGAAAGACACCGCGCTCGTCTCCACCGGCGCCGATCTGCACCTGGCCCGCGGCATCACCCTGTCGGCCAAATTCGACGGCGCCTTCGCCGATCGCACGCAGACCTACACGGGCACCGGCACGCTGCGTTACCGCTGGTAGCCTGGCGGCTCGTGGGGTGCTGGGGATTCACACCCATGTCCCGTAAGATGGGTTGAGCCCTTGCGAAACCCATCAGTCTGCGCAGCAGCGGAAGAACGCCGCAGCGCGTCCGGGACACGAGGGTGAGCTGCGCCCTCCTCCGTTCGCACCGCTTTCCGCCCGCGCACCCAGCTGCTAGACTGGCGCCATTATTTTGGGGAATTTTGATGCGCGCGAGGATTTTCAATCGCGTTCTGGGTCTGGCCGCGCTGGCGCTGCTTGCTGTCGCTGCGGAGCCGGCATCGGCCGAGAAGCGCATCGCGCTGGTGGTCGGCAACTCCGCCTACAGGAACATCACACCGCTCGATAACCCGTCCAAGGATGCGAGCCTGATGGCGGAGACGCTCGGTGCGCTCGGCTTCACGCTGGTCGGCGGACGCGCCCAGCTCGATCTCGACAAGGGCGCGATGGACATCGCGGTGCAGAATTTTGGCCGGCAGGTCCAGGGCGCCGACGTCGCGCTGTTCTATTATGCCGGCCATGGCGTGCAGGTGGCCGGCTCCAACTATCTCGTGCCGGTCGGCGCCAATCCGACGCGCGAGGCCGACGTCGATTTCCAGATGACCGACGTCAATCTCGTGCTGCGCCAGATGCAGGGCTCCGGCACCCGCCTCAACCTCGTGATCCTGGACGCCTGCCGCAACAATCCGTTCGGCTCACGCGGCCTGCGATCATCGGATGGCGGACTTGCGCAGATGCGTGCGCCCGAGGGCACGCTGATCTCCTATGCGACCCAGCCCGGCAACGTCGCGCAGGACGGCAGCGACGGTCACAGCCCCTATACGAAGGCGCTGGCGACCACGATCCGCGTCGCGGGCCTCGACGTATTCCAGACCTTCAACCAGGTCGGCCTCGCCGTGAAGCGCGCCACCGCGGGCGCGCAGCAGCCCTGGGTGTCGTCCTCGCCGATCGACGGCACGTTCTACTTCGTGCCGCCCACGCAAGCTGCGCCGCCGCCGGTCGCGGCGATGCAACCCGATCCCTCGCCTGCCGGACGTTTGCGCGCCGATCCCGACCGCGTCCCCTTGCGCGATGCGGCGCTGCTCAGTGAGCTCAGCGAACGGCTCTACGAGCTCAATTTCGATCCTGACACGTCCGACGGCCTGACGCGCGCCATCACGAAGCTGCAACAGCGCATCGCCGTGGCGCCGACAGGCGAAGCCACCGAGGGCCTGCTGCTGCGGCTGCGCAAGATGGAGGATCTCAGGCCCTGGGGCTCAATCGTCTACGGGCCCGACAGCAGCAAATGGGGCATCTCGTGGAACCACGCCTCGCGGCGCGCGGCGGTAGCGGACGCCCGCGGCAATTGCGCAGGTGCCAAATGCCCGATCGAGCTTTCGTTCTACGGCAGAAGCTGCGGCGCGTTCGCGATCTCCGACAAGTCCTGGTCGCTGGTCCAGCGCGAGGGCGTGCAGCGCGCCCGGGACGCCGCGCTTGACGAATGCGGCAAGGCTGGCAGAGCTTGCCGCATTATCGGATCCGTCTGCGCGGACGGCTCCGGCCGTTGATCCCTTTTTCATTTTGGATTTTTTGATCATGCTCCATGCCGTCTCCCATCCAACCACCCTCATCGTCCTCCTCACCGCGGCCCTCGCCTCGCCTGCCGCCTTCGCGCAATCCGGCAGCGCCGGGGGATCGATCGGCAATGACGAGAAGTCGCTGTCCGGCTCGCGTTCGGACCGCTCGACGGAGCCCGCGCCCTCGGCGCGGCGAAGCAAGCCGGCCGCCGAGGAGCCGCGCTCGTCGTCGCGGCGCAGCGGCGGCGGAGGTGGCGGCGGCGGTGGCTTTGACGGCGCCTGGGTGGTGACCAGCGTCGGCTGCGGCGGCACCACGTCCGGCGCGGTCGTGGTCTCCTCGGGCAAGGTCATCGGCCAGGGCGTTACGGGCACCGTCAGCCCGAGCGGCGCGGTCAGCACGGTCGGTCAAGGCGACGGCGTGACCTTCACCAGCTCCGGACGCCTCGGCGCGCGCGGCGGTTCCGGAACCTGGCGCCGATCCGACGGCTGCGGCGGAACCTGGAGTTCGGCGAAACAATAACGGCGGCAAGACGCCCGATTTTCCGGCGGAACGAACGCCCCGCAGGCCCGATTCAAGCCACATCCTCTCCGGATTTGCGGCTCATTGCCACCCAAGTCTTTGATGACAAAGGGCTGGTTAAGAGTTGCGTCATGCGTAACCGGGAGACCAGGATGGGCAACCGCACCGCAAAATTCGTATCCGCGCTGGTCGGCAGCATTATTGCCGGCCTGCCACTGGCCGCCGTGTCGCAGAACGCGCCGAACGCATCGAGCACCGCCAATGCGGCCGCCGACTGCCTCGCCTCGCCGAAGGGCACCGCGCCACAGGGACAGCACTGGTACTATCGCCTCGACCGCACGACCAAGCGGCAATGCTGGTATTTGCGCGCCGCCGGCGACAAGGACAGCGCGAAGGCCGTGCAGACCGCGCAGGCCACCACGCAAGCCACCGCGGACACGCCACCGGATTCAACAGCGCCGCAACAGACCGTGCAGAACGCGCGTGCCGAATATGTAGGCTCGCGGAGTGGTGCGGCCGCCAAGGCGCCGAACGCAATCACGCCGGCCGCAACAACGCCGGCACAACAACCTGCGGACCAGGTTGACAACAGCGCGCAGCAAGCTCCCGCCGCCACGGCGTGGCCCGATGTCCCAGCGGCGGCCACCGCTCCAGCGCCGCAGCCCGCGCCGACCGCGGTCGCAGCAGCCGCGCAGCCGAGCGCAAAGCCGTCAAAATCCCCGGCTCCGGTCCCGGCCGCCGCAACGGACGGCACGACCGACAAGCCGGCCGGCTCGGTGCAGATGCTGCTGCTGGTGATCGGCGGCGCGCTAGCGCTCGCAGGGATCCTCGCCAGCCTCGTCTACCGCTTCGCCGGCGGAGGCGTCCGCGTCCGGGCCGCCAACCGCCGCAGGCATTGGGACGATACGCCGCAGAACCATGACGGAAGCCGCGCGCCATGGCTCGGTGCGACGCCGGCCGTCGCGCCGCGCACGCAGCCGAGCCCGGTCGACTTCGACGAAGCACGACCGCAGACCGCGCAGCTCGCAGCATTCACCAGGGAGATCTCCGTGATCGCCGCCCAATCCGCCTCCGTCCGCAGCAAGGCCGCAGAGCTCGACAAGGCCGACATCTTCCACGGAGCGTTCGCGATCGAAGCCGCGCCCCGGCTCGCGGCCAAGAAGACCGAGGACAAGAAGCCCGCTGCGCGCGACGAGGTCGATCGCAATGAAGATGTGCAGACCGAGGATGCCGTCGACGTCGACGTGATCACCGCGATGCTGGAACGGCTGGCGAAGCAAGGGCCGCGGTTGCGGGAGCCTAGCCCTGAAGCTGCCCTTGCAAACCTCGCACGAAACCAACGAGGCCAATCCGCCGCTCGCGCTTGAGGCGCTCGGCCTTCAGGATCGACTGCACCTCGGCGAAGGCCTCATCGACATCGTGGTTGATGACGATGTAGTCGTACTCGGCCCAGTGGCTCATCTCGTGGCTGGCGCGGCTCATGCGCTTGCGGATCACCTCGTCGGAATCCTGCGCGCGCGAATGCAGGCGCTTTTCGAGATCGGCCGCTGAGGGCGGCAGGATGAAGACGCGGACGACGTCGGAGCTGGCTTTCTGATGCAGTTGCTGTGTGCCCTGCCAGTCGATGTCGAACAGCACATCCTTTCCGGCAGACAGTGCCGCCTCCACCGGAGCACGCGGCGTGCCGTAGAGATTGTCGAACACGGTGGCCCATTCGAGCAACTCGTCGCCCTTTACCATCGCTTCGAAGCGCGACTTGTCCACGAAAAAGTAATCACGACCCTCGATCTCCCCGGGTCGCTTCGCGCGCGTGGTCGCCGACACCGACATCTTCAGGCCGGGCTCTCGGTCGAGCAACATCCGCGACAGCGTGGTCTTGCCCGCGCCCGAGGGTGAGGACAGCACGAACATCAAGCCGCGCCGCTCGACACCGTCAGTTCCGTGATCGCCCGTCGTCATCGATCACTCCAGATTCTGGACCTGCTCGCGGAACTGCTCGACCACGTTCTTCATGGCCAGTCCCGTATTGGTCAGCTCGATGTCGTTCGACTTCGAGCAGCAGGTGTTGACCTCGCGGTGAAACTCCTGCGCCAGGAAGTCGAGCTTGCGGCCGATCGGGCCGCCCTTGCCGATCAGCTCGCGCGCCTGGGCGATGTGGGATGCGATGCGGTCGAGCTCCTCGCGAATGTCGGCCTTGGTGGCGATCAGGATCGCCTCCTGCATCAGACGGTCGGAATCGAACCGGTCGGAGGTGTCGAGCAGCGCAGCGATCTGCTCGGCGAGCCTCGCCTTGATCGCCTCCGGCTTGCGACCGGGCGAAGCTTCGGCCTTCTTCGCCAGTTGCTCGATCTCGTCCACGCGCTGCGCCAGGATCTGCCCGAGCGACGTGCCCTCGCGCTTGCGCATCGCGACGAGCTCGTCGAGCGCCTTGTCGAAGGCCTCGGCGGCAGCGGCACGCGCGGCCTTGTCCTCCTCCTCGTCACCCTCGGGCTCGGCGACCTCGACGACGCCCTTGATGGCGAGCAGGCCATCGATGCTCGGCGCGACCGCGTCGACCTTGCCGGCGATCATGGCGGCCGCCTTCAGGACGGCGTTGAGCACGTCCTCGTTGACGCGGACCGAGGCGGCGGCGTTGGCGCGCTTGACGTTGAGATTGGCGTAGACGGTGCCGCGCGACAAAAGCTCGCCGGCGCGCTTCTTGGCGTGGGCCTCGAGCTCGTCGAAGCCCTGCGGCAGCCGCACCCTGAGGTCAAAGCCCTTGGCGTTGACGGACTTCAATTCCCACTCGAACGTGTACGGCCCGCTTGCGCCGTGGCATCTCGCAAAGCCGGTCATGGACGACAGCGCCATCAGGTCAGATTCTCCAGAAACACGGGATTCGCGCGGCATCAGGCCACGCGAATCTTAAGACTATCTTGCAGGAATGTGGAATCCGCAAAGTCCGCAGCAGCTGTGCGACGGACCTAGCGCTGGACCACCGGCGGCGACGGCTGCACCGCGCCCTGCCGCGCCGGTGCCGGAGCTGCCGGGCGTGCCGCCGGCGGCTTTTTCTGCTGATTGGGCCGCGCCGGCGTGGTCGCCGTCGGCGTATCGCCGGCCCCGGGCGCAGCGGCGGCGGGCGGCGATGCATCCTCGGCCGGCTCGACCGTGTCGTTCTGGATCTGCTTTTCCATCGCGCGCAGCTTGGCCACGTTCTTCTGGTGCGCGTCGTAGGTCTCGGTAAAGGCGTGCCCGCCGGTGCCGTCGGCGACGAAATAGAGGTCGCGGGTGCGGGCCGGATTGGCGGCGGCCTCCAGCGAGGCGCGGCCGGGGTTGGAGATCGGCCCCGGCGGCAGGCCCTCGATCACATAGGTGTTGTAGGGCGAGGGCTGCGTGATCTCGCTGCGCTTGATCGGGCGGCCCAGCGTGCCCTTGCCGCCGACCAGGCCGTAGATGATGGTCGGATCGGACTGCAGCTTGATCCGCTGCTTCAGGCGATTGACGAACACAGCGGCGACGCGGCTGCGCTCGTCGGGCTTACCGGTCTCCTTCTCCACGATCGAAGCCAGCGTCACCAGCTGCTCCGGCGTCTTGACCGGAATGTCCTGATTGCGACGCTCCCAGATCTCGGCGAGCACGCGCTTGTGCGCCTGCTGCATGCGCTGGACCACCTGCTCGCGCGGCGTGCCGCGCGGGAACTTGTAGGTCTCCGGCAGCAGCGTGCCTTCGCGCGGCAGCTCGCGCACGCTGCCGGTGAAGATGTCGTTGTCGGACAGTCGCGCCACGATCTGCTCGGAGGTCAGGCCCTCCGGAATCGTCACGGCATGCTGCACCACCTTGCCCTCGACGATGGTGGCAATGACGTCGCGGAGCGAAGCGTTCTTCTGGAACGAATATTCACCCGGCTTGAGGTCCGAACTCGCCTTCAACGCGGCAACGCTGGCGATGAACACCCAGGGATTGATGTCGGTCACGCCTTCCCGGTTCAGCGTCTCGGCGATATCGCGCTTGCCGGCGCGCTGCGGGATGTTGACGATCTTGTCGTCCTTCAGCGGCCCGGGCGCCTCGAGCACCTGCCGGCCGTAATAATAGACGCCGCCGGCGCCGAGCATGGCGATCAGCAGAAGGGTGATGATGGCGTTGCCGACCACCACGAAGGGATTGCGGGCGCGTTCCGATCGCTTCGGCGGCGGCGGGAGCTGCTCGGGCTCGAGTGCGGCCCGCGGACTCCGCGGCGAAATGGGCGGCCTTTCACTCATAGAAACAACCTGAATCCTACCGGTTCAATAGCGGCCCGACAATCGCTTGCCGGGCCAAATGCACGCCCACTTCCATGACTATCGCCGATTACGGCAAAACGGTGGATTCGTATCAAACGCAAACTAATCGGCCAAACGTCGGACGATCACCGACGCATTGGTACCGCCAAAACCAAACGAGTTCGACAAGGCGACATTGACCTCCCGCTTCTTCGCAATGTGCGGCACGAGGTCGATCGCGGTCTCCACCGACGGATTGTCGAGGTTGATCGTCGGCGGCACGACATTATCGCGAATCGCGAGGATGGCGAAGATCGCTTCGATCGCGCCGGCCGCGCCGAGCAGATGACCGGTCGACGATTTGGTCGAGGACATCGCGACCTTGGAGGCGGCATTGCCGAGCAGACGCTCGACGGCACCGAGCTCGATCTCGTCGCCGAGCGGCGTCGAGGTGCCGTGCGCGTTGATGTAGTCGAGATCGGATGCGGTCAGGCCGGCGCGCTTGAGCGCCGCCGCCATGCTGCGGAAACCGCCATCGCCGTCGGGCGACGGCGAGGTAATGTGATAGGCATCCCCCGACAGACCGTAGCCGATCACCTCGGCATAGATCTTCGCGCCGCGGCGCCTCGCATGCTCGAGCTCTTCCAGCACCAGGACGCCGGCGCCCTCGCCCATCACGAAGCCGTCGCGGTCCTTGTCGTAGGGACGCGAGGCCCTCGCGGGTGTCTCATTGAAGCCGGTCGAAAGCGCGCGCGCGGCGTTGAAGCCGGCGATACCGATGCGGCTGATCGGCGACTCGGCGCCGCCTGCGACCATCACATCGGCATCACCCAGCGCGATCAGGCGGGCGGCATCGCCGACCGCGTGCGCGCCGGTCGAGCAGGCCGTCACCACCGAATGGTTCGGCCCCTTCAGCCCGTGTGCGATCGAGACGTAGCCGGAGGCGAGATTGATCAGGCGGCCCGGAATGAAGAACGGCGACACCCGGCGCGGTCCGCGCTCCTTCAGGAGAATCGCAGTGTCGGCGATGCCGCTGAGGCCGCCGATGCCGGATCCGATCATGGTTCCGGTCGCGCACTTGTCCTCTTCCGACTCGGGGTGCCAGTTGGCGTCGTCGAGCGCTTGGCCGGCCGCGGCCATGCCGAAGATGATGAAGTCGTCGACCTTGCGCTGGTCCTTCGGCTCCATCCACTTGTCGGGATTGAAGGTGCCGTTGGTGCCGTCGCCGCGTACGACGGTGCAGGCGTATTTTGTCTGAAGATCGGAGACGTCGAAGCTCTCGATCAGGCGCGCGCCGCTTTCGCCGTTGAGGATGCGTTTCCAGGTCGGTTCGACGCCGCAGCCGAGCGGCGACACCATGCCGAGACCAGTAACGACAACCCGCCTCATGTCCGAAAACTCCGCATCGAAAGATTCACGGCCAATAACAAGAAACCGGCTGACCGCTGCGAAGCGGCCCGTCCGGTTTCAATGTTGTCCCCGCGAAAATGAAGAGCGTTAGCTCTTCGCGTTCTTCTCGAGAAACTTCGTGGCATCGCCGACGGTGAGAATCGTTTCCGCGGCGTCGTCCGGAATCTCGCAACCGAATTCCTCTTCGAACGCCATCACCAGCTCGACGGTGTCCAGACTGTCGGCGCCGAGGTCGTCGATGAAGCTCGCGTTGTCGACAACCTTCTCGGGTTCAACACCAAGGTGTTCGACCACGATCTTCTTAACCCGCTCGCCAATGTCACTCATTGCTTAACCTCGTGTTGTTCCCTGTAGACCCGACCCCCCGGGACGATACGAGCCGTCGTGGTCGTGTTACTTGCCTTCGCTTACGAACTTTGATTTGGCCCCATCCTAACCGATACAGGGCCCGGCGAACGACGGCCAAGGCTCCGCATCGCCAATATACAGGGTTTCAAAAACCTGCAATGGCGTTCTTTGCCCATCCGTTGAAGGTCCGGTTATCACACTTCAATTGCCTTGACTACAAGCCTCATTTCGCTCCGGAAACGGCCGTATGCCGCATCCCGCGCCGCCGATGCGGGCAGTGCGGAATGAAGGCCTCAGATCATGGCCATGCCGCCGTTGACGTGGATGGTCTGGCCGGTGACGTAGGCTGCTTCGTTCGAGCTCAGGTACACGGCGGCCGCCGCGATGTCCTCGGGCGTCCCCAGACGGGCAGCCGGAACCTTGGTCAGAATCGTTTCGCGCTGCTTGTCGTTGAGCGCGTCGGTCATCGGCGTCTTGATGAAGCCCGGCGCGATGCAGTTCGCGGTCACGCCGCGCTTGGCGTATTCGGCGCCCAGCGTCTTGATCATGCCGATCAGGCCCGCCTTCGAGGCGGTGTAGTTACCCTGTCCGGGATTGCCGGTGACGCCGACCACCGAGGTGATGGCGATGATGCGACCGAAGCGCTTGCGCATCATCAGCTTGGTGGCGGCACGCGCGAGGCGGAAGGTCGCGGTCAGATTGACGTTGATGACCTCCTCCCAATCCTCGTCACGGAGCTGCACGAAGAGATTGTCACGGGTGATGCCGGCATTGGCGATGAGGATGTCGACCTGGCCCATCGCGGCTTCCGCAGCGGGCACCAGCGCCTCGACCTCGTCGGCCTTGGAGAGATTGCAGGGCAATACAAAGACGCGCTCGCCGAGCTTGCCAGCAAGCTCATCCAGCACTTCCTTGCGCGTCCCTGAGATCGCGACGGTCGCGCCCTGCGCATGCAGGGCCTGCGCGATCGCGCCGCCGATGCCGCCGGTGGCGCCGGTGACGAGCGCCTTTTTGCCAGTCAGATCGAACATCGATAACTCCTCAACCCTGCTTGGCGGCGGCCAAGGCGTCCTTTAAGGCGTCCTTGGCGGCGGCAATGTCATTGGGACCGCCGACAGCAACGCCGACGGCACCGTCCGCGATGCGCTTGACGAGACCGGTCAGCACCTTGCCGGCGCCGATCTCGAAGAATCGGGTGACGCCCTGCCCTGCCATATAGGCGACCGACTCGCGCCAGCGCACCGTTCCGGTGACCTGCTCGACCAGGCGGCGGCGGATCTCGTCGGGATCGGTGATGGCGCTTGCCAGCACGTTCGACACCAGCGGCGCGGCCGGCGCCTTGATCGTGACTTTCGACAGCGCCTCCGCCATGGCATCGGCGGCGGGCTGCATCAGCTTGCAATGGAACGGGGCGGACACCGGCAGCAGCATCGCGCGCTTGGCACCCTTGGTCTTGGCGATCTCGACGGCGCGATCGACCGCGGCCTTGTCGCCTGAGACGACCACCTGCCCGCCGCCATTGTCGTTGGCAGCCTGGCAGACCTGCCCCTGCGCCGCCTCATTGGCCACCGCCATGGCGGCCTCGTAGTCGAGCCCGAGCAGCGCGGCCATTGCGCCGGCACCGACCGGGACGGCCTTTTGCATTGCGAGACCGCGGGTGCGCAGCAGGCGGGCGGTATCCGACACCGTCAGGCTGCCGGCCGCAGCGAGCGCCGAATATTCTCCCAGAGAGTGGCCGGCGACGAAGGCCGCGTCTCGTCCCACGGAAAATCCGGCCTCGGCCTCCAGCACGCGCAGGGTGGCGATGGACACCGCCATCAGCGCCGGCTGGGCGTTTTCGGTGAGCTGGAGGGTCTCGGCCGGACCATCCCAGATGATGGCCGTCAGCTTCTCGGAAAGCGCAGCATCGACCTCGTCGAACACGGCGCGCGCCGCCGGAAAGGCGTCGGCCAGGGCCTTGCCCATGCCGACCGCCTGGGACCCCTGCCCCGGAAATGTGAATGCTGCCGTCATCGGCGCTCCCTGCTTGTCGGACACGATCCCGCTTGAGAACCGGCAGCCGATTACGCGCGGCCTTGGGCCATGGTTCCGGATCTCGCTCCAAAGGGGGCCGTAGACACTGTCCGGGGCCGGACTGTCAAGCCGCGATGGGAACCCCGGCGGGCATTCAACTGGGGATACGCAGGCTCAGAACCCGCCGGCGGTCTGATTGGCATCGACCTTCGCGCCCGCCCGCGCACGGCGCGCGCTGTTCACCAGTTCGCCCCGGCGGTCATCCCGATCGGGCTTCGCCGTCGCCAGCCGCAGCACCGCGGCATAGCCCGGCTGCACCTCCATGCGGCCGGCATAACGGCTCGCGCTCAGCAGCCGATGCACCTTCGGCAGATTGTAGCAGGGCACGTAGAACAGCAGATGATGCTCGAGGTGATAGTTCACGTAGTACGGCGCGATGAACAGCCGCTCGAGAAAATTGGCATGCGTGGTGCGGGTGTTGCGCAAGGGATCGCTGCTGTCGGGGACGACGGCGTGCTCGGCGATGTTGCGGATTCGGGTGATGACCATCATCCAGGTCAGCAGCGGCACCAGCCATAACAGCGGATAGGCCCACCATACGCCGACCGCCGCGCACGCGGCAAACATCACTGCATTGACGATGCATTGCGGACCGAGCTTGTCCCAGAAATGCGCCAGGCGCTGACGCCACGGCCAGTCCTTCGCGCCGAGCGCGTTGAGCAACTGCGCCTTGCGCTGCTGGTAGCCAGTCTGTCCGGTGATGTCGCGCATGAACTTGCGGCGATAGCTAAGCTTCGTGATCGGAAACGGCGCCGACAGCACGAGATCGGGATCGTCCTCCTGCTGCGTGCGCGCATGGTGCTGGAGGTGGTAACGCCGGTAGCTGCGCGTCTCCGCAAACAGCGGATAAGCACACAACCACTGGCTCAGGGTCAGATTGGTCTTCTCGTCGGCGGACAGGCAGCCATGCGCGCCGTCGTGCATCAGGATCGCGAGGCCCAGCTGCCGCGAGCCGATGATCGCGACGGCGAGGACATAGGTGACCGGATTGGGCCACCATGCGACCAAGGCAATCGCGCCAACGATCAGCGCCCAGGCGTGCGCGATCAGCGCAACGCCTTTCCAGGTTACTCGCCGGCGCACGTCGGCAAGTTGGTCGTCGGTCAGGAAATCGCGGGCACGCATGCGAAGCGCGGTCATGGCCTAACCCTCCTCGTCCGGCGTGGTCGTTGCGTCACGCGCCTCGACAAGGCGCAGGCGCGCCGTGTCGGTGGATTTCGCCTGCTCGCCGAGCACCCGCAGCATCTCGGCGCAGAGCTCCTCGGGCGAGCGGCCCATCGCATAGCCTTCGAGAATGACGCCGATGGCGACGGCCCAGAAACGCCGCGAGCTTTCGTCGGGCGCCCGCAGCGAGCGCCAGCCGTGCCGTGCCACCTGGCTCGCATAGGCGCGCGCGCCTTCGCCGTGCAGGCGCTCGATGGTGCGCTCCACGAGCGGCGCGAGATCCTGGCGGCGCCGCGTCAATGTCAGCGCCTCGGCGAAGAAAGCGACGGAATCGCTCGCCGTCACGGTCTGCGCCAGCGCATGCGTGTAGTCTCGCGGCGTCCGCGCCTTCAGCGCCGCCTGCTCGGTCGCACGCGCCAGATACAGCAGCTCGCGGCAGGCGCATTCGACGAACAGCGCCTCCTTGGTGCGGAAGTAATAGGTGATCTGGCTCGGGAATGCGTCCGCCGCGGCCGCGATGTCGGTGATCGCCGTGCCCGACAGCCCGCGCTCCCGGAACAGCGGACTGGCCGCATCCAGCAGCAGCGAGCGCATCTTGCGGCCGGCCGATCGTGTGGCGCGCGCGGCGTGCTTCGGATCGCCCGCCGACGCTTCGAACGGAGCCTGAATCGATTCACCCGCCATCAATTCCTCCCGACCCGTTCTTTGTATGACATACAAACAAATACGTCAAGCCGGTACGGGAGGGTGGATGGGCCGCCCTGCCCACCGTCGCTTCGGCCGAAAGAGAGACGCTCAAACCTTGCCAAGTCGGCCAAAATCCGTATAAGGCGCGCATCCGCAGACCCCGGCCGGGAGCTGAACGGACGGTCTCAGCAAATCATTCGTGATTTTGGTGTGGCAGGGCCAGTCGGCCCGTCGTCCCGTGTTTCCGCCTTCTGAGCTTAATCCCAGAGTCCTTTCCGAAGGCCTCTTAAGGGCTTGACGCCGGGCGATGCGCCAACATGAGGAAAGGACCACCATGGCTCTTTATGAGCATGTTTTTCTCGCGCGTCAGGACGCGAGCACGCAGCAGGTCGAAGAGCTGACTGCGCAGATGACCGGGATCGTCGAGGGTCTCGGCGGCAAGGTCACCAAGACCGAGAATTGGGGCGTGCGCTCCCTCACCTACCGCATGAACAAGAACCGCAAGGCGCACTTCGTGCTGCTCAACATCGACGCGCCGTCCGCGGCGATCGCCGAGATCGAGCGCCAGGAGCGCATCAGCGAAGACGTGATCCGCTATCTCAGCGTCCGCGTCGAGGAGCTCGAGGAAGGCCCGTCCGCGATGATGCGCAAGGCCGACCGCGACCGCGAGCGTGACGACCGTGGCGGCGGCTTCCGCGGCGAGCGCGAAGGCGGCTTCCGTGGCGACCGCGAGGGCGGTTTCCGTGGCGGCGATCGCGACGGTGGTGGCTTCCGCGGCGACCGCGGCCCGCGCCGTCCGCGCGAAGAAGCTGAAACCACGACGGATGGGGAGTAAGAACAATGGCTGAAGCTGGTGCACGCCGTCCGTTTTTCCGTCGTCGCAAGAGCTGCCCGTTCACGGGCGCCAATGCTCCGAAGATCGACTACAAGGACTCCAAGCTCCTGATGCGTTACGTCTCCGAGCGCGGCAAGATCGTGCCGAGCCGCATCACGGCGGTGTCCGCGAAGAAGCAGCGTGAGCTCGCCCGCGCCATCAAGCGCGCGCGGTTCCTGGGCCTGCTGCCCTACGTCATTCGCTAAGACGACCAATTCGGCCGGCGGCCTGAGCCGCCGGTCGCAACTTTTCGATCTCATAAGGCTTCCGGGTCGTCCGGTCGCCGATGGTTGGGGCGAACTGCCTCTAACCGCTCGAAGGGAGCGGGACAGCTGATGATTGCATTTGTGCTGATAGCCCTGATCGCCGGCGCTGCGTCGGCCCTGATGTTCGCCTCGATCATTTCGGGCGCGCTGATCTCGCTCGTCCTGTTCTATCTCGCACCGCTCCCTTTGATGGTCGCCGCGATCGGCTGGGGACCGCTTTGCGCCAGTCTCGGCGGTATCGCTGCTGCGATCGGCCTCGGTGCCCTGTTCGGCCTGCCCTATTGCATTGCATTCGCCCTCACCGTCGCACTGCCGGCCTGGTGGCTCGGCCATCTCGCCCTGCTCAGCCGTCCCGTGGGAGCTGTCGCGCCGAACGCTGCCGCCGAACCAGCCGCCGCACCTGAGCTCGAATGGTATCCGGTCGGCCGCATCCTGCTGTGGCTCGCCGGCTTCGCCGCCCTGACCACGATGGCTGCCCTGCTCACGCTCGGGACCGATGCCGACACCATCCTCGGCACGCTGCGGCGCGGCCTGATGCGCCTCCTCCGCGCCACCGACCCGCAAAGCTCCGGCGAAGTCGGTCAGTTCGTCGACGCGCTGGTGCGCATCGCACCGGCCGGCGCCACCATCATCGCGATGATGACGCTGACCCTCAACCTCTGGCTCAGCGCCAAGATCACCGCGACGTCGGGCCGGCTGCGGCGCCCGTGGCCGGACATCAAGACGGCAGAGCTGCCGCCGATGACTCTGGTGGCGCTCTGCGTCGCACTCGCCTTCTGCTTCACCGGCGGGCTGCTCGCGATCGTCGCCCAGATCACCGCGGCGGCGCTGATGATGGGCTATGCGCTGACCGGCTTCGCCGTGCTGCACACCCTCACGCTGGCGCTGAAGAGCCGCACGTTCTGGCTCGGCTCGACCTACGCCGTCGTGGTCGTGTTCGGATGGCCCGTGATCGCGATGGTGATCCTCGGCCTTGCGGATGCCATGTTCGGCTTCCGCGAACGCTTCCTGCGCAGCCGGCAGCCGCCGCCGCTGCCGACCCCTTGAGTTCAACCCCGAAAATCGAAACCCAAGAGAGCACTTCAAAAGGAGAACGAATATGGAAGTCATTTTGCTGGAACGCGTCAACAAGCTCGGCCAGATGGGCGAAGTCGTGAAGGTTCGCGACGGCTACGCCCGCAATTTCCTGCTCAAGCGCGGCAAGGCGCTGCGTGCCACCGCCGACAACCGTGCCAAGTATGACGGCATGAAGGCCGAGCTCGAGGCCCGCAACCTCCAGGCCAAGGGCGAAGCCTCCAAGGTCGCCGAGAAGATCAAGGACAAGAACATCATCGTGATCCGCCAGGCTTCCGAAGCCGGCCAGCTGTTCGGCTCGGTCACGGTGCGCGACATCGTCATGGCGTTCGAGGCCGACGGCGTCCACCTCGACCGTCCGCAAGTGCAGCTCGACGCGCCGATCAAGACCATCGGCAAGCACACGGTCATCGTTGCCGTTCACCCCGAGGTCGAGGTCGAGATCACCGTCACGGTTGCGCGCAGCCAGGACGAGGCCGAGCGCATCAACCGCGGCGAGGACATCTCGACCCGCAACGAAGACCGCGACGCGGCCGCCGAGGCGATCGCCGCCGCCGGCGAATTCTTCGATCCGGAAGCCGAGCACGACGAGGTCGAGCCGGCACCGGCCGCGGAAGAGAAGTAAGCGAAGCATGTCGTTCCGGGGCGGTCCGCAGGACCGAACCCGGAACCTCGAGATTCCGGGCCTGGCGCTTGCGCGCCATCCCGGAATGACGAACAAGAAAGCCCGGCTGCCTCAGGCGGCCGGGCTTTTCGTTTTGGCGGCAACGTCCTCGCTCAACATCGCGATCGAGGCCAGCGCCGTTGCCGTGTGCTTCTCGACGCCGTCGCTGACGCAGAACACGTCGGCGGCAACAACCGACACCTGACGGCCCGGCTTGATCACCCGGGCACGGCAGATCAGCTTCTCGCCGACCGCGGGCGACAACAGGTTGAGCTTGTATTCCGCGGTCAGCGCCGGCTGGCCACGCGAGGTGGCGGCTGCAATCGTCGTGGCGTTGTCGACCAGGAAAGCGGTGACGCCGCCATGGAAGAAGCCGTGCTGCTGCAGCAGCTCCGGCCGGCGATCCACGGCAATCGTGCAGGTGCCGCGCGTCAATTCCGACAGCTCGGCGCCGACCAGGTTCATGAAGCCCTGCCGGCCGACATTGGCATGGATGTGCTCGGCAATTGGAGCGAATTCCGGATCTGCTTCGGCGCGCATGCAGTCTCTCCTTATTGCTTGGTGACGCGATCGAGCGGCCGTAGCGCACGGATGGCGCAGGCGATCAGCGTGTCGGCCTCGACGCGCGGATCGGCGCGGTCGCGTCCCGACAGGAAGGCGCGGCAGAAAATCTGCGCCGGACCGATGAGCTGGCTGACGAACATCGCCGGCGTCATCGGCAGGAGCTCGCCGTTGGCAACCAGCGGCGCGCGCCAGCGCTCGATGCCGTCGCCAAGGCGCGCATTCTGCGCGCGCTGAGCGTCGCGGACGTCCTCGCCCCACTCGCTGCGCGAAATCTCAAACAGGTAGCGCGCCTCGCGCCGGCTGGTCACGACCCAGTCAAGATGTGCACGGATCAGCCGATCGATGCCCTGCTCCGCATCGGGCACAGGATCGAGCGCGGCCAGCACCGCGGCGTGATAGTGCCGCAAGACCTCCAGGAACAGCGCACCGGCAAGCTCCTTCTTCGAGCCGAAGGCGTGAAAGAAGCTGCCGTTGGAGGCGCGCGCGCGGGCGCGGATCGCGGCCACGGTCGCAGCTTCGAAGCCGACGCGGTCGAACACGGCCAGCCCGGCTGCCAACAGGTCGTCTCGCACGCTCGCCGTCATCGACGCCTCCTGGAGTATAACTCTAGAGTAGTGCTCTAAACAGGTCAATACAAGGCAAAGGCCGCGACGAACGCGGCCTCGGCATGTGGAGCGAAGCGGGCTGGCTTAGCGCGAGATCGGTGGCGCTGGTGGGCCGGACGACTCGGCCGGCGCGGCAGGCGGGGCTGCGGCGGTCGCGGGCGGGGCCGGCTCCTGCGGCTTGGCCGCCGGTTCAGAGCTCGCAGCCGGCGCGGCAGGCTTGGGAGCTGCCTCTTCCGCCGCCGGTTTGGGCTCGGCAGGCTTCGCGGCCGCCGGTGCTGCGGGCGTTATCGGCGGGACCGGATCGGGCCGCAGCGCCGGGGTCTCGCTGCCGCGGGGTTCGACCTTGGCGCTGTCAGGCTTGGCCGCGTCGAGCTTGGTCTCCGGCTTGGTCTCCGGCTTGGGCTCGCTCTTCTCTTCAGTGGCTGGCGCGCCGGCGTCGACCTTCGGCGTCGCCTCGGGACCGGGCTTGCCGCGGCGCTTGCCCTTGCGTCCCTCGGGCGCAGCCTGTTCCTCCGGCTTCGAGCCGTCCTCGGCCGGCCGCGCCGCACGCTTCTGGCGGGCGCCCTCGGCCGCTGGCGCAGCCTCGCCGTCCGGCCGGGCGGCGTCCTGGGCGCGCGGGCGACGCCCCTGAGGCTCCGGATTGGTGCTCGCGTCCTTCTCCTTGGCGCCGTCCTTCTTGCCGTCCTTGGCCTGGTAGCGCGTGTCGGTGGCGCCGTTGGAGACGAGATAGGAGGCGAGAATGCCCGCCATGTCCGAGCTCGTGGTGTAGTGCTGGCGCAGGAAGCCCGGCAGCGAACCCGGCGCGACGGACTTCAGAAGCCCGCGTGGGCTCTTGTGGCACGCATTGCAGGTCTGGGCGAAAAGCTGGGACGGGGTTTTGCCGGCCTCGAGGTTCGTCGCCTGCGCAAAGACGGCATCGGTCGCGCCGAAGCCGATCAGAAGCAGTACCGTCGCGAGGCTGAGCGCTCGGCTCGACATTCCCATCATCTCCATTGAATTTCCGAGAGGTGCAGCCGGCCTCCGGCGCGGCGGCGGGGTCACCTTTTATCCGATTGAGCCGCGAATGGAAGCAGGCTCGGCGCGCAAGGACGTGATTAAGCCCTTTTGGAATATCGGCTGTGAATACAGCGCAATAGCGCAGCCGGCCCGCCCTCCCTAGATTTGGATGCAAACGCATAGGAACCAGAGCGGGACCTGAGCGTCCGATATGAAGCCGGGTTAGTCGCGTCTCTTGGGGTTCGCTCGAGAGGAAGGTGGCGATGGACCGATTGTTGCGTAGTTTCCTGTCTCAATTCATCCGCCGCGGGTCGATGACGGTGACCGGCTCCAGTGGATCGAAATTCACCGTCGGCGACGGCACCGGCGAGCCGGTGGCGGTGCGCTTCGTCACTGCCGAGGCGGAGCGGAAGATCCTCATCAATCCCGAGCTCGGGCTTGGCGAGGCCTATATGGACGGCGAGTTCGTCGTCGAACGCGGCACCATAGCTGACGCCCTCGCGATCCTGCTCGATCAACCCGACCTATTGCCACGCTGGGCAAGACCCTGGTGGCATCTACGCTACCTGACGCGGCACCTGAAGCAGTTCAATCCGCCCTCGCGCGCCCGCCGGAACGTCGCGCATCACTACGATCTCGACGCCCGACTGTATTCGCTCTTTCTGGACGCCGACAAGCAATACAGCTGTGCCTATTTCGAGACGCCGGAGGCGACGCTCGACGACGCGCAGCTCGCCAAGAAGCGGCACATCGCCGCCAAGCTGCTCGTCAGGCCCGGCCAGCGCGTGCTCGACATCGGCTCCGGCTGGGGCGGGCTCGGGCTTTATCTCGCCGAGACCACCGGCGCCGATGTCACCGGCGTGACGCTGTCGACCGAGCAATTGCAGATCGCCAATACGCGCGCGGCCGAAAAGGGGCTGTCCGGCTCGGCCAGATTTCTGCTCCAGGACTATCGCGACGCCGAAGGCCCGTTCGACCGCATCGTCTCGGTCGGCATGTTCGAGCATGTCGGCGCCGGCTTCTACGACACCTATTTCCAGCGCTGCTCCGAGCTGCTCAGCGAGAACGGCATCATGCTGCTGCATTCGATCGGCCGCTCGCAGGGCCCGGACTCGACCAACCCCTGGATCGCCAAATACATCTTCCCCGGCGGCTACATCCCGGCCTTGTCGGAAGTGCTGCCGGCGATCGAGCGCGCCGGCCTGCTGGTCTGCGATATCGAGATCCTGCGTCTGCACTACGCGGAAACGCTGAAAGCCTGGCGGGAACGTTTCATGGCGCGGCGGGAGGAAGCCGTGCAGCTCTACGACGAGCGCTTCGCGCTGATGTGGGAATTCTATCTGGCGGCCTGCGAGATGACGTTCCGCAAGCAAGCCATGATGAATTTCCAGATCCAGCTCACGCGCCGCCAGGGCGTGGTGCCGATGACCCGCGACTACTTGCCGCGCGAAGAAGCCCGGCTGCGGGCGCGCGAAGGTGTGGCCGGGCCGAGGCTCAAATTGGCTGGTGAATAGATCCTAGTGACGCAGGGTCGAAATTGGGGCGAACCGGACCAGGGCCGTTAACGCCAATTGTGCCCGCAGGTCGAGCAGGATTTCGGGGGCGACCGGCTGGCGACGCACGTCGGGCCGCTCAGCGTGCTCCATGGCCGCAATCAGCCCCGACAGCCAAAGCCGGCTGCCCGCCTCGCTCCGCCAAGTCTGGGACTGCCAAGTGTTGGGCTGCCGTTCTGGCCGCATCGCTTGCCTCGTTCCCTGTTGACGGACCGCGGGAGACAATTCCCGTCCCGTCCGCCTGTTCCGGTCCTACCCCCGAAAGAATCCGGGGAGATGTGATCCACTTCACATAAGTCTGGTCGGGCCTGGCCTAGACCGTCGCCATGAGCAAAGAGACTCAAACCTCGCTTGACGTGCAGGACGACCTCCGCACCGATTACGCCCTGATCGCGACCGGCGTCGGGGCGGCTCTGGTTGCGCTGGTCTACCTCCTGCTGGTCTGAAGCCGAGCCGACAGCGCGTCGGCATGCGCCTTTTCGCGCATCTCTTGGTTACGTCTGCGCGCCAATCCATAAAGTTCATGGTTTCAGGATTTTTCCGTGGCGCGGTCGCAGCCGCGTCAGGCGGAGCCGGTTCCGCAAAAATCCGTCAAGCGCGGCGCGTGCCGCGACTGCTAATCATCCACCACTTTCACTGAGCGGTTGATAGCGGCCAGCTTTCGCTTCCGCTTTGCACCGAGGCGGCGCTTTATCCCGGCCCCGCATCCGCCCAAGAAAATTGCTAAGCACGTCCGACCATGGCCCTGACTGATTCGAACGTTCTCAAACTCGCGCCCGATGCCGGAACTCCCGCCTATCGGAGCGCGCCGCATAATATCGAGGCGGAACAGAGCCTTCTGGGCGCGATCCTGGTCAACAACGATGCCTTCTACCGCGTCTCCGACTTCCTGGAGGCGAAGCATTTCTTCGAGCCGCTGCACCAGACCATCTTCGAGACCGCCGGCAGCCTGATCCGGATGGGCAAGATCGCGACGCCCGTCACGCTGAAGACGTTCCTGCCCGCCGACACCGATGTCGGCGGCATGACCATCGGGCAATATCTTGCGCGGCTTGCCGCCGAAGCGACCACCATCATCAACGCCCAGGATTACGGCCGCACCGTCTACGACCTGTCGCTCCGGCGCGACCTGATCGGCATCGGCGAAGACATGGTCAACGTCGCCTATGACGCGCCGGTCGACTTCCAGCCGCGGGCGCAGATCGAGGACGCCGAGCGCAAGCTTTACGAACTCGCCGAATCCGGCCGCTATGACGGCGGCTTTCAGAAATTCTCGCAGGCGCTGACGGTCGCGGTCGATCTCGCGGCCAAGGCATTCCAGCGCGACGGCAAGCTGTCGGGCATCTCCACGGGCCTGCGCGACCTCGACACCAAGATGGGCGGCCTGCAGCACTCCGACCTCATCATCGTGGCGGGGCGTCCCGGCATGGGCAAGACGTCGCTGGCCACCAACATCGCCTACAACGTCGCCAAGGCCTATGTGCCGGAGCTTCAGGCCGACGGCACCATGAAGGCCGCCAACGGCGGCGTGATCGGCTTCTTCTCCTGCGAAATGTCGGCCGACCAGCTCGCCACGCGTATCGTCGCCGAGCGCACCGGCATCCCCTCTTCCCACATCCGCCGCGGCGGCATCACGGAAGCCGATTTCGAGAAGATCCGCCAGGTCTCGATCGAGCTGCAGTCGCTGCCCTTCTATGTCGACGCCACCGGCGGCCTGTCGATCGCGCAGCTGATGGCGCGCGCGCGCCGGCTGAAGCGCCAGAAGGGCCTCGATCTGCTCGTGATCGACTACATCCAGCTGCTCTCGGGTTCAGGCAAGCGAAGCGATAATCGCGTGCAGGAAATCACGGAGATCACGACCAGCCTGAAGGCGCTGGCCAAGGAGCTCAACGTCCCCGTCATCGCGCTGTCGCAGCTCTCGCGTCAGGTCGAATCGCGCGACGACAAGCGGCCGCAGCTGTCGGACCTGCGTGAATCCGGTTCGATCGAGCAGGACGCCGACGTCGTGCTGTTCGTGTTCCGCGAGGAATATTACCTTGCCATGAAGGAGCCCCGCCCCGGCACCGAGGAACACGCCAAATGGCAGGCCGACATGGAGCGCACGGTCGGCCGCGCCGAAGTCATCATCGGCAAGCAGCGTCACGGTCCGACCGGCACGGTCGAGCTGCACTTCGACGCCTCGGTCACCCGCTTCGGCGACCTCGCGCATGACGGTCAATTGCCCGACCGCAGCAGCGACTACTAGGTTCCTTGGGTTGAACCGCGCGGGTCTCTTGCGTAAAACGGCACCATGACAATGGCGTCCGACCCGAAAACCCATCCGCAATCCGGCCTTCTCTCTGCCGAGGCCAACCAGGCTGCCGCGCTCGCCGCCTATGGCGGCGTCTTGACCGTCGATCTCGACGCCGTCATTGCCAACTGGCGCAAGCTCGAGAAGACGGCGGTGCCGGCCGAATGCTCGGCGGTGATCAAGGCCGACGCCTATGGCTGCGGCGCCGAGCAGGTCGCGCGTGCCCTGAACAAGGCCGGCTGCAAGACCTTCTTCGTCGCCACCATCGAGGAAGCGCGCAAGGTGCGCGCGGCCGTTCCCGAGCCCACCATCTACGTGCTCGGCGGCTATTTCCAGAACACCGGCGAGCACTACGCCAAGATCAATTGCCGCCCGGTGATCGGTGATCTCAACGAGCTCGCCGAATGGGACGTGTTCTGCCGCCGCACCGGCTGGAACGGAGGGGCTGCAATCCACATCGACACCGGCATGAACCGGCTCGGCCTGACGCTGTCCGAAGCGCAGGCCATCATCCCCCGCATCAACGCCGGCGATCACGGCATCACGCTGGTGATGAGCCATCTGGTCTCGGCCGAGCAGCTCAACAGCCCGGTGAATGCCAGGCAGCTCGCCGCCTTCCGCAGCATCGCCAGCGAATTCGCCGGCGTGCCGGCCGCGCTCGCCAATTCCTCCGGTATCTTCCTGGGCGCGCCCTTCCAGTTCGACCTGGTGCGGCCGGGGGCTGCCCTCTACGGCGTCAACCCGACGCCGGAGGCCGACAATCCGATGCAGCAGGTGGTCGACCTCAAGGCGCGCATCGTGCAGACCCGCACCATCGAGCGCGGCGAGAGCGTCGGCTATGGCGGCACCTGGACCGCGCGGCGGCCGACCAAGCTCGCGATCATCGCAGTCGGTTATGCCGACGGCTATTTCCGCGCCGCCAGCTCCAATGACGGCACCCGCGGCGCTGAGGTCATCGTCGCCGGCAAGCGCTGCCCGGTCGCGGGACGCATCTCCATGGATCTCATCGCGATCGACATCACCGATCTGCCGCCGAACGCGGCGCGGCGGGGCCATATGGTGACGCTGCTCGGCGAGGGCATCACCGTCGACGAGCTCGCGCATCATTTCGGCACCATCGGCTATGAGGTGCTGACCAGCCTCGGCCACCGCTATGCCCGCATCTACAAGGGCGGCAATGTCGAGGAGCCGCTGGTGAAGCCGGAGCCCGCGTCGAACGCCGGGCAGCCGCCTACCCCGCCGCCGATCGAGCAGCCGCCGGCGTTGCCGCCGCTGCCGAGTTAGGCGACGCTCTCGTGCCCCGGACGCAGTGCAGCGCTCCTTCAGCGATGCGCTGCAGAGCCGGGGCCCATCTCTCAACAGTGTACCGTATCGCCCTCAGGGTCCCGGCTCGCGCTCCGCGCGTCCGGGACACGAGGATTATTTCTTCTTTCTGCTGTCCAGCGCCGTCTTGCAGGTGGCGCTGAGCTGGTCGCGCTTGGCGTTGAGACAGGCGACGATGCCGCTGCCCGGCGCGATGCCGGCGCAGAATTTGTCGTAGTCCGCCTTGCACGCGCCGCGCGTTTCGGCTGACTGTGCCGCGACCCCGGAGAACGCGACGACGAAGGCGATGGCGGCAAAGCTCAACTTGGACATTGTGTCTCCGGGTACGGAAGGCAGGAGCCGGTAGCTCTACATGAAGATCGCGACATTCAACATCAACAACGTCAACCGCCGCCTGCCCAACCTGTTGGCATGGCTGCGCGCGGCAAAGCCCGATGTCGTCGCGCTTCAGGAATTGAAGGCAAGTGATGGCGAATTTCCGGCGGCCGCGATCGAAAAAGCCGGGTACGGCGCGGTGTGGCGCGGACAAAAAACCTGGAACGGGGTCGCCATCCTCGCCCGCGGCACTGGTCCCATTCTCACCCGCGACCGCCTGCCGGGAAAGCCCGGGGATCACGAAGCCCGCTACATCGAAGCCGCCGTGCGCGGCATCATCGTCACCAGCATCTATCTGCCCAACGGCAATCCGCAGCCGGGACCGAAATTCGACTACAAGCTCGACTGGTTCGCGCGGCTGAGGCGTCACGCCAACACTTTCATCAAGCAGGATCTGCCCGTCGTGCTCGCCGGCGACTACAACGTCGCGCCGACCGAGATCGACATCTATCCGACGCGCTCATGGGACAAGGATGCGCTGGTCCAGCCCAAGAGCCGCGCGGCCTTTGCGTCGCTGGTCGAACAAGGCTGGTGCGACGCGGTGCGCGAGCTGCACCCGGGCCAGCGCATCTACACGTTCTGGGACTACAAGCGGAACCGCTGGCCGCGCGATGCGGGCCTGCGGCTCGATCATCTCCTGCTCAGCCCTGCCCTGGCTTCACGGTTGGCGAAGGCTGGTGTCGACAAGAAGATCCGCGGCGAGGAAGGTGCCAGCGATCACGCACCGGCATGGGTGGTGCTGCGGTGACCTTCACCGCAAGTTCCTTCCGTCGATGACGTCTACAGGCACCGCATCCCGATCGAAAGCGTCGAGCAAGCGCGCATTGGCGGCGTCGCCAGCAGCGAGAGCTGTTCAGACTGCCCCTTCATCCGGAATGTTGAGAAGAGTTCCACAGGCCTTGCAATGCACCGCATCGGCGTCATGCCTCTGGAGCCCGCAAGCCGGACACGGAAATCGCACCTTGTTGGGACTGAGGAGCGCGCGGGCGAGATTGAAGAACAGCGTTACGCCGAAAATCATGATCACGACGGTTATCAAACGACCGACCGTGCCCGACAGGGTAATGTCGCCAAAGCCGGTCGTCGTCAGTGCCGTGACGGTGAAATACAGGGCGTCGGCATAGTTCCGGATCTCGTCGTTGCGAAATTTCTGAGTCTCGTAAACGATCCCGGTCATGACGAATATGAAGACTGCCAGGTTCGTAACGGCGAAGATGACGTCTTCGTTGCGACGAAAGAACGGAGAATCGATGCGCAACCTCACCAGCATCTGGTAGTCACGAAGCAGCCCCAAGGTTCGCAGGATCCGGAGAAAACCGCCCGCCTCGCCGGCAAGCGGCGCCAGGAAGGATACGATCGCAACCATGTCGGCCCACGTTGCGATTTCAGCGAATTTTCGAAACGGATGCCGATCGACGAGGAGCCGAGCCGAGAAGTCGGCAAGTAGCATGACGCCGAACAGGACATCGAGCGTTTCAATGATCTCACTGGGCTGCAGGAATGAGGTTGCGATGATGAACAGCACCGTCACGATGTCGAAGACGAGCAGGGCATAGCGGAAGCGAACGCCGCTCGACGTTGCACCCTCGTAAAGGCGGCGGACGTTGCATCTGAGAGACGTGAGGGTCACGGCATCATGATCGCGGTTTGCATGGATGATGGCAACTCGCACAGCGCGCCGCAAGATCAGACCGAAATTCAGCCACTCCATCGCCGAAGAGACCCAAATTGATCTCGGGCACCTTCGTCTGGAATCTCGCGCCCTTTCCGGAGAGGATGACCCGTGAATGGCGACGGAGCTCATCAGCCTCACCGGCAACACCTTTGTCGGCGGCGTTTGCGGCCATGCTCCGTGACGGCGTGTCGCCGCAACGCGCAATTGTCGCTGCGGAGCCGCTTGCATCGAACGCCTCGGAGCCGGAGCTCACACCGGCATGCGCAGCACAGGTTCCCTCGCCCGGCGCGGATCGCCGGTATCGCTGCCAGGGGCTAAACTCTCCCGATTCGTGGAGACCGTGTTGGCCTTTCTCTTCGTCCTCAGCGTCGGGCTCGTCGCCGGCACCATCTCAGGCATCGTCGGCACCGGCTCGTCGATCATGCTGATGCCGGTGCTGGTCTATGCCTATGGGCCGAAGGAGGCGGTGCCGATCATGGCGGTGGCGTCCGTGATGGCGAACTTCTCGCGCATCCTGGCCTGGTGGCGCGAAGTCGATTGGCGGGCTTGCGCGGCCTATTCGGCCACGGGCATTCCGGCCGCCGTGCTCGGCGCGCGGACCTTGTTGGCGCTGCCCGCACATGCCGTGGACCTGGCCATCGGCGTCTTCCTGATCGCGATGGTGCCGGTCCGGCACTTCCTGGCGCGGCACGATTTGAAGGCCAATCTCTGGCATCTGGCGATCGGCGGCGCGGTCATCGGCTATCTCACCGGCATCGTGGTCTCGACCGGCCCGCTCAGCGTGCCGCTGTTCCTGTTCTACGGCCTGTCCAAAGGCGCCTTCCTCGCCACCGAAGCCGCCTCCTCGCTCGGTCTCTATTTCGCGAAGTCGGTGACCTTCGAACGTTTCGGCGCGCTGACCGGCGAGGTCTTCATGAAGGGCCTGATCGCGGGCGCCTCGCTGATGTCGGGCGCCTTCATCGCCAAGCGCTTCGTGCTGCACCTGAGGCCGGACATGTTCCGCCTGCTGATGGACGCGATCATGATCGCGGCCGGGCTCTCCATGCTGTGGAACGCGACGCAGACGTAGCGACCCGCGCTCAGGCGAATTCGGGCGCGATCGAGGGGCTGTCGGCGAGGATTCGGCTCTCGGCCGCCGGCTGCGTCTTTAGCCATCGCAGCACGGCGTCGAGCGGTTGCGGCCGCTGATACAAATAGCCCTGCCCGAACCTCACCCCCATCTCGCGCATGGCCTCGGCCTGTTCGGCGCGCTCGATGCCCTCGGCGACCAGCGTGAGTCCCAGGGTGCCGGCGAGCGATGCGATCACGCCGACGATGGCCTTGTCTTCGGCGCTATCGGGAATCTCGCTGATGAACGCCTTGTCGATCTTGACCTTGTCGAGCGGGAAGCGCCTGAGATGCGCGAGCGAGCTGTAGCCGGTGCCGAAATCGTCGAGCGCGATCGTGGCACCCAAGCGGCGCAGCCGATGCAGCGTCTCGGCGGCGCTGGCGATGTTGTTGATCAGCGAGCCCTCGGTGATCTCGAGCTCCAGCAGCGAGGCGGCAACATCGAAGCGTGCACATGTCGCGCGCAGCGCGGCGGCGAGCGAATGGTCGGCGAGCTCGGACGGCGGCAGATTGATCGCGATCCGGATCTGCGGCCGGCCGGCGGCGGCCAGGCGTTGCAGCGCCCAGCAGGCGTCGGTCAGCACGTAGCGGGTCAGCCGCCCATTGTTGCCGCTGCGCTCGATCAGCGGCAGGAATTCGGCCGGACCGATCACGCCATGGTCGGGATGACGCCAGCGGATCAGGGCTTCCAGGCCGACGACCTCGTGGCTTTCGAGGTCGACCTGGCTCTGGTACCAGACCTCGAACTGTCCCTCGGCAAAGCCGGCGGGAATGGCGAGCTCGAGATCCCTGCGGCGGCGGTAGTCGCGCTGAAGCGCTTCATCCAGCACGGCGACCGTGCCCGGCGCCTTGCTCTTGGCATGATAGAGCGCGATGTCGGCCAGCGTCGGCAGATGCGACAGCTCCGGATCGTCGGCGTGGCGCACGGCAAGGCCGATGCTGGCGCGCGGCACCACCTGCTTGTCGTGGAGCCGGATCGGCTCGGAAATGGCGGCCAGCACCTGCTGTGCGAATGCGTGCGCCGAGGCCTCGTTGCTCACCTCGGGGCGGATGACGACGAATTCGTCGCCGCCGAGCCGGGCGACCCAATCCTGCGCTTCGACCGCGCTCCGAAGACGCTGGGAAATCTGAACCAGGAGCTTGTCACCGGCCTCATGGCCGAAGGTGTCGTTGATGCCCTTGAAGTCGTCGAGATCGATGAAGCAGAACGCGACCAGCGCGTCCGCTCTGCCGCGATGGCGGCTCGCGACGGCCAGACGCTCGGTCAGGGAGCGCCGGTTGGGCAGCCCGGTGAGCGGATCGTGCGCGGCCATGTGTCCGAGCCGGTCGAGCGCGCCTGACGTGGTATGCTGCATGGCGTTGAAGGCGCGCGCGAGCTGACCGAATTCGTTCGAGGATGTGACGTCCGCCGGATAGGCCCGGCCATCCTGCTTGCTGCGCTGGATCGCCGACATCATGGCGGCCAGCGGCCTGCCGATGAAGATGTTGGCGGAGATCCGCATGGCGATCAGCGTCGCAAAGGTCGCGAGCAAGCCGACGACCAGCAGCAGCACCAGCCGGCTGCCTGCGTCCGCGTAGAGCGCCGCATTGGAATAGGCGATCGCGATGCGACCGGCCTCAACGGCCATGTTGCCGTTGCTGTAGTGGATCGGACGCGAGACCTCCGCGACCGCCCGGCCCTCGGGGCGCGCCGCCACGCGGGCAATCGCCGCGCCCGTATCGTCATAGACGGCCGCCGCCGCGATGGTCTCGTCGTGCATGATCTCGTTGAGCACGCCAGTGACCTGATCGTAGCGCATCTTCCAGAGCGGCTCGGCGATCAGCTCGGCCCGGCTCTCGGCGACGCGGGCCATGCGGGCGTCGAGCTGCCTGATCTGCGACCAGAAGCTCGAAGCCTCGACGCCGGCGGAAGCGAGCAATTGCACCAGCAGCAGAACGGGCACGGTGGCCCAGATCATGGCGCGAACGACCGACCGCAAGCGCGGCGGCGCGGCCGGCTCGTTGCTTTCAACGTCGCCCATCACTTCATCCTTGCGCATCAGTCGGCGGCGCCTTCGGGAAGCGGCAGGGACGAAATCAGCGCATCGAGGGAGAAGTCGTAATGACCGCAGCGTCCCGCCTTCGCCCGGAACCGCGCGAAGTCGATCCGGTCGAACGCACGCGTCTTGATGAGGTCACCGACCGAGCCGAGATTCTGCCGGGTGATCGCGGAGGTCTTGACCTCGACCCGGGGCGAGACCGACGCGAAATCGCAGCCATCGGCATAATCGCGCAGCAGGACGATCGACCAGCCGCCGAGCAGGAAATGCCCGCCGTCGGTCAGCAGCAGGCGGCCTGCCCTGATCTCGCGCAGCGCATCCTCCGACCAGTTGAGGCCGACCAGCTGGATGTCGCGGCCGGGCACGAGGCCGGCGGCGACCACCGCGCGCAGCGCGCCGAGCGCCATCGGATCGTTTCCGGCCCAGATGCCGGCGGGGCGGATCTCCTTGCGCGAGGCCCAGCCCAGATAGTTCGTGGTGACCCGCTCGGCCTCCGACTGCGTCCAGTTGGCGAACAGCAGCCGGTCCACCACGACGTCAGGGGCGGCATCCACCGCCAGCTTGAGACCGGCGTTGCGCGCGATCGAAGCGGGCGTGATCTCGTCGCCGCCGATGCCGAGAATATGGATCCTGCCGTCCGCGCTCTGCCATTTCTCGGCACGCGCCGCCGCGATCAGGGCGTTGGCCATCCGCGCGCCCGCGGTCTGAAGATCGGTCGTGATGTCGCCGAGCCAGGTCTTGAGCTTCTGCCGCGGCGGTCCAAGACGCGCCGCATCCTCGCCGATCAGCGTGTTCGAGAGCAGCAGGGTCTTGACGCCCGCAGCCTCGGCCGCCTCCAGGATCGGAACGGCGGCGGATTCCTCGTTCGACAGGATGAGGAAATCGGGCTTGTCCTGACGTGCCAGCACGCCGAGGCCGAGCTCCTGCATAGTGCGATAATTGCGTTCGCTGGTCAGCACCTCGACCTGCGCGTCGAGCTTGCGGCCGGCGGCCTGCATGCTCTGCGCCACCATGTCCCAGAAGACCTCGCCGGTCTTGCCGGGATTGACGAAGACGATCTCGAGGGGTTTGGCAAAGCTGGGGCCGGCGGACGCGAAAACGCCGCAGGCCATGCCCGCAGCGAGCAATATTCGCAGGAATCTCGTCATGTCTCGTCGCCGCCCCCCGATGGTTCCGAGCGTGGACCCGCGTCCGCTAACACTTCGCAAAATCCACCCGGCCACGGCGGTACAGGGCTAATGAAAGGTATATCTGGCGTGCGCGCTGAGATCATCGAAGCGCGGCGATTGCCCCGCCATTCCGTGCTATCAGCAAGCCGAAACCTCGACTCACCCGACCCATGGCCAAGAACACGCTTTCCTTCGTCTGCCAGAACTGCGGCGCGGCCTATAACCGCTGGCAGGGCAAGTGCGAGTCCTGCGGCGAATGGAATACGCTCGCCGAGGAGGACACCAGCGGCAGCGTGCCGGTCTCGATCCGCTCCAGGCGCAAGGGCCGGACGTTCGCGCTGGAGAGCCTTTCCGGCAAGAGCCCGGACGCGCCGCGCCTGTCCTCAGGGATGACCGAGCTCGACCGCGTCACCGGCGGCGGCTTCGTCCGCGGCTCGGTGCTGCTGGTCGGCGGCGATCCCGGCATCGGCAAATCGACGCTGCTGACGCAGGCGACCAGCCTGCTGGCACGCGCCGGCCACCGCGTCGTCTACATCTCCGGCGAAGAGGCGGTCGCGCAGGTGCGCCTGCGCGCGGAACGGCTCGGGCTGTCGGACGCTCCGGTGCAGCTCGCCGCCGAGACCTCGGTCGAGGATATCGTCTCGACGCTGTCGGAGGGCGCGGTGCCCCGCCTGATCGTGATCGACTCGATCCAGACCATGTGGACCGACACGGTGGAATCGGCGCCCGGCACCGTGACCCAGGTGCGGGCCTCGGCGCAGGCGCTGATCCGTTTTGCCAAGAAAACCGGCGCCGCCATCATCCTGGTCGGCCATGTCACCAAGGATGGCCAGATCGCCGGTCCCCGCGTGGTCGAGCACATGGTCGATGCCGTGATGTCGTTCGAGGGCGAAGGCTCGCAGCAATTCCGCATCCTGCGCGCGGTGAAGAACCGCTTCGGCCCGACCGACGAGATCGGGGTGTTCGAAATGACGGGCCTCGGCCTGCGCGAGGTCACCAACCCCTCTGAGTTGTTCCTGTCCGAGCGCGATCTCGGCACGCCCGGCACCGCAGTCTTCGCGGGTATCGAGGGCACGCGGCCCGTTCTGGTCGAATTGCAGGCGCTGGTGGCGCCGACCTCGCTCGGCACGCCGCGGCGCGCGGTGGTCGGCTGGGATCCGAGCCGGCTCTCGATGGTGCTGGCGGTGCTGGAGGCGCATTGCGGGGTCAAGCTGTCCGGTCACGACGTCTATCTGAACGTCGCCGGCGGCCTGCGCATCCACGAGCCCGCAGCCGACCTCGCCGCCGCCGCGGCGCTGGTATCGTCCCTGGTTAATGCACAATTGCCCACCGATGCCGTTTATTTCGGCGAGATCTCGCTGTCCGGCGTGGTGCGTCCCGTGGCGCAGACCCCGGCCCGGCTGAAGGAGGCGGCAAAACTCGGCTTCCAGCGCGCCGTGCTGCCCGAATCGGCACGCGGCGAGAGCGGCGGCGATGCCGGATTGTCGCTGAACGCGGTCAACAGCCTGACGACATTGGTGGCCGAGATCGCCGCCCGCGGCTCTCGCCGGGGCGAATCGAACGCGCCGGCCGAGAAAAATGCCACACCGGCAAGATTCCGCCGTGGAGAGGGTTAGGTGGAGGTGACGCCGGAGGCGCCCGCCGCTATACAGCCGTCACAAAAGCAGCATGGGATTGCGTGGTTGCGGCCTTGCCGGGAACGCCGTCTGCCCCTCTTTTAAGGCAGCGGCCAAACACCGATTCGCTAGAGCACCTTTGAAGTACGAGCGGACCAGACCAGCCGATGCCAGTTACCATCCTCGACCTGATCCTGCTCGGTGTGATGCTGATCTCGGGCCTGCTCGCCATGGTCCGCGGCTTCATGCGCGAAATCCTGTCGATCGCGGCCTGGGGCGCGGCGGCGATCGTGACGCTCTATTCGTTCTCGAAGCTGCTGCCGACCGCCAAGACCTATTTCAACAACGACACGGTGGCGAGCGTCGTCGTGGTCGCGGGCGTGTTCATCGGCACCCTGGTCGTGGTCTCCGTGATTACGGTCCGGATCTCCGATATGATCCTGGATTCGCGCATCGGCGCGCTGGACCGCACCCTCGGCTTCCTGTTCGGGCTGGCTCGCGGGCTTTTGATCGTCGTGGTCGCCTTCCTGTTCTTCACCTGGCTGGTGCCGGACAAGCAGCGCCCGGACTGGGTCACGGGGGCGAAATCCCGCGTGGTGCTGCAGGGAACCGGGGATTGGCTGATGGCCCTCTTGCCCGACGACCCCGAGAACACCATCTTGAAGAGATTCAAGAAAAACAAACCAGATGATGATCAAGCTGATGCCGAGCAGCCGCCTTCGGGCAGTGGCGACGGATACAGTAAACCTGCTCGTGACAGTTTGAAGAAACTGATCGAGAAACCTGCGGCGCGTTGATTGCCCTTAAAGAGAGGCGCGGACGAGATGCGACACCCTGACCAGGACGCCCAATTCGATCTCGATCCAAACGCCGGCCCGGGCCCGGCCGCGCTAGAGGTTCAGGACGATCTGGAGGGAGATACGCTGCGCGAGGAATGCGGCGTCTTCGGCATCTACGGCCACCCCGACGCCGCCGCCATCACCGCGCTCGGCCTGCATGCGCTTCAACACCGCGGCCAGGAGGCCGCCGGCATCGTCTCCTACGATGGCGGGCGTTTTCACAGTGAGCGCCGGCTTGGCCTCGTCGGCGACACCTTCTCCCGCCGCGAGGTGATCGACCGCCTGCCCGGCAACATGGCGGTCGGCCATGTCCGCTATTCCACCACCGGCGCCACCATCCTGCGCAACGTGCAGCCGCTGTTCGCCGAGCTCAATGCCGGCGGCCTTGCGGTCGCCCACAACGGCAACCTCACCAACGGCCTGACGCTGCGCCGCGAGCTCGTCAAGAGCGGCGCGATGATGCAGTCGACCACCGACACCGAGGTGATCCTGCACCTGGTCGCGCGCTCCCGGCGCAGCCGCTTCATCGAGCGCTATATCGACGCGCTGCGCGAGATCGAGGGCGCCTATGCGCTGGTCTCGCTCACCAACAAGAAGCTGGTCGGCGCGCGCGATCCGCGCGGCATCCGCCCGCTGGTGCTCGGCGAGCTCGACGGCTGCCCGATCCTGACCTCGGAGACCTGCGCGCTCGACATCATCGGCGCGCGCTTCATTCGCGACATCGAGCCGGGCGAGGTCATCGTGTTCGACGAGAACGGCCAGGACATCCACAAGCCGTTCCCGCCGATGGCGCCGCGCCCCTGCATCTTCGAGTACATCTACTTCTCCCGTCCGGATTCCATCGTCCACGGCCGCTCGGTCTACGAGGTCCGCAAGGCCTTCGGTGCCCAGCTCGCGCGCGAGAGCCACGTGCCGATCGATGTCGTCGTGCCGGTGCCGGATTCCGGCGTGCCCGCCGCGGTCGGTTACAGCCAGCATTCCGGCGTGCCGTTCGAGCTCGGCATCATCCGCAACCATTATGTCGGCCGCACCTTCATCCAGCCGACCCAGGCGATCCGCGAATCCGGCGTGCGCATGAAGCATTCGGCCAACCGCGCCGCGATCGAAGGCAAGCGCATCATCCTGATCGACGACTCGCTGGTGCGCGGCACCACCTCGAAGAAGATCGTGCGCATGATGCGCGATGCCGGCGCCAAGGAAGTGCACTTCCGCCTCGCCTCGCCCCCGATCCTGTATCCCGATTATTACGGCATCGACCTGCCCGACCGCGGCGGTCTTCTGGCGGCGACGCATTCGCTGGAGGAGATGCGCGAGATCATCGGCGCGGACTCGCTCGCGTTCCTGTCGATCGACGGCATGTACCGTGCCATGGGCGAGCCCGGCCGCGACCCCGCCAATCCGAAATTCTCGGATCATTGCTTTACCGGCGCCTATCCGACCCACCTCACCGACCAGACCCAGACCGAGCAGCAGCCGCGGCAATTGTCGCTGCTGGCGGAGGCGAGCTGACGAAGGGGGCGTCCCGGGGAGCTCGTCAGAGGCTGCCTTTTTCGTCATGGCCGGGCTTGTCCCGGCCATCCTCGTCTGTAATACCCGCCGCAAAGAACGTGGATGCCCGGGACGAGCCCGGGCATGACGGAAGTATTCGACGATGACACAACCCCTCGCCAACCGCATCGCTCTCGTCACCGGCGCCTCGCGCGGCATCGGCTATGCCACGGCCATCGCTCTGGCCAAGGCCGGCGCGCATATCGTTGCCGCCGCACGCACGCAGGGCGGGCTGGAAGAGCTCGACGACGAGATCCGTAAACTCGGCGGCAGCGCCACCCTGGTGCCGCTCAACCTCACCGATTCCGACGGGATCGCGCGCCTCGGCGCCGGCTTGCACGAGCGCTACGGCAAGCTAGACATCCTCGTCGGCAATGCCGGCGTGCTCGGCCCCTCCTCGCCGATCGGCCATATCGAGCTGAAGACCTTCAACGACGTGATGGCCGTCAACGTCTCCGCCAATTTCCAGCTGATCCGCTGCATGGAGCCGCTGCTGAGGCAGTCCGATGCCGGCCGCGCCGTGTTCATCACCTCGGGCGCCGCCAACAAGGCGACCGCCTATGTCAGCCCCTATGCCGCCTCCAAGGCCGCGCTGGAAACATTGGCGCGCGCCTGGGCGCAGGAGACCGCGAACACCAAGCTGCGCGTCAACCTGTTCAACCCCGGCCCGGTCCGCACCCGCATGCGCGCCACCCTGATGCCGGGCGAGGATCCGGCGACGCTCGACACGCCTGAGCAGGTCGCCGAATTCATCGTGCCGATGTGCGCGCCTGACTGGACCGAGACCGGCAAGTTTTACGACTACAAGACCCGCACGCTGATGAGCTTCCGCGCGCCCGCCTGAATCAATTCGATTGCTCCCCGCAAAGCGCTGATCGAGACGAGGGGTAATGCCTATACCGCCGGAGCCGATGCCGGAAAGCGCGTCCAGGAATTCAAGCCGACATCGAACGCGCTGGAATAGCGTCTCAACGCATTTTGATCAAAAGTTAACCGCCGGATGACGCTACGACGCAGCAGCATCAGGCTTTAGATGCATTGCCGCGGGACGTGGGACAGGCTACAGCCATCAGCCGGAACGAAGGCTCCGTCCAAGAGAGCCGTCCGCATATTTGACAATGGAGGAAACCTTTTATGACGACAACGTTCGCCCGCCGCTCCGCGGCCCTTCTGGCCTGTGCCGCCTTCGGTTTTGCAACATCCGCTTTCGCGCAGGACAAGACCGTCAAGATCGGCGTGCTCAACGACATGTCGAGCCTCTATGCCGACATCGGCGGCCCGAACTCGGTCGCGGCGGTGAAGATGGCGGTCGAGGATTCCGGCCTGAAGGCCAAGGGCTGGACCATTGAGGTCCTCTCCGGCGATCACCAGAACAAGCCCGACATCGGCGTCAACATCGCCCGGCAGTGGATCGATGCCGACAAGGTCGATGCCATCGCCGACACGCCGAGCTCGGGCGTTGCGCTCGCGGTGAGCAACCTCGTCAAGGAAAAGAACTCGGTGCTGCTCAACTCGGGTGCGGCCACCGCCGATCTTACCGGCAAGGCCTGCACGCCCAACACCGTTTCCTTCACCTACGACACCTACATGCTCGCCAACGGCACCGGCAAGGCGCTGACCAAGGCGGGCGGCGACAGCTGGTTCTTCCTCACCGCCGATTATGCCTTCGGCCATGCGCTGGAGCGCGACACCGGCGCGGTCGTCACCGCCACCGGCGGCAAGGTGCTCGGCGGCGTCAAGCACCCGCTGAACACGGCGGACTTCTCCTCGTTCCTGCTCCAGGCGCAGTCCTCCAAGGCCAAGATCATCGGCCTCGCCAACGCGGGTGGCGACACCACCAACGCGATCAAGCAGGCCGCCGAGTTCGGCATCGTCCAGGGCGGTCAGAAGCTCGCCGCGCTGCTGCTGTTCATCAACGACGTGCACTCGCTCGGCCTGAAGACCGCGCAGGGCCTGACCTTCACCGAGTCCTTCTATTGGGATCTCAACGACCAGACCCGCGAATGGTCGAAGCGGTTCCAGAAGGTCTCGCCCAAGGGCTCGATGCCCTCGATGACGGTCGCGGGCCTCTACGCCGAGATCCTGCATTATTTGAAGGCGATGGAAGCGCTCGGCAGCAATCCGCATGACGGCGCCAAGGTCGTCGCCAAGATGAAGGAGCTGCCGACCGACGATCCGCTGTTCGGCAAGGGCCCGCTGCGCCAGGACGGACGCCGCCTCATCCCGGCCTATCTGTTCGAGGTGAAGAAGCCCGAGGAGTCGAAGGGAGCGTGGGACTATTACAAGCTGGTTGCCACCATCGCGCCCGAAGACGCGGCCAAGCCGCTCAAGGACAGCGATTGTCCGCTGGTGAAGAAGTAACCGTGTAGCTGCCGTGCAAGGTCTTGACGGCGTCATGCCCGGGCTTGTCCCGGGCATCCACGTTTCAGACCAGAGAGAAAGCACGTGGATGGCCGGGACAAGCCCGGCCATGACGGACAATCAGGCTGTCTTCGTTCCCGCCAGCGTCCGCACGGCGATCGCCACGCACAGCACCATCAGCATTGCCGCAAGCAGGAACGGCGCGCCGGGTAGATGCAGGGGCGCGCTCGCACCGATGAAATAGGAAAAGGTCAGCGTGAACAGGAACGGGCCGACGAGCTGCGAGACGCTCTGCACGCTCGCGGTCGCACCCTGAAGCTGGCCCTGCTGATCGGACGCCACGAGCCGCGTCATCAGGGATTGCGAGGCGGCACCCGAGATGCCCCACAGCGCCAGAATGGGAATCCCGAGCCAGGACAGCGGCCCGGTCGGCGCCGCGCCCAGGACCGCGAAGCCGAGCGCGCCACAGCACAGGCCGAGCAGCAGCGCGTTCCGCTCGCCCAGCACACGCACGATCGGGCCGATCGCGAGCCCCTGCACCACCATGGCGCAGATGCCGACCATCGCCAGCGTCAATCCCACGGTCTTGGAATCCCAGCCGTAGCGATAGGTCGCATAGAGCACGAAGGTCGAGGGCAGCACGACATGCGCGACCTGCGCGATGAAATTCACGACCGACAAGGCGGCCAACACCGCATTGGATCGCAACAGATGCAGTGCCCCGACCGGACTGGCACTCCTCCAGCGGAACGGCGCGCGCTTGTCGGGCGCCAGCGATTCCGGCAGGACGAACAGCCCATAGAGCGCATTGGCGAAGCTCAGGGCCGCCGAGGCCCAGAACGGCAGGCGCGGATCGATGTCGCCGAGCAGGCCGCCGAGCGCCGGCCCCAAGATGAAGCCGGCCCCGAAGGCAGCGCCGATCCGGCCGAACACCGCCGCGCGCCGCTCCGGCGGCGTGATGTCCGCGATATAGGCGAAGGCCGTCGAGATGCTGGCCGACGTGATGCCGGAGACGACGCGGCCGATGAACAGCCAGAGCAGAGACGGGGCCAGTGCCATCAACACGTAGTCGGCGGCGAGGCCGAAATTCGACAGCAGCACCACCGGCCGCCGCCCGAAACGATCCGACAGCGCGCCGAGCAGCGGCGAGAACACGAATTGCATCAAGGCCCAGGCGGTGCCGAACAGGCCGAAGATGCGGGCCGCGTGCGCGGTGTCGTTGTCGACGAAGCTCTCGATCAGCTTCGGCAGGATCGGCATGATCACGCCGAGCGCGAGCATGTCGAGCAGGATGGTGACGAAGATGAAAGCGACCGCGCCGCCCCTCGCCGGCACGGCGCCTTGCGCCGTCGCCTCTCCGGCACCGTCGCTCACGACGGGCGCTTGCGCTTGTGCGCGAACGGATTGGCCTTTTCGCGCAGGGTGATGCGCACCGGCGTGCCCGGCAGATCGAAGGTCTCGCGCATGGAATTGGTGAGGTAGCGCAAATAGGATTGCGGCACCGCGTCGGCGCGCGAGCAGAACAGCACGAAGCTCGGCGGGCGCGCCTTGTTCTGCGTGATGTAGTTCAGCTTCAGCCTGCGGCCCGACACGGCCGGCGGCGGATTGGCCTGGACCGCCTGCTCGAACCAGCGATTGAGCGCCGAGGTCGGCACGCGCCTGTTCCAGACCGCATAGGCGTCCTGAATGGCCTGCATCAAGCGGTCGATGCCTTCCCCCATCAGGCCCGACACGGCGACAACAGGCACGCCCTTGACCTGCGGCAGCCAGTGATCGGCATCACGGCGCAGACCCGAGATCGCGCCGCCGCCCTTGGTCTCCATCAGGTCCCATTTGTTGACGGCGAGCACGATGGCGCGGCCCTCGCGCTCGATCAGATCGGCGATACGCAGGTCCTGCTCCTCGAAGCGGTTTTGCGTATCCATCATCAGCACGACGACTTCGGCGAAGCGCACCGCGCGCAGTGCGTCGGCGACCGAGAGCTTTTCCAGCTTCTCCTCGATGCGCGAACGCCGGCGCAGGCCGGCGGTGTCGAAGACGCGGAAATCGCGGCCCTTCCAGTTGATCTCGACCGCGATGGAATCGCGCGTGGTGCCGGCCTCCGGGCTCGTCAGCAGCCGCTCCTCGCCGAGCAGATGGTTGATCAGCGTCGACTTGCCGGCATTGGGCCGGCCGACGATGGCGACCCGGATCGGGCGGGTCGCGGCCTCTTCCTCGGAGAGCGGCGCGTCGTCCTCGATCTCGTCTTCGTCGACGGGCTCCGGCATCAACTTGGCGAGCGCGTCGTAGAGCTCGCCCATGCCCTCGCCGTGCTCGGCCGAGATCTGAATGGGATCGCCAAGGCCGAGCGCGAAGGCTTCCATCGCGCCGGCATCGCCGTGCTTGCCCTCGCTCTTGTTGGCGATCAGCAGCACCGGCTTGTTGGCCTTGCGGGCGAAATCGGCGAAGGCGCGATCGGTGGGCGTGAGGCCGATGCGGGCATCGACGACGAAGAACAGCGCGTCGGCTTGCGCGATCGCCGCCTCGGTCTGCTCCTGCATGCGCGCGGTCAGCGAGCCCTTGGCGCCCTCGTCGAGGCCGGCGGTGTCGATAATGGTGAAGTGGAGATCGCCAAGCCTGGCCTCGCCCTCGCGGCGGTCGCGGGTGACGCCCGGCAGATCATCGACGAGCGCGAGCTTCTGTCCCACCAGGCGGTTGAACAGCGTCGATTTGCCGACATTGGGCCGGCCGATGATGGCGATCGTGAAGGACATCGGTCATTCGTGCGCTGCCGGGGCTGCGCGTGTCAATGAAATGAATGATCAGCGCGAGAAGCTGCCGCTCGGCAGCGGCGCCGGGAAACCGCCCTGCGATTGCTGCTGCGTGGTCTGGGTCGGTTGCGCCTGCTGGACCGGCTGATCCGGCGGCGGCGCGGTGGTGCGCTTGCGGACGATCTTGTGCTTGGGCGGCGGAGCGGCCGTGGGCGGCGCCGCCTCCGGCTGGGCCTCGCCGTCGACCTCGCCGGCAGGCGCTTCAGCCGGCCCAACCGCTGCGGCCGCCGGTTGCCTCGTCTGCTTCGCCTTGGCGCCCTTCGCCGGCTTGGCCGACCCGGGCGGCGGCTCCGCAGGCAAGGCCGCCACGGCGGGCGCGTTCGGATCGGGCTGCTGCTGCGCGCCCTTGTACAAATCCTTCGGCACGCCCTGCTCGAGGCCCGGCACACCTTCCGGGAAGACCGGCTTGCGGTCGCCGGGCAGCTTCTTCTTGGTGTCGAGGAAGTCGAGCAAGTCGCTTGGATCGAAGCTGGAGCAGCCGCCCAGGACGCCGGTGAAGGCGATCAGGACGGCGGCTGCGATCAAGCGTGGCGTACGGCGCATCTTGTGTCTCGTTTACGTCAGAGGGCCCGTCAGTTGTCAGCTCTTGGTCAGCTTTTGGCGACGGGCGGCAACAGGGCCTGGAGCGCCTCGGCGCGCGAGCGCAGGCCGGGTGGGGTTTCACCGTCCTCGGCAATCGCGTCGAGCCATTTGCGGGCTGCGGTCATGTCGTTGTTGCGCCAAGCCGACAGCGCCAGCATCTCGCGGGCGCTGTGGCGGAAGGTCGCCTTGGGAGCAGCGGACGGCTCCAGCCGCTGCAGCATGTCGGCATAGCTGGCGCTGTCGAGCACCAGGCCGGCGGCGCGGATCTTCGCCAGATCCTGCCACTCACCGCCGACGCTGCGGTCGGCAGCAAGATCGTCATACATCTTCGCGGCGGCCTTGGGATCGCGCGCGGCAGCCTCGGCGGCGGCGCGCAGCCGTGCCAGGGTGCGATAGCCCGACGGCGCCTTGGCGGCGAGCTCGGTGAAGGCGGCCTCAGCCTCGGCGTGCTTGTCCTGCTCGGACAGCTCGACGGCCTTCTCGAAGGCGCCGCCGGCCTCAGCGGCCTTCTTGGCCTCCAGGTACCTATAACCCTGCCAGCCGGCGGCCGCGGCCACGACCAGCACCATCAGGGCGATGAAGTAGATCGAATACTTGTCCCACAGTCTCTTGAACTGTTCGCGACGTACTTCCTCGTCGACTTCGTCAAATAATTCAGACACTTATGCTAATCCCATGCCCATCCGGGTGCGCGCGCCGAAGCGTCCGCGTCAGGAATCCCGTCCCCCGTGTGGCGGCGAGGTACCCTAACGATATGGCGGTGGCAAGGCAAAGCGAGCCCGATCAAGGCGTTAACCACCCGGGACAGTCCGGATGCCTAGGCCCGACTCAAGCTCCGAGCAGCTCCCGCAGCTGCCGCTTCAATACCTTGCCGTTGGCGTTGCGCGGCAACGGGTCGGCCGTGATCGCCATGGTCTCGGGAACCTTGTAGTCGGACAGTCGCTCCGCGCACCAGGCCCGCAAGTCGCCGGCCGCCACCGGCACCCGCGTCACCACCACGGCATGGACGCGCTCGCCCAGCACCGGGCAGGCCCTGGCGACGATCGCGCTCTCGACCACTGCGGGATGGCCGGCCAGCACGGATTCGACCTCGGCCGAATAGATCTTCAGGCCGCCACGATTGATCATGTCCTTCTGCCGATCGAACACGCGGACGAACCCGTCTGCGTCGATCGAACCGAGATCGCCGGAATGCCAGAATCCGCCCGTGAAGCTCTCGGCGGTCGCCTTCGGATTGTTCCAGTAGCCCTTGATGACGGAGGTGCTCTGGATCCAGAGCTCGCCGATCTCGCCGCGCGGCAGTTCGCGCCCATCCGGATCCATCGCCGCGATTCGTGCGCCGGGGCACGGCAGGCCGACGCTGTCGATATGGCTCTCGGTCAGTTCGCCCGGCATGATCGTCGAAGGTGACGTCGTCTCGGTCGCGCCGTAGCAATTCATCAGCTTCAGGCCCGGAATCTTCGCCTTGAGCTTCTCGATGGTCGCGACCGGCATCGGCGCGCCGCCAAAACCGCCGATGCGCCAGCTCGACAGGTCGTAGCCGTCGAAATCGGGCTGCAGCAGGCAGAGATTATACATCGCCGGCACCATCACCGTGTAGGTGACGCGCTCGCGCGCGGCGAGCTTGAGGTAATCGGCGGCTTTGAACTCGGGCATGATGATCAGCGCGCCGCCGCAGCGGATCATGGTGGTGATGTTGGCGACGACGCCGGTGACGTGGCCGAGCGGCACCGCGGCGATCGAGCGGTCCGCTTGCGTCAATTGCAGGCAGGACACGAACACCATCGAGGAATGCACGATGTTGCAATGGGCCAGCATCGCACCCTTTGGCTTGCCGGTCGTGCCCGAGGTGTAGAGGATCATCGCCGTGTCCTCTTCACTCACCTCGACCGGCGCCGATGCCGGCGCGTTGTCGGCGAGCAAGGCGAAACGCGATCGGGCCGGCTCCTCGTCGATGGCGATACGGTGGATCAGATCGGGCACATCCTGCGCGTCGGGCAGCCGTTCGGCGAGCGAGGCTTCGTGGATCAGGATCTTCGCGCCGCAATCGGCGAGCACATAGGCAATCTCCGGCTTCTGCTGGCGCGTACTGAGCAGCACCGTCACCAGCCCCTCATGCGCGGCGGCAAACAGCAGCAGCGGAAATTCGATGCGGTTGCCGAGCAGGATCGCGACGCGGTCGCCGCGCTGCAAGCCCAGCTTGCGAAAACCCGCCGCGATCCGCGTCGCCTGCTCGACGGCCTGGCGCCAGCTCAGCCGGACATTGCCTGCGATCAAAGCCTCGCCATTGGCATTGCGGGCGCAGGCATCCGCGATCATCGCCCACAGGCTCGCCGGCCGGTCGCAGAAGGCCGGCACCAGCCGATCGCCAAACCGCGCCTCGAGCCGCATCGGCGGGATCTGAGATTGCGACCAATCCATCGGAACGTCCTCGGCTTGTTGCTTTTGTCACGTTCCGCGCACGGCTGCGCGGAATGGTCTTGCGCTGAGCGGCTGCGCTACACCCCCACGACCGGCACGCCGATCACCACCGGATGGAACGCGAACGCCAGGGCCAGATAGGCGACGAGGCCGACCCCGACCGCGATCAGATCGTTGGTGACGCCGCCGACCGGAATTGGCGGGCCGCCGGCGTCGGTGCGATGCTTCAGCGAAATGCGGTCATAGACAGCCCAGCCCAGGAACGAGCCGAACAGGATGATGGAGCCGAGATCGCCGTTGGCCAAAAGATGCGCCGCAGCCCACAGCTTGAGACCGGCCAGCATCGGATGCTTCAGCGTCGCGTAGATGCGACCGCGCAGATAAGAGGCGACCACCAGGATCACCGCGGGCAGCATCAGCGCGACCGCGATGTGCTTCATCGCCTTCGGCGGATACCAGACGTCGATCCAGCCGGAGCTGCGGTAATGGCCAAAGCCCCAGACGATCAGCACGAGCCCCGCGAGCGAGACCAGCGTGTAGAGGATCTTGTAGGTCCCCTCGCCCAGCCGCGCGATTGCCTGCGCACGCGCCTTACGTTTCGTCGTGAAAACATGGGTGGCGAAGAACAGCACCAGCCCCAGGATCATGACCAGCAGACCCATGACATCCTCCCCTTTTGGCCACAGCCCCCGCCTCTGAGGTATCATCGATTGGCTCGCGGTCGCAACTCTTCCTCCTCATGGTGAGGAGGCGCGTCAGCGCCGTCTCGAACCATGCAGTCCCGGCTGTTGCGACAGCGGGGCCTTTCATCCTTCGAGACGCGCGCGGTGCGCGCTCCCAGCGACAACGGCTTCGCCGTTGCGCAAGGGATGAGGAGACAGAGCGGTGCTACTTCGCAAGCTCGCGATTGTCGACATAACGGATGGCGATCGGCCGGCCTGCCAGCGCGCCGCCGAGACCGCCGGTGAATTTCAGCGGCAGGCAGGCTTTCAGCGAGGAATTGACCGCGTTGAGATAGGTGGTTCGGGTCTCTGCGGGCACGCCGGGGGTTGCATATGTGAGGCGCGGCGGGCCGATCAGGCCTCCGGCCTTGTTGAAGCTGAAGCGCACCGACATCTGCATGCCCGCGCGCGCATTGTCCGATGGCGGCGACCAGCAACTGCGCAACGCGGCGAAGAGGTCGCCGATCGTGTCGAGATCATGATCGGGCTTCTGGTACTTGGCGCGGTCCGCTTCCGATGGAACGCTCTGGATGGTGAGCTGGAGGTTCTGGCCGTAGGGGTAGTCAATCTCGGGAATGCAGGGGCCCGGCTCGAGCGGGCTGCAATAGGACGGCGTGCAGGGCCGGTCGTCGAGCACGCTACACGGCTCATGCGCAAACGGAATCGGATTGATCTGGCGCGGCCGCGCGTCGGCGGCGGTCGATATCGACAGCAGGAGAAGTACGGGGATGCCGCGCCACATGCAGTTAACTCGCGGGATGACGTGGTGAACGTGGCATTGCCGCCGACAAGGTCAAGCCCGTTCCGCATTCACATGCTCGCGTTCAGGCACTCAGTCGTCGCCCGGCTTGACCGGGCGACCCAGTACGCCGTGACGGCAGTGATTGAATCGATGAGCGGCGGCGTACTGGATGCCCCGGTCAAGCCGGGGCATGACAGTGGAGTATGCGGGTGCTCTGCAGAGGACAGAACGGCCGCGCGCTACCCCTTCTTCTTGACGTCCTTGACGTTGGTGAACTCGATGCCCTCGGCGCGTTCCTTGGTGTAGCCGAGATAGAACTCGTTCCGGGCGAGATAGACGGGATCGCCGTCGACGTCGTCGGCGATGCTGGAGGTGTTGGCGGCAATGAAGGTGTCGAGCTTCTTGCGGTCCTCCGAGGAGACCCAACGCGCCAGCTGGAATTCGCTGACCTCGAACTCGACCGGCAATGAATATTCCGCCTCGAGCCGCGCCTTCAGCACGTCGAGCTGCAGCGCGCCGACGACGCCGACCAGCGCCGGCGCGCCGTCGCGCGGACGGAACACCTGCACCACGCCCTCTTCCGACATCTGCTGCAGCGCTTCCTTCAGCTTCTTCGCCTTCATCGCGTCGGTGAGCCGCACCCGACGGACGATTTCCGGCGCGAAGCTCGGCACGCCGACGAAGTTGAAATCCTCGCCCTCGGTCAGGGTGTCGCCGATGCGCAGCGTGCCGTGATTGGGAATGCCGACGACGTCGCCGGCGAAGGCTTCGTCCGCGACCGAGCGGTCCTGGGCGAAGAAGAATTGCGGGCTCGACAGCGGCATGCTCTTGCCGGTGCGCACCAGCTTGGCCTTCATGCCGCGGCTGAGCTTGCCCGAGCAGAGGCGCGCGAAGGCGATGCGATCGCGGTGGTTCGGATCCATGTTGGCCTGGATCTTGAACACGAAGGCGCTCATGCGCGGATCGGTGGCCTCGACCCTGCGCTGGTCGCTGTCCTGCGCGCGCGGCTCGGGCGCGAACTTGCCGAGACCTTCCAGAAGGTCGCCGACGCCGAAATTGCGCAATGCGCTGCCGAAATAGACCGGGGTCAGATGGCCTTCGCGGAACGCCTCGAGCTCGAACGGTTTCGAGGCCTCGGTGACGAGCTCGAGCTCGTCCTTCACCGCAGCCACGTCGAGATTGGCGTTGAGCTTGGCCAGTTCCTCGATCTCGATCTGCTGCGCCGCGCCGGTCTTGGCGCCGCCGCCTTCGAGCAGGCGCACGCCGCCATTGACGACGTCGTAGGTGCCGAGGAAGTCGCGGCCGCGGCCGACCGGCCAGGTCATCGGCGTGGTGTCGAGCGCCAGCGTCTTCTCGATCTCGTCGAGCAGCTCGAACACGTCGCGGCTCTCGCGGTCCATCTTGTTGATGAAGGTGATGATCGGGATGTCACGCAGGCGGCACACTTCGAACAGCTTGCGGGTGCGCGCCTCGATGCCCTTGGCGGCGTCGATCACCATGACGGCGGAATCGACCGCGGTGAGCGTGCGATAGGTGTCTTCCGAAAAGTCCTCGTGGCCCGGCGTGTCCAGCAGGTTGAAGACGAGGCCCTCGAACTCGAAGGTCATGACCGAGGTCACGACCGAGATGCCGCGCTCGCGCTCGATCTTCATCCAGTCCGAGCGCGTGTTGCGCCGCTCGCCCTTGGCCTTGACCTGACCGGCCAGGTTGATGGCGCCGCCGAACAGCAGCAGCTTCTCGGTCAGCGTGGTCTTGCCGGCGTCAGGATGCGAGATGATCGCAAAGGTGCGCCGCCGCGCGACTTCCGCGGCAAGCGGGGAACGGGCCGGCGATTCGGCATTGGTGGTGGCGATGTCGGACATGGCCGCAGCGTTTGGCAGGGAAAATGGGCCTGATCAAGCCTCAATTGGCGATTGCGGAGCCCTTCGGCCAGCCCCATATCGGCTTGACCATCGATCTTGGGGAAGGACGGCCTTCCCGCTCGTCAGCATATCAGCCCGCGGGGACGACCCTGCCTTGAATGGAGGGTCGCCATGGCCTGGAGCATCCTGTTCGTCGCCGGGCTTCTCGAGATCACCTGGGCAATCGGCCTGAAATACACCGAGGGCTTTAGCAGGCTTGTTCCGTCAATCGTCACGCTGGCGGCCATGGCCGGCAGCGTCATCCTGCTCGGCCTCGCGCTCAAGTCGCTGCCCGTCGGAACCGCCTATGCGGTGTGGACCGGGATCGGCGCGGTCGGCACCGCGACGCTGGGCATCGTCCTGTTCGGCGAGCCGGCCACGGCCCTGCGTCTTGCCAGCATCGGCCTGATCGTCGCCGGGATCGTCGGTCTGAAGCTCGTCACTTGACGAAGATCTGGACCGCCCACCACGTCAGCGCCGCGACGATGGCCGAGGCCGGAATCGTGATCACCCAAGCATAGACGATCGAGCTTGCCACGTTCCAGCGCACCGCCGAGACGCGGCGGGCCGCGCCGACGCCGACGATGGCGCCGGTGATGGTGTGCGTGGTCGAGACGGGAACGCCGAGGAAGGTCGCCATGAACAGGGTCGCCGCGCCTCCCGTCTCGGCGCAGAAGCCCTGCATCGGCGTCAATTTCGTGATGCGCAGGCCCATGGTGCGGACGATGCGCCAGCCGCCCATCAAGGTGCCCAGCGCCATCGCCGCCTGGCAGGACAGCACCACCCAGAACGGCACGGAAAACTCGCTGCCGAGATGGCCCTGCGAATACAGCAGCACCGCGATGATGCCCATGGTCTTCTGCGCGTCGTTGCCGCCATGGCCGAGCGAATAGAGCGAGGCGGAGACGAATTGCAGAATGCGGAAGGCGCGATCGACCGCGAACGGCGTCGAGCGCACCGAGGCCCACGACACGATCGCCACCAGCATCATCGCGAGCAGGAAGCCGACCAGTGGCGACAGCACGATTGCCAGCACCGTCTTGGTCAATCCGCTCCATACCGCGGCCGAGATCCCGGCCTTGGCCATGCCGCCGCCGATGAGCCCACCGATCAGCGCGTGCGAGGACGAGGACGGGATGCCGAGCGCCCAGGTCACCAGGTTCCAGACGATGGCGCCGACCAGGGCGGCGAAGATCACCTGGGCGTCGACGATCGCGGGATCGATGATACCGGTGCCGATGGTCTGGGCGACGTGCAGGCCGAACACCATGAAGGCAATGAAATTGAAGAACGCGGCCCAGAACACCGCATATTGCGGCCGCAACACGCGGGTCGAGACGATGGTCGCGATCGAATTGGCGGCGTCGTGCAGGCCGTTCAGGAAGTCGAACAGCAGAGCGACGGCGATCAAGCCGACCAGGATGGGAAGACCCAACGCTGCATCCACGGCCCTAGACCTGCTCGATGACGATGCTGTTGATCTCGTTCGCGACGTCGTCGAAACGATCGGCCACCTTCTCAAGGTGGTCGTAGATCTCGACGCCGACGATGAAGTCCATCGCATTGCCGTCGCGATGCTTCAGGAACAGCTCCTTCAGCCCGATGTCGTGGAGATCGTCGACGCGGCCCTCCAGCTTGCCCAGCTCTTCCGTGATCGCGGTGAGCATGGCCACGTTCGGGCCGATCGATTGCATCAGCGGCAGCGCACGGCCGACCAGATTGGCGCATTCGATCAGGAGCCCGCCGATCTCGCGCATCGGCGGCTCGAAGGTACGGACCTCGAACAGCATCACGGCCTTGGCCGTCTGCTGCATCTGGTCGATGGCGTCGTCCAGCGATGTGATCAGGTTCTTGATGTCGCCACGGTCGAACGGGGTGATGAAGGTGCGGCGCACCGCCGTCAGCACCTCGCGGGTGATGTTATCGGCATCGTTCTCGAACTGGTTGACGCGCTGGCAGTAGACCGGCGTCTCCTCGCCTCCATTGAGCATGCCCTGGAGCGCGATCGCGCCCTGGATCACTGTCTGGGCATGCCGGTCGAACAGGTCGAAGAACCGCTCTTCCTTGGGCAGGAATGCACGAAACCATCGCATCATGGGGATAGGCTACCGGTTGGAAAATGCGCCGGCCCGAAGGGCCGTCATGAAACTGTCATAGACCATTTTCGAGCCGCGCGCGTGTCATCTCGCGCCTGCGATGCCGGATCATCCACCGGATTATCGCACCAATAAAATTGGTGCGATATCAATCGTTTAGAGCGATCTCCGGAAGTAATGCGCGATTTCACCGACGACGCCGCGGCGGAAGGTGAGCACGCAAACCACGAAGATCGCGCCCTGGATCACCGTCACCCACTGGCCGAAACCCGCCAGATATTGCTGCATGGCGATGATCACGAAGGCGCCGACCACGGGGCCGAAGATGGTGCCGAGGCCGCCGACCAGCGTCATCAGCACGACCTCGCCGGACATCGACCAATGGACGTCGGTGAGCGAGGCGTTCTGCGCCACGAACACTTTCAGCGCACCGGCAAAACCGGCCAGCGTGCCTGAAAGCACGAAGGCCAGGAACTTGTACTGGTCGGTCCGGTAGCCGAGCGAGATCGCCCGCGGCTCGTTCTCGCGGATCGCCTTCAGCACCTCGCCGAACGGCGAGTTGATGATGCGGAAGATCAGGAGGAAGCCGGCGAGGAACCCGACCAGCACGACGTAATACAGCACCGTCGGCTTGGACAGATCGAAGATGCCGAACATGTGTCCCTGCGGGATGCCCTGGATGCCGTCCTCACCGTGGGTAAACGGGGCCTGGAGGTAGATGAAGTACAAGAGCTGCGACAGCGCCAGCGTGATCATCGAGAAGTAGATGCCCTGGCGGCGGATCGAGATGTAGCCCGTGACGAGCGAGAGCACGAAAGCCGCGGCGATGCCGACGAGGATGCCGAGCTCGGGCGGCAAGGCCCAGACCTTCAACGCATGCGCGCTGCAATAGCCGGCGGTGCCCAGGAACATCGCGTGGCCGAACGACAACAGCCCGCCATAGCCGACCAGCAGGTTGAAGGCACAGGCGAGCAGCGCAAAGCACAGCGCCTGCATGACGAAGAACGGATAGACGCCCGTGAACGGCACCGCCGCGAGCAGCAGCGCCATCATCACGAAAACGATCATCTCGTCGCGCATCGCGCGAGGGGTCACCGGCAGCGTGTCGTCCGTCAGGGTTGTCATATCAGGCCGCCCTTCCCGTCAATCCCGTTGGCTTCACCAGGAGCACCAGCACCATCAGCACGAACACGACGGTGTTGGAGGCCTCGGGGTAGAAATATTTGGTCAGACCCTCGATCACCCCGAGCGCGAAGCCGGTGATGATGGAGCCCATGATCGATCCCATGCCGCCGATCACGACCACCGCGAACACGACGATGATGAGGTCGGCGCCCATCAGCGGCCGCACCTGGTTGATCGGCGCCGAGAGCACGCCGGCGAGCGCGGCGAGGCCGACGCCGAGACCGTAAGTGAGCGTGATCATGCGCGGCACGTTGATGCCGAAGGCGCGCACCAGCGTCGGATTTTCAGTGGCGGCGCGCAGGTATGCGCCGAGCTGGGTCTTCTCGATCAGGAACCAGGTCGCAAGGCACACGACCAGCGAGAACACGACCACCCAGCCGCGATAGACGGGCAAGAACATGAAGCCGAGATTCATGCCGCCCTTGAGCTGGTCCGGAATGGCGTAAGGCAGGCCGGACGAGCCGAAATAGTTCTGGAACACGCCCTGCACGATCAGCGCGATGCCGAAGGTCAGGAGCAGTCCGTAGAGATGATCGAGCCCGGTCAGCCATTGCAGCATGGTCCGCTCGAGGATCATGCCGAAGATGCCGACGATGATGGGCGCAAGCAGCAACGCCCACCAATAGTTGATGCCGCCGATATTCAGCAGGAAATAGGCGACGAAGGCGCCCATCATGTAGAGCGCGCCATGGGCGAAATTGATGATGTTGAGCATGCCGAAGATCACGGCAAGCCCGAGACTGAGCAGCGCGTAGAACGAGCCGTTGATCAGTCCCACCAGTAGCTGAGCGTATAGAGCCTGCATCGATCAATCTCGTACCCGGTCTCGTTATGCCATTTCATTCTGCCGCGCCCGCGGGCGCGGCCAACTCACTTCTTCACCAGGGGACAGGCGCTTTCCGACAGCGGCCGGAAGGCCTGCTCGCCGGGGGTCGTGCCGATCAGCTTGTAATAGTCCCACGGTCCCTTGGATTCCTCGGGCTTCTTCACCTCGAAGAGATAGGCCGGATGCAGCTTGCGGCCGTCAGCGCGGATCGTGCCCTTGCCGAACAGCGCGTCGTCCGTCGGCATCTCCTTCATCTTGGCGACGACCTTGGCGCCGTCATGCGGATTGCCGCCCATGGCCTCCAGCGCCTTGAAATAGTGCAGCAGGCCCGAATAGACGCCGGCCTGCACCATCGAAGGCATCGCCTTGTTCTTCATGCGCTCGGAGAAGCGCTTGGAGAACGCGCGTGTCCCGTCGTTCATGTCCCAGTAGAAGGTCTCGGTGAAGTTCAGGCCCTGCGCCACCTTCAGCCCGAGCGCGTGCACGTCTGTGATGAAGAGAAGCAGACCCGCAAGCTTCTGGCCGCCCGAGACGACGCCGAACTCCGCCGCCTGCTTGATCGTGTTGGTGGTGTCGCCGCCGGCATTCGCCATGCCGATGATCTTGGCCTTGGAGGCCTGCGCCTGAAGCAGGAACGACGAGAAGTCGGCGGTGTTCAGGGGATGCTTGACGTTGCCGATCACCTTGCCGCCCGATTTCACCACGACCGCGGCAGTGTCGCGCTCGAGGGCATGGCCGAAGGCGTAGTCCGCGGTCAAGAAGTACCAGGTGTCGCCGCCCGCCTTCACCAGCGCCTGCCCCGTGCTGTTGGCCAGCATGTAGGTGTCGTAGACCCAGTGGACCGTGTTCGGCGAGCATTGCGCGTTGGTGAGATCCGACGTCGCTGCACCGGTGTCGATCAGGATGGAATTCTTCTCCTTGACGATGTTGTTCACCGCCAGCGCAACGCCGGAGTTCAGGACATCCATGAAGATGTCGACCTTCTCGACGTCGATCCATTGCCGGGCAATCGTGGAGCCGATGTCGGGTTTGTTCTGATGGTCCGCGGAGATCAGGTCGAGCTTCCAGCCCTTGGTCGCGAGCCCGGAATCCTCGATCGCCATCTGCGCGGCGACGGTCGAGCCAGGGCCGCCGAGGTCGGCATAGAGTCCGGAATTGTCGGTCAGGACGCCGATCTTGATGTTCTTGTCCTGCGCGACCGCGGCGCCTGCCGCACCGAAGGCCAGGGCTGTGCCGAGCAACATCGCCGAAATGCCGTGCTTCATAATCCGCTCCCAGTATTGCTTTGACAGTTACTCTCGATGGTCCGGCCTAGCACCGCTACACGCCGAGATAGGTGTGGAGCTTGTCCATGTTGGCGGCAAGCTCGGCATTGGAAAATCCGTCAATGATCTTGCCATGCTCGACCACGTAGTAGCGGTCGGCGACGGTGGACGCGAAGCGGAAATTCTGCTCGACCAGGAGGATCGTGAAGCCCTCCTTCTTGAGCCGCGCAATGGTGTGGCCGATCTGCTGGATGATGACGGGCGCGAGCCCCTCGGTCGGCTCGTCCAGCATCAGGAAGCTCGCGCCGGTGCGCAGGATGCGCGCAATCGCCAGCATCTGCTGCTCACCTCCGGACAGCTTGGTGCCCTGGCTGTTGAGCCGTTCCTTCAGATTCGGAAAAAGTTCGAAGATCTGATCGAGCGGCAATCCGCCTTCACGGACCACCGGCGGCAGCATCAAGTTCTCGCGCACGTCGAGACTGGCGAATATGCCCCGCTCTTCCGGGCAGAATGCGATGCCCATGCGCGCGATCTTGTCGGAGGTCGCGCGAATGATCTCCTCGTTGTTGAACTTCACCGAGCCGGTACGCTTGCCGATGATGCCCATGATCGACTTCAGCGTGGTCGTCTTGCCGGCGCCGTTGCGCCCGAGCAGGGTGACGACCTCGCCCGCGTTCACGTCGAAGTTGATCCCGTGCAGGATGTGGGACTCGCCGTACCAGGCTTCGAGGTTGCGGACTTGAAGGAGGTTTCCGCCGGTCGCAACCTTGGCCGGAGCCTCGGCAATCGCAGTGTCAGGCATGCCCGGCTCCCAGGTAAGCTTCCTTGACGCGCTCGTCCTTGGTGAGCTCGCTGTAATGACCTTGCGCGAGCACCTGCCCGCGCGTCAGCACGGTGATGATGTCGGAGAGGTTGGCCACGACGCTCAAGTTATGCTCGACCATCAGGATGGTATATTTCGCGGAGATGCGCTTGATCAGCGCCGCGATCTTGTCGATGTCCTCGTGGCCCATGCCGGCCATCGGCTCGTCCAGCAGCATCATCTCCGGGTCGAGCGCGAGCGTGGTTGCAATTTCGAGTGCGCGCTTGCGTCCATAGGGCATCTCGACCGCGGGCGTGTTGGCAAACTCGCTGAGACCGACATCGTTGAGGAGCTCGCGGGCGCGATCGTTGAAACGGTTGAGGACCGACTTGGAGCGCCAGAAATCGAACGAAGATCCGTGCTGGCGCTGAAGCGCGACACGCACGTTCTCCTGCGCGGTGAGATGCGGAAACACCGCCGAAATCTGGAACGAACGAACAAGCCCCAGGCGGGCCACGTCGGCCGGCGCCATCGCGGTGATGTCCTGCCCCTTGTACAGGATTTTTCCGGCAGACGGTTTGAGGAACTTGGTCAGAAGATTGAAGCAGGTCGTCTTACCGGCCCCGTTCGGGCCGATCAACGCGTGAATGCTCCCACGGCGAACCTTGAGCGCAACGTCGCGGACGGCGAAGAAGCCCGCGAACTCCTTGGTCAAGCCTTCCGTTTCGAGAATGAACTCATCGGCCAAACAGATTTCCCCCTGCCCGCGCGTCGCGCGTGGCTATCCTTGTTGCTTCGGCTTTCCGGAGGCCTTGGAGCCTATCCTTGAAGCCCCTCCGGAACGCCGCCTTCGGGCGCGGAATATGCCGGAGGTGACGGGGGTTAGGCAAGGCGGAAAGCTGAGCAGATCAGGTCTCCGGCCGGGATACAAATGCTCCCTTAGTCGGAGGTGTGCGATGGCGCGCCTGCCCGGCCTCCCGGTTCGCAAGACACCGGTCGTCAAGCCGTCGTTAACGGTCTTTCGTTCCGGGCGCCAGCCTTCATCAAAAATTTTCCCGCACGTGGCATCGTGCGCGGGTTTTTGATGGTCTGGAATATTGTCTTGGATTTCGCCAGCGCCGCTCCTTCCGTCGTCAAGTCGATCAGACAGCGTGATCTCCTGAACACGTGGCTGCGACTTTATGCGCGCCAGCAGATCGCGCCGGCGGTCTGGGAATATCAGCCTGCGCGGCTCGAGGAAGAGCTGTCCGATCTCATCTATTATACGGTGGATACTTCCACGCCGGCCCCGCGCCTGACCATCCAGAGCGCAAACACGCGCATCTCGCGCGCCTATGGACATACCGGCAAGGGCGTTCTGCTCGAGGAGTATCTCGGGCCGCGGCTCGCGCCCTTCGTGATGCCGATCTATCACGAATGCGTGGCGCGCGGGCTGCCGGTCTACAGCGTTGCCGACGTCGACGACATCTACGGGCACATCGTCGCTTATGAACGGCTGCTGCTGCCATTCCAGACCGACGGCAACGTCTGTCACGTCATCGCATCGGTCAAGACCTTCTGCGAGGACGGCGGCTTCGAGATCAAGAATCTGATGCGCGGAAATGACGCGCTGCCGCGTCCGAAACTGCGCGCCCTGATCGACCGCGAACTCTTCCATCGGGCGCCCGGCCGCATCGCGACGGCCGAATTGGTCGAGTTCGCGGACCAGCCGGCTCCGGGCGTCGCCAACGAGATCATCGAGCTGAACTAGAACGCGGAACGCGTTTGCGCGGAGACCATGCTCAAACGACAAGCCAAGGCGCGATGATGCTCTCAGCGCGATTTGGCGTCAGCGCGATTTGGCGCCGACTTCCTTGGCATAGATCTCCGGCTTGAAGCCGACCAGCACCTTGCCGCCGGTTTCCAGCACCGGCCGCTTGATCATCGATGGTTGCGCTAGCATCAAGGCCTGCGCCTTCTTCTCGGAGAGGCCTTCCTTGTCGGACTCGGGGAGCTTCTTGAACGTCGTCCCGGCGCGATTGAGCAGCATCTCCCAGCCGACCTTGTCGCTCCACTGCTTGAGCTTGTCCTTCTCCACGCCCGCCGTCTTGTAGTCGTGAAACGTGTAAGGCACGCCATGGGCGTCGAGCCAGGCGCGCGCCTTCTTCATGGTGTCGCAGTTCTTGATGCCGTAGATGATGTTGGGCAAGACGTTCCTCGCGCATGACGTATCGTGATGGACGCGGCGTTGTACGAAACTCCGTCTCGCGCGACAATATTGCCAACGACGCCATCTCGCCGAACGGACATCCCATGCACGTCACTCACGATCCCGCGGCCGCCGCCACGCCGATCATCGACTTCAACAGCTTCCTCGCCGTCGATATCCGCGTCGGCACCATCGTCGACGCCAAGCCGTTTCCCGAGGCGCGCAAGCCGGCGTTTCGGCTCTGGATCGACTTCGGACCCGCCATCGGCGTGCGCAAGAGCTCGGCCCAGATCACCGAAAACCATCCGCTCGAGACGCTGGTAGGCCAGCAGGTCGCGGCCGTGGTCAATTTCCCGCCGCGCCAGATCGGACCTGTCATCTCGGAGGTGCTGACGCTCGGCTTCCCCGATGCCGACGGCAAGGTCGTGCTGGTGCAGCCGAGCCAGCCGGTGCCGAACGGCGGACGGCTGTTCTAGCCGCGCGGTCCAAGGCTGCCGCGTCGCTTGCGCCGCGCACTTGCAGCGAATCCTTTTCTCTTCGGCCGGTCCGGACTTGACCAGATCCGTATTCGCTTTTAACAATGACTGACTGATCGTTTTTTTTATTGTAACCAGTCTCTTTCGCCCAAATCGGCCTCCAGCCGAAAATGATCAATCTGTCAGTTATTTGAGGCCGCTGGATGCCCAAGATCAGCGACAAGCAACGCGAAAGCCGGCGGCAGCAGATTCTCGAAGCGGCCCTCGCCTGCTTCTCCGAAGACGGTTTTCACCAGACCGGCATGGCCGACATCGTGAAGCGATCCGGACTGAGCCATGGCGCGGTCTATCTCTACTTCCAGAGCAAGGACGACCTGATCGAGGCGCTCGCCGACGACCGGCACCGCCGCGAAGCCGTGCTCAATTCGGTCGCGCAAGGATCCGGCGACCCGATCGAAGGACTTCACGCACTGATCCGCGTCTACGCGCAATGGCTGACCGATCCCGCCGGCGAAGCCCGCCGCCGTGTCGGCATCCACGGCTGGGCCGAAGCCCTGCGCAACCGCCGCGTCCGCACCGGCGTCGTCGAAGGCATCGACATGCCGCGCGCTCTGATCGTGGTGCTGGTCGAACGCGGCCAGCATGATGGCCTCATCCGCCGCGACCTCGGTGCGGACGCGATCGCGCGCATGCTGATCGCGATCTTCCAGGGGTTTGTCCTGCAAAAATGCTGGAGCGACGAATTTGACGTCGACGCCTGCATGGCGGCCGTGGCCGGCATGATCGACGGCTTGCGCACGAGCAGGTCCGAGACCAGGCGACGGACCCGGACGTAGCCGATGTCGTCAGCCGGCGAGCGCGTTGCAGGACACCAAGCGCAGCGCTTGCGGCATGATGCCGTCGCTTACGGCAGATTGTCCCGCAGAAAAATATCGATGCGGATACGCTCCTGATCGGGGCTGATGGGCTCCCCCGAACAATGCGCGAGCAGGACCCGCGCCGCAGACCGCGCCTCGTGGCCAGGATCCTGGTTGATGATGGCATCGAGCGTGCCGCGCACCAGGAAACGCCGTGTATAGTGGGTGAGCTCGTGGGTGATCCAGACCACCTCGCGCGCGCGGCCAGAGGCTTCGAGCGCATCGGCGATGCCACGATTTCCGGCGCCGCAGCAATATATGCCGCGGAGATCGGCATGGCGCGCGAGCAGCGCGGCGGTAAGCTCCCGCGTGCGTGCGCTGTCGTCGCGGCCCTCGATGACCGGTAGCGCGCGCAAGTTCGGATACTCGCTGGACAGGATCTGGTGGAAGCCGAACTGCCGCTCGGTATGATCGCGCAGCGACAACGACCCGGCGATCACGGCGACGGCCCCCTCGCGGCCGGCGAGGAAGCGTCCCAACAGCGTTGCGGCCGTTCGTCCCGCGGCCGGGTTGTCGATTCCGACATAATGCAGGCGGCGCGAGCTCGGCGCGTCCGATACGAGGGTCACCACGGCGACCCCGCGCGCGGTGAGTTCGTCGATCGCGGCGCGCACCCTTGGATGGTCGAGCGCAATGACGGCGACGCCCTGATAGGCCGGCGACAAATCCTCCAGCGTGCCGGCCAGCACATCGGGATCGAACACATCGACATGGAGGATATCGATGAAGCCGCGCTGGCCGGCAAGCCAGTCTGCGGTGCGCTGGACCTGCTCGGCCAGGTTGGTCATAAAGCTGTTGCTGCCGGACGGCAGCACGAAAGCGAAGCGAAAACTCTGCCCGCGTGCGAGCCGCGCCGCCGCAACGTCGGCGCGGTAGCCGAGCTTGGCGACGGCGGCTTCGACACGCGCGACGGTCTTGGCGCGCACGCCCTCGCGCCGGTTGACGACGCGGTCGACGGTCGCGAGCGAAACGCCCGCCGCACGCGCGACGTCTTCCAGGGTAGCGCGAACCGGCGGCTGCGTCGCGCCAGCGTTCATTCGCGCGCCGCCCACAGCATCCCGCGGGTCATCAAGGTTCGGATCTCCGGAACGTCGAGCTCGTAGGCGCGGTGGCCGAGCGAGGAATAGAACACCCTGCCCGCGCCGTATCGTTTCTTCCAGACCACGGGCATCACCACGCCCTCGATCCAGGATGCGTGCTCGCCGGTAAAGGTCGTCGTCGCCAGCACCTCGTTGGCGGGGTCAACATGCATGTAGTACTGCTCGGAACGATGCTCGAAACTTTTCAGGCCCTTCATGATGGGGTCGTCCGGCTTCGTCAAGTCGACTTTGTAGTCGATGATGTTGCCGGGATGAGCAACCCATTGCCCACCGCACAGGAATTGGTAGTCGACGGACTCGCGGAATGCATCGCACATGCCGCCATGATGGCCGGCCAGGCCGACACCTCCGCGCACCGCAGCGCAGAGATTCAGTGCGTCCGCCTTCTCGATCTTCGACATGGTGTAGATCGGGATGATCAACGAGAGATCATGGATTGCCGGATCGCCGAACGCTTCCGTCGTCGTTTCGATCCGGACCTCAAAACCTTCCGCTCTGAGCCAGCCGCGGATCATCGAGGCACATAGATCCGGATCGTGTCCCGGCCAACCACCCCAAACAATCATTGCCTTGCGCATGTTTCCGTCCTCAGTCGATCTGTCCAGTTTCACGTCCGGCCGGCAGCATCGCCGGCCGCTCGACGCGGCTCTCGATCTTGACGCGGCGTCCCTCGTCGGCGGACGTCTGGAACGCCTCCACCACCTCCAGCACGTGGAAGGCGAGCGCGCCGCTGGCGCGATGCGGCCGGTTGTTGAGAATCGCGGAGGCCATATCGGCGACACCGATGGAACGGAACTCGCCCTCGACATGACCGTGCGTCAACGGCACCGTCTCCCATTCGCCGCCGGTCTTGGCGACCTGCACCTCGCCGCCGAAGCGGTTCGGGTCCGGCACCAGCATGCTGCCGCTGTCGCCATAGATCTCGATCGGCGCATGCCGGTGCTTCGGCACGTCGAAGCTCATCGCGATCGAGACGACTGCCCCACTCTCGAATTCGAGCGTGCCTGCGACATGGGTCGAAACCTCGACCGGGATCAAGCTGCCGTTCATCGGCTGGCTGGTGACCAGACGCTCGGATTTCGGGCGCGCGGTCGAGCCCATCACGGCTGCGACCGGACCGAGCAGCTGCACGAGGTCGGTGATGTAGTACGGGCCCATGTCGAGCATCGGGCCGCCACCGCGCAGGTAGTAGAACCCCGGCGCCGGATGCCAGCGCTCATGGCCCGGGCAACCGAAGAAAGCACTGCCCGCCACGGGCGTGCCGATCGCGCCGTCGTCGATCAGCTTGCGCGCGGTCTGGTGTCCGCCGCCGAGGAACGTGTCGGGCGCGCAGCCGACGCGAAGGCTCTTCTGCGCGGCGAGATCCATCACCTTGCGGGCCTCCGCGACGTTGATACCGAGCGGCTTCTCGGAGTGGACGTGCTTGCCGGCATTCAGCACCGCCAGACTGACGTCGGTGTGGGCAAGCGGCACGGTGAGATTGATGACGATTTCGACGTCGTCACGCTTGAGCAGTTGATCGACCCGCATCGCCGGCAGCCCGAAGGCCGCGCCCTGACGCTCTGCCATATCGCTGCGCATGTCGGCCAACGCTCTCACCTCCATGACCGGGAAGCGCTGCGCTGCCTTGAGGTAGGCGGTGCTGATCACACCGCAGCCGATGATTCCGATGCCGACTTTTCTCATTATGATCTCCGTGAGGTACCGCTCATCCCTTGACCGCGCCTGCGGTGAGGCCGGCGACGATGTGCTTTTGCGCGATAAGGAAGAGAATGATCGTCGGCAGGATGGTCAGCGTGATAAAGGCCAGGATCAGGTGCCATTCGGACGAATACTCGCCCTGATACACCATGATGCCGAGCGGCCAGGGATAGAGCGCATCGGTGTTGAGCATCACGAGCGGCAGCAGATAGGCGTTCCAGCTGTTGACGAAGGTGATGGTGCCGACCGTCGCCAGGATCGGCCGAGACAGCGGCAGCGTCACGTAGCGGAAGAATTTGACATAGCTGCAGCCGTCGACCAGCGCCGCTTCGAGTAGCTCGTGGGGAATATCCTTGAAGAAGCGCCGCAGCAGCAGCACACTCATGGCGAGGCCGAAGGCCACCTGCGGCAGCGCGACGCCGAAATAGGTATCGAGCAGTCCGAGATCGCGCACCTTGATAAACAACGGAAGCACGGCGGTCGCCGCAGGAAACAGCAGACCGAGAGTGAGGTAGCTCAGCAGCATCGAGCTGCCGTAGAACTTGACATGGGCGAAAGCGAAAGCCGCCATCGATGCGACGATCAGGGTCAACGTCACCGTGAGCGTCGAGATGATCAGCGAGTTGCGCAGGAGCTGCCAGTAGCGCGCTGAGAACAGGATATCGGCATAATTCTGCCACTCCCAGTGCGCGGGCCAGCCGAACGGATTGACGCGCAATTCGCCGAGCGACTTGAAGCCCCCGAGCAGGGTCGCGAGCAGCGGCACCAGCACGAAGACGGCGACGACGGCGAGGAACACCGTCCTGAGCGGCACGGCAGGATCGAACGGCGCGCGGGCGGTTTCGGCACTACTCATCGCGCATGAACCATCGCTTGTAGGTGAAGGCAAAGGTCACGCAGATCACGAACAGGATCACGCCGATGGCGCTGCCGTAGCCGACCCGCATGCGCGAGATGCCATTGTTGTAGAGAAAGCTCACCATCGTGTTGGAGGAATCCGCAGGGCCTCCGCGCGTCAGCGGCATGACCAGGTCGAACAGCTGCAGCGAGCCGACGATGGCGAAGAACACCGAGAGCCGGATCGTCGGATAGAGCAAGGGGATGACGACGTGACGCAGGGCTTGCGAGCGCGTTGCACCGTCGATTCTCGCCGCCTCGACCAGGCTCTTGTCGAGGCCCTGGAGCGCGGCGATGAACAGCATCATGTGGAAGCCGAAATACTTCCAGACGATCACGATCAGCACCGCCAGCATCGCCGTGTCGGTCGAGGCCAGGAGATGCGGCGGTTCGGCGCCGAAGGTGCGCCAGATCGAGGCGACCAGGCCATAATCGCCGTCATAAACGAACGAGAAGATCAGCCCGGTCGCGATCTCGGCCAGGATGTAGGGCATGAAGAACAGCATGCGCAGCGCCACGGCTCCCCGAAAGCGCTCGGCGAGCATCAGGGCCAGGGTCAGCGCGAGCGGCAGCTGGATCGCGAGCGAGACCGCGATGATCAGCCCGTTGTTGCGCAGCGCGAGCCAGAAGGCGCGCGTCTCCAGCACGAAACGGTAATTGTCGAATCCGATCCAGTTGGTCGGCCTGCCGAACCCGTTCCAGTTGAAGGCCGAGTACCAGGCGGCCTCGCCGATCGGCAACACCACGAACAAAGTGAACAGCAGCAGCGCGGGCGGCAGGAACAGGATCAGGACCGTGAAGCGGCCGTCCCAGCTCGGGCCGCGAACCGCGGCCCGCGGGGCGGTCTCGCCGGCAACGTTCATCGCCGGCGCGATCGCGATCCGCCGCGCCACCTCAATTGCCCTGCTTCCACGCCGCCTCGATGGCTTTCGCAGCGTCCTGCGGGTTCATGCTGCCGCCGGCGATTTCCGCGGTGACATCATTGACGACGCGGCCGACGGAGGGGCCGAGGCTCTGGTCATAGAAGTTCTGGTGATAGTTGGACTTCGCCAGATTGGCCGCGATCTGCTTCATGAAGGCGCTGTTGAGGCCGGCCTCGCCGCCCTTGACGACGGGAACGATGAAGTTGCCGGCGGCAAGCCGCGCCTGCACGTCCTTGGAGATAAAGAATTTCAGGAAGTCGGTGGCTTCCTTGGGCGCCCCTTTGGTGATCAACCAGCCGGTGATGCCGCCGAGCGTATCTGACGGCTCACCCTTGCCGCCGGGTACGACCGGAAAATCGAACCAGCCAAGCTTGTCGTCGCCGAGACCGACTTTGTCGGCGGCGAGTGCGCGCTGGGTGTGATAGAAGGACGAGATGGCCAGGATCATCGCGACCTTTCCGTCACCGAAATAGCCGACGGCCTGCGGGTTCTTGAAGCCGAGGAAGCCATTCTGGTACGGCTGTAGATCGACCAGCTGCTTGAACAGCTCGCCGGATCTCTGGAAGGTCTCCCCGGCGAAGCCACCATTCTCACCCTTCAGCGCTGCATCGAAGGCCGGCTTGCCGCCGACGCGCACTGCGAGATGCGTCCAGTAGAAATGCAGCGGCCATTTATCGGCACCGCCAACCACAATCGGCGTAACACCCGCGGTCTTCAGCGTTTTCACCGCGCCGAGCAGATCGTCCCATGTCTTGATCTTACTTGCATCGACATTACCCTTGGCCATCAAATCCTTGTTGTAGAGGAAGCCGACCTGCGATAGCGCGATCGGAAGTCCAAAGACGCGGCCGTTCTGGGTGAAGGCGGCGAGCGCCGCCGGTGCGATCGTGTCGCTGTAGCCGCCGCTCCTCACGGAGTCGGTGATGTCTTCCAGCACGCCCGCCTCGACCTGCGCCTTCAGCACTCCGCCGGCCCAACTATAGATGATGTGCGGCCTGTCCTTCGATTGCAGGATGGTCGGCAGCTTGGCCTTGTAAGCCTCGTTCTCGAGGAACTGCATCTCGACCTTCACACCGGGGTGCGACGCCTCATAGCTGCGTGCGACCTCCTCCCAGATCTTCACCTGGGCCGGGTTGACCTCGATGTGCAGCCATTTGATCGTGGTGTCGGCTGCCGCGGAATTGGCCCAAAGCAGACATGCGGCAGCGGCGAGTCCCAGTTTCCCGAGCGATCTCATCACATCCTCCCAACTGGCTCTTATTCTTTGATCGCAATCCTGCCTTCGATTTTTGAGGTACGCAACTAAAATTCTGATCTATGCACCTCACCGCTGAAATGGCTAAGGTTTAGAAAAAGGTTCGGTGGCGGCCCGCCGCACCGGCCGCAACAAACCGAGGTGCCCATGGCTGCCATCTATTCCGACCTCGCCGGCAAGGTCGTGCTCGTCACCGGAGGTGCAGCGGGAATCGGCGCTGCGATCGTGCGACGCTTCGCGGAGCAGAAATCCAAGGTGGTGTTCTTCGACATCAAGGTCGACGAGGGACAGCGACTGGCGCGTGAGCTGTCCGACCAGGGCATGGCCGCGCATTTCCAGCACATCGACCTCACCGACATCCCCGCGCTCCGTGGCGGCGTCGTCGAGGCACGCAAGGCGCATGGGCCTATCAATATCCTGATCAACAATGCCGCGCATGACGAACGGCACAACACCGAGGAGATGACTCCGGACTATTGGGACGACCGCATCGCAGTGAACCTGAAGCACCAGTTCTTTGCGTCACAGGCCGTGTTGCCGGACATGAAGGCGGCGAATGCCGGCGCCATCGTCAATTTCGGCTCGGTGTCGTGGATCGCCGGACAGGGCGGCATGGCGGCGTACACCGCCAGCAAATCAGGCGTGATTGGGCTGACGCGCTCGCTGGCGCGCGACTACGGCCCTCACAACATCCGCGTCAACGCGATCGCGCCGGGCTGGATCATGACCGAGCGGCAGCTCGAGAAATGGATGACGCCGGCCGGCGAGATCGAGTTGCAGCAGCGACAATGCCTGAAGCGCAGGCTCATGCCGGATGAAGTTGCCAAATTCACCGTCTTTCTCGCGTCCGACGAGGCCTCCGCCTGCACCGCTCAGCACTACATCGTGGATGGCGGCTGGGTGTGAGATGCCGAGGACGGCGGGTGCATCGAGGCACAGCCCGGTCGGCGCTTGCACTGCAAAACAACTTGCGCCGCAACATTCAAAAATGAGACTGCCCGTCAAACCGGACGAGGCGCTCACGCAGGCACCCGCATTCGACTTCGGCTAGCTTCCCTCCAAAGCCGCGGGCCGTTCGAGAGCCACGGGCGTCCCGCGGCAATAAAGCGGTGACACAGGGAGGAGCACAATGTCGAAATGCAGTGTGGGACTGCTCGCGCTGAGCAGCTTGTTTCTTTCGGGCGCGGCGATCGCCCAGGAAAAGATCAAGGTCGGCGTCACCGCGACCCTCGAAGGCACCTACACGGTGCTCGGCGAGGACGGCATCCGCGGCCACCAGACCGCGCTCAACGTGCTGGGCAAGAAGGTCGGCGACAAGGAACTCGAATTCATCATCGCCTCCACGGACGCGACGCCCGACTCAGCGGTTCGTGCCGTGCGAAAGCTGATCGAGCAGGACAAGGTGCAGATCCTGCTGTCTCCGCTGTCTGGTGACGAAGGCATCGCCGTCAAGAATTTCGCAAAGACCCATCCGGAGCTGACTTTCATCAACGCCGCTTCGGGCGCCCAGGAAACGACCTATGTCGATCCCGCCCCGAACTTCTTCCGTTACAACATGGACGGTGCGCAGTGGCAGGTGGGCCTCGGCAAATACGCCTATGACGAGAAGAAGTATCGCAAGATCGCGACCGTCGGCGAGGACTATTCCTTCATCTACACCCAGGTGTTCGGCCTCGTGCTCGAATTCTGCGGCGCCGGCGGACAGGTCACCAACCGGCAATGGGTGCCGCTCGGCACCAAGGACTTTGCCTCGGTCATCGCGGCGCTGCCCGACGATGTCGATGCGATCTATCTGGGCCTCGGCGGCGCCGACGCCGTCAACTTCCTCAACCAGTATCAGCAGGCCGGCGGCAAGGCGCATCTGATGGGCGGTTCCATCATGATCGACCAGACCATCCTGTCGTCCAAGGGCAACGCCAAGAACGCTCTGATCGGCACCATCGCGGCGAGCGGACAGGCCGACACCTGGGAGGATCCGGGCTGGCAGAAATTCGTGAAGGCCTATCAGGACGCCTTCCCGCCCAACAAGCGCTTCCCGAGCCCGTCATTGCTCGCCACCAACTATTACGACTCGACCATGGCGCTGATCCTGGCGCTGCGGCAGGTCAATGGCGATCTCTCCAACAACCAGGCCAAGTACAAGGAAGCCCTCGCCAAGATCGAGATCGACGCGCCTAACGGCAAGATCAAGCTCGACTCCAACCGACAGGCGATCGGCACAAACTTCGTCACCGAAGTCGTCGACGACGGCAAGGGCGCACTGTTCTCGAAGGTCGTGAAGGTGATCCCCAACGTCAACCAGACGCTGGGCTATGACCCTGCAGTGTTCGCAAAGATCGGTTTGCCAAGCCGTACAGTACCGGAATGTAAGAAGTACTGACGTAGTCCCATTGCGGACGATGACTGACCGGGGAGAGATTTGTAAAGGGCGCGACGTGTGCGCACTTGCATTCTCTCCCCGGTTGTTGAACGCTATCGGAAAAAAGAAGAGCTTCTGGGAGGGAAGGCATGAGCCGGGCGCTCGCCGTCTTCCACGGCCGATTCGGCCGGGCGACGGTCTATCAGTTGAACCGCCCTTTCAACATCCACGCGCATCGCGAAGGTCATTTGATCTTCCATGTCGGGGGGCGTCCCGCGTGCATCGATGTCAGCGATGGACGTTACGACCTCACCGAAGGTTCCGTCGTCGCAGTCAATCCATGGGAACCGCATAATTTTCTGCCGTCCGACCTCGAAGGCGGCGCCGTTTTCTTCGTGCTCTATGTCAATGCGGAGTGGTTTGCCCCCGACGCGCCCGGCACAGACCGATTGCGCTTCGGCCGCACCCAGTTCACGAGGTCGGTCGCGCTGGACAAGCATATCAGGCACGCAGCCGCCCTCGTGTGCGGCGCACCCTCGCTCAATAGCCTCGATGGCGAGCTGAGAAGGCTGATCGACATCTGCTACGACGAGAGCTGGCAACAGGCGGAGACCGCGCGCGATCCGCGCGCGAACGGCTCCGTTACCGATTTTCGCGTGCGCAAGTGCATCAAGATGATGTCGGAAAGTCCCGGCGCCGAGATCGAGCTCGACACCATCGCGCGCGAATCCGGCCTGTCGCGACCGCACTTCTACCGGCTGTTCCGCACCCAGACCGGCGTCACGCCGCACCTCTATCTCAACACGCTGATGATGGAGCAGGCGCTGGAGGCGCTGGTGGCGAGCGAGGCGCCGATCGCCGATATCGGCTTCGATCTCGGCTTCTCCTCGCAAAGCGGTTTCACGCGTTTTTTCGCCGCCAATGTCGGCATGGCCCCGACCGATTATCGCCGCGCCGCCAAGGTTTTGCGCGCCTGACGGGCGCGCGAAAAGATACTCACGATCAAATGCGCCCCCGTCAGCCCCACTAGGATGTGCGGAACGCGGTCCCGACAAGAGGATCGCGGTCGACAGGGAGCACACGTTCATGGCAGGGCTTGCAGCCGGTGACGGTCTGCGCGCCCCCTCACCTCGCTTGCAGGGAGAGGGTTGGATTGACGTGGAGACGGAGCGGCGATCATGAGCCGCTTCGTCGAGCGCCATCCCGCCTGGGCATTGATCGTCATCATCGCGGTCGCGGTGGCACTGTGGCTGATCTTCGCGGTGTGGCCGCCGGGCCTCGAAGAGGCTGTCGGCCGCAAGCGGGTGTTCCTCAACGCGCTCTTCAACGGCATCACGCTGGGAGGTCTGTATTTCCTCGTCGCCAGCGGCTTCACGCTGATCTTCGGCCTGATGCGCAACGTCAATCTCGCGCACGGCTCGCTCTATTTGTTTGGCGGCTATGTCGGCTACGCCATCAGCGCCTCCACCGGCTCCTGGGTCCTGTCGTTCATCGTCGCCTTCGTCCTGACCGCGCTGGTCGGCGTGCTGCTCCAGGTTCTCGTGTTCCGCCGCATGGAGGGCCAGGATCTGCGCCAGACCATGGTGACGATCGGGCTCTCGATCGTGTTCGCCGACCTGATGCTGTGGGCCTGCGGCGGCGACTTCTACCAGATCCAGACCCCGAACTGGCTGATCGGCCCGATCGAGCTGCCGCTGCTCACCGCGGTGAAATCCTCGGGGGAGCCGGTCTACCTGCGCTATCCGCTGGTCCGGCTCGTGATCTTCCTGGCCTCCGTCGTCATCGGCATCGCGATGTGGCTCGCGCTCAACCGCACCCGGATCGGCATGATCATCCGCGCCGGCGTCGACGACCGCGACATCCTCGCCGCGACCGGCGTCCGCATCCAGGTCGTCTTCGTGCTCGTCTTCGCGCTCGGCGCCGGCCTTGCCGGCATCGCCGGCGTGGTCGGCGGCACTTTCCAGTCGCTCTCGCCCGGTGAGGACATCCGCTTCCTGCTCGCCTCCCTCGTCGTCGTGATCGTGGGTGGCATGGGCTCGATTCCCGGCGCCGCGCTCGGCGCGCTGATCATCGGCCTCGCCGAGCAGCTCGGCTCGGTCTACATCCCCACCTACGCCATCGTCGTAACCTTCCTGATCATGGTGCTGGTGCTGGCGCTTCGGCCGCAGGGCCTGCTGGCGAGGCGCTGAGATGTCCGTTACTCACGACGCCAGCGTTCAGGTTCACAGGCCCGCGTCAACGGTGGAACGACCGGCTGCACGCGGCTGGCCCGATATCAACAATCCCGCGGCCTGGATCGTAGCGGCCATCCTGCTGATCATGCCGCTGATCGCCAACGGCTTCTTCCTGATCGAGATCTTTGCGACCACCTTGATCCTCGGCACCGTCGCGCTCAGCCTGATGTTCCTGGCCGGATATGGCGGCATGGTCAGCCTGATGCAGCTCAGCATCGCGGGCTTTTGCGCTTACATGGTCGCGGTGTTCGGCGTCAGCGGCAACGCCAGTATCAGCCTCGGCTGGCCGTGGTGGCTGGCGGTGCCGATGGCGCTGACGCTCGCAATCGTCTTCGGCACGCTCGGCGGCGCGCTGGCGGTGCGCACCGAAGGCATCTACACCATCATGATCACGCTGGCGATCGGCGCCGCGTTCTATTACTTCACCAACCAGAACTGGGCGATCTTCAACGGCCACACCGGCATCAACAACGTCGCGACGCCGCGTTTCTGGGGTGTCGACTGGCGGGCGGACATTCCCTACTACTATGTCGTGCTCGCGACGGCCGGGCTCTGCTATTTTGCGGTCGACTACATTTCCCGTGCGCCATTCGGTCTCGCCCTCCAGGGCGTGCGCGACAATCCGCGCCGCATGTCCGCGCTGGGCTTCAACGTCAATGCCCACCGCGTCGCGGCTTATGCGGTGGCGTCCTTCATCGCGGGCCTAGCCGGTGTGCTCCAGGTCTGGAACTACCGCCAGATCTCGCCCGGTTCGGTCAGCGTCGGCGCCTGCATCGACATCCTCATCATCGCCGTCGTCGGCGGCATCACCCGCCCGGTCGGTCCCTATATCGGCGCGCTGGTCTTCGTGCTGCTGCGCACCTTCGCGCTCGACTTCCTCGTCAAGATCGGGCTCGACGGCAACCGTTTCCGCCTGCTGATCGGCCTCGGCTTTCTCGCCATCGTGTTCTGGTCGTCGGACGGCGTGATCGGTCTCTGGCAGCGCTGGCGCCAAAGCCAGCATCGCGAGGTGAACCGCCAAGGCGGAGGGCGCGGCCATGGATAGCGTCGCCCAGCGCCTCTCCGCTGTCGGCGCCGGCGCAGCGCTGGAACTGCGCGGCGTGACGCGGCTATTCGGGGCGCTGGCGGCCTTGACTGACGTCACCATCACCGTGCGTCCCGGCGAACGCCGCGCGGTTCTTGGCTCCAACGGCGCCGGCAAGACCACGCTGTTCAACTGCATCACCGGCGACTTCCCGCCGACATCAGGCACGATCCGCTTCTTCGGCGAAGACGTCACGCATTTCCCGCCCTACGAGCGCATCCGCCGGGGGCTGCGGCGCACCTATCAGATCTCCGCGCTGTTTCCCGGCCTCACCGTGCAGGACAACGTCTACCTCGCCTGCCGCGGCGTCTCGCGCGGACGGTTCTCGTTCCTGCGCCCCGGCCCGAACGACGCGCTGATGCACGCCGCCGACAATCTGGTGCAGGCCGTGCATCTGACTGCGGTCAAGGACCAGCGCGTCGCCGAGCTCGCGCATGGGCAGCAGCGCCAGCTCGAGATCGCACTGGCGCTCGCCGGCGCCCCGCGCTTCGTGCTGTTCGACGAGCCGGCCGCTGGCCTCTCGCCCACCGAGCGCGCCGAGCTGATCGAGATCCTGACCTCGCTGCCGGCCCATATCGGCTACATCATCATCGAGCACGACATGGACGTGGCGCTGCGCGTCGTCGAGAGCGTGACGATGATGCACAACGGCCGCATCTTCAAGGAAGGCCTGCCGGAAGAGATTCAGTCCGATCCCGAAGTGCAGGAGCTATATCTCGGAGGCGGCCATGAATGAGGCCCGCCGCACCTCCGCTGCGCTCGAGGTCCGGGGCCTCGACGTCTATTACGGCCACTCGCATGCGCTCCAAGGCGTCGATCTCACGCTGGAGAGCGGCGTGTTCTCCGTCGTCGGCCGCAACGGCATGGGCAAGACCACGCTGTGCAAGGCCATCATGGGCCTCGTACCGGTCAGCGGCGGCTCGATCCGGGTCCGCGGCGAGGACATCACGCGGCGCCCGCCGGCTCATATCGCGCGTCTCGGCGTCGGCTATGTGCCGCAGGGCCGCCGGCTCTGGCGCTCGCTCAGCGTGGACGAGCATCTCCGTCTTGCCGGCGGGATGCGGTCCGGCGCCTGGACCGTCGAGCGCATCTACGACACCTTTCCGCGCCTCGCCGAGCGCAAGGACCATGGCGGCGGCCAGCTCTCCGGCGGCGAGCAGCAGATGCTGGCGATCGCGCGCGCGCTGCTGACCAACCCGCAATTGCTGGTCATGGACGAACCGACCGAAGGACTCGCGCCCGTCATCGTCGCTCAGGTCGAGGAGATGCTGCTGCGGTTGGGTGAGGACGGCGACATGTCCGTGCTCGTGATCGAGCAGAACATCGGCGTGGCGACCGCGATCTCGCGCAATGTCGCGATCATGGTCAACGGCCGCATCAACCGCATCATCGACTCAGCGCGGCTCGCCGCCGACCGCGAGTTGCAGCAGCGTCTGCTCGGCGTCGGCTTGCATGCCGAGCTTACGCCGGATCTCGACGTGCCGGCGGCAGGCTCAGAGGCGAAGTCGGCGCCGCAGGCCACCCGGCCGAGCGGCCCGATCCGGATCTACATCTCCAACCCGACACCGCCGACACGCTGGTCCCAACCGGCGCCGATCGCACGGATCGAAGCGGCGGCACGCACGCTTTCGACGCAGGTATCGCGCCTCGACGAGACGGCGCGGCGCAAGCGCGAGCCGGCGACGTCCCAGTCGTCAGGGCCGCCGGTCGTGCTGGTCGTCGGCACGCTCGACACCAAGGGGACGGAGCTCCGCTTCATCCGCGACATCGTCGCCGAGAGCGGCCTGCGCACCCGGCTGGTCGACGTCTCCACCAGCGGCAAGCACTCCAGCTGCGATGTCTCCGCGCAGGAGATCGCGCTGAACCATGGCCGCGGCGGGGCTGCGGTGTTCGGCGCCGACCGCGGCGCGGCCGTGACGGCGATGGCGGACGCGTTCGCCAACTGGCTGCGGCGCCAGGGCAATGTCGCCGGCGTGATCTCCGCCGGCGGCTCGGGCGCGGCCTCGCTGGTTGCCCCGGGCATGCGCACCCTGCCGGTCGGCGTGCCCAAACTGATCGTTTCATCCGTCGCCTCTGGCGATGTCGGACCCTATGTCGGCCCCGCCGACATCACCATGATGCACTCGGTCACCGACATTCAGGGACTGAACTCGATCTCGCGTGCAGTGCTGTCGAACGGCGCCAACGCGATCGCAGGCATGGTCAAGGCGCGCCTCGATCAGCGCGAGGCCAGGCAGCGCGCCCCCAGCGCAGGACTACCTGCAGTCGGCATCACCATGTTCGGCGTGACGACCCCGGCGGTCCAGAAGATCGCCGCAGATCTAGGCGAGGACTTCGAATGTCTCGTCTTCCACGCCACGGGCGTCGGCGGCCGCTCGATGGAGAAGCTCGTCGAATCCGGCCAGCTCGCGGGTGTCATCGATATTACGACAACCGAAATCTGCGATTTGCTGATGGGCGGCGTGTTTCCCGCCACCGAGGATCGCTTCGGCGCGATCATCCGCGCCCGGCTGCCCTATGTCGGCTCGGTCGGCGCGCTCGACATGGTCAATTTCGGCGCGCCCGACACCATCCCGGAGCGGTATCGCGGCCGCAAATTCCACGTCCATAATCCGCAGGTAACGCTGATGCGGACGACAGTCGAAGAGAATGAGCGCATGGGCCGCTGGATCGCCGAGCGGCTCAACCAGATGGATGGTCCGGTGCGCTTCTTCCTGCCCGAGGGCGGCGTCTCCGCACTCGATGCGCGGGGCCAGCCATTCTGGGATCCGGACGCCGACACCGCCCTGTTTCGCGCGCTGGAGCGCGATGTGCGGCAGACCGGCAACCGCCGGCTCATCCGCATCCCCAAGAACATCAACGATCCCGATTTCGCCGCCGCCATCGTCAGTGCATTCCGAACCCTGTTCGGCCGCACCGGGGCGCGGCGGAGACTAGCGAGGTGACCGATGGCCCGGTTTGAACGCGCTGCACTCCTGAAACGATTCCGCGAGATGGCGAGCCGCGGCGAGCCGATCGTCGGCGGCGGCGCCGGCACCGGCCTGTCGGCCAAGTGCGAGGAGGCCGGCGGCGTCGACCTCATCGTCATCTACAATTCCGGCCGCTATCGCATGGCCGGTCGCGGCTCGCTGGCGGGGCTGATGGCTTACGGCGATGCCAACGCCATCGTGCTGGAGATGGCCAGCGAAGTACTGCCCGTGGTCAGCAAGACGCCGGTGCTCGCCGGCGTCAACGGCACCGACCCGTTCCGCGACATGGACGTCTTTCTCGACCAGTTAAAGACGCTCGGCTTTGCCGGCGTGCAGAATTTTCCGACAGTCGGTCTGATCGACGGCGTCTTTCGCGCCAACCTCGAAGAGACCGGCATGTCCTACGCGCTGGAGATCGACATGATCGCCAAGGCGCGCGAGAAGGACCTCCTGACGACGCCTTACGTCTTCAGCGAGAAGGAAGCCGCCGCGATGGCGATCGCCGGCGCCGATATCATCGTCTGCCATCTCGGGCTCACGACCGGCGGCACGATCGGCGCGCAGACCGCAGCAAAGCTGAAGGACTGCCCGGCGCGCATCGACATCTGGGCCTCCGCCGCACTCAGCGTCAATCCCGATATTCTGGTGCTCGCTCATGGCGGTCCGATCGCGGATCCCGAGGATGCCGATTTCATCATGAAGAACACCCGCTACTGCCACGGCTTCTACGGCGCCTCTTCGATGGAGCGGCTGCCGGTCGAGCGAGCCTTGACGGACCAGGTACGCAAATTCAAGGCGATCGGCGCGCGATAACGCCGGAACGATCGAGGGAGAGAAACATGTCAGGGATCCTGGTCGGCGAGCTCATCCTCTGGCTGATCGTCGCAGTCGTCGTCATCGTGGTCGGCGTCTACATCGTCAACTGGCTCTACCACCGCTCATCCAAGGAGGTGTCGTTCGTCCGGACCGGCTTCCTCGGCGAGCGCGTCGTGATCAACGGCGGCGCCTTCGTGCTGCCCTTCATCCACGACTACACCTCCGTCAACATGAACGTGCTGCCGATGGGCATCGTGCGTTCAAAGCAGGATGCGGTCATCACCCGCGATCGCATGCGGGTCGACATCGAGGCCGACTTCTACGTCCGCGTCCGGGCGACCCGTGAAGCCGTCTCGATCGCGGCTGCGACGCTCGGCCGCCGCACCATGGAGCCGGAGCAGTTGCACGCGCTGCTGGCCGGCAAGTTCATCTCTGCGATCCGCTCGGTCGCTTCGGAAATGACCCTCGAGGAGATGCATGAGCGGCGCGGCGACTATGTCGAGCGGGTCAAGACCAATGCGGCAGAAGCCCTCGCCCAGAACGGTCTCGAGCTGGAATCGGTCGCCATCACCGATCTCGACCAGACCGACCTCGAATTCTTCAACCCGTCGAACCGGTTCGACGCCGAAGGCTTGACCCGCCTGATGGAGGACATCGAGGCCCGGCGCAAGCTGCGCAACGACATCGAGCAGGACTCGATGATCAAGATCCGCACCCGCAATCTGGAGGCCGAACGTCAGGCGCTCGACATCGAGCGCGAGAGCGAGACCGCGCGGCTGGAGCAGGAACGCGACATCGAAATGCGCCGCGCGCTCCAGCGCACGGAAGTCGCCCGCGAGCGCGCGCTGCGCGAGACCGAGGCCGAGCAGGCCCACATCTCGGCGCGCGAGGCGATCGAACGTGCGCGGATCGCCAATGAGCAGGCGATCGCGGAGGCCCGCATCGCCTCCGAGCGCGAGACCCGCCAGAAGGAGATTGAGCGCACCCGCACCATCGAGGAGAAGGAGCTGCTGGCGCGCGAGGAGATCGAGAAGACCCGGATCACCAACCAGCGCGCGATCGATACGACGCGGATTGCGTCGGAACGCGAAGTCCGCCAGCGCGAGATCGAGCGGATGCGCACCGTGGAGGAAGCCGAGATCGCCGCCCGCGAGGCGATCGAGAAAGCCCGCATCCAGCAGGATCGTGTCGTCACCGATGCCCGCATCGCCAACGAGGAGGAGACAAGGCGCCGCGAGATCGAACGCACCCGTGCCGTCGACGAGGCCGAGATCGCCGCCCGCGAGGCCACCGAAAAGGCACGCATCGCCCAGACCTTGATCGTCAACGTCGAGCGCATCTCCTCCGACGAGCGTACCCGCGCGCTGGAGATCCACCAGGTGCGCACCATCCAGGAGGCCGAAATCGAGGCGCAGCGCGCCGTCGAAGCCGCCCGCATCGCCCGCGAACGGACGCTCGCCGCCGAGCGCATCGCCGCCGAGCAGAATACCCGGCAGCTGGAGATCGAGCGCAACCAGGCCCTCGAAGTCGCCGGCATCGCCGCGCGCGAGACCACCGAGGCCTCGCGCATCGCCCAGGAGGAGCGCGTGCGCTCGCTGGAGATCGCCCGCAACCGGGCCGTCGAGGAAGCCGACATCGCCTCCCGCGAGGCGATCGAGGCGGCGCGCATCGCCCAGGAGAAGGCGGTCGCGGCCGAGCGCATCCAGGCCGAGCGCGACACGCGCTCGCTCGAAATCGAGCGCACCGGCGTGCTGGAGGCCGCCGAGCTGAAGCGGCGCGATGCCATCGAGCGCCAACGCATTACGGTCGATCTCGCGCTCGAAGCCGAGCGCATCAACTCGTCCAAGAAGCGCGAGGTGCTCAACATCGAGCAGAAGAAGGCGATCGAGATCGCCGACGAAGACCGCGTCATCGCACTCTCCGCGAAAAAATCGGAGCGGATCGATGCCGATCGCCAGGTCCGGCAGGCCGAGATCGTTGCCCGCAAGGAGGTCGAGACCACGGACGTCTCGCGCGAGCAGGCGCTGGAAGCCGCGCGCCTCGAGCGCCGCCGCGCCATCGAGCAGCTCGAGGTCGCCCGCGTCCAGTCGCTGCAGGAGGCCGAGATCGCCTCCCGCGAAGAGGTCGAGCGCGCCCGCATCGCGTCCGACCGCGGCCTCGACGAGGCTCGCGTCGGTCGCGAGCGCGAGCTGCGCAAGCTCGAGGTCAACCGCGAAAAGGAGGTCGAGACGGTCCTGATGGAGAAGGCGATCGCCATCCACCAGAAGTCGCTGGAAGAATCCGCGGCCAAGGCGATGGCCGAGGAGGCGCGGATGCGGGCGACGGAAGCAACCGAGCGCGTCATTACCGCCCGCGAGAGCGAAATCGCAAAACGCCGCAAGACCGTCGAGGTGATGCTCGCCGAGAAACAGGCCGAGGAGACCCGCATCGCCGCGGAGGCCGAGCGCGTACGCGCGGCCGTCGAAGCCGAGGCGCAGCGGATGCTCAACGAGGCCGAGAACGTGCTCACCGACCAGGCGCGCTACTCTCTGTTCCGCAGAAAGCTGCTCGACCGGATCGAAGGCATCGTACGCGAAAGCGTCAAGCCGATGGAGAAGATCGAGGGCATCCGCATCCTCCAGGTCGACGGCCTCAACGGCCACGGAAACGGCAATGGCGGCCGCAGCGCCACCGACGAGGTCATCGATTCCGCGCTGCGCTATCGCGTCCAGGCGCCCCTGATCGACTCCATCCTGTCCGACATCGGCGTCGAGGGCGGCAGTCTTTCGAAAATGCCGGGCCTGATCCGCGAGGCCCGCGACATGCAGGGAATCAAGGAGTCCGCACGCAAGAGCGCCGGTGGCGGCGACAAGCCGGCCGCCTCCCCGCCTGCGGCCGAGGGTGGCGAACCGCCGACCGAGCGCGGGCCGAGGAAGAAGAGCTGAGGTCGCGCCCATGGCCCGCGTCTATGTCTCCACCGTCGTCAACGCCCGCAACGACCGCGTCTGGGCGCGGGTGCGCGATTTCAACGGTCTGCCGAACTGGCATCCGGCCATCGCCGAAAGCCGCATCGAAGGCGGGGAGCCCTCGGACAAAATCGGTTGCGTCAGAGATTTCCGCCTGCGCAACGGCGACCGCATCCGCGAGAAGCTCTTGGGCCTCTCCGACTACGACATGTTCTGCACCTATTCGATCCTGGAATCCCCGATGGGCGTCGAGAACTACGTCGCGACGCTGCGGCTGACCCCCGTCACCGACGGCGACCAGACCTTTGTGGAATGGACCGCCGAGTTCGACTGCGCGCCGGAGCGCGAGGCCGAACTCGTCGGCAATATCGGCGGCGGCGTGTTCCAGGGCGGGTTCGACGCGCTGAAGCGCGTGTTCGGAGGCTGACGTGACCAGACCACCTGTTTCGATCAAGGCTCACTGCGCCCCCTCGCCCCGCTTGCGGGGAGAGGTGAAGAAAACGACAAAGGGCTAGCCGTGCCGCATATCGTCAAGAGCACGATTTTGGACGCGCCGACCGATGCGGCGTGGGCCATGCTGCGCGATTTCAACGGGCACGATCGCTGGCATCCCGCGGTCGCGACCTCCTCCATCGAGCGTGCGCAGTCCTCCGACAAGATCGGCTGCGTCAGGCGTTTCAAGCTCAAGGACGGCTCCGAGCTGCGCGAGCAGCTGCTGGCGCTGTCCGACCTCGAACAGAGCTTCAGCTATTGCCTGCTCGATACCCCGATCCCGATGTTCAATTACGTCGCCCATGTCCGCTTGCTGCCCGTCACCGACGGTGACCGCACCTTCTGGCATTGGGAGTCCCGCTTCACCACGAAGCCCGAGGACAAGGACCGCATCACCCATATGGTCGCTGAAGACATCTATCAAGCCGGTTTCGATGCGATCCGCCGACACCTAAAGGAGGCCGCATAATCATGGCCGTGACGGTCAAGACCTTTACAAGCGCCAGCGAAGCGGCCGGAGCCCTGTCGTCGGATCGCAGCGCGCGCTATCTCGGCGGCGGCACGCTGGTGATGCGCGCGTTGAACGAGGGCGACGTGTCGATCTCGACCGTCGTCCGCGCGCAGGATCAGGCCCTCACCCGGATCGACGCATCGGGTCCGCGCATCACGTTGGGGGCCGGCGTCACCTTCGCCCGCATCCTCGCCGAACGCGACCTCGCCTTCCTGCATGCTCCTGCCCGCTCGATCGGCGGTCCAGCCGTGCGCAACATGGGTACCGTCGGCGGCAACCTCTTTGCGCCAACTCCCTATGGCGATTTCACCGTCGCGCTGCTGGCGCTCGATGCCACCGTGGCCGTGCAAGGCGGCTTTGGCGCGCGCGACATTCCGATCGAGGAGTTCCTGCAGGCGCGCGACCGGCAGGCCGGGACACTCGTGCTGTCGGTGTCCTGCACCCGGCCAGGCAGCGCCGAGACGTTCCGCTATCGCAAGATCGCCCGCATCAAGCCGAAGGGCGGCTCGGTCATCACGCTGGCCGCGTATCTGCCGATCAGCGGCGGCCGGATCGCGGGCGCTCGCATCGCGCTGGGATCGATGGCGCCGACGCAGATCCGCGCCCGTGCCGCCGAGCGGGCGCTGGAGGGCCGCTCGCTGGATGCCGCCACCATCGCGGCCGCTGCATCCGCAGCGACCGAAGGAACGTCGCCATCCGACAATGCGCTCGGCAGCGCCTGGTATCGCCGCGAAATCGTCGGCGTCCACCTGCGGCGCCTGCTGTCGGGACAGGACTAGAGCCCCATGTCGAAAATCCCGCTTCAATTTCGTCACAACGGCCGCGACATCGCGATCTTCGTCGAGGGTGGCACCAATCTGCTGGTCGCGTTGCGCGAGCTGATCGGCGACATGACGCCGAAATTCGGCTGCGGCCAGGGCGGCTGCGGCACCTGCAGCGTGCTGGTCGACGGCGAGCTGCACCTGTCCTGCCTGACGCTCGCCGAGACGGTCGCCGGCCGCTCGATCGAAACGCTCGACGGCATGAAGCAGGGACCGAACCTGCATCCGCTCCAGCGTGCCTTTGCCGACCATTTTGCCGCCCAGTGCGGCTATTGCACGCCGGGCATGCTGATGGCCGCAAAGGCCCTGCTCGACCGCAATCCCTCGCCGAGCCGCGACGAGGTCGTGGAGGCCATCTCCGGCAACATCTGCCGCTGCACCGGCTATGAGCCGATCATCAATGCCATTCTCGCCGCCGCAGGCGGCCGGGTCAGCGCCTGAAGGACGCCGCGCCATGCTGGAACTGCGCAAGGACATCTTCGCCGACGAGCGCGACGATAATCTCAAGGAAATCGGCAAGGGCACCCAGCGCCAGGACATGCTCGGGCACATCACGGGCACCTCGAGCTATTTCAATGACCATCAACTGCAAGGCATGTTGCACCTGAAGGTCGTGCGCTCGACACAGGCCCATGCGCGGCTGCGCCGCATCGATACCACGGACGCAGAACGCTCGGCCGGCGTCCGCCGGATCATTCGCGGCGCCGACGTTCCGGTCAATCTCAACACGCTTCTCAGCCTGATCAATTTCGGCAAGGACGACGAGCCCTCGCTGGCGGTCAACAAGGTGCGCTACAAGGGCGAGCCGATCCTCGCCATCGTCGCCGACAGCGAGCGCGAGGCGTTCGAGGCGATCGCAAAGGTCAGGATCGACTATGAGCCTCTGCCGACCGTGTTCGACGTCGAGGACGCGCTGAAACCCGGCGCCCCCGTGGTCAACGAGACCTATCCGAAGAACGCCTTCATCTATCACGACGCCTACGACCATCAGCGCCTGCGCTTCGGCGATGCGGACGCGGCGCTTGCGACCGCCGACCACGTGCTGGAACAGCGCTACCAGATGTCGCCGATCGAGCACGCGCCGACCGAGACCAACGGCGCCATTGCCGCGCCCGACACCAACGGACGCTACGTCGTCTACACCTCGACCCAGGCGCTGTTCTTCTCGGTCGACACCTGCGCCAAGATCCTGGATGTGCCCTCCAACACCTTCCACTTCATCGGCGGCACCGTCGGCGGCGGCTTTGGCGGCAAGGTCGATACCTTGACCGAGCCGCTCGCCATTCTCGGCGCAATGCTGACCGGGCGACCGGTGCGCTACGTGTTCGGGCGCGAGGAGGAGATGCAGTATGGCCCGCCGCGCGGCGCCGAGCGCATCTACATCAAGGACGGCGTCATGCGCGACGGCCGCATCGTCGCGCGCAAGATCCGGGCCTATTTCGACAGCGGCGCCTATACAAGGCTGTCCAGCTACGCCGCCGTGAAATGCGCCGCGCATCTGCCGGGCCCCTACACCATCCCCAACGTCTACGGCGATGTCTATTGCGTCTTCACCAACCGCACGCCGGCGACCGCGATGCGCGGCTTCGGCGTCACCGCGATGGATTTTGCCATCGAGTGCCAGATGGACAAGCTCGCAAATCTCGTCGGCATGGACCCGATGGAGTTTCGCATTCTCAACGCCTATCGCGACGGCGACATGAAGGCACATCGACGTGAGGCGAAGAACACGGCTCTCATCGAATGCGTGCAGGTCGCGGCCGAAAAGGCCAAATGGCCGATCCGCGACGAGTTCAAGCGCGCCTCCTCGCGCAAGGACGGCGGCGGCAGCCGCGCCGTGGTCCCGCCGACGCCGACGGATTCCTCGCGCGCGAGGCCGACGCCGGTCCAGCAGCGCACCAGCTATGACCGCGCGCCCGTGACCGCGACACGGCAGCCGCCGCGCGATCCACCGCCGCCGGCGCCGCCGCCTCCCCCGCCGCGCCCGGCCGCGCCGTCGCACGGCGCCACGCGGTTCTCATCCGTGTTCGGGACTAGGAGACGCTGACATGACCCGGCATCGCGGACGCGGCATGGCGTCGATCAACTATCCCATCGGCATGAACCTCGGCGGCGATCCGAGCCAGGCCCTGGTCCACTCCAATCCCAGCGGCAAGTTCACGGTCGCGTTGTCCTCGATCGACCTCGGCCAGGGCATGAAGTCGGTGACGCGGCAGATCTGCGCCGAAACGCTCGGCGTTCCCGTCGAGGACGTCTATGTCGACACCGCCGATTCCGACACCGGCCCGCACTGCATGGGCTCGTTCGCCTCGCGCGGCACCCACCGTGTCGGCAATGCGGTGATGGCCGCGGCCCGCGAGGCGCGCGGGGTGATGATGGAAGCGGCGGCCGAGGAGCTGGAGGTCAACGCCGCCGACCTCGAGACCGACGGGCGCGGCAACATCCACGTCAAGGGCGCGCCGCACCGCTCGATCTCGACCAAGGACGTCGCGATTGCCGCGCAGTTCAGGCAGGGCAAGACCATCTCGGGCCGCGGCATCTTTCTGGTCCCGCTCTCCGATGTCGATCCGGAGACCGGCGAGATGTCGCCGGCGACCTGTTACGCCCATGCCTGTCTCGTCGCAGAAGTCGAGGTCGATGACGAGACCGGCGAGGTCGCGATGGTCCGGATGGATTCCGCCTATGAGCTCGGCCGCGCGCTCAACCCGCGTCTGGTCGAACAGCAACTGGTCGGCGGCGCCTGGATGGGGGTCAGCCATGCGCTCTACGAGACCCCGGAGCCCTATTATCCCGATCCCGTTCATGGGCCCCGCGACTTCGTCGAATATTTGATGCCCGGCCCCGGCGACATCTGCCCGCACGATATCGCGGTACTGGAGCGTCCGGCGCCCGATGGCCCCTTCGGGGCCAAGGGACCTGGTGAGATGTGCGCCAATCCGGTGCTGCCGGCCGTCGCGAACGCGATCTTCAACGCCGTCGGCGTCCGCATCGACGACCTGCCGATCACGCCCGAAAAAGTGCTGCGCGCGATCAAGGCCCAAGGTGGCGCGCGGCCGCAGGCGCGGCGTTAGAGGATCGGCCGTGGCGGTCCGCAGCAACATCGTCGGTATCGACAGCCCGGAGGCGCTGGAGAAAGCGCTGCGCGCGGCCTATTACCTCGCCGACGAGGGACTTGCGACCGCCGCCTATCTCGGCCTCGCACTCGGCAAGCCGCTGCTGCTGGAGGGCGCGCCGGGCGTCGGCAAGACAGAAGCCGCAAAAGCGATCGCTGCCGTGCTCGGCCGCCGCCTGATCCGCCTGCAATGCTACGAGGGCATCGACGCGTCTGCCGCACTCTATGAGTGGAACTATCCGCGCCAGATGCTGGCGATCCGCCAGGCTGGGGACGAGAGCATCGATATCTATGGCGAGGCTTTCCTGATCGAACGTCCCATGCTGGCCGTGCTTCGCGCTCCCGATTCGACTGTGCTCCTGATCGACGAAATCGACCGCGCCGACCAGGAGTTCGAGGCGTTCCTGCTGGAATTCCTCTCGGACTTCCAGATCTCGATTCCCGAGCGCGGCACCGTGCGCGCCGCCGAGCGGCCCGTCGTCGTGCTGACCTCGAACCGGACGCGCGATCTTCATGAAGCCCTGCGGCGTCGCTGCGTCTATCACTGGATCGACTATCCGACCGCGGAGCGCGAGGCACGGATCATCATGATGCGCGCCTCCAGCGTCGCCGAGGCCACAGCCCGCGCCGTCGTCGCCGCCGTGGAAAGATTGCGGCGCGAGCCCCTGAGCAAGGCGCCCGGCATCGCCGAGGCTGTCGACTGGGCCGAAGCCGCGACGCTCCTCAACAAGGGCGGCGCGCGCTGGCCCGACGCCTTCAAGCGGTCGATCGGCGTGGCATTGAAGGATGAGGAGGATTTGCACTTCATCTCGCCCCGGCTCGACGCCATGCTCGCGGAGGCAACCGCATGAGTACCGAGCCCCGGCTTCCGCGCGCCGCCCGCGTCTTCGTCTCCTTCGTTGCGCTGCTGCGTGCCAACAATTTTGCCGTCGCGCCGGAACAGACCACCGCGTTCCTCGCCGCGATCGAGCTGCTCGGCCCGCGTGACCTCAAGGATATCAGGCAGGCGGCGCTCGCCACCCTCGCCCCGCCGCCCGAGCGCCGCACCACTTTCGACCGGCTGTTCGATCTGCACTTCCGCGGCAGCGAGGCGATCGAGCGCGCCGACGACGGCGAAGAGGACGAAACCGTCCGGCTTCAGGAAGAAGGCCGCGGCGACGAGGAGCCAATGCTGTCCGATGACGCCAATGAATCCGGCCTGACTGCCACACGTACCGAGGCGCTCGTCGAGCGCCGCTTCGCGCAAATCTCCACGACCGACGCACTGCGCCGCCTGGCGCGCGAGGCTCCACGACGCCTGCCGCGGCGGCGCGGTCACCGTCGCATGCGGACCCGCCGCGGTCCGTTTGCCGATCTCCGCCGCACCTTGCGTGACAGCGTTCGCAGCGACGGCGAGATCCTGCGGCTCGGCCACATGAAGCGGCGTCAGCGCCCGCGCAAGATGCTGCTGCTGATCGACGTCTCCGGTTCGATGAAGAGCCGCACCGAGGAGAATATGAAGCTCGCGCATGCGCTGGTGCAGGCTGCGCCCAATGTCGAGGTGTTCACCTTCGGCACGCGGCTCACCCGCGTCACCCGTCCGTTGCGCCTGAAGCGCCGCGAGCAGGCACTGAACGCGGCCGCGCATCTGGTCAGCGACTGGGACGGCGGCACGCGCATCGGCGACGCGCTCCAGGCCTTCCTCGCCGTGCCCCGCTTCGGCGGCTATGCCCGCGGCGCCGCTGTCGTAATCGTCTCGGACGGATTGGAGCGCGGCGAACCCGATGCGCTGCGCGATGCGGTCGCAAAGCTGTCACGGCGGGCCTGGCGGGTGAGCTGGCTGACGCCACTGGCGACAAGCCCCGGCTTCCGGCCTCAAACCGAAGCGCTCATGGCCATCGAGCGCTTCGTCGACGACCTCGTCGACGGCGGCTCGAGCGCGTCGATCGTCGCACACCTTCTGGCATTGGGACGAAGGAGAGCAGCGTGACCGATATGATCGACGGGCATCACCACATCTGGCGCCAGACCGACCTGCCCTGGCTGGTCGGCCCGATGCAGCCCCGCATCTTCGGACCCTACGAGCCAATCCGGCGCGATTATCCGATCCAGGAATATCTCGACGACCTCAAAGGCACCGGCGTCACCCGCTCGGTCTACGTCCAGACCAACTGGGCCAACGACCGTTTCGAGGACGAAGCCGCCTGGGTCCAGCAAACCGCCGACGCGCATGGCTGGCCCCATGCCATTGTCGCCTACGCCAATTTCGCCGTGGACGACGTGCGCCCGCAGCTCGACCGCCTGAAGCGCTATTCCCTGGTGCGCGGCGTCCGGATGCAGCTGCACTGGCACGAGAACCCGCTCTATCGCTTTGCAGCCCGCGCCGATCTCTGCGCCGATCCGATGATCCAGCGCAACATTGCGCACCTTGCCGACTATGGCTGGAGCTTCGATTTGCAGGTGTTCACGCCGCAAATGCCGCAGGCCGCTGCGCTCGCAGAAGCCTGCCCCAACGTGACCTTCATCCTCGAGCATGCCGGCATGCTCGAGGACCTCTCGCCCGCCGGCCGCGCAGCCTGGCGCGCCGGCGTCGCGCGGCTGGCAGCCTGTCCGAACGTGGTCTCGAAGCTGTCGGGGCTCGGCACCTTCATCCATCGCAACGACCCCGCGCATATTGCCGCCGTCGTCACTGACACGGTCGCGATCTTCGGCGCCGAACGCTGCCTGTTCGGCTCCAATTTTCCGATCGAGAAATTATGGACCAGCTATCGCGAGCTCGTCGATGCGTTTCGCGCAGCCGCTGCGCCGCTGAGCGCCGAGCAGAAGGACGCGATCTTCAAGACGACGGCAATGCGCGTCTACCGGCTTTGACAGGCAAGGGACAGGACAGGGAGAGCAACGAATGGCGCTGGAGATCAAGATCCTGGACTATGGCGATATCGAGCTGGAATCGAGCTTTCTGGTTCTCGGCCGCGATTGCGGTCGCACCCGCCGCGTCCTCACCCTCGGCTTCCTGATCCTCGGCGGGAAATACCCGGTCGTGGTCGACACCGGCTACCGCTCCAACCAGATCATGGAAACGCTGGGCATGCGCGGGCTTCAGTACCACGAGAACATGATCGAGAACCAGCTGGCGCGCCACGGCGTGCGCATGGGCGACGTCCGCTTCGTCTGCCACACCCATCTGCACATCGACCATGCCGGCAAGGACGATCTGTTTCCGATGAACACGACCGTGGTGCTCAACCGCAAGGAGCTGGAATATTCCGTCTCCGGCCTGATGCATCCGCAATACCCGGCGCCCGACATCAAGCACCTGATCGACCGCCTGCATACCAAGAGCGCGCTGCGTTTCCTTGATCTCGAGATCACCGGCCCGATCGAGCTGATGCCCGGCGTCTATTGCGACGCCGCCAATGCGCATACGGAGGGATCGATGAACGTCATCGTCGAGACCGCCGACGGCATCGCGACCATCTGCGGCGACGTGATCTACGACTTCAACGACCAGATCGTCACGCCCTTCAACGAGATCCACGACTGGGAGCCGCGCACCACCGGCAACCACGGCACCAGCAAGCGGGCGGAGAAGGCCTCGATCAAGAAGCTGCTCAGCAGTTCGCGCTATCTGCTGCCCGTGCACGACCGTCCCGCCAAGATCGAAGGCGGCAACGTCGTCGGGCGCCTGCACGATCAGGTCCCCGGACCGATCGTGCAATCGCTGCCGGCACGCAACTGGTTTCCGGCGTAACGTGACTTGAGGATCGAGCGATGACCCACGTCACCTTGCGAAGCGAATTCGAGACCCTGATCGACCCCTACGCGCCGGTCGCGCAGGTCGGCACTGGCTTCGACTTCACCGAGGGACCGGTCTGGCATCCGATCGATCACTATCTGCTGTTCTCGGACATGCCTGGTGACGTGCGGCGGCGCTGGGACCCGCGGCGCGGCGTCACCGAGGTCAAGCGCCCGTCGAACAAATGCAACGGCATGACCTATGACGCCGAGCTCAACCTGATCGTCTGCGAGCACGCGACCTCGCAGCTCATCCGCGAGCGACCGGACGGCCGGCGCGAGGTGCTCGCCTCGCACTTTCAGGGTCAGGAGCTGAACAGCCCGAACGACGTCTGCGTGCACTCCTCCGGCGCGATCTATTTCTCGGACCCGTGGTACGGCCGCATGCCGGTCTATGGCGTCGAGCGACCGCGGCAACTCGGGTTCCAGGGCGTCTATCGCGTCGTGCCCGGCGGCGAGCCGAAGCTCGTGGTGGACCGCACCCTGTTCGACCAGCCGAACGGATTGTGCTTCGCGCCGGACGAGAAGCTGCTCTATGTCAACGACACCGTCCAGGCGCTGATCCGCGTGTTCGAGGTCGCTGGCGACGGCTCGCTGTCCAATGCGCGCGTGTTCGCCAGCGGCATCCGCTCCGAGCTCGAGCCCGGACTGCCCGACGGCATGAAGTGCGACCAGCACGGCAATGTCTGGGTCACCGCGCCGGGCGGCGTCTGGGTTTATTCGCCGCGCGGCGAATTGCTCGGCAAGGTCCGCCTTCCCGAGCTGGTCGCCAACCTCGCCTGGGGCGGCCCGGATTTCCGCACGCTGTATCTGACCTCGACGCACTCGGTCTACGCTATCCCGACCAAGGTCGGCCCACGCCATGAGCCATATATGAACGCCAGACCTGCAAGTGGCACCGCGGCTGCCGGCTCCGCACCTGCTGCCCCCATCCTGGCCGACGGCGAGATGCATCTCGACCCGCAGCGCTGTGCCATGATCATCCAGGATCTTCAGAATGACGTCATCATGGCCGGCGGCGCGTTTGCCGAGTCCGGAGCGCCGGAGCATGCGCGGCAGCAGCACGTTGTCGAGAACGTTCGCCGTCTTGCCGAGACCGCGCGGGCCCGCGGCGTCGTCATCATCCATGTCTGGTTCGTCGTCGAGCCGGGCGCGCCCGGGGTAACGCTGAACGCCCCGCTGTTCGAAGGCCTGGTCGACAGCAAGGCGATGGTGCGCGGCAGCTGGGGCGCGGCGCCCGTGTCGGGTCTCGAGCCAAGGCCCGGCGATTTCGTGGTCGAGAAGATGCGGATGAGCGCCTGGGAGGGCACGCGGCTGGAGACGATCCTGAAGGCGACCGGCCGCGACATGATCATCAACACCGGCGCCTGGACCAACATGTCGATCGAGCACACCGCCCGCACCGGCGCCGACAAGGGCTATTTCATCATCGTGCCCGAGGATTGCTGCTCGACCATGAATGCCGATTGGCACAACGCCTCGATCAACTTCGCCATGCAGAACGTCGCGATCGTCACCCGGGCGGACGCCGTCATCCGGGCGTTGGGATGACCGGTGGCCAAGCTCCTGCATCTGTCCTGCTCGCCCCGCCCCGACTCCGAGTCGAGCGCCGGCGCGCGCGTCTTCCTTGACGGGTTTCGGCAAGCGCGGCCCGACTGGGACATCGACGTGATGGACCTCTGGCGCGAGCGGTTGCCGGAATTCGTCGGTCCCATCGTCGAGGCCAAATATGCGCGAATGAAGTCGCAGCCGTTCGACGACGCGCAGCGCCGCAGCTTTTCCGAGGCGGAGCGGATCGCGTTGCGCTTTTCGCTGGCAGATCGCGTGCTGATCTCGACGCCGATGTGGAATTTCGGCATCCCCTACAAGCTGAAGCAATGGTTCGACATCGTCATCCAGCCCGGCCTGACATTCCGGTTCGATCCAGCGCAGGGCTATCTTCCCCTGCTCAAGGACCGACCAACCATCGTCATCCTGGCCTCCGGCGGCGATTTTGTCACCGGCATGAATCGCGGCCGCATCGACATGGCGACGCCCTATCTGCGCGAGGCGCTTCGCTTCATCGGCATCAGCGACGTGCGCTTCGTGCCGATCGGACCGACGACGGGGCCGACCGAGCCAATCCACGCTGCGCGCGAGGCGGCGTATCGGCGACTGGGGACGATGGCTGCGCGGTTTTGATCAGCGCGTACGCATCCGGTGCGACAACGGCAGCTTCACCCGCCCAGCCTGTATCGAAGTGGATTTTGGTGGCGATCTTCCGCGACGAGATGTTCGCGGACTTCACTGCGACGTGGCTGCTGATCCATGCAACGCGTCGCGAACGGGGACTTACGGAAGTCTGGATGGCATCTACGCCAATCCGTTCGAACAGCAGGTGACACAACACTTCTCAACCGGAACGAAGCGTACCGCCGTAGCTGGTACATTTCTGCACCCGAATGAGACATTTCTCGTAGCCATCGTCGTTTGGAGGCATTCGGATCTTTTCTCGCTGATCTCGGCCGCGTCAGCCTTACCGGCAAAGCGACTGAAGAATCCCCAACGAATTCGCGAACGCAAAGAGCGCGCCCGCGATGCCGCCGCCGGCGTGCCCGAGAGCTGCTCAACAAGTCCGTTATACTCATCTAGCGAAGTGAGTATAAATGGGCTGGACGCCAGGTTCCTCGCCTATTACGGCTCGATCGGTAGCCTCCGGTCGTCACGTCGCCGCTGCGTTGGCCGCAAAACGTGAGCGCTATATCTACGCAACATGGGTTCTGCCCTCCGAGCGGGCGCCCGCCGTTCGAAGCTGCTTGCCAGCCATACGCTCTGTCCTGGACATCTCCGCAATCAGAAGCGCCAGCTCAAGGGCCTGGTTGGCGTTCAATCGCGGGTCGACTGCGCTCTGGTACCGCCGCGACAACGACTCATCCGTGATGGACCCGGCACCGCCCGTGCATTCGGTAACGTCCTCGCCAGTCATCTCGAAATGCACGCCGCCCGGATGGGTGCCCTCGGCCCGATGCACGTCGAAAAAATCAAACACTTCCGACGCAATTCGATCGAACGATCGCGTCTTGTAGCCCGACCGCGAGGTGACGGTATTGCCATGCATCGGGTCGCAGACCCAGACGACGACCCTGCCTGCATCACGGACCCGGCGAAGCAGCGGCGGGAGCTTTTGCCTCACCTTGTCGGCTCCCATGCGGACAATCAGCGTCAGGCGGCCGGGCTCGTTGTTGGGATTGAGGACGTCGATCAACCGCATCAGGTCGTCGGGTTCAAGGGAGGGCCCGCACTTGAGGCCCAGCGGATTCTTCACCCCGCGCAAGAACTCGACATGCGCTCCATCTATCTGGCGCGTGCGGTCTCCGATCCAAAGCAGATGGCCGGACACGTCGTACCAATCGCCGGTGTCACTGTCGATCCGGGTCAAAGCCTGCTCATACGGCAGCAGCAGGGCCTCGTGACTAGTGAAAAATTCTGTCAGACGAAACGCCGACGTGGTCTCCCCTGCGGCGCTACAGGCCGCCGCGAACTCCAACGCTTCGTCGAGCCGACTGGCGAAGTTCTGGTAGCGCTCGGCCCACGGCAATCGGTCAATCAAACGAAGGTTCCACTGGCGTACCTTGTCCAGATTGACATAACTTCCCTGGGAGAAGGCGCGCAGCAGATTCAGGGTTGCGGCCGATTGGTTGTAGGCTTGGACCATGCGGGCCGGGTTGGGCATGCGCGCCGCCTCGTCGAAATCGGGAGCATTGACAATGTCACCACGATAGGACGGCAGCGAAACGCCTTCGATGACCTCCAGCTCGGCAGAGCGTGGCTTGGCAAACTGTCCGGCCACGCGGCCGACTTTCACAACCGGCAGGCCACAGCCGAAAGTCAGAATAACCGCCATCTGCAGCAGCACGCGGTACGTGTCTCGAATCTTGTCCGGATGAAACTCGGCGAAGCTTTCGGCGCAGTCGCCGCCCTGCAGAAGAAACGCCTTACCCTCAGCGACGCGTGCGAGCGCCACCTTGAGCGACCGCGCCTCGCCGGCAGAAACCAACGGCGGATAATTGCGCAGGATCTGCTCCACCGCGACCAGCATTCCCGGGTCGCGGTATTGTGGCATCTGCCTCGCAGGCTTCTCGCGCCAGGACCTTGGGGTCCAACCATGCGAGGGAGCAGCCTCGTCTGAAGCCGGCAGGTCGGTCGCGCGAACATACTGAAAATGATCCGAGACCGGGACCTTCAACCACACGTCGTTCATCCGCGGGCTCCTTCCGGAATACAGCCTTACAAGTCTTGTCGACAGATCGAGAGATGGAGCTTCTTCACGTAGCGACGCACAAGCATGTCGACACAGGCCAACGCGTCGGCTTCCGTGGAGCGGGTTCACGCCGCTTCTGCAGATCGCGGGAAAGCCGACCGGTCCGTTGGAACAGGAACCAGCAATCGCAGACGCTCTTCCCCTTCCTGGAGAATGACGTCAGGTCCTCCCGCCCGATCCGACATGACGATCTCTGCCGTCGCGGGCAACCTGACGCTCTCGTATCGCGCGAGCCCGTCTGCCGGATCACGGCAGTAGGCAAGCTCTCTTGCCAGTACTTCGGCGTCGAGGATCGCCTGTCCGGCGCCGTTGGATCCGAGAGGCACCAGCGGATGGGCCGCATCGCCGAGAAGCGTCACCCGGCCGAAACTCCACCGCGGCAGCGGGTCTCGATCCATCATTGGGAATTGCAGGATCGTCTGCGCGTTGCGGATCAGTTCGGGGACGTCCAACCAATCGAAGCGCCAGTCCGCGAAGACCTCGACGAAGTCCTTCGCATCCCCCGGACAGTTCCAATCCCGCTTGCTGCAGAAATTCCCCGGGTCGGGGACTTCGACTTCAGCGACCCAGTTGATGAGCTGCGTCCCGTCGTCGTAATCGCGAATGGGATAGATCACCATCTTGCCGACCGCAGGCAGCCCGACGCGCACCATCGTGGCGCCATCGAGAAATTTGGAGCGGCGTGTCACCCCACGCCACATGAAAACTCCGGAATAGCGAGGGGCACCTTCATTGGGATAAAATTGTCGGCGCACCCTCGAGTGAATCCCGTCGCAGGCAACGACGATTCCCGCACGCTGCGGTTCGAGTTTTTGACCGGTGCGACGATCCCTGAAGTTCACACATGCCTCGTCGTCCTGCTCGGACGAAACGCCGGTGCACTCCCAACCGGTTCTTATTTGGTGGGACCCGAGACGTTCGCGCACCGCGTCAAGCATAACCGCCTGCAATTCTGCGCGATGGATCGAGAGTTGCGGCCAGATTTCGCCGGCGAAGTGCCCGACGGGCATCTGATGCAGCGAGCGACCGCAGCGATCGAAATAGGCACTCGACCGGGTGGGGATCGCGCGCTTCTCCAGTTCCTTTTCAAGTCCCAAGGCCGCCAGCACGCGCATCGCATAAGGCAGCACATTGATGCCGACACCGACTTGTTGAATGACCGGCGTCGCCTCGTAGATCGTCGAGGCAATACCCACGCTCTCGAGCGCCAAGGCAAGTGAGAGGCCGCCGATTCCGCCACCAACGATGATTACGTCACTCATTCTCGTCTCCCGCTCTCGCAACAACCCTCTGATCAAACCATCGGTGTCGCCCACCGATGGACGCTCGAATCATTGATCCGCGTGGGCGGCCATCAAACTGCCGCGCGAAGGGAATGGTGACGCGGGTGGTCGCCGTGTTCAGGCTGGCGAGCCTTGCTCTCCTGTCGGGGCGCGTCCGGCTCGTCCGCCGCATAGAAATACAAATCGGTGTTGGCGGAGAGGACGAATCCTGAGTAGATCTCCTGGATCGCGGCCTTGGTGAAGTTCTGCGCCTCGCGCTTGGTGGCCACGAGAAGCGGGATGTAGCGGTCGATCTCCCGCTCCTTCCACGCGACTTCCTCAGCCAGCACAGGCCACGCACTGAGAAGCTGCTCGGCCGTCAGATCCTCGGGGCGAGCGGCTTCCAGGCCGTACTGCGCCTTGTAGACAAAACGCTTGGCCTGAACATATTCGACATGGATCGAGGCCAGCAGCTGGCGCGGATCCTCCATGTCGCTCGACCGGAGGCTATTTGCCAGTGCGACCACCTCGCGCCATTCGGGGAGCGAGCCGGTCAATGTCCGCCACGCGAGCTCGATACGCGTACGCGCGGCTGCATACGCGATGTTCTTGACATAGCCGCGAAAGGTTGCATCCGCTCTGTACAGATCCTGCAGCTCGCCGACGTCGCGCACCGCCAGCAGGCCCGCGCCGATCAGTTCGTGGCGTACGCCGCTCAGCATCAGGGCCCGCGTCCAGGGGATCGCGCGAATGGCATCGGGCCGGGATTCCAGATCTTGCAGGTCGAAGGCTCGCGACGGAGGGCGGGTGCTCTTGCTGTTGGCGCGCACGATGTCAAAGCGCGCAATGCCACGCAGCAGCGCCGGCAGCACCGGATGTTCGAAGAAGCGCTGCTTGTAGAGGCGGACGATTGCGATCCAGTCGACTCGGGAAACGTCATCCGGTCCGGCGCCCCGCGACGGCTTCGCAATGCCAAACGGCGAGCGTCGCATTGCGCTCGCAAGAAGCAGATCCCGCAGGCACTGGTGCGCCATCACGGGCGTCAGCAGATGACTGCGCATCTCCAGAATGCCGGAGAGCATGTATCGCACGTCGCGGCCGGTGAATGCGTCAAAACGCTCGAGGTTCTCGGCGATCGGTCCGTTCGAGCGCGCATGCTCGTACCCGATCACGATGCTGGGTACGACCTCTATGCCGAAGCGGCCGGCGATCGCCCGATGGCGCTTGGCGATCTGCATGTTCGCGATGTGCATCGCCTTGCCGCCCTGCTTGCCGGTGTCGCTGGGCCCGAACGTGATGAATTGCCGACGTCCGCGCAGCTCCAGATGCTCCCGATAGACCGGATTGGCGTAGAGATCCTCGATCTGCTGCAGCATGGCTTCTGCGCCCGCGAGATCCTCGGGCTGCAGCGCGATATCGACACCGTTGCGGTGACCGGCGGCCGCAAGCAGGAACAGCAGCGCCAACGGCTCGTCGATGCTGCCGGCTTCCGCAATTCCGTGAATCGTAATCCGGTCGCTATATCTCTTCAGCAGCTTGAGCGTATTCAGCGTATTGAGGGCGTTCAGGACGCGAATGTGCTCGCGATCAACATTGTAGATGTCGATGTAGTCCCTGCCCTGGTAGTGAGCTGCCTTGTCATGGAAGGCCTGGCCGTTGGCGTCCCAGAAGCGCCGCCACAGCTCCTCAGGCATATCCTGATGCTGACCCTTGCGCCCATGCAGCTGCGAGAGAAGCTCGACCCTTTCGGCCGTCGACAGTTGAGCATAGCGGGAAGGTCGGCCTGGGCCGAGCGTCCCCGCGATCAGGCCGGGCGGAATGATGCTGTCCACCACCTCGGTGAACATGGCTGCGTTCTGACGGAATTCGATCTTGAGATAGTGGAAACCGAAGACGCCGATGCGCAGCATCAGCGCGCGCACGCGCTCGTCAGCGCAAAGGCCGCTGACCTCCAGCTCCGCCAGAAGCTGCGATGACGAAGTCACGGCTTCGGGGTGAGTGGTATCGAGTCTGTCCGCGAGCTTCCGGAAAATGTCCGAAGCCGGGTGGCCTTCGGCGATCTCGGCAAGGTCGCGCTGATAATTGGCGCGGACGCCTTTCTCGAGCGCGACAATCAGCCTTTCGGTGTGCGCGTCCGTATCGTGCGGACGCCCGTCGCGATCACCGTAGAGCCAGGTGTAGGGCCTGAGGCAGGTCTCCAGACCCGCAGGATCAATTCCCTGCCGAGAGAGCAGGCTGCTCGCCTCGCCCAGCGCCTGCGGCAGCGCCGCGTACATGCTGTCCGCGTAGAGCAGCTGCATTGCGATGAGGTCCACATCCTCATCGGACCAGATCGCATCCCACAAGCCCTGGAGCGCATCGTGGACCGCGCACTCCAGAGAGTCATCGTTCGGAAGCTGATCCAGCACCCGTTCCAGAACTTGCACCAGCCCACGCAGGCCATTGACAACCTTGGCGCGCAGGAATTCCGTCTCCTGGCAATGCAGGCCGAGCTCCATGCGCAGAGGCGCGCTGTCGCAGCGCGATGGCCGGCATTCGTTTTGGTCGAAGATGGCCACATCGCGTCGCTGGCGGTTGAGACAAGCCTGCAACGACGCGTTGATCAGGAGCTGCCGCATCAATGCGACGCGGAGCGTTCTCATCTCGTGTGGATCGAGAGAGCGCTCCTTGACGCGATTGGCTGCGCCTTGCGCGATCGAACGGATCGATTGGGGCTCGCCGTAGATCTCATCAAGATCGGCTTCGGAGACGACGACGGCATCGCCATCCGAGAGGATATCTTCCCTCAAGATACTGATGAACACGTTCCAAGTTTGCTCAAAAATCTGCTGCGATGTTGCGATGCGGGACGCGACGCCATCTCGCATCGATGGAGATATTCTTCTATATTTGCCGTCAGTCTCAGACTTTTTTGCTTCGGAAATTGCCTCGTGCGAGTACATAACCTAGCTCCTTCCGACTGTACGAGATCAGACCAGCGGTCTTGACGGAATCACTTCGAGATTTATTCGATAGTTGTGTTCCGTGATCTCTCAGGGATATCATTTTTACTTATTATTACTTCATTCCCTTAGATCATTGGCCTGCGCTAGAAGCCCGCGCATCCTGCGTCAGCTTCGCTCTCGTCGTGATGAAACGATACCAAATATTGGCGACGCGTCAATTGAATGCGCTGCACAAATCTCGGTTTGGTTGCACTTATTGCGGGCGCCACCCTGCGTGTGTCTTGCGCATCGTCAGGAGGCTGACAGGCTTGGCCGCGCGATCGTCCGGCGACGGCAGCGTGTTCCGCCCTCGATCAGAGAGTCATGGAAGGACGAAACCATTTGATTGTGCGAGAGCCCGAGCCCACGAAGATCGTCGGCCGCGCGTACGATCCGACGCGTGGGCGATGCGTTCTGCGCGCGAGACTAAACCTGCGAGGCCGGGAACACGGCTGACAGACCTCAGCGCAGCCGGTGGTGCTGCGCCGCCGCCGAAACGACAATCGTCGCAATCACTGTTCGGTTGCCTTATGCAGGTAGGCGATCAGGTCGTCGCGGTCACTCTTCTCGGACATGCCTGCAAACGGCATGCGGTTGCCGGGCACAAGCGCCTGGGGGTCAGTCAGGAAGCTATCCAGCGTTGCATCGTCCCAGACGAGACTGCTGCGGCGCATGGCCGGCGAATAACGAAACTGCTCCAGGCTGCCGGCCTTTCGGCCGAAGATCCCCACGAGAGACGGTCCGAGGGTTACCCCCTCCTGTTTGATGGCATGACAGGCATGGCATTTCTCATACAGGCTTTCGCCTTTCGTCGGGTCCACGGCCTGGACGGCATTCGCGTCGGCGAGGACGAACACACATGCGACGGACCATTGGCGCACCAGACTCTTCATGGTGTTGTCCCGATCAGATGTGCAGGAGCGGACCGGGATCCTTCAGATATTTCGTCCGGATCGCGTCAGCCGCCCAGTAGGTCAGAGCTCCGACGGCCCCCGTCGGGTTGTAGCCCGAATTGTGCGGAAAGGCGCTGGCGCCCATGACAAAGACGTTGGGAACGTCCCAGCTCTGCAGGTACCGATTGAGCGCGCTCTTGCCGGGATCGTGTCCGGCAATCGCGCCTCCGGTGTTGTGCGTGCTTTGATAAGGGACGATCGAATAAGGAGCGCGACGAGGCATCTTGGGGCCGAGATGAGTCGGCCCCATCGCGCGGCCGATGTCATGCGCGACGGTCGTCAGGTGGGCCGAAAGCTTCTCGTCATTGTCCGTGAAGTTATAGGTCATCCGCATCAGCGGCAAACCGAAGGCGTTGCGATAGGTTGGATCGAGATCGAGATAGTTGTAGCGACTGGCCATGTTCGAGCCTTGCACCGACATTTGCAGCGTGCGGCTGTACCAGTGCGCTGTCGCCTTCTTCCATTCCGCTCCCCAACGAGGGGTGCCCGGCGGAACGGCACGCTGATTGATCGGGCGCCCTCCCAGCGAAGCGCTGTAGATCGAGGCTCCGCCGATGTAACCCACCGGCCCGTGATCGAAGTTGTCGCCGTTGAAATCGTCGATGACGACGCCCAGCGACCCCGCCCCCATGAAGGGATTGAAAATCCTGTCATCGAAGAACGCCTGCACGACCGTGGCCACCTGGTAGCAATAGCCCTTCCCCACCGTGCCGGCATCGCTGACCGGATCGTAGGGCTTGCCGATGCCGGACAACAGCATCAGGTGCACATTGCCGAAACCGTAGGCGCACAGGATGACGAGGTTGGCGGGCTGCTCAAACTCCTCCCCCGTCAGCACGCTGGTGTAAGAGACTCCGGTTGCCCGCTTGCCATCCGGAGTGAGGTTGACACGCGTGACCCAGGCATGCGGCCTCAGGGAGAAGTTCTTGTTGCGAAGCGCCGCCGGAATGACCGTGATGTGCGGGCTTGCCTTGGCATTGGCCTCACACCCGAAGTTCTCGCAGAAACCGCAATATTGGCACTCGCCGAGCTTGATGCCGTCCGGATTGGTGTAGGGCCGGCTCATATTGGCCGCCGGTCGCGGGAAAGGATGATAGCCAAGCTTCTTCGTCGTCTCCGTGAACATTTCGCTGGCAAGGCTCGGCTTGAGGGGAGGATTCGGATACTCGCGCGCACGCGGCCCCTCGAAAGGATTGCCTCCCTCCTGAATTCGCCCGGCGATGTTGCCTGCTTTTCCGGAGATACCAGCCATATACTCGAACTTGTCGTAGAAGGGTTCGAGTTCGGCATAACTCATTGGCCAGTCGGCCAGTTGCATGTCCCGCGGGATGAAGGATTTGCCGTATCGCTCCTCCACGCGGGAGCGTAGCCCATGGTCGTGCGGAGAAAAGCGGTAGGTCTGTCCATTCCAGTGGACGCCGGCGCCCCCCACGCCTTCGCCCGGCAGGAACGAGCCGAGTCTCCGCATCGGCAGCGCCCGTTGGTCCGGCTTGTTCCTGAAGGTGAGCGTATCGCGGCTTACGTCCATGAACAGCTCGTTGCGGACTGCATAGCGCAGTTCGTCACGGATCATCGGCACCGAGAAACCGGCGTCCGAGCGCGGAGCGCCTCGCTCCAATCCGACCACGGTCAAGCCCGCATCCGACAGCTCCTTGGCCATGATACCGCCGGTCCAGCCCATGCCGACGATGACGACGTCGACCTCCTTGAGTTTCGTCGGCATCGAATCGTCCTCACGAGAGATCGGCAATGCCGAGCGGTTCAACCGGATACGGCTTGCCGCGGAAACGCTCGATGTTCTCGGCATGCGCAGCCATGACACCGGGAAATCCGACCAGCCTCCAGCCACGCTTGTCCTTGTTGCCGCCATAGATTGGATCGGCGAACAGACCTTCCATGACATTGGCGTAGGCCATGTCGAAAAATACCCGCGCCGGAATCTCCTGCAGAGGCAGGCTTCCGTCGGAGAGCGCCTGTACGATTTTCTGGCGCTGCGCGGGTTGAAGCCTGTCGAAACTGCCGCCGTGGACGGTCTCGCAATGCGCTTCCACGGCTCGGATGGCGCAGCGGTAAAGATCGGCGGGAGCAAGCGGCAGCTGGTAGCCCTGCTGCGATGTGCCGGCAGCCCAGGGACCGAGCAGATACATACGCGCGCCGCGGCCCCAGGCACCGGCGAGCTGCCTGTCGATATAGATGGTGATGCCAAGCTCCGTGCCCGAGGGCGAGAGCTCGTCGGCCGGAACCAGATGATCGACGAAAGCCTCGATGAACGCCGCCTCGTTGAGATCGAAGAACTGATAGGATCGCGCCGGCGCGCTCGTAGCTGGACTGCCCTGGACCTTGTCCTTCGGCAGCGCCTCCGCAGCAGCGGGTGACACGGGAATCGCGACCCCGACCCCCACTGCTCCCGCCATCGTCAACATATCACGTCGAGCTATGTCCGCCATCTCGATCTCCCCTGGTCCGCTCTTCATGCGGCCAAATGTGCGGTGCCTTGTCGTCGCGGGTGTCAGGATGCGTGGAGCGAGACATCACCCGCGACAAGCGACCAAATCTCTTTCTTCAATTCGCCCCATGCAGCAGACAGCTGAACATCGATATTGCGCGGCCGCTCGAGGTCGTTGGTGATGACAGCCCTGATCTGGCCGGGATGGGGCGACATCACGACGATCCGATCGGACGTGATCAATGCCTCGTCGATGTTGTGCGTGACGAGCACGACGGTCTTGAGGCTCTCCCGCTGAATGCGGCTCAGCTCCTCCTGGAGAACATGGCGCGTCATGGCGTCGAGTGCCGCAAACGGCTCGTCCATCAAGAGCACCTCCGGATCGGCCGCCAGACTGCGAGCGAGTGTCACGCGCTGCTGCATACCCCCGGACAACTCGGCCGGATAATGGTCGGCGAAGCCTCGCAGCCCGACCATCTCGATGAACCGCCCGGCGATGCTCCGGCACTCATTGGCGGGAAGGCCTTTCATGCGAGGTCCGAATTCGACGTTCTTGCGAACCGTCTGCCACGGAAACAGCGCATAGGATTGAAACACCATGCCGCAGCGCGGATCGATGCCGGTTATCGGGCTCGATCGCAGCAGGATGTCTCCCTGCGACGGAGGCGTGAAGCCCGCGAACATATTCAGCAAGGTCGACTTGCCGCAACCCGATGCGCCGAGAAGGCACAGAAACTCGTGCTCGTACACATCGAGGTTCACATCGCGCAGCGCCAGAACATCCTCGTTCTGACGCACGGAAAACGACTTGCTGACGTGTTGCGCGGAGAGAATGACGGACATCGAAACCTCCTTTGTCGCGGAAGCCAGGGGGTCAGCTCTGGGATCAGCTCTGGCGCCTGTGGCGCTCCCAGGGCAGCAGAGCGCGCTCCAGCCTGTTGGCCAGGAGATCGGCGACCAGCACCGTCGCGGAGATGCTGACCATGCCGACCAGCACCAGCGCGAGATTGCTCCAGTCCTTCGCCGACCAGATCAGGGCGCCGAGCCCATTCTGGGCCGCGACCATTTCGGCCGACAGGACGCAGGACCAAGCGATGGCGAGACTGACCTTGAGACCGGACAGAATGCCCGGGAGGGCACCGGGAAGAACGACCTCCCTCATGACGGCGAACTCGGAAGCGCCGAGGTTTCTCGCGGCTTTGATCAGGATGGGATCCACCCGCTTGGTGCTCTCCACCGTGTAGAGCAGGACGTAGATCCAGGACCCCATGAACACGATGGCGACCTTCTGAGCCTCGCCTATGCCGAGCCACAGCATCGTGAGCGGAATCCAGGTGATGGAGGGCAGCGGACGCAGCAGCGAGATCAGCGGATCGAGCAGCGCCTTTGCCGGCCACCAGCTCCCCATCAGCACGCCGAGCGGGATCGCGACGGCCGCGGCAAGAGCGAAGCCGAGAAAGACCCGCAGCGATGACGCAGCAATGGCCCACCACAGCTCGTGAGTGGCGGCGACGCCGGCGGCTTCGCTTGCGACCTTGAACGGAGATGGAAGAAACAGCGGAGAAACCCATCCCCGCTCGGTCACCAGCGCCCAGGTGATGCAGAAGGCGAACACCCCGAGGATGTTCAGCAGGATGATCGGGCGGTCGCGAAGACTCGAACCGTGCTTCCGCTTCGTCCGATCGGGCGGAGCCACGAGATTGCTGGCGATATCGCGTGCCGACGTCATGTCACTTGTCTTTCCGTCAAAATGAGCCGCGGGGAATGCTGCTCCGCCTTGCGGGATCAGCGAAACTTCACAGATCGGGAACGAACGACGTGTTTTCCCATTGCTTGACGTCGGGAGCGCTCTCGATCTTCTTGTTCCGATGGAGCCAGGACGCGAGAAACTGCATCTGCTCGGTGTGTCTTTTCATGTGCTCTCTCCAGCCTTTCGAGCCGTAGTATTTGAAGTTCTTGATGCCCGCGAGCACGACATCGGTTGGCTGCCGGAAAAGGGGCGCGACGGCGACGGCCGCGGCTTCGGGATTCTGGTTTACATAATCGGCCCCGCGCATGATCGCGACCGCGAGCCGGCGCGCCTGATCGGGATGTTCCTCCACGACCTTCCGGGAGATGATCAGGATGTCCGGTGAGGACATCGTGCCGAAACGCTTGTAGGTCTCGGTGTCGGCGTCGGTGCCGAGAAGCTTTCCATCCGGTGCGGCCTTCTTGAGGTTGTCGAGCAGCGGTTGCCAGACACAGGCTGCATCGACATCGCCGCGTCCGAGAGCAAGCGCCATCTCATTGGGCGACAGATTGATGAACTGAACGTCCCGCACGCTCATGCCGGCGTTCTGGAGCAGGCCGTCCATCGTCACTTCGGCCGACGTGTTGGCGGCGACTTTCTTGCCCTTGAGATCGAGAAATGACTGGAAGCCGGCCCGCGCCCAGCATCCTTCGCTGCCGGGAGAATCGTCGACATTGGCAAAATAGAAAAAGCTGTTATTGCCGCGCGACATTTCGCTGATCACCGTCGAGCGGCCGAGATTGCTGAACGCGACGGAGCCCGCGGTCACGGCCCGGATACGGTCGCTCGAACTCAAGATCACCTTGACGTTGACGTCCAAGCCTTCGTCTTTGAAGAAACCCTTCTCGATGGCAACGAGAATGGGGACCTGGCCCAACCAGGTGACGGAGCCGGCGAAATCGAGCTTGGGCATCGGTTCTGCGGCCGCAGGTCTCAAGGCGTTCTGCAGCGCAAAGATCGCCCCGATCGCTGCCGCCCAACCGAAAATCCTGGTCGATTTTCGCATCATCCGTCCTCCAGACCACACCAGCCTTCCTCTTCCAAGCAAATCGCAGGCCAATTATGAAACGGTTCCAAATAGACATTCGAAATTGCCGATGGGCCGGATCTCGGCGCATTTTCGCGGCGAGACGTTGCTTTCGGCTCTGCCGAGCGGATGGCCTTCCCACTGCGACGCCACCGATCGCTTAATCTCTGCGCATCGTTGCAGCGATTGTCATCACGAACGCCGGCGCCGCAGCGGGCTCGTTCGTTTGTTGAAGGCTCATGCGTGCTCTGTCACGCGCCACACCGAGCGCATGATCGTTCCGCCTATGCAGGCTTGCCAGTTCTTCAGGGATGAAGATCATCGCGATGAAACGAGATCCGGCGACGCTTGGCGGCCTGTGCGCGCGCAAGTGTTGTGATCGACGACACGCTCGATGCGCGGCCCCGATCAAACGGCGCTTCGACAAGCGGGCGCATGACGCCGATCCGGATCCGGCCTCGCCCGGCACGGCTCGTGGGATCAGTTCGCGGCGTGTCGGTGGATCTCGCGTTGGGAAGCGCTGGGAATACGTCCCCAGCGGCGTTCGTTCCAGAGGTCGACGCGATCCATCCATCTGCGCTGCAGCGCCGCTGCGCCGGCGATAGCTTTGGCGCCCATCGGCCAGCGCGGGCCGTCCTGCGGGCCGACGACGGGGAAGGCAAGCTCTCGGTAATGCGCTCCGGCGCACAGGCGCGCGAGGTCGCGGCCAAGCAACGGGCCGAGAGCAAGGCCGCGCCCGCTGAGGCCGAGCCCGACCATGATGCCTGGCGCCGCCTCGATGATGCGCGGGTACTGGTCCGGCGCCATATCGATCCAACCGCTCCAGCTCGATTGCCAGGTCACGCGCCCGAGGTGCGGAAAAAGTCCGGCAATGCGCGCAGACGCGTGCTCGATATTGCCACCGCCGCTTGAAAACAAAGGCCCCTCGATGGTCACCACAAGACGTCCGTCCCTGGTGAGACGAACTCCGGACGGCAGGCGGCGCGTATCCGTCAGGGCTCGTCCGCCCGGAAGGATCGTGCTTGTGATCTCGGCGCGGAGCGGCTCGCTCGCCACTTGGTGTACGCGGATCGGAAGGACGTGAGCGCCGACGCCGGGCGCCAGATCGTTTCGATAAGCGTTTGTGCAGACCAATATCTTGTCGGCAATCAATGTACCGGAGCCGGTCTTCAACTCCCAACTGCTCGCATCATGTCGACGGATCGCTTTCGCCGGCGAGCGGCAGAACAGGTCGACACCGTTCGCTGCCGCGGCCCGCGCGAGACCGACGGTGAACGCGAAGGAGTTCAGTGTACCGCCGCGGTGATCAAGCAGCGCGCCCGGATAATCCCCGCCGCCGATCGCCTGTGAAGTCTCGTCCCGATCGAGAATGTCGACGGTCAATCCACGCTTCCGCCAAAAGGCCGCCCGTTGCTTCAGGCGTTCGAGACCTTCGGAGGAATGAGCCGCGAAAATCAGCCCGCCTTGCACCGCCTCGCAGGCGATCTGATAAGTCTTGATCAACTCGAAGACGAAATCAGGGCCGCTGGCGGCTGCCGTCACCAGCCGCTCGCCCAGAGTTTCGCCGAACAGTTTCAGTGCATGCCCAGGTTCATGCTTCAGGTAGGGAACAACCTGGCCGAAGCTTCGCCCGCTTGCGCCGGTGCCGATCCCATTGGCTTCCACGACAGCAACCTTCATCCCAAGTCTCGCGGCATGGAGCGCCGCCGACAAGCCGGTGAGCCCTGCACCGACGACCGCCACGTCGGCACGCTCGCATCCCGTCAGGACTCGGGTCGGGAGATCGTCGACACCCGCCGTATATACCTGAGGCAGCGAAGTTTCATTGTCATGCAACAACCCATCTCGCACGACGCTCTCCTTCTCCAGAAACATCACATCAGGCTCCCGGGTGGCAGAGCCTGCTGTCGATTGGCCAGGGCACGATCAAGCATGAGCAACAGCGGTGGAGCTGCCCAGGTCATCGCCAGAGCCAGCAAGGCGACAGCATCCATTCCGACGAGCTGCCCATCCGGCGCGATACCGAGCAGGAACGGCGCGCTGGCTGCTCCCGCGGCTTGCGCAAGATTGGTGATCGCCGCGATGAGGGATTGAAATGCTGCGCGCTCGGCGACAGCCGGCACCCTGGTCACCCAGGCCTGGTTGACCGTGCTGCGAACCAGTTGAAACGCGATGACAAGGGCAAACAATGGAATCGCAGGCAAGTCGATCACGCCACGGTCGATGAAGACCACCCCCAGCAGGCCTGTGGTCACGACGGCGACGGCAATCGAGACCGCCGTCGCGCCGAAGCTGTCGACAAGACGGCCTGTGAGCGGCATCACCAGCACGCTCAAGATGCCACCCAGCAGATAGACATCAGCCAGGCGCGCAGGTGACAGGCCGGCATTATGGACTGCGAAGATGGCCAAGTTCGGGGAGATCAGCAGGGCCGCAAAGGATGCACTTGCGATCAGCATGAACGCGAGGACGCTGGCGCGCGCGGTGACGAGCTCAATCATGGCCGCATATTGCTCGGACCAATTCCACCTGCGCAATTCGGCCAGGTGCCGGCGTTGTGCGCCGATTTGCCAGCTGACGATTCCAGCCAGAACGAGGCCGATGACAGCAATGCCGACGAAGTTCATCTGCCAGCCCATGTCGGAGGCCGCGACCATGACGCCGATGGGCAGCCCGGCGATCAATGCCAGGCCGTAGGCGCCGATCAATGTCCCGACCGCGGTACCGCGCCGTTCCGGCGGCACATTGTCCGATGCGATCGCGATCAGCAGGCCCCACAAAGGACCGGCGAACAACCCGGCGAGAGCCCGCATGAGAACGAGGCCGACGAAGCTCGTCGCCGTCGGACAGAGGGCTGTCGCGGCGACGAAACCGAGCGCACAGGCAAGCAGCGCGGTGCGGCGGTCAAATCTGTCGAGGAAGCCGGCCGATACGAAGCCGCCGACGGCAGCGGCGATCGAATAGCTGCTGCCGAGGAAACCGACTTGGTGAGGTGAAAAGCCGAGGCTGTCCGCAAGGAAAGGGCCCAGCGGAAAAATGATAATGGAATTCAAGGCGACCACGAACGCGACCGTGCTGAGCAGGACGATGGTCTGCCGCTGCTCCGAAAGCCGGGGCCGATCGGTCACGGCCATGCCTCGCGCCGAACCGATCAGACGGCCCTCCTGCGAATGGTCATAAAGACCCACCGGGGACTCCTTGTTGTTTGGCGTCGACGGCTTCGCGGGACCGAGAGGTGCCGGCCGCGCTCGAGCAGACAATGCGGCATCGACAACCGGACCGGTCAGGCCATGGCAGCCACGTCGATACGTTCAAGCTCGGCGCAGGCCGCGGTGATCCGCTCCAGCCCCTGTTCCAGCCGCTGATTGGACGCCGCATAGGACAACCGGAAATGTCCAGGCATGCCGAACGCGGTGCCGTGCACGAGGCCGACGCCGGCCCGATCCAGCAGATACAGTACGAAATCCTCGTCGCCGGCGATGACGCCTCCATCCGGACGCCGTGCCCCGGTGAACGCCGCACACGACGGAAAGACATAGAAGGCCCCCTCCGGCTTGTGGCAGACGATTCCATCGATTGCGTTGAAGCCCTCGACAATCATGTCGCGCCGCTTTTCGAATGCAGAGACGTGTCCGGTAATGAAATCCTGGGAGCCGGTGAGAGCCGACAGAGCGGCAGCCTGACTGACCGACGACGGATTCGTCGTCGAGTGGGACTGAATGGCCGCCATGGCCTTGATGAGAGGGCGCGGCCCGGCGCCGTAACCGATGCGCCAGCCGGTCATGCAATATGTCTTCGACACACCGTTCATCGTCAGGGTGCGATCGTAGAGCTTGGGCTCGACCTGAGCGGGGGTCACAAATTCGAAGTCGCCGTAAGTCAGATGCTCGTAAATGTCGTCGGTGAGCACCCATACTTGCGGGTGACGGACGAGGACTTCGGTGAGCGCCTTGAGCTCCGACCTCGTATAGGCGGCGCCTGACGGATTGGACGGAGAATTGAGAATCACCCAGCGCGTCCTGGGCGTGATCGCCGCCTCGAGGTCCGCAGCAGCGAGCTTGAAGCCCCGCTCCGCCGAGCACGGCACGATCACGGGCGTTCCCTCGGCGAGCAACACGATTTCCGGATAGGACACCCAGTACGGAGCCGGAATGACGACCTCGTCTCCCGGGCTCACGCTTGCGATCAAGGCGTTGTAGACGACCTGCTTTCCCCCGGTGCTGACGACGACCTGATCACGCTCATAGCTCAATCCATTCTCGCGCCGGAATTTGCTGGCGACCGCGTCCTTCAGCGCGGGCGTGCCATCGACCGCCGTGTATTTGGTCTCCCCACGCGCGATCGCGTCGCACGCGGCCGCCTTGATGTGGTCCGGAGTGTCGAAATCGGGCTCCCCGGCAACCAGGCTGAGAACATCCCGGCCGGTTGCAGCGAGAGCCGCCACACGGGCCGAGAGAGTGACCGTCGGCGAGGGCTTGACGCGCGTGAGGCGCTGAGCGACTTGGAACAAGTTCATCTCCCAAAATGCCAGAGTGGCGCTGATTATCACCGCTTTCGCGAGCGTGTCAATGAACCGTTTCCAAAGGACCCGAGGACCTCGTCATCTAGTTCGCATGACCCGTTCATTTCCGTGTTAATGGGCGCGACAGCGCCCTGGGGCGCACGCGAGACTGCCAGAGGGGAGATCCGGCCGATGGGAAAGGCAACGAAACGCACCGTCACCATTCGCGATGTCGCAGCCGCAGCCGACGTCGCCGTCGGAACGGTTTCCCGAGTCTTGAACGATCATCACTCGGTCACCAAGCAAGTGCGGGAACGCGTCCAGAAAACGATTCTCACACTGGGCTATCAGCGAAACGCCATCGCTCAGAGCATGCGCAGCTCACGAACCAAGATGGTTGCCTGTGCCATACGTGACTTCGATATCCCGGCATTCGCCAGCTATGTGAAGGCAGCGGAAGCAACCTTCCGGAGCGCCGGCTACACCTTCATTCTTGCAAGCACCGCCAACGCCAAGGACGTCGAACTCTCCCTGCTGCAGACATTCAGCCAGCGCCGCGTCGACGGCGTCATGATGACGATGAGCGACGAGACCGACCCCGATCTCGTCAATGCAATCACCCACGGAGCCATGCCGATTGTGCTGATTGATCGCGAACTCGTCCAATCCGTGGATAGCGTTTCGGCAGATCACCGGGCCGGCGCCCGTCAAGCCACAGAGTATCTGCTGTCACTTGGCCATCGCCGCATTGCGCTTCTGGTCGGTGATCCGAAGGCCTATCCTTCCCGTAGCCGCATCGAAGGCTATACGGAAGCTCATCGTTCTTTCGGGGTTCCGGTCGATTCGTACCTCATTCGCGATCGCCTGCTCTCAAACGAGGCGACGTTTCGCGAAACCGCTGCCCTGCTGGGCCGCAGCGAACGACCGACGGCGATCTATGCCGCAGGTCTCGACACGCTGCCCGGCCCCCTGCGCGCAGTGCGCACGGCGGGCTTGGTGGTAGGACAGGACATCTCCATCATCAGCGGAAACGATTCCGATCTCGCCGAGCTCAACACGCCGCCGATCACCGCGCTGCGCTGGGACCGATCGGAAATGGGCCGTCATGCCGCCGAAATACTACTCGACAGGATTGACCACGGAAGGCAGTCGCCGCCCCGCCGCATCCGGCTTCCCGTATCCCTTGTCGTCCGCGGCTCTTGCAGACCGGTTTGACTCTCACGACACCCATCGATCCGTATCCTCCAGAGTTAAGGCAAGCATTGTCGTCGCAGGTGATACCTGCCGCACGACCACCGCCCCCTCGACTGTCGTGAAATTGCAGCGCCGGACCAGTTGGCTGTCTTGAGCGCGAGCTGCTTGGCACGATCGCGCTCGTCGGGCCCCAGCTTCTCTAAATCTGGAGCCCGCACCAATGCCGGACGTGGGATTGAGATCGGTCGAAAAATTTGATGAAACGGTTCATTGACACCGCTGGGCCGAGCTGCAAAGATTGCTCATGTTCAGGGTCCTTTTGGAGCATCGGATGCAGCATCCCAGAATCGGTTTTGTTGGTTTTGGAGAAGCCGCGCAGTGCTTTGCCTCGCACCTGACGGCGCAGGCCGTGGGACCGATCATGGCCTATTGCCACGGGAACGTGAATCGACCGCCCTATTCCGAGGCGTTCGTCGCCCAGGCCGCCCGATGCGGCGTGACGTTGGTCGACACGCTCGAGAGCCTCTCCGACATGGACGTCATCTTCTCGGCCGTGGTCGTCGCCGTCGCCGGGACGACAGGGGAAGCGATCGCGAAAATCATCAGACCGGACACGCTAGTCGTCGACATCAATGCCTCGACGCCCACCACCAAGAAGCGCGTGGCAGAAGCCGTCGAAGCGCGCGGCGGCTTGTTCGCCGACGCCAATCTGATGGGCGCGGTCAGCCTCTATAAGGCGGCCGTCCCACTCTACACCTCGGGCAGCGGTGCTGCGCAGTTCGCCGGCACATTTGCGCCGCTTGGCTTCACAATCGACGTCGCAGGCCCGGACGCGGGCACGGCGGCCGCGGTCAAGATGCTGCGCAGCGTCGTGACCAAAGGAATTGAAGCGCTGGTGGTGGAGGCGCTGACGGCGGCTTCATTGGCGGGTGTCCGGCAGGAAGCCCTGCGCGGCATCTGCGACACGATGGATGCGACGACTTTCAGCAAGTTCGTGGACATGTGCATCCGCACGGATGTCCTGCACGCCGAACGTCGGGCAATCGAAATGGAAGGCGCGCGCGACGGCCTGCAGGAACTCGGCTTGGAGCCTGTCATGACCGAGGCGGTTGTAAAGCGGCTTCGCTTGTCGTCGGATTCGGCACTACGGAGCAACTTCGCTGCGCGCCAGAGCTACAGTGCCGACGATGTACTCGACGCATACCGTCAGAAGATTGCGTTATAGCTCTGGCGAGTGTGACGCTTGTGGCCGCCCATGACCATGATGCTGGTCCAGCAATCGGGTTCGTGAGGATTGATGGCTTCGACCAAGGGGCGCTCGCTGGCTTATGTCCGCCCGCGCTTCGGCATCGCTCTTCCGCACCTGTCTTCCGTATCCACGGTCATCTGCTTCGCGCCAGCCGCACTCGGCCAAAACGCATCACCCCGCCGGCGGGTGAAGTGCACCTTATGCAATTGATACGGAGTCACCGTATCGCTAGAGCAGCATTGGTCCACGGAGACATCCAATGCTCGGAACGGACAAACGCGACCCCCGCGCCCCCGGGGATCGGCGGATGTACCTTTACTTCAATTATTCAGAATCTGGCTTGCTGCGCTGGTACGTGAAGGTTAGCCGCAAGCTGGACCGACCCCAAAATGCCCGCCCACTACATCGCGCAGGCGAATCGAGAGAAGCTTGGCATCAGTGGAATGGAGAAGATCGTGACGTTCGATCAGAGCCAGTCACTCGACGACTGGCTGGCAGTGCCGCGTGCGAACAGTACGCGAACGCCGCGCCGGAACGGAGTGGTAACATTCCCGGGTAATACCCAGAAAAAAGCCTAATCATTTCAATTGGAAATGTGGGTTTATGGTGCGCTCGGAGGGACTCGAACCCCCACGATTTTACTCACTGCCACCTCAAGGCAGCGCGTCTACCAGTTCCGCCACGAGCGCTTTGGGGATGCCGGCTTGAGGCTTGAAGGCCGGCCGGATCAACGGCGCCGATCTAACAAATCCATCAAAGGGGTACAAGCCTGCAAAGGCCCTGAATTCCACAAGCTTTGCACGAAAGTTCGGGCCCCTCGCCGAATCGGCCCTTTCCCCCGCTGCCCAGGCCGCTGCTGCGTGCCCACGCTGCTACCGCATGCCCGGGCCCGCTACCGGGTGCCCGGTGAACGCGGCAACATCTGTTTGACCTCAACCGCGATTCGGTTGCGGTCCACCAGCACGACGCCGGAGGCGACCGGCAGGTTGTTGGCCAAAACCTTGACCTCGTCGGCCTCGGTTGCGTCCAGCTCGATGATGGCGCCGCGGGAAAGACGTAATACCTGATGGATCGGCATCGTGGTCGTCCCGAGGACGACCATGAGATCCACGGTGACTTTATCAAGGGTGGGCACTGTCAGGACCGCCGCAACTTGGGACTTGGGACTTGGGACTTGGAATGTGGGACCGACCAAGGGACTTGGACTTAGACTTGGCATTTGCCCCCGAGATGATCACCACGTTATGGTTAGCCAATGGTTAATTCACTGCAGAACCCTCGCCAAAACCAGCGTGAAGAGCTCGATTTGACGCGGTTTTCCGCTACAGGCGGCGAGCCGGTCGAGTGGCGAATCTCGGACGCGCCGGTGCCCTATCCGGAGGCGGTGGCCGCGATGGAAGCCCGGGTTGCGGCCATCGCGGCGGGCGAAGCCGGGGAGCTGGTCTGGCTGCTCGAACACCCCCCGCTCTACACCTCCGGCACCTCGGGCAGGGACACCGACCTGCGCGATCCCCGATTCCCGGTCTTTGCCACGGGGCGCGGCGGCCAGCTCACCTATCACGGGCCCGGCCAGCGGGTGGCCTACATCATGCTCGATCTCAAGCGCCGCCGGCCGGACGTCCGGGCCTATGTCGCGAGCCTGGAGGAGCTGATCCTGCGCACGCTCGCCGCCTTCAACGTCCGCGGCGAGCGCCGCGAAGACCGGGTCGGCGTCTGGGTCAAGCGGCCCGACAAGGGCGCGGACCACGAGGACAAGATCGCGGCGATCGGCGTGCGATTGAAGCGCTGGGTCTCGTTCCACGGCATAGCCATCAACATCGAGCCGGAGCTGTCGCATTTCGCCGGCATCGTGCCGTGTGGCGTCGTCGATCCCCGCTACGGCGTCACCTCGCTGGTCGATCTCGGCCAGCTCGTGACCATGGCCGACGTCGATATCGCGCTACGCCAGGCGTTCGAACAGCTGTTCGGACCGACCCGCGCGCTGCTGCCGGAAGCGGCGGCCTGACCTTTCCCGTTGGACGCGGTGCCTCCGCGTTCTCCGCCGCCGCCGAATCGGCTATGTCTCGGCGCGGCCACGCCCACGCCTCCCCCCTCCGCTGGGAAAGCAGACCTCATGCCGGGCGATGAGATCATCGGACCGACTGTTCGAGCGCCAGGCATAAGGAGGGATTGCGATCATGCTCGCAATGGGAGGTTTTGACGATGAAGCTGTCTGCGCCGATCTATCATCTGAAGCGAAAAGCAAAACGCCTGTCCCGCGAGAAAAACATTCCGCTGCACGACGCGCTTGACCGCATCGCCACGACGGAAGGGTTTTCCGCCTGGAGCATGCTCGCAGCGAAAGCCGCCGCGCTGACGCCCGCGAACAGGCTGTTCCCGCAGTTCCGGCCGGGCGATCTGGTGCTGGTCGGCGCGCGGCCGGGTCAGGGCAAGACCTTGATGAGCCTCGAGCTTGCCGTGGAGGCCATGCGGTCGGGCCATCGCGCCGCGTTCTTCTCGCTCGAATATACCGAGAAGGATGTGTTGGATCGCTTGCGTGCGATCGGCGTGGAGCCCGCGCAATTCGACAAGCTCTTCGAGGTCGATTGCTCCGACGCCATCAGCGCCGATTACGTCGTCAAGCACATGGCCGCGGCGCCCCGCGGCACAGTCGTGGTGATCGACTATCTGCAACTGCTCGACCAGAGACGCGAAAACCCCGACCTCAATGTTCAGGTGCGCGCGCTGAAATCGTTCGCACGCGATCAGGGGCTGATCGTCGTCTTCATCTCGCAGATCGACCGATCCTATGATCCCTCGGTCAAGCCCTGCCCCGGCCTCGACGATATCAGGCTGCCCAACCCGCTCGACCTGACGCTGTTCGACAAGACGTGCTTCCTGAACAATTCCGAAGTCCAGTTCCGGGCGGCGAGCTGACGATCAGGCCGCCGGGTGAGACCGCTCACCCGGCGGTCTGCAGCCTTACGCCGCCTTCAGCGCCACATCGAGCTTGCCGGCGATGTAGCGCCGCTCCTGAGTGAGGCCGCCAAAGCCGTAGGCGTCGCCCCTGACCTCGTCGACATGCAGATAGGTCTCGGGATGCAGCGGGCCCAAAATCTCGGCCATGCGCTTGAACATGGCGGCGAGATAGGCCGCCTTTTCGTCCTTGGTGTTGGTGCCTTCGCTGACATGGATGTCGAGCCAATAGCTTGCAAGCTTCTGCTCGGCCAGCGACTTGCCGCCGGCGAACCAGTCATCGGCATCCACCGACTTGACGATGATGGCGGTCACCTTGGGATCCTTGTGCAGGATCTCGGCGGTGAGCTCGGACACGGCGTTCGCGATGTCGGCCTTCAGGGACGGCGACTGGCGGGAGGTGGTGTAGGACACGGTGATCAGGGGCATTGTGGCTCTCCTCGAGATGCTGCGCCGCTCAGGCGGCGTTGGTGAGAAGCTAGACCTCCGCTCGTCATTTTGGTATCTTATCTATGTTGATATCAATGATAAGAATTTATAATGACACCAACGCTCGACATCGCCACGGTCCAGGCCTTCCTGCTGGTCGCCGACCTCCGGAGCTTTACGCGCACCGCCGAAGCGCTCGGCACGACGCAAGCGGCGGTCAGCCTGAAGCTGCAGCGGCTGGAGATGCTGCTGGGAAAACGTCTCGTCGAGCGCTCGCCGCGCGCGGTCCGGCTCACCGCCGACGGCGCCAGCTTCCTCGAACGTGCCCGTGTGCTGATCGCGGCGCATGACCGCGCACTGTCGGATGAGGCACCGGCCGCGCAATCGCTCTCGCTCGGCATCTCCGATCATGCGGCAGGCCCCGAACTGGTGCCGCTGCTCGAACGGCTGCACGCAATGTCCTCAAACCTCACCCTCGCCGTCACCATCGGCTTCTCGCGCGAGATGCAGGATGCTTACGACGCAGGCGAGCTCGATGCGGTGATCGTCCGCCAGGAAGGCAGCCGCCGCGGCGGCGAGAAGCTGACCGAGGACGAGTTCGGCTGGTTCGCCGCACGGCGCTTCACCCTGGCGAAAGGCGAGCCGCTGCCGCTGGCGACCCTGGCCCCGCCCTGCGGCGTCCGCGCCGTCGCCGTGCGCGCGCTCGACAAGGCCGGCCTCGCCTGGCGCGAACGCTTTGTCGGCGGCGGCGTCACGGCGGTGGTCGCGGCGACGCTCGCCGGCCTTGCCATCGCACCGCTGGCGCGGCGGATCGCGCCTCCCGGCCTGGTCGACATCGGCCCTCCGCACAAGCTGCCCAGGCTCGGCAGCTCGAAAGTGATGCTGCATTCGAAGGTCAGTGACCCCGCGAAGCTTGCTGCGCTGCGTACGGTGGCGGCGACGTTCCGAAGCGTGGCGGCCTGACGATATGGGCGTTTTGGCGACCCCTTAACGGGCCCGCTGCCCAAAAATGTCCCACCCTTAGGGAACCATCCCTTGCCTGCGGCGTTTGTTCCGGTCGAGGCGGGGTCCCGGGAATGGTCGAAAAGTTCAGTCAACAGAGAGACTTGTTCGAGAGCGAACGCAGTTTCCGGCTGTTGGTTGAGGGAGTCGCGGACTACGCCCTCTATATGCTCGATCCCAAGGGGATCATCACCAGCTGGAACATCGGCGGTGAGCGCATCAAGGGCTATTCACCCGAGGAAATCCTCGGCCAGCATTTCTCCCGCTTCTACACCGAGACCGACCGCGCCAACGGCAAGCCGGCCCGTGCGCTCGGCATCGCCAGGGAAAAGGGCCGCTATGAGGAGGAAGGCTGGCGCGTCCGCAAGGACGGCACCTTCTTCTGGGCCAGCGTCGTGATCGATCCGATCTACGAGGACGGCGAACTGGTCGGATTCGCCAAGATCACGCGCGACGTCACCGAACGCCGCAATGCCCAGATCAGGCTCGACGCGATGCAGAAGCAGCTCGCCGAGTCCCAGAAGTTCGACGCGCTCGGTCAACTCACCGGCGGGGTCGCCCACGACTTCAACAACCTCCTGATGATCATCAGCGGCAGCCTCCACATGCTGAAGCGAGGGGCCGACGACGCGGCCAAGCTTCAGCGCGCGATCTCGGCGATCGAGACCGCCACCAGGCGCGGCGCCGCGCTGACCAACCAGTTGCTCACCTTCGCGCGGCGGCAGAGCGTCAACCCGCAGGCGATCGACTTCGCCGAACGCATCGCCGCCATCCGCGAGGTGCTCGATGCCGGCGTCGGCAGCTCCGTCCGGCTGGCCTTCGACATCCGCCGCGACGTCTGGCCGATCAAGACGGACGCCTCCGAACTCGAGACCGCGCTGCTCAACCTCGTCATCAATGCCCGCGACGCCATGCCCGATGGCGGCACGGTGACCATCGGCGCGCGCAATGTCGTGCTGGACGAAGCGCCGCTCGTCGGCGATTTCGTCGCGATCGACGTCTCCGATACCGGGCTCGGCATCCCCTCCGACGTGCTCGACAAGATCTTCGAACCGTTTTTCACGACCAAGCCGATCGGAAAGGGCACGGGCCTCGGCCTTTCTCAGGTGCACGGCTTCGCGCATCAGGCCGGCGGCACCGTGAAGGTCGCAAGCGAGCTCGGCAAGGGCACCACATTCACCGTCCTTCTGCCGCGCGGAGAAGACGCCCCATCGCAGGACACGACCGGGGAGCCGGCGTTCCGGGGCAGCGGCACGGTGTTGCTGGTGGAGGACAATCCGGACGTCGCCCTCGTCAGCATCGGCCTGCTGGAGCAGCTCGGCTATCAGGTGCGCCGGGTCGCCGACGCCGAAGCCGCCTTGCGCGAGATCGAGACCAACGGCGTCGACTTCGTGTTCTCGGACATCGTCATGCCCGGCAAGATGGACGGCCTCACCCTCGCCTATCATCTCCGCCAGATTCGCCCCGGCCTGCCCATCCTGCTCGCCACCGGCTACAGCGAGGTCGCCGCCGGCGTGCGTGGCGACTTCCCGATCCTGCGCAAGCCGTATGAGATCCACGAGCTGAGCGAGGCCATCGCCAAGCTGCCGAGGTGAACTTTTTCTTCTTCACCTCTCCCCGCCCCTCACTGCGTCATGGCCGGGCTTGACCCGGCCATCCACGCCTCGCCGCTCGGCATAAGAACGTGGATGACCGGGACAGGCCCGGGCATGACGACTCTTCGTCAGAGCCACCTACACCGTCGGCAACACCGAAAACGCCTCCCCTGCCCGGCGCAAGTTCAGCTCATCCGCACCGGCGGTCTCGCTCGTCACACTGTCGACGCGCGAGGATGGCGGGCCGTGGCGGCAAAGTGCGACCATGTCGGCGACATGCTTCGGCGCGCCGGCGAACAGCGCTTCCACGCTGCCGTCGCGGCGGTTGCGAACCCAGCCTTCAAGGCCGCTTGCCGTCGCCTGATACTCGACCCAGGCCCGATAGCCGACGCCCTGCACGCGCCCGCGGATCATCACCTGGAGAATTGCCCGGCTCATTTCTTCAATCCGAGGAGGTCGGCGCTGCGCGCCCTGACATCGGCCTCGCGCATGATGCGGGCCGTCAGCTCCGAGGATGCGAGCCCTCTGAGGCTTTTTGGCGAAGCACCCTCGCGAAGCGCCTTCAGGGTCTCGTACACGGCCTGTGTCGCGGCGGCGATCGGCGCATGGCCCTGCAGCGCGATGCGAACGCGCTGACCCGCGAGGTAATCGAGCGCGTTCAAGTCCTCGGGCGCGCCGCCGAGCACGATCGGCAGGCGCGTCGCAGCGCTCACCGCCTCGAGCTCGGCGCGCGACTTGATGCCGGTGAAGAACAGCGCATCGACACCGGCGGCTTCATAGGCCTTGGCGCGGCGGATCGCATCTTCGAGCGAGGTGATCGAGGCCGCTCCCGTGCGGCCCATGATCACCAGCGAGGCATCAGTGCGGCCGCCGAGCGCGGCCTTCATCTTGCCGACGCCTTCCTCGAGCGAGATCAGCTGCGTCTTCGCCTCGCCGAAGGCAGCCGGCAGCAGCGTGTCCTCGATGGTGAGGCCGGCGGCGCCCGCGGCCTCCAGCTCCTGCACGGCACGGCGCACGTTGAGCGCATTGCCGTAGCCGTGATCGGCATCGACCAGCACGGGCAGCGCGGAGGCGCGCGACATCCGCCGCATCTGCTCGGCAAGTTCGGTGAGCGTGATCAGCGTGTTGTCGGGATCACCGAGCACGGCAAGCGAGGCGACCGAACCGCCGAACATGCCGAGCGGAAAGCCGAGATCCTCGGCGATACGGATCGAGATGGCGTCGTAGACCGAGCCGGGATGGACGCAAGTTGCGCCCGACAGGATGGAGCGAAGTTGCTCGCGGCGGGAACGAAAGGCCATGGGTGCCTCACTCATTTGTAGCGACGCAGCCGCAACAGACTCGGTCATTGCGAGCGCAGCGAAGCAATCCAGGATCTTTCCGCAGAGGCAGTCTGGATTGCTTCGCTGCGCTCGCAATGACGGTGTTCGCGGGGACGCTGAGATCCCCACGAAGCGCTTTACGCAAACTCCAGGATCAGCGCGTCCACCGCCAGCGTCGCGCCGGCGCTGGCGTGGATCTTCTTCACCGTGCCGTCCTGCTCGGCGCGCAGCACGTTCTGCATCTTCATGGCTTCGACCACCGCCAGCGTCTCGCCGGCCTTGACCTCCTGCCCCTCGCTCACCGCGATCGAGACCACGAGGCCGGGCATCGGACAGAGCAGCTTCTTGCCGCTGTCGGAGGCCGTCGTCACCGGCATCAGCCGCGCAGAGGTCGCCTCCGCTTCGGTCCAGACATAGACCGGCACCTCGACACCCTGATGCGCGAGGCGGATGCCGTTGGCGATCGGACGCGCCTGCACCGCGACGAGGTGGCCGTCGATGGTGCCCTGCCAGACCGGATCGCCGGGCTTCCACGGCGACTGCAAGAGATGCGCATTGCCGGCCTTGCCCTCCGCGTCAACGAAGTGGATCGCGATCGCCTCGCCCTCGCGCGCGACCTCGAGCTGGATCTCCTGGCGGTCGAGCCAGACCGCGCGGCGCCGCTCGCGCTGCACGACGCGGCCGCCCATCTGGCCCGAGATCTGCCGCTTGCGCTCCCCCAGCACGTGATCGATCGCGGCGCCGACCGCGGCGATGCGCCGTGCGACCTCGCCTTCCGGCACGCGCACCGCAAAGCCCTTGGGAAACTCCTCGGCAATGAAGCCGGTCGACAGCCGCCCCTCGCGCCAGCGCGGATGATGCATCAGCGCCGACAGGAACGGGATGTTGTGACGGATGCCGTCGACATAGAACGAATCCAGCGCGGTCGACTGCGCCTCGATCGCAGCCGCGCGCGACGGCGCGTGGGTGACGAGCTTGGCGATCATCGGATCGTAGTGGATCGAGATCTCACCGCCCTCCTGCACGCCGGTGTCGTTGCGGATGGTGATGCCGTCCTGGCTCGCTTCCGCCGGCGGGCGATACTTCACGAGCCGCCCGATCGAGGGCAGGAAGTTGCGGAACGGATCTTCGGCATAGAGACGCGATTCCACCGCCCAGCCGGTCAGCGTGACGTCCTTCTGCGCGAGGGCGAGCTTCTCGCCGGCGGCAACGCGGATCATCTGCTCGACGAGATCGATGCCGGTGACGAGTTCGGTAACGGGATGCTCGACCTGGAGGCGCGTGTTCATCTCCAGGAAATAGAAGCTCTTGTCCTGCCCGGCGACGAACTCGACGGTGCCGGCGGAATCATAGTTCACGGCCTTGGCCAGCGCGACGGCCTGCTCGCCCATCTTGCGGCGCGTCGCCTCGTCGAGCAGCGGCGACGGCGCCTCCTCGATGACCTTCTGGTTGCGGCGCTGGATCGAGCATTCGCGCTCGCCGAGATAGATGACGTTGCCGTGCTTGTCGCCCAGCACCTGGATCTCGATGTGGCGGGGATCGACGATGAACTTTTCGACGAAGACGCGGTCGTCGCCGAACGAGGCCTTCGCCTCGGCCTTGGCGAGATTGAAGCCTTCGGCGACCTCGGCCTTCGAATGCGCGATGCGCATGCCCTTGCCGCCGCCGCCCGCGGAGGCCTTGATCATCACGGGATAGCCGATCTCGTCGGCGATCTTGACCGCGTGCTTGTCGTCCTCGATGACGCCGAGATGGCCCGGCACGGTCGAGACCTTGGCCTTGGCGGCCGCCTTCTTCGACTCGATCTTGTCGCCCATCGCCGCGATCGCGCCGGGGTTGGGACCGACGAAGACGATCCCGGCCGCCTCCAGCGCGCGCGGAAACGACTCGCGCTCGGACAGGAAGCCGTAGCCGGGATGCACGGCCTCGGCGCCCGTCTTGCGGCAGGCCTCCACGATCTTCTCGATCACCAGATAGCTCTCGGCGGCCGCCGGCGGACCGATCAGCACGGCCTCGTCGGCCATCTCGACATGGAGGGCGTCGCGGTCGGCCTCGGAATAGACCGCAACGGTCTGAATTCCCATGCGGCGAGCGGTCTTGATGACCCGGCAGGCGATTTCACCGCGATTGGCGATCAGAATGCGTTTGAACATGCTTTTTCTTGAGTCTCGACCTTGGGCGGGACCCTTCCCTGACCGTTGGGGCCTATGGGGGACGGGGCGTGTGGCTTCCGTGGTACATCAAAATGGGCTGGAGGCAACGGTCTAAATCCGGCCCGCTGCTGGCGTACCAGCGCAAGACCGAGACCGGTTCGGGAACGGGGCTGCCGAGCCCCCTTGTGCCCTACGCCTTCCCGGGCCCGGACGCGGACTTGGCCACATCCTGGACCAGGCCGTGAATGAAGCCCAGCTTGCCGACCACCGCGGGCGACAGGATGAACGGGTAGAGGTCGCGCAGGCCCATGGCGCGGTTGACGTTGTTCATAGCGAAGGTGAAGGGCAGCCATGCGTTGACCAGCGCCTCGACATCGCGGGCCTCGTAGGGGTTGAAGCGGATGCGCGCCGTCAACTCCCCGTCGCGGTCGACCTTGGGGCGCACCTCCATGCCGAACTCGCCAGCCATTTCCAGAGCATCCACGATGTGGACATAGTGCGCCCAGGTCTCGGCAAAATCTTCCCAAGGGTGGGTCGTGGCATAGGCCGAGACGTAGGTCTGCTGCCAATCCGGCGGCGGGCCTTCGGCATAATGGCGCTGCAGGGCCTGGCCGTAATCGATGGAATCATCACCGAAGACGGCGCGGCATTCCTCGAGCTTGCCGCCGCCCTGCACCAGCACGTCCCAGAAATAGTGCCCGACCTCGTGACGGAAATGCCCGAGCAGCGTGCGGTACGGCTCGCCCATCTCGAGCCTGCGCCGCTCGCGCTCGATGGTGTCGGCTTCGGTGAGCGCGATCGTGATCAGACCGTTGTCGTGGCCGGTCAGGATCCTCTCGCCGCTGTTTGGATCGTCGGCGAGGAAATTGAAGATCAGACCATGCTCGTGGTCTTCATGCCGCGTCCGGAGCGGCAGCTTCCAGCGGATCAGGGAATAGAACAGACGGTGTTTCGCCACCTCCAGCTCGCGCCAGCCGGCGAGCTGGGCCGGATCCGAGAGGTTCGGCACCATCCCATTGTGGCGGCAGGCGCGGCAATAGCCGGTGGCGTCGTCCGCGTCCGTGAGCCAGTTGCAGGCGTCGTAACCGGCGTTCCGGCACAGCATCCGGCTTTCGCCCTTGCTGGCCAGCATCCTCCAGGCCTCTCCGTCCGGCTCGATCGCCGACATCGTCTCCTGCTCCGGCAGGAAAGCGACCCGATGGCCGCAGCGTTCGCAGGCGCGATTCTCGAAATACAGCACGTTGCCGCAGGTCTGGCAGAGAAAGAGCTTCAAGATTTAGCCTCTTCGGAAAGGAGAGCTTCATGGAAGCTGGTCATTGCGCCTCGCGACGACGCGTCCGCCGGCTGATCGTTCCAGTCTCTGGAACAAATTGCCAGACCGGGTATTGGCATGACGTAGTCTTTGCGGTCCGCGCAAGTCCTCATTTTCCCGCGACGCGCTCCCTCGTAGGCAATGGCCATCACGCTCCGTCTGTGTGAATATCGGTCCGGCACGTGCGCTCCCGCATGACAACGGCCGATGCCTTGAACGATCCCTTGCCCGAGACCATCGCCGCCGAAAGGCTGCGCCAGCACCTCGAAGACGTCGCGCGCGAGCGCGACAACGCCTATCGCGCGCTCCAGGAGCGCGAGGCCGAGCTGGCACGCGTCCAGCGCATCGGCAAGGTCGGTGGCGTCGAGGTCGACTTTCGCGAGGGCTTCAAGAATCGCCGTTCACCTGAGTATCTGATCATCCACGGCCTGCCGCCGGAAGCTGCCCAGGAGTCGCACGAGGATTGGGTCAATCGTCTCCATCCCGACGACCGCGACGCCGCCGTCAAGCACTTCATCGATACACTCGCCGGCACCAGCGAAGACTACACCGCGGAATACCGCATCATCCGCCCCAATGACGGCGAGACTCGCTGGATCCGGGTCGTCGCCAAGATCGAACGCGACAAGGATGGCCGCGCCGTCCGCCTCGTCGGCGCCCATATCGACATCACCGACCAGATGCTCGCCCGCGAGACCCTGCGCGAGAGCGAGGAGCGCTTCCGCCTGATCGCCGACAGCGCGCCGGTGCCGATCTGGGTGACCAAGCTCGACCGCAAGCGCTCCTTCGCCAACCAGGCCTATGTCGACTTCGTCGGCCTGCCCTACGATCAGGCCATCGACTTCGACTGGCGCAAGGTGCTGCACCCCGACGACCTGCCGCACGTGCTGCAGCAATCCGTTGAGGGCGAAGCGTCACTCAAGCCCTTCGTGCTGGAAGCGCGTTACAGGAATGCCAGCGGCGAATGGCGCTGGCTGCGCTCGGAATCGCAGCCGCGTTGGGATCCGACCGGCAAGCATATCGGCTTCATCGGCGTGGCCCACGACATCACCGTCGCCAAGCAGGCCGAGATCGAGCTGCGACAACTCAACGAGACGCTGGAACAGCGCATCGCCGAGCGGACTGCCGAGCTCGAGTCCAACGAGTCCCGGCTCCGCGCCATCCTGGCCACCAGCAACCAATATCAGGGCCTGGTCAACCTCGAGGGCGAATTGCTCTATGCCAACCGCACCGCGCTCGACGGCATCAAGGCGAGCGCCGCGGACGTGATCGGAAAGCCGTTCTGGGATACGCCCTGGTTCACAGGCACCGAGGGCATGAGCGCCGCCGTGCGCGAGGCCTTCGACACCGTGCTCAAGGGCGAGCCCGTGCGGCTGGAGATGCGCCTGCGCCTTCCCATCGGCGAGCGCGATTTCGACTTCGGCATGCGCCCCGTGCTCGACCGCCAGGGCAACATCACCGGCGCCGTGCCCGAGGCCGTCGACATCACCGAGCGACGCCTCGGCGAGGAAGCCTTGCGGCAGTCGCAGAAGATGGAAGCGATCGGCCAGCTCACCGGCGGCGTTGCGCATGACTTCAACAACCTCCTCACCATCATCCGCTCGGCCACCGATTTCCTGCGCCGCCGCGAGCTGCCGGAAGAGCGCCGCCGCCGCTATGTCGATGCCATCTCCGAGACGGTCGAACGCGCTTCCAAGCTGACCGCGCAGCTTCTGGCATTCGCGCGCCGGCAGCCGCTGAAACCCCAGATATTCAACGTCGGCAGCCAGGTGGAGGCCGTCGCGCAACTGGTCCGGCCGCTGGTCGGCGGCCGTATCGACATCGCGGTGGAGATTCACGACGCCGACTGCTTCACCGTCGCCGACATCGCCCAGTTCGAGGCCGCGCTGATCAACCTCGCCATCAACGCCCGCGACGCCATGGACGGCGAAGGCCGCCTCACCATCGCCGTGCGCAAGGTCTCCGGCATCCCCAGCCTGCGCGCGCAGTCTGCGCGCAGCGGCGACTACGTCGCCATCTCCGTCGCCGACACCGGCAGCGGCATCGCGCCGGAACATCTCGAATCGATCTTCGAGCCGTTCTTCACCACCAAGGAGGTCGGCAAGGGCACCGGCCTCGGCCTCAGCCAGGCCTTCGGCTTCGCGAAGCAGTCCGAGGGCGACATCGCCGTGACGAGCAGGCAAGGCAAAGGCGCCACCTTCACCATCTACCTGCCGCAGGCACAGAGCCCTGTCGCCGAGAAGGAAGCCGCGGCGCTGACCCACGAAGCCGCCACCACCGGGCGCGGCTACCGCGTGCTCGTGGTCGAGGACAATGACGATGTCGGTCAGTTCTCGACCGAGCTGCTGGAAGATCTCGGCTATGTCGTCCGCCGCGTCGCCAACGCCAACGCGGCCCTTGCCATCCTCGGCGAGAACGAATTCGCCGTCGACCTCGTCTTCTCCGACGTCATCATGCCCGGCATGAACGGCGTCGAGCTCGCCGGCATCATCCGCGAGCGCTATCCCGGCCTGCCCGTGGTGCTCACCTCCGGCTACAGCAACGTGCTCGCCGAAAACGCCCATCGCGGTTTCGAACTGATCCAGAAGCCGTATTCGGTGGAATCGCTGTCGCGCATCCTGCGCAAGGCGATCACGGAGAAGCTGTCGGTGGCGCGGTAGATGTGAGCCAGCAGAAAGCTGTCGTCCCGGACACGCGCGCTTCCAAGCGCGCGCCGATCCGGGTTTTGCAGGTTTTGCCCGCCACATGGGCGGCGCCGTATTGAGGCTGGCGGATCCGTCCCGGGCACGGTAGTCAGGGGCGGATTTTGGAGATCGACTTGCCGACCCCGCCGTCTGCCGCCATCTGGGCCTGGAGCATCATCGTCGTCGCGACCGCAGCCGTCATCATCCGTCCGTTTCGCCTGCCCGAGGCGGTCTGGGCCGTGATCGGCGCGAGCGCGCTGGTGCTGCTCGGCCTGCTGCCATGGCAGGACGCGCTCACCGGAATCGAAAAGGGCCTCGACGTCTACCTCTTCCTGATCGGCATGATGCTGATCGCCGAGCTCGCACGGCTCGAGGGCCTGTTCGACTATCTCGCCGCGCTCGCGGTGGAATACGCGGCCGGCTCGCCGCAGCGGCTGTTCCTGCTGATCTATCTCGTCGGCACGCTGGTGACGGTGCTGCTCTCCAACGACGCCACCGCAATCGTGCTGACGCCCGCCGTCTATGCCGCGACGCGCGCGGCCGGCGCAAAGCCGCTGCCCTATCTCTTCGTTTGCGCCTTCATCGCCAATGCTGCGAGCTTCGTGCTGCCGATCTCCAATCCGGCCAATCTCGTCGTGTTCGGCGCGCGCATGCCGGCGCTGACCGAATGGCTGCGCCTGTTCGCGCTGCCGTCAATGGCCTCGATCCTGCTGACCTACATCGTGCTGCGCCTGACCCAGCACCGCGCGCTGAAGGAGGAGACGATTGCGCGCCGCGTGCCGCATCCCAAGCTCGGCCGCGGCGGCAAGCTGACGGCCGTCGGCATCGTCGCGATCGGCGTCGTGCTGGTCACGGCGTCGGCGCTGGACAGGCAACTGGGCCTGCCGACCTTCATCTGCGGCGGCATGACGGCCACGATCGTGCTGCTGCTCAGCCGGCAGTCGCCTTTGCCGGTGCTGCGGGGCGTGTCCTGGAGCGTGCTGCCGCTGGTCGGCGGGCTCTTCGTCATGGTGGAGGCGCTGATCAGGACCGGCGTGATCGCGCAGCTCAGCGCACTGCTGCACCAGGCGGTGGCCCAATCGGCTCCCCAGGCGGCCTGGAGCGTCGGCATTGCGACCGCGCTTGCCGACAACATCGCCAACAACCTGCCGGTCGGCCTCGTCGCCGGCTCGGTCGCCGCTAGCGATCATTTGCCCGCACCTGTCGTCAGCGCCATCCTGATTGGCGTCGACCTCGGCCCCAATCTGTCGGTCACCGGATCGCTCGCCACCATCCTCTGGCTGGTCGCGCTCCGCCGGGAAAAGATCGAGGTCGGCGCCTGGCCGTTCCTCAAGCTCGGCCTCCTGGTGACGCCGCCCGCATTGATCGGGGCGCTGGCGGCGGCCATCAGGTAAGGCGCAGCTTTCGAAATTGAATGCAAGCTGTTTGCGGTGCGTCAATGCCGGTGGCGACGCCATGGCTAAGAATCGAGTGTCGCGCAAATCGGATGGATATCGCGCGGCAAGGAAGGTTCATCATGCCGATCCAATCGAAGGCGTTGCCGCAGAGCTCCTTTGTGCGCCGCGCGTTCCGGCGCCTCACCGCAGCGAGCGAGGGCGGCGCCGAGACGGCCCACCCCCTGCTGGTCGTCACCGCATTGGTGCTGTTCACCCTGTTCGCCATGGTGGAAATCGACCTCCACTCGGCCCAGCTTCAGGCGATCGGCCTGCTCGGCCATGGCACGGGAATCGATCCGGTCTTCCTGGGTCCGTAGTCGCCGGCGCGCAGCACCCCGAAAATATCTCCCGATCGCGGCGACGACGCCGCGACCGGGCAGCCTTTCTCAGTCGTTCTCGTAGCCGTAGACTTCCGGCAGGATGAAGATCGCGGCAAGCAATCCGATCAGCGGAAAGATCGCGACCATCAGCGTGGCATTGGCCTGCCCGATCGCGGCGAACACCGTCGGAAACAGGAAGATCGCCAGGAACGACGGCAGCTTCACGAACATGTAGGCGAAGCCGCTCGCGGTGCCCCGATACTTGGGCTTGGCGACCATGGTCGGGATCGTCATGCAGTTCGACGCGTCCCAATAATGGCCCCACAACATCGCAGCGGCCGCGAACGGCAGCAGGATCTTGTTGTCGGTGTAGAGCGCGAAGGCCGCGACCAGCAGCGCGGCCAGCACGATCGAGAAGCCCGCGATCGAGATGCCGCGGTGGCCGATCTTCGGCGTCAGCAGCGGACCGACCCAGCCCGACAATGCGGCGAAGGAGAACAGCGCCATCGTCACCAGATTGATGCCGAGCACGCTCGACACGCCGACCATGACGAACAGGACCGGCAGATAGAACGCGAAGGTCGAGAACTCGCTGGCCTGCACGAAGCAGGCGATCCAGCCGTAGAGCGTCGCACGCCAGCGGATCGGATCCTTCCTGAGATCGGCGAGGAATGCGCGGGTCGAGACCTTCGGCACCTCGACGTCCCGGTCCGGCAGCATGTCGAGATTGTCGTTGAACATCTCGCGCGCGACCTGCTTGGCCTCGCGGTAGCGGCCCTTCTGCACCAGCCATACCGCCGTCTCCGGCACGTCGTGCCGCATGATCAGGATGATCAGCGCCGGCACCGCGCCGAGGCCGAGCGTCACCCGCCACAGCATCTCGTGATTCATGTCGATCAGGAGGAAGATCACGATGACGCCGATGGTGAGGACCTCGCCGACCGCGAACATGAACTGCCAGCGGTTGCCCATGACCTCGCGCTCACCCTTGGCCATGGATTCCATGATGTAGGTGTAGCCGGTCGAGATGTCGGAGCCGAGCGGAATGCCGAGCAGGAAACGGATCACGATCAGCCAGGTGATATCGGGCACGAAGGCCTGCGCCAGCGCCAGCACGATGAACAGCACCATCGTGGCCAGGAACATGACGCGGCGGCCGATCTTGTCGGAGAGCCAGCCGCCGAGCAGTGCGCCGATCAGCGCGCCACCCTGCGTGCCGGCCGCAGCAAGCCCGAGCATCAGTGCAGTGGGGTTGTACTGTTCCTTGATGAAGATCAGCACGAAGGCGATCGAATAGAGGTCCCAGGCCTCGACCAGGATCGAGGCCATCATCAGCCAGCCGACCTTGTTGCCCTTGGGGCTGTAGTTCGTGATGAGGTAGCGGACCGCGGCTTCGCTCGCGGTCGGTTGTGGCATCGCCATCGTTGACATTTTCTTGGGTCCTCTTCTTCGAAACTCTCTAGGTGCCGAGCAGCGGCTCGATGCTGCAATCGAGCAGGCGCGGGTCGATCCCCGCCTCCATGCCCGTGAACATCTCGCCCATGTAGTCGATCAGGGCATCGCTCGCCCTCACCGCGTCCTCGACGCGGCGGTTGGCAACAGCCGCGAGAATGGCGAGATGATGATCGATCGTGCCTGACAGATCCGCCTGCCCCGGCATGAAGCGGTGGTGGATGTAGCCGATGCGCCGATACAGCGTGTGCAGCGGCCGCATCGTGTGCACCAGGAACGGCTCGCCGGCCGCCTCCAGCACCAGCGCGTCGATGCGGCGGTCGATATGATTGAATTGGTCGAGCGTCAGACTGGCGCGGCGCTCGCGCAGCAACCGCTCGATATGCAGCGCCTGATTGCGATGCGACAGGCTGGCGCGATCAGCGGCGAGGCGGATCACGAAACGCTCCATGTCGCGGCGCAGCCCCAGCAGCATGCGCTCGCGCGCCAGATCGATCGGCGCGATGTGCAGGCCGTGACGGGGCCGGATGATGATCAGGGTATCGGCCGAGAGACGATTGACGGCGTGATGCACCGGTGTGCGCCCGAAGCCGGTGATGTGCTGCAATTCCAGCATCGTGATGAATTGTCCGGGCTTGAGCTCGCAGTGGACAAGGAGCTCTTCGATCTTCTGGTAGGCCAGCTCGAAGAAATTGAGCCGGTTGCGCCGCGAGGGCTTGCCCTCGCCGTCGTCGTCCTTTCTCACCACCTCGAGCGCGCGCTTGCGCTTTGCCATGTCGTTCTCTCCCGTCGGCCCGCGCTCTCGTTGCTGGATGGCGCCCTGTTTGTGCGAGCCTTAAAACATGTTGTGATATATTACAAGCGGGCGTAAAACTCCCGCGCGACCTGCAACAATGTTGCAGTGCGAAATGAGACGACGGACGCGCGACGTCTGTAATGGGAGGACAATTGCCGTGAAGATCACGTCGATCGAGACGCTGCGTACCGAGGAATTTTCCAACGTCATCTGGGTCCGCGTTCACACCGACACAGGTGTGATCGGGCTTGGCGAAACGTTCTACGGCGCGGGCGCGGTCGAGGCGCAGATCCACGATACCTTTGCCGGCCGCCTGCTCGGCCGCAATCCCCTGCACATCGAAGCGATCCATCGCGACATGCTCAACCTGCCGATGGCACAGTCCTCCACCGGCGTCGAATATCGCGCGGCCTCGGCGATCGACATCGCGCTGTGGGATCTGTTCGGCAAGGTCTGCAATCAGCCGGTGCACCAGATGCTCGGCGGCCTGTGCCGTGACAAGCAGCGCATCTACAATACCTGCGCCGGCACGCAATATGTCCGCTCGACCAATATCAGCCCGGTCTCGAACTGGAATCTCGGCGCCGCCAAGGGGCCCTACGAAGACCTCGACGGCTTCATGAACCGCGCCGACGCGCTGGCCGAAAGCCTGCTCGAAAGCGGCATCTCGGCGATGAAGATCTGGCCGTTCGATCCGGCGGCGCAGGAGAACAAGGGGCTCTACATCACTGCCGCCCAGATGAAGCAGGCGATCGAGCCGTTTGAGAAGATCCGAAAAGCCGTCGGCGACAGGATGGAGATCATGGTCGAGCTCCACTCGCTGTGGAACCTGCCGACCGCCAAGCAGATCGCGCGCGCGCTCGAGCCCTACAAGCCGACCTGGTACGAGGATCCGATCCGGATGAACTCGCCGCAGGCGCTCGCCGAATACGCCCGTTCGACCGACGTCTGGGTCTGCGCCAGCGAGACGCTGGGCTCGCGCTTCCCCTACAAGGACATGCTCGACCGCGACGCCATGCACGTGGTGATGGCCGATCTGTGCTGGACCGGCGGCCTCACCGAAGGCCGCAAGATCGCCGCGATGGCCGAGACCTATCACCGGCCCTTCGCGCCGCACGATTGCATCGGCCCGATCGGCTTCATCGCCGCCATCCACATGTCGTTCAGCCAGCCCAACACGCTGATCCAGGAATCGGTGCGCGCCTTCTACAAGGGCTGGTATAATGAGCTCGTCACCACGATGCCGGTGATCAAGGACGGTTTCGTCTATCCGATGGAGGGTCCCGGCCTCGGCGTCGACCTCCTGCCTGATGTCTTCGACCGCTCCGATCTCACCGTGCGCCGCTCCAACGTCTAAAGGACTTCCGACATGAGCACTTCCCTGTTCGATCTCTCCGGCCGCACCGCGCTCGTGACCGGCTCGTCCCGCGGGCTCGGCCGCGCCATCGCCGAGGGCATGGCGAAGGCCGGCGCCAGGATCATCATCAACGGCGTCGATCCCAAGCGGGTCGAGCAGGCCGTCGCCGAATTCCGTGCGGCCGGCCATCAGGCCGAAGGCGCCGCGTTCAACGTCACCGACGAGCCCGCCATCCTCGCCGCGTTCAGCGACTTCGACAAAAAGGGTATCGCGGTCGACATCCTCGTCAACAATGCCGGCATCCAGCACCGCAAGCCGCTGGTCGAGTTCACCACCGACGAATGGCGCAAGGTGATCGAGACCAACCTCACCAGCGCCTTCGTGATCGGCCGCGAGGCGGCCAAGCGCATGATCCCGCGCAAGCACGGCAAGATTATCAATATCGGCTCGCTCGGCAGCGAGCTCGCCCGCCCCACCATTGCGCCCTACACCGCGGCCAAGGGCGGCATCAGGAACCTGACCCGCTCGATGGCGGTGGAATGGGCCCAGCACGGCATCCAGGCCAATGCGATCGGCCCCGGCTACATGCTGACCGACATGAACGAGGCGCTGGTCAACAATCCCGACTTCAACAATTGGCTGATGGGCCGCATTCCCTCGAAGCGCTGGGGCAAGCCGGACGAGCTGGTGGGTGCGGCGATCTTCCTGGCGTCGGACGCCTCCACCTACGTCAACGGCCAGATCATCTTTGTCGATGGCGGCATGATCGCCGCGATGTGATCGCGAACCAGGAGCAGCCCCATGCGTGCCGTCGTCATTCACGCCCCGAAGGATCTGCGGATCGACCTCTACCCCGATCCGGCGCCCGGCCCGGGCGAGGTCCGCGTCAAGATCGCCAATGGCGGCATCTGCGGCTCCGACCTGCATTACTACCATCACGGCGGTTTCGGCGTCGTCCGCATCCAGCAGCCGATGGCGCTGGGGCATGAGATCGCCGGCGTGGTCGCTGATGTCGGCGACGGCGTCACCTTCGTGAAGCCGGGCACGCGCGTTGCGGTCAACCCGAGCAAGCCGTGCGGTGTGTGCCTGCATTGCCAGGAGGGCATGCGCAACCAATGCCTCGACATGCGCTTCCTCGGCAGCGCGATGCGCTTTCCCCACGTGCAAGGCGGTTTCCGTGAGTTCATCACGGTCGACGCCGCGCAAGCCGTGCCGATCGCGGACAAGCTCTCGCTCGCGGAAGCGGCGGTCGCCGAGCCGCTGGCGGTCTGCCTTCATGCCGGCAAGCAGGCCGGCCCCCTGCTCGGCAAGCGCGTGCTGATCACCGGCTGCGGCCCGATCGGCGCGCTGATGATCCTGGTGTCGCGCTTCGGCGGCGCGGCCGAGATCGTGGTGACCGATGTCGCCGAGGCGCCGCTCGCGGTTGCCAGAAAGCTCGGCGCCAGTCACGCCATCAACGTCGCGGCCGATGCCACCGCGCTCGATCCCTGGCGCGCCGGCAAGGGCGTGTTCGACACGTTGTTCGAAGCCTCCGGCAACCAGGCCGCGCTCCGTACCGCGCTCGATGTGCTGCGCCCCGGCGCCACGCTGGTGCAGCTCGGCCTCGGCGGCGAGATGACGCTGCCGATCAACTCCATCGTCGCCAAGGAATTGCAGCTGCGCGGCACCTTCCGCTTCGACCCCGAGTTCGAGTTGGCGGTGCGCCTGATGGGCGAAGGCCTGATCGACGTCAAGCCGCTGATCACGGCCACCATGCCGTTCGACAACGCCGTCGCCGCCTTCGAGCTCGCCAGCGACCGCTCGCAGTCGATGAAGGTGCAGCTGACGTTCTGAACCGCGCTACTGGCTCTCGATCAGCCGGTCACTGACCAGCCGAACCGCGCCGCGCTTCCAGGAATAGTCCGCGCCGAGACGCAGGCCGCTGTCGCCGCGCACCAGCACTGCCCCGGTGCCGGCATCGCGCAGCTGAAAGCCGAGCGTGTATTCGGTGCGGCTGACTCGCCGCACCACGCCGATCAGCGCTTGATCGGCGCCGAGCGCCTTCGCAATTGCCGCCTCGCAACCGCCGCAGTCGCGCAGCGCACCCGCCGTCGCCGCCTCCCGGCTGACCTCGACGATCCGGTAACGGCCGGATTGGCCGAGCGCCTCGCGCACCGCGCCGGTGGCCTCCGCGAGATGCGATGCGTCCGACGCAGCTGACGCGCCCACCGAGGCTGCGGTCGTATCCTCGAGCTCGAAATCGAACACGGCGAGCGCAATCGGCGCGGGCGCTGCGAGCGCAGCCATGATCTCGCGGGAGACGAAGATCTCGGCGCGCTCCCATGCTTCATCATTGTCGCCGCGGAAGCTGTAGAGCTTGTCCATCACGAGCCTCTTGGCGCCGATGTCGATCACCGCGACCTTGGCCCATTGCACCAGCGTGCTCGTCTTCTGGATCCCGCCGATGACCTTGAACGCGGCACCGTCCTCGGCAGAAGGCACCAGCCGATAGCGTCCACCCTCGCCGATATCCCGCCTGAGCGCGGCCATGAACGCCTGAAGCCGGCGTTCGTGGGCAGCAATCTGGTTGGTCGGCTCGGCCGACGTGTCGGTATAGCTGAAATCCTCCATGGCAACGCCAATGGCGGCCTCGGCGGCAGCAGGAGCATGGGGCAGGACCAAGAGGAGAACAGCAGCAAGGATCAATCGGAAGAAGTGCATGAGCAGGGCCTCGCCAAGACCAGCGGTTGGCAAATCTCGGCGGCAGGCCGAGGCCTCTGCAACGGCGACCGTCCCGGTGAGCCCCGGGAAAATTTCACGACGTTGCACTGCGGTAACGCGCGGCGCTTTCCGCGGCCAGCGTTCTGCCGTTTAATGCGGAGGCGACAAAACCGTTCGCGCAAGGTGCCCCGATGTGGAACCGCCCGAGATTCGATCTCAAGGTCCGTCTGACGTTGCGCGTGGCCGCCATAACCGCCGCCTGCTTCGCCGCAATCTCCGCCTATTTCCTGATCGCCGCCGACCGCGACGCCCATGCCCGCATCGACGGCATCGCCGCGATCGTGGCGAAGTCGCTGGAGCTGCAACAAGGCAAGATCCAATGGCTGCCCGGTCCGCGCTCGGACTTTCCCAACCTTGACCCCGTCGCGGCCTATGTGATGACGCCCGGCCTGTGCCTGGCATTCCGCGGTGCGAGCGGCGAGATGCTCCAGCGGTTCTGCAGCGGTGCACCGGCCCCGGCGAGCCCGCCGCCGCAGGCCTTCGCGGCCTTCTATCGCAGCCTGTTCGATCCGGGCCGCGAGGCCGCACGGCCCGTGACGGTGCGCGGAGCCAAGCTCGGCGAGATCGTGGTGTCGGTCGATCCGGCGGTGCGGACGGCGGAGGCCTGGCACGACGCCGGCCGTCTGACGATCGCGCTTGCGATCGCGCTGCCGCTGTTGTGCCTCCTGGTCTACGCCGCGCTGGCACGCGCGCTGCGCCCGACCCGTCTGATCTGCACCGGCCTCGAGCGGATCGCGGCCAACGACCTCACGGCGCGGCTGCCGCCGTTCGATCTCGCCGAACTGTCCGCAATCCGCGACGGCTTCAACCATCTCGCCGAAAGCCTCGACAATGCGCTGGCCGAACGCAGCGAGCTGACGCGCAAGCTGATCGCGCTGCAGGACGATGAGCGCCGCCATCTCGCCCGCGAGCTGCACGACGAGTTCGGTCAGTCGCTGGCCGCCATCCGCGCGCTGGCCTCCTCTGCCCGCCACACCGCGGCGCAGGACTGCCCTGCTTTGCTGTCCGAATGCGACGGCATCGCGCGAACCGCGACCGGCATGATGGAGACGCTGCGCGGCGCGCTGTTCCGGCTGCGGCCGCCCGACGTCGAGGAGCTCGGCCTCGTTGCGAGCCTGGAAGGCCTCGTCGCCGGCTGGAACGGCCGCAGCCGCGGCGAGACGCGCTTCACGATCCAGTTCGACGGCGCGTTCGAGACCCTGCCGGCCGCGATCAGCGCCAACCTCTACCGCATCGTGCAGGAGGCGCTCACGAACGCCGCCAAGCATGCCGGCGCCACCAAGGTCGGGGTCCAATTGACGATGGCCGGAGAGGAGATCGCACTGGCAATCGACGACGACGGCCGGCCCGGCGATGCCTCGAGCAAGTCCGGCATGGGCCTGCTCGGCATGCGCGAGCGCGTGGCCGCCTTGCGCGGCCGGATGAGCTTCGACGTCGGCCCCAACGGCGGCTCGGCGCTGCGCGTCGTCATTCCGCTCGCCGCCACCGAGCCGCCGGTGCTGGAGCATGCGGCATGACCGCGGCCGATGCGTCGATCCTGCTGGTCGACGACCATTCCGTCGTCCGCGAGGGCTATCGCTCGGTGCTCCAGAAGCAGCCGGGCCTGCGCGTCATTGCCGAAGCGGCCGACGGCGCCGAGGCCTACCGGCTGTACAAATCGGAGGCGCCCGATCTCGTCATCATGGATTTGAGCATGCCCGGCATCGGCGGCATCGAGACGGTCAGGCGGATCAGGCAATGGGACAAGGGTGCAAGGATCCTCATCTTCACCATGCACCAGAATGCGAGCTTCGCCGTGCAGGCGATCCGCGCCGGTGCCAGGGGTTACGTCACCAAGACCAGCCCGCCGGAAACGCTGGTGCGCGCCGTGATGGACGTGCTCGCCGGCAAGATCGCCATCAGTCCCGACATCGACCACGAGCTCGCGCTGAGCCGGCTCGGCGGCGAAAGCTCGGCCGCCGACGTCCTCACCGCCCGTGAGTTCGAGGTGCTGCGGCTGCTGCTCGCCGAGAAGACGACGGACGAGATCGCCGGAACGCTCCATGTCAGCCCGAAGACGGTGGCGAACCTGCATTCGCTGATCAAGGACAAGCTCGGCGTCGGCTCCGACATCGAACTGGTCCGCCTCGCGCTCCGCCAGGGCCTCTTGACGGAGCCCGATCTCGGCGAGGGCTGATCGTCTTCGCGCCACCGCGGATCATTCGCGCGCGACCACCTGGTCCAGCCACGCGCAGTTCAGCGGCGGCACGCGCGGATCGGCGACGCGAACGCCACGGGCGGCCGCATCCAGCCGCATGTCGCGCAATCGCTTGCGCTGCTCTTCCGGCATATGGAGCCGCTCATGGCCCCACAGCGACGGCCCGTCGAAGGTCTCGTGCGGCTGCCAGGTCTCAGGATCGATCACGCGCCCGCCCCAGCCATATTCGATGAAGAAGCCGGAGGGCGTGTTCACGTAGAACGACGTCATGTGATCGTTAGTATGCCGGCCCAGCGTGTAGGCAACACGGCCCTCGTCCAGCTGCGCCAGGTCGTAGCCCTGACCGACATCGTCGAGGCTGCCGAGCTCGACCATGAAATGATGCATCGCTTTCCGCCCGGAGCCGACCATCGCAAAGCTGTGGTGGCGGCCGTTGACGTGGAAGAAGTACAGCCCATAGGGCTTCAGGCCGAAATCGGAGACGTGAAAGCCCAGCACGTCGCGATAGAACGGCAAGAGCAGTTCGACATCCTCCACATTGAGCACGACGTGCCCCATGCCCAGCGCGCCGGTGCGAAAACCCGAGATCGGCCGGCCCGGCCTGAAGGGCTCGGTCGCAAGCTCCGGCTTGCAGAAGGCCTCGAGCCGATTGCCCGCCGGATCGGCGAACGAAATCAGCTCGGTGACATGCCGCTCATCGGCAAGCGAGCGCGATCCAGGCGTCACCTTGACGCCGTGGCTTTCCAGCCGGCCGGCGAGGCGGTCGAGCTCTGCGCTTGACGGAACTTCCCACCCCATCACGGCGAGGCCGGCATCGCTGCTGCCATCGACGATCAGCCGCTGCTTGCGATCGTCCATCCGGAAGGCGCGCATCTTGCCGCCGCGGTCGACCTGCTGCATGCCGAGCAGCCCAGTCGCCATCCGGCCCCATTGGTCGAGCTGCGATGAATTGATTCCGATATAGCCGAGCGCGGTGATTTCCATCGAAGTCCTCCCGAAGGCATCGCGTGTGCCGCAATGCGGCGAACTTGATACCGGCCGCGCACGATCCTACGGTGGCGTTCCGCAATCGCTTCGCGCTCGCAACGATAATCGCGGGACCGTGCACCACAAGGGAGGAAATGCGAAGTGTCCAAGGAGCGGACGGGGCCGAGAGCGCCGCGGCAGTCCGAAGGCGTCCGCGCCTTCAAGCGCGGGCTCGACGTGCTGCGGGAGGTCAACCGCTCCGGCGGCATCCGTGCCGGCGACGTTGCCCGCGCGCTCGACCTGCCCCGCCCCACCGTCTATCGCCTGCTCGAAACCCTGGAGGAACTCGGCTACATCGCCCGCAGCGCCAGCGACGACCGTTTTCGCGTGACCCGGCGGGCGCTGAGCCTCGGCGACGGCTACGATCCCGGCGTCGTGATCTGCCAGGCGGCGGCACCCTATCTCGCCGAGCTCAGCAAGACCCTGGTCTGGCCGGTCGATCTCTCCACGTATGAGAACGCCGCGATGGTCGTGCAGGAGACCACTCACGCGCGCAGCCCGCTCTCGATCGACCGCGGCATGATCGGCAAGCGGCTGCCGATGCTGCGCACCTCGGCCGGCCGCGCCTATCTCGCCGCCTGCCCCGACCACGAGCGCGAGCTGATCCTCAATCACCTGCGCCGCATCGACGAGGCGGACGACCGCCCCTTCCTCGAGAAAGGTCGGCTCGCCCGCATGATTGCCGAGACGCAATCGCGCGGCTACGCCATCCGCAGCGAGGGAGAGTACAATGCGAAGACCGCGTCGATCGCCGTGCCGATCGTGCGGGGCGGCGCGGTGTTCGGCTGCATCTCCATCATCTGGATTCGCTCGGCATTGGCGATCGAGGACGCGATTGCGCAGTTTGTCGGACCGATGCGCGATACCTCCGAGGCGATCCCGGTCGGCGCCTAAAGCATGATCCGGAAAAGTGCGCAGCGGTTTTCCGAAAAGATCATGCTTAAACAACAACCTAAAGCGCGATGACGATTCATCCTAATCGCATCGCGCTTTAGCTCACCCGTACCGGCAAGGATGCCAGGCCCCGCAACACGTTGTTGAGCGCCAGGACGGGCTCGCCGATATCGAAGTGCCGGACCTTCTCGACCAGAACTTCGAGCAGCGCGGTCATCTCCAACCGGGCCAGATGCAGGCCCGCACACATGTGGCTGCCATTGCCGAACCCGAGATGATCGCTGGCACGCCGACGCACATCGAAGCGCTCCGGATCCTGCCACTTCCGCTCGTCGCGATTGGCCGATGCATAGAGCAGCAGCACGCGACTGGCCTTCGGGACGGTGACGTCCCCGATCGTCGCGTGATCGGTCAGATGGCGCGTAAATCCCCGTATCGGAGATTCCAGGCGCAATGCTTCGTTGATCGCGCCCGGAATCAAGGCGGGGTCCTGCCGCACAAGATCCCATTAATCGGGATATTTGCCGAACAACAGGATCAGGTTCGCCGTCGCAAAGATCGTCGTGTCGAGGCTCGGCCCCAGATAATCGCGCATCAGCACCGGGCAGCGCTCGGGCTCGATCTCTCCACGGTCCGCGGCCGCGAAAATCCTGTCACCCCAGCTGCCCGGCCGCAGGCGCCCGCGGATGGCGGAGCCGCCGAGATAGTGACGCATCTCCTGCACATCGGCCATGGCCGCGCAGGCGCGATCATTCATCGCACCGAGCACGTTGAACGTCGCCGACGCCCATCGCAGCATGCTGCCGCGCCCATACTCCTCCAGACCCACGAGCTTGGATACGATGGTCAGCGGCAGATGCTGCGCCAGATCCGTCACGGCGTCGAACCGCCCACGGCTCACGAGATCCTCGACGAGTCGCCGCGCCTCCGCCCTGATCTCGGGTCCGATCTCGTCCAGCGCTCTCGGCAGCAAGGGAGCTGCGATGATCGCACGCAAGCGATCGTGCAACGGCGCATCGCTCGCGAGCGTCGTGCCTCTCGACATCTCGTTGACATGATCGTTGGCGGCAACGCCCTCGGCCGAGGAGAACAGGCCGGAATTGCGCAAGGCTGCACGGACGTCCTCGAAACGGCCGACCGCGTAGAGCCCGCTGCGCGGGAGCCAGACGGCTGCCCCCAGATCGCGCAACGCGCGATAGTGCCGATAGGGTTGGCGCAGGACGTCGTCGGCGTAGAGATCGACGTCATAGACCGGACATTCCGCCACAGGCATGATCCCCGCTCCGTTCTGCCGCTCAGCGCACTGCAATCCATTCGCCCTTGTCGAGCTTGCCGAGCGTCAGCGCGCTCGGGTCCAGTCCGGTGTGGTCGTTCGGCCCGTAATTGTAGATCCCGCGTGATCCCGCGATGCCCTTCAGCCCCTCGATCGCGCTTCGCAGACCTTCCCGAAATTCCGCGGTTCCGGGCTCTCCCGTCCGCAATGCCGCGGGCACCGCCTGCTCGATCAGGATCAACGCGTCGTAGGCCGAACCTGCAAAGATGTTGCGGCTGCCGGGTCCAAACTTGGCCTCGTAGCGCTGGATGAACGCGAGCGCCGCCTTCTTGGCGGGATAATCGTCCGGGAAAGACGCAGCGCCCACGGCCGGGCTCAGCGGCACGAAGATGCCGTTGCCCTGGGTGCCCGTCAGCTTGCGGAAATCGCCGAATGTGGCACCGAGCGTCCCGTAGATCTGCCCCTCATATCCCTTCTCCCGCAATTGCATCAGCGGAAGGGCCGCCGGTGCGCCCGAGGCCGCAATCAGAACCGCATCCGGCCGGGTTGCGATGATCTTGAGGATCTGCCCAACCACCGTGGTATCTGTCCGCGCGTATTTCTCGTCGGCGACGAGCTCGATCCCGGCAGTCGCGCACATGTCGGCGCCGACCTTGCTCCAGGCATCGCCATAGGAATCGCCAAAGCCGATCAGCGCGAGCTTCTTGACGCCGGTCTTCTTCATGTTCGCGAACAGCGGCGCCGCCTCGTGATCGTCATTGGTTGTGGTCTTGAATATCCAGCGCCGCCTGGCATCGACCGGGGCCACCAACGCATTGACGGGCGCAAGCGTGATCACCGGCAACTTGTATTCAACCGCCGGATCGATCACGGCGAAAGAGCCCGGCGTCGAGGTCGGCCCGACGAGGATGTCGATCTTGCTCTCCTGGTAGAGCTTCCGCAGCGCGCTGACCGCCGCGGTGCTGTCGGAGGCTTCGTCAAGGAAGAGATAGTTGACCTTCCTGCCGGCAATCTCGGCCGGGCCGAAAGCCGTGCCGTTCCGCTCGGCATTGCCGATCGCTGCGGCCGGTCCGGTTGCCGAGAGGATGATCCCGACGTTGATATCGGCAGCAAAACCCGGCGCGGCGCAGAGTTGCACCGCAAGGCATACGCCCAGCATCGTTCGCAGCATCGCCATCTCCTCCCGGCGGCCGCCTCGCAGGCAGCCTGCACTTTATTGCTGTTGCACTGATCCTCCTTAGCCACATGGAGCCTGAAGTGCTTAGTGCGATCGTCGAATCGTCCGGCTGGCGGACAGTGGGCGGAAGCCGGGACCGGCGTCCGCTGGGCGGACACTTCGGCCAGCGGCGTTGATGCTGCGGCGCAGCTTGGGGAAGAGATAGCTCCATGCAAGATAACGCCACGCCCGAAAACTTCGACGTCGTGATCGTCGGCCGCGGCCCGGTCGGCGCCACGCTCGCCAACCTGCTCGGCCTGTGCGGCGTGCGCACGCTGGTGCTGGAGCGCGAGGCGCGGACCTATCATTTGCCGCGCGCGGTGCATTTCGACGACGAATGCATGCGCGTGTTCCAGACCATCGGCCTGGCCGACGCCATCCTGCCGCACGTGATCCTGAGCCCCGGGATGCTGTTTCTCGACGCCGACGGCCGCATGCTGCTGGACTGGTCCCGTCCGCAAACGCTGACCCCGATGGGCTGGCATCTCAGCTATCGCTTCCACCAGCCCGAGCTGGAGGATGTCCTGATCGGCGGCCTCTCCCGCTGGCCACACGTCGCCTTGCGCAATCGGTGCGACGTCTTCGCGCTCGATCAGGACGAGCGTGGCGTGCGCGTCCGCTACGAAGACCTCTCGAACGGAAAGCTCACTGAAGTCCACGCAGCCTATGTGATCGGCTGCGACGGCGCACGCTCGCTGGTCCGCCGCTTCATCGGCTCCGGCATGGACGATCTCGGTTTCCACGAGCGCTGGCTGGTCATCGACGTGCTGCTCAAGCGCGCGCGCGACGATCTTGGCGACTACAGCCTCCAGCATTGCGATCCCGCGCGCCCGGCGACCTATGTGCGCGGCACCGGCATGCGGCGGCGCTGGGAGATCACGGTTCTTCCGGACGAGGACTCCCAGGACGTCGCGCAACCAGCCAAAGTCTGGGACCTGTTGTCGCGCTGGATCACACCCGACGATGCCGAGATCGAGCGTGCTGCGGTCTACACTTTTCATTCCGCGATCGCCCAGCAATGGCGGAATGGACGGTTGCTGCTCGCGGGCGATTCCGCACATCAGACCCCGCCCTTCCTCGGCCAGGGGATGTGCGCGGGCATCCGCGATGCCGCGAACCTTGCCTGGAAGCTCGACGCCATCATCCGGGGCGGTGCCAGCTCCGAACTGCTCGAGACCTATCAGAGCGAGCGCCTGCCGCATGTGCGCGAATTCATCGAGCTCGCCATTCGCCTCGGCGGATTGATCAACACCAAGGCGATCGAAGCGGGTCTGGCTGCGGGCGAGCCCCGCGAGAACGCGCCGGTGAAGCTCGAGGTGAAGAAGCCCCTGCTCGGCCCCGGGCTGGCACCCCGCGACCTGCCTCTCGCCGGAGATCTGGCGCCGCAGTTCGAGCTGCGAGACGGCAGCCGCAGCGACGACCAGGTCGGCTACAGCCATGTGCTGTTCATCGCAAACGCGGCCGCTCTCTCCCTGCGCCCGGCCCTCGCCCAGACAGGACTCAAGATCCTGAGCAGCGATGACGCGCCGGCCATCGGCGACTGGCTGCGCAAGCACGACATCATCGCCGCGCTCGTACGCCCCGACCGCTATGTGCGCGGCACGGCCCGTAGCGAAGCCGAACTCGACCAGTTGATCGCCGCCATCCAGCCTTTAGCCTGCGTGCCGTCCGCGGCCTGACCGAACATTTCTCAGGGATGATCTCATGAAGCTGCTTTCTTTCATCGCCGACGGCCGCTCCTCCTTCGGCGCCGTCAAGGACAATGCCGTCGTCGATCTCGGCGCGCGGATGACGGGCTGCACGACGCTGCGGCAATTGCTCGAAACCGGCCGCGTGGCCGAGGCGACCAGGCTGGTCGCGTCCACCGCGCCCGATCATCCGCTCGAGCGCATCACCTTCCTCCCGGTCATCCCCGATCCCGGCAAGATCATCTGCGTCGGCCTCAATTATCGGGACCACGTCGCGGAGACCGGCCGCACCGTCACCGAGAAGCCGGCGCTCTTTGCGCGCTTCGCCTGTAGCCAGGTCGGCCATCTCCGGCCGATCGTGAAGCCGAAGGTCAGCGACGATTTCGACTATGAAGGCGAGCTCGCGCTGGTCATCGGCAAGCAAGGGCGCCACATCCCACCAGACCGTGCGCTCGGGCACGTCGCCGGCTATTCCTGCTACAATGAAGGCAGCGTCCGCGACTGGCAGCGCCACACCAGCCAGTTCCTGTCCGGCAAGACCTTTGCCGAGAGCGGCAGCTTCGGTCCGTGGCTGGTGACGGCGGACGAGATTCCCGATCCATCAAAGCTCAGCTTGCAGACGCGCCTGAACGGCACCGTCGTGCAGGACACCACCACCGATCTCCTGATCACCGCCATCCCCGAGCTGATCGCCTACATCTCCACGATCTGCCCGCTCGACCCCGGCGACGTCATCGTGACGGGCACGCCCGGCGGCGTCGGTGCCAAGCGCACGCCGCCCCTGTGGATGCGCCCGGGCGACACCGTCGAGGTCGAGATTTCCGGCATCGGAACCTTACGCAACAAGGTGATCGCCGAGCCGGCCTGACCGCCGCCTTCGCGATCAGAACGTTCACGCCAGATAGAGCGCCAGATAGCCCTGCATCGCATAGAGCGCGCAGAGCGCCAGGCTCGACCACACTGCGGCGCTGAAGTACAGGAACATCCAGGTCAGCTCGCCCTTCCAATGCGCGATGTCGTGGGTCACCACCCAGCGCGTCGAGACGTCATGCAGGCCTTCGAGGAAGCCCATGAACGTATTGCCCTCGGCGTGCCCTGCCCGCCAGCGGCTGAGATACATCGGCACATCGACGGTGACGAGGAAGGCGAGGAAGCAGGCGATGCCGACGATGCCTGACATCAGCGCCCAGCGCACCACGCCCTGGAATTCCGGCATCAGGCGGCACAATGCGATGCCGGCGAGGAAGAAGGTCACCGCCCACAGCGAGTTCTCGATCGCGTTGTAGAGGAAGTTGGTCGTCACCACCGCATACCAGGAGAAGCACTCCGCGAGGATGATGATGGGCACGATCACGAGCGCGATGTTCACCGCGGTCTCCGCACCCGTCATGTGACCCAGCTGATGCAGGATGATGGCCCATTGCGCCACGAAGCAGAGCTCGGCCACGGTCGCGACCGTCCGGCCGACCACGACGCTCGACAGCCAGGTGTCGAACAGGCAGATGCGCTGCACGTCGGCGCGCGGCAGGAATGAGCGAAACGCGCAGCCGAACACATAGCCGGCGCAGAGCAGGAACATCAGCCCGATGCCGGAGCCGCCACCGTAGCTGCCCGAAGGCGTCGGGTAGAACTCGCGGTACAGCATGAACCAGACCAGGATATTGGCGCTGCTTACAAGCGTGAGAGATCCCCACCACCACGCGAGGGGGTTTGACCGCGCCTGCCACTGCAACATTGAGCCGCTCCGCAAATAATTCGATCTGACACGTCGTCGTAATAATCCTGTCACAAGACGGCATGCAATCACGACAAAAATCTGTGTGCTTGGTCCTGCCGCGCGCGCTTTTCGGCGAAACGCCGGCGTCGTACGGGTGTCCACATATCGGACAATTTTAGCGAGAATGGCGAATCTATTGGACAGCGCCAGCATTCGCGTCTGATACTTCGGTATGGCCGCGACAACCCCATCCAAGCCGCGACATCCGCTCTCCTCCGCCGCCGCCGTGCTGGCGGAGAGCGTCGATGACGCCGCCTTCGCCACGACGCTGGCAAAGGGGCTCGTCGTGCTCGAAGCGTTCAAGGCCGGGAGCCCGCTGCTGGGCAACATGGAGCTGTCGACGCTGACGGGCATCCCGCGGCCCACAGTCGCGCGGCTCACCCACACGCTGGCCGAACTCGGCTACCTCCGCTACGACGCCGAGCGGGCCAAGTATCGCGTCGGTGCGCGGGCGCTGCGGATCGCGCATCCTCTGCTCGCAGGAATGCAGTTCCGCCAAGTGGCGCGGCCGATGATGCAGGAGCTGGCGCTCAGCGTCCGCGGCACGGTCTCGATCGGCCTGCTCGACGCCACCTCGATGATTTATGTCGAGACCGCGCGCTCCGGCGATGTCGGACCGCACGTGCCCGACATCGGCATGCCGATTCCCGTGGTGCTGACCGCGATGGGACGCGCCGCGGCGGCGACCCTGCCGCCGGCCGATGCCGACCGGCTCGAGCGGAACATCGCCGCCGAAGACGCCGAGCTATGGTCGGCCTTTCGCGACAAGTACCGCGCCGGGATCGCGCAATGCAGAAGCCGCGGCTTCTGCACCTGCTGGGGCGAGTACATGGCCTCCATCCATGCGGTCGCGGCACCGCTGTTCCACGCCGGCGAATCGAAGCAATCGTTCTCGATCAATTGCGGCATCCCCGCATTCCGCCTCCAGTCTGGCCAGCTGGAAGGCGAGATCGGTCCGCGCATCGCGGCGCTCGCCGACAGCATCCGCGCCATCGTCGGGCAGGCAGAGCTCGCGCCGCCGCGCAAAACCAGGAAAGTCACAAGCGCCGCAACATGACATGCATGGCCGCGCGAAGGACTGAAGATTCTCGCCGCGGTGATGGAAGACGACCAACGATAAAAACGGGAGGAAGACCACAGTGGCATCGCTCGAAGTCACACGCCGAGCCCTGCTGGGCGCCATCGCAGGCGGCCTGGTCGCCGGCTCGGTCCTGACGGCACGGGCCGAGGATGCATGGCCCTCGCGCCTGGTGCGGCTGATCTCGCCCTACGGCCCCGGCGGCTCCAACGACATCTCGCTGCGCCTGCTCGCCGAAGAGTTCGGCCGCAGTCTGCGTCAGCAATTCATCGTCGAGAACAAGCCGGGCGCCGGCACCCGCATCGCCAACGACATGGTCGCTCATGCGCCCGGCGACGGCTACACGCTTCTATACGTCGCGGCCCCCTACGCCACCGCCGAGGCGCTGTTCGGCAAGCTGACCTATGACCGCAAGGAGCTGCAGCCGGTCGCAATGGCCGTGATCGCGCCGCTGTTTCTCATCATCAGCGCGGACGCACCTTTCAAGACGCTTCCCGAGCTGATCGCCTACGGCAAATCCAAGCCCGATGGGCTGACCTTCGCCTCTCCCGGCGCCGGCTCGCAGCCACATCTTGCCGGAGAGCTGCTGTTCCGCGACGCCGGCGTCAAGGGTCTCAACATCCCGTTCCGGGGCGATGCCGCCTCCTACACCGAGCTGCTCGCCGGCCGGGTCGATGCCACGCTGACGGCGCTGCCGACCGCCCTGCCCTACATCCAGAGCGGCAAGTTCATCGTGCTCGGCGTCGCCTCGCCCGAACGCAGTGCGCTCTACCCGCAGGCGCCGACCTTGCGCGAGCAGGGTTTTCCCAACGTCGCTGCCGCCGGCTGGTACGGCTTCATGGCGCCTTCCACGACGCCGCGCGCGATCGTCGACAAATTCCAGGCCGAAGTCCTGCGCGCGCTCGCCGAGCCTGCCATCAGGGACAAGCTGACAGCTCAAGGCCTCGAAGTGCGCGCCGGCACCGCCGCCGAGTTCGGCCGGTTCATCGACAGCGAAACGCAGAAATGGACCAAGCTGATCCGCGACGCCGGGCTCAAGGGCGAATGACCGTGTGCGAACAGGGAATGGAAATGAAGAACCGTCTTCTCGGACGCATCGCGGCCTCCGCACTCGCTCTGGCGCTGTCGATCGCACAGGCTCACGCGCAGAAGAAATACGATCAGGGCGCTTCCGACACCGCGATCAAGGTCGGACAGACCGTGCCGCTGAGCGGTCCCGCCTCGGCCTACGCCGTGATCGGCAAGACCCAGGCGGCCTATATGAAGATGATCAACGACCAGGGCGGCGTGAACGGCCGCAAGGTCGAGCTGATCCAGTATGACGACGCCTATTCGCCGCCGAAGACGGTCGAGCAGGTCCGCAAGCTGGTCGAAAGCGACGAGGTGCTGCTGACGTTCCAGATCATCGGCACCGCGCCGAACGTCGCCGTGCAGAAATATCTCAACGCCAAGAAGATCCCGCAGCTGTTCGCGGCCACCGGCGCGGCACGTTTCACCGATCCCAAGACCTTTCCCTGGACCATGGGCTTCAACCCCTCCTACCTCGTCGAGGGCCGGATCTACGCGCAGTATCTCCTGAAGAACCACCCGAACGCCGGGATCGGCGTGCTCTATCAGAATGACGATCTGGGCAAGGACTATCTTGCCGGCCTCAAGGCGGGCCTCGGCGACAGGGCGAAGATGATCGTGGCCGAGACCTCCTACGAGATCACCGAGCCGACGATCGACTCGCAGATCTTGCGGTTGAAGGACGCCGGCGCCGACGTGCTGTTCAGCGCCACGACGCCGAAACAGGCGGCGCAGGCGATCAAGAAGGTCGCCGAGATCGGCTGGAAGCCCCTGCACATCATCGACATCAACGCCTCCTCGCTCAGCGCCGTGCTGAAGCCGGCGGGTCTGGACAATTCCAAGGGCGTCGTCAGCGTCGGTTACGTCAAGGATTCCGCCGATCCCGAATGGAAGGACGATGCCGGCATGAAGCGCTACCTCGCCTTCATGGCGAAATACTATCCCGAGGGCGACAAGGAATCGAACCTGAACGTCTACGGTTACATCACGGCCCAACTGCTGGTGCAGGTGCTGAAGCAATGCGGCGACGATCTGACCCGCGAGAACGTGATGCGGCAGGCAGCCAACCTCAACAACGTCGTGCTCGATCTGACGCTTCCCGGAATCTCCGTCACGACAACGCCGACCGACTATCGCGTCAACAAGCAGTTCCAGATGGTGCAGTTCGACGGCCAGCGCTGGCAGAAGCTCGGAGACATCGTGACGGACGAGGCGAAGGAGTGAGGCGGCGAGACGCGAAAGCGGTCCCGGCGAGTCCTTCGCCGGGACCGCCTTGGCATCAACGCTTCATGCCCGCCACATAGGCCGCGAGCTTGTCCAGCGTCTGATAGCCGTATTCGACCGCGCCGAAGCCGATCATGCCGTCGCGCTGCTCGGCGCTCGAGGCCAGCTGGCGCATCATCAGCACGGTCTTGCCGTTGCTCTGCTCGGCAAAGGTGACGGTGAAGCGGAACATGCCGGGATCCTCGTCCTGGTCGAGGCCGTGATCCATCTCCATCAGGGACGGCCGCTCGATGCGGCGGAAGCGCATGCGGTTCGGATAGACCGTGCCGTCGGGGCCGATCATGTTGAAGCGCCAGACGCCGCCGACCCGCACGTCGATCTCGAAGGTCTCGATCTTGAACCCCTTCGGCCCGAACCATTGCGGCAGGTGCTTCGGGTCGGACCAGGCCTCGAACACCAGATCGCGCGGCGCGTCGATCACGCGCGACATCACGATCTCGCGGTCGAGCGACCATTGCGACAGTGCGGGATTGGCAGACTTCGTCATCGCTCAGAACCTTTCCGTTTGGTTGTTCGGGACGGCCGCTTGACGGCCGCCCTCTCCTTCTCTTTCTTGAGCTTCATCACATAGGCCTCGAAGCGGTCGAGCCGCGCCTCCCAGATCGCGCGCTGCCGCTGGAACCAGTCCTCCGCACCGAGCAGCGCATCCGGGCTGAGACGGCAGGTGCGCACGCGGCCGGATTTCTCCGACATCAGCAGTCCGCTCGTCTCCAGCACGCGAATGTGTTTCATGAAACTCGGCAGCGCCATGTCGAAGGGATCGGCGAGCTCGCCGACCGAAGCCTCGCCGGCGCACAGCCGCATCACGATCGCCCGCCGGGTCGGATCGGCAAGCGCTGCGAAAACCTGGTCGAGGCGGGTCAATTGGTTATCCATGAAGCTAACTATAGGCGACTTGGTCAGCCGCGTCAACAATTGTTAGCTCATAAGCTAAGTGATTTTGATGCCGCGTGGCGATGCGGAACCTGCAGCGCGCAATTGTGAATTGGGCCGCGGGAGGTTTCCGGATAGAGCAGATCGGGGGCGCATCAACATCGTTGATCAGAGCAAGTGCCCCCTGTTGTCACCCCATCCCCGATCACTCGGCGAATCTTCACCCGCGCTGCCCTCGTTCCCCTTGCGATCGCGCTTGGCCCGCGCCGCGCCTTTGCGGATTCCGACATGATCGCGCAGATGCGCGACATCGTCGCGAGCGAGCTGGCGCCGACCGCGACGCCGGACCATGCCGGCGGCCTCGCCGCGGCCCTTTATGCCGGGCGCCATGTCGAGTTCTTCAGCTACGGCTTTGCCGATGATGCCACCAAACGGAAGGTGACGCCGGACACGCTGTTCAACCTCGCCTCGTTGCGCAAGCCGTTCGAGGCCACGCTGGTGGCGCTCGGCGCGGCGCGCGGCGAGCTGCGGCTCGACGACCGCCTGCCGAAATACCTGCCCGAGCTGAACGGCAACTACATCCGCAACGTCACTGTTGGCCAGTTGGCGGCGCACACGTCGGGCCTGTTGCTGCCGACCGACCATCCGCCCTGGCCGAACGAAGAGTACACGCGCGAGCATTTCATCGCCTTGCTGAACGCCTTCATGCCGGCGCCTGGCATCGCACCCGGCCGGCAACGCATCTACACCCATGCCGGCTACGTGCTGCTTCAGCTCGTGCTCGAGCGCTGCTACGGCATGCCGATCCATGCGCTGATCCAGCACCGCATTCTCCGCCCCCTCGCCATGGACTCCACTTTCGTCCCCGAGCGCGGCGCGGACAATCGCGCCGTCATGGACCGGGCCTGGATGCCGCGCCTGGTCCAGGGTTATTCCGACCAGGGCATGGCCATCGGCCCGATCGGCAACCAGCAGAGTTATTTTGACTTTCCCGGCACGGGCCAGATGTTCGGCTCCGTGCGGGATTTGGCGATCTTCGCGGCGGCCTGCGTCGACGGCCGCGCGATCAATCCGAATTTGCGCGAGGCGTTGCGGATGACGCAGCGCGAGGCCTTCCGCGTCGACGAAAAATTCGGACAGGGTATGGCCTGGGAGACCGTGCATCTTCCGGGCGTCACCATCATCGACAAGCCCGGCGGCCTCAACAACGCCTCCGGCTATATCGGCCTGGTGCCGGCGCGGCGAATCGCCATCGTCCTGCTGGCCAATCGCGGCGAATATCCGCACGAGATCGCCCGCTACAGGATCCTGCCGGAGCTGGCGCGGCTTGTCGCTTCACATTGAGGCGGCGCTCAGACCGAGCGCGTCAGTCCGCCGTCGACGCGGATGTTCTGGCCGGTGATGTAGGCGGCGCCGTCGGAGGCCAGGAACGAGATCGTCGCCGCGATCTCCTCCACCTTGCCGTAGCGCTTCATCGGCACGCTGTCGCGGCGCGTATCCTGCTGCGGCAGGCTGTCGATCCAGCCCGGCAAGACGTTGTTCATGCGGACGTTGTCGGCGGCATAGGTGTCGGTGAAGATCTTTGTGAAGGCGGCAAGGCCGGCGCGGAACACCGCCGAGGTCGGGAACATCGCGCTCGGCTCGAACGCCCAGGCGGTCGAGATGTTGATGATGGCGCCGCCCTTCTGCGCCTGCATCAGCGGCGTCACCAGCCGCGTCGGGCGGATCACGTTCAGGAGATAGGTGTCGAGGCCGGCGTGCCACTGCTCGTCGGTGATCTCGGTGATGGGAGCGCGCGGTCCGTGGCCGGCGCTGTTGACGAGCACGTCGATCCGTCCCCATTTCGCCATGGCACCGTCGACGAGACGCTTCAGGTCGTCGTTCTCCGTGTTCGAGCCGGTGACGCCGAGCCCGCCAAGCTCGGCGGCCAGCGCCTCGCCCTTGCCGGAGGACGACAGGATCGCGACGCGAAACCCGTCCGCTGCCAGCCGCCGCGCAGCCCCTGCCCCCATGCCGCTGCCGCCGGCGGTAACGAGCGCAACTTTCTCTGCTGCCATGACCGATCATCCCTTTGAGTTGAGGCGAGCTGCAGGCTCGGCCTATCATGCGGCCTTCTACAGCCAGACCTGTCGGCAGGTCCATGGTCGAAGGATGCATCCCATGAGCAACGCGCGATGAGTGACTTGCTGATCCGCAATCTGCGCCCCGAGGAAATCTCCCTCACCATCGACTGGGCCGCGGCCGAGGGCTGGAATCCGGGCCGCTGCGATGCCGCCTGCTTCGCAATCCCCGACGCGCAAGGCTTCTTCGTCGGCGAGATCGATGGCAAGCCGGCCGCGACCGTCTCTTGCGTCAATTACGACGATCGCTTCGCCTTCCTCGGCTTCTACATCGTGCGTGCAGACCTTCGCGGCTCCGGCCACGGCCTGCGGATCTGGAACGCGGCGATCGCCCATGCGGGCTCCCGCGTGATCGGGCTCGACGGCGTGGTGGCGCAGCAGGACAATTACAGGAAGTCCGGTTTCCAGCTTGCTTACGCCAATATCCGCTACGGCGGCGTCGCCGCCGCGCCGGCGAGTTCACCCGCCGATATCGTCGCGCTCGACACGATCCCGTTCGCGCTTGTGGACGCCGACGACACCACGGTCTTCCCAGCCCGGCGCAGCGCCTTCCTGCGCGCCTGGATCAACACGCCAGGCCATGTCGGCCGCGCGCTATTGCGCGACGGCAAGCTCGCCGCCTGGGGCGTGATCCGGCCGTGCCGGACCGGTTACAAGATCGGCCCGCTGGTCGCCGACGACCGCACGGCGGCGGAGGCGATCGTGCAAGCCCTGCTGGCCAGCGCGGATGGCGAGGTGTTTCTCGACGTTCCCGCCGTCAATCGCGAGGCCATCGTGCTCGCGGAGGCGCTCGGGCTCAAGCCGGTGTTCGAGACGGCACGGATGTACACGGGCGCGATCCCGCCGCTGCGCATCGATCGCGTCTTCGGCGTGACCAGCTTCGAGCTCGGCTAAAGCATGTTCCGGAAAAGTGCGCAGCGGTTTTCCGAAAAGATCATGCTCAAACAACAACCTAAAGCGCGATGACGATTCATCCTAATCGCATCGCGCTTTAGCGCCGCTCAGTAACAGCGCGTGATGTTGACGGTGTGCTCGCTGCCACCGCGTCCGGGCACCGTCACCTGCTCCGTCGGACAGCTCGGCACGTAGGGCCGGTCGGACGGCACGACGTTGGGCGGGAAACGATGCGTCCAATCCCACGGAACGTCATAAGTGTAGGTGTAGCGCACGTCGGCGGAGAGCGGCTGGGCTGGGTCGACGAAGGGCTGGCTGTAGCCGGCGCTGTCGTGGAAGAAGCCGCCGCCGCCGGGCCAGTAGACGAAGGGGTTGTTGCGCCGGTGGAACCGGGCGCCCGGCGCGATGGGCGGACGCGCGATTGCGCCGGACCGCGCCGCGGTCACCCCGTGCGGCGCAGCGCCACCGGGTTGTGCAGAACTATCGCTGAGGCTAAGGAGCAGCGCGGCTGCGCTGAGTGAGGCGAGCAAGGCCCCATGCATTCTGTAGGTCATGATACGCACCAACTCGTTTGGCTTCGGCGGCTCCCCGCAGCTACGCTAGGCCGGGCCGTCGCCCACCCGCAAACGTATAATTAATCTTTGGTTAAGGCACGGGATTAACCGGGGAACCGATGCGTCAAAGCGCGCCCGATTGCCGCCTTCTGGCTCGTTCGGCCTCGCAGGGCGACGTCGTCGGCCCTGACGGGGACAACGCCGGCACCCTGACCGGCCGCTATCGCTGGTGGAGCCGCTCTCTCACCATCCGTTGCGTTGCCCGGCGGGCAAAACACCCGAGACCTAGGTCAACGCCCGTCGCCGAAAATATTCCACTTTACCGAAATTCGGAAATGACGTATGTGTCGCGCAACCCGGCCCAAGGAAGAGGGGCGTATCGCGATCGTCACGAACGCGGGCCGGGCGGCGGTGGACGCCGATGGCATCGGCGCGAAGGGTTTTGCAGGGCGGAGAGCCGTGAGCGAAACGTCTCGCGCACACGACCGGTGCGATCGGCGTACGGCAAAATCGTGTGGTCCTGACGCCCGGGGTCTGGCGTCAAGTCTTGCGGTGATGTGGCGGCCCGACCGGGCACGCGCATCGATCAGCCGCAAGGCGACGGGGGCAATAGTGCAACGCTCCCCGGGGAGAGCACGACATAAGCCGTCAAACCACTGCGCAGGGAAGGCCGGATGTTTGGCTCCACCTGTATGCCGCTGTGCAGCTTTTCTTAAGCACACGCTTTCGCACAGTGGACCGTGGGTGCCCGGCTGGCACCCGGTCTTCCCTGCGCCCTCTTTCAATTGATGAGGGTGAGGCGACAAGCAAAGCTCGGGCGAAGTGCGCCGCGAGGATGCGACGCCGTGTCCGCATGAAGGCGAGTACGTTGCAAACCCTATGCATCACCGTCACCCTGAGGTGCGCGCGCTGCGGCGCGATAGCGTCGCAGAGCAAGCCTCGAAGGGCGACGGCCCCGCTGCATCAGCTCGGCCGCACATCCTTCGAGGCTCCGCATGCGATGCATCCGCATCGCACGCCTCGCACCTCAGGATGACGGATCAATTATTGTCGCGGCGGAGCGATTCTGACGATGCTGAGGCAGTATGCGCGAAGACTCCGGTCTCGTGCCCCGGACGCAGCGCAGCGTCCCTGGCGTTGCGAAGCATCGTCCGGTGCGGTGCGCTGCAGAGCCGGGGCCCATGCAACAGCGAGCTCGCGGCTTGCTGGGTCCCGGCTCTGCGCAGCAACGCCAAGAGCGTTGCAGCGCGTCCGGGACACGCGATTCATGCATTGCCGTCCCCACGCACTCCGTCATTGCGAGGAGCCCTTGCGACGAAGCAATCCAGGCTGCCTGCGCGGAGAGATTTCTTCTGCGCTCGCGATGACGATGTTGAGACAGTTGTGCGCCCAAACTCCACTCCCGTGCCCCGGACGCTGCGCAGCACAAAGTGATGCGCTGCAGAGCCGGGGCCCATGCAGCAGAGAGTGCGCGTCTTACATGCCGATGTCGAACACGTTCGGCAATTGGCCCGCCAGCGGCAGCGCGGTGGCGCCGAGGAAGGTCGCCACCATCGCCATCAGGCGACGGTTGTTGTGGCGCTTGCCGCGCATCTGGCCGGCGATCCACTCCAGCATCTCGCTGTTGACCTTGGAGGCGTAGGACGGCGCCCAGCTCTCGATCTCGGTGTCGGCCGACAGCGCGACGCTGCGCGGCGGCACCTTCAGGCCCGAGGCGCTCGCGGCATAATGGGCAACGGCCTTGGCGAGCAGGTCGTCGAAGCGGCCGCCATCGCTGCGCTCGGTCGCGGCCTCGTTGATCTCGAACAGGACCTCGGCCTCAGCCCGGCTGACCGGCTGGTCGTTGACGGCGGTGGCGGTCAGGATCCGCATGCACCAAGCGGTGTCATCGGCATCGAGCGAACGGGAGAAGTGCACCCTTCCCTTGGTGGTCGGGCCTTCGCCGGTGATCACACCGTCACGCACGATGGAGAGTGCGTGGGCCGCGGTGTCGCGGCAGGACGGTTCGAGGGACGAGGACTCGACAGATTTAGGCGCAGCGGCAGACATAGTTCACTTCCAGACTTCTTCTGATCGGCCAGCATTTTCATGCCGGCGTAAAGGGGTGGTTAACGATTCGATACGGCGATCGCGACTTTTCGAGATGGTTGCCAATTGGTCGCTGTCAGAACCGTTTTGGTTCCAGGACGCGCCGGGCGAGCGTGATGGAAGTCATAAAAGGCATAATCGGGGCGAGCGAGACCGTGCGACCCCGGGTGGAGATGTTTCGCCGCAGGTGCCGCTGTAACAATAAGTTGCTAGGAAATCGGGCCTTCAAGGAAGAAATTCACATTTTACTTGAACCGGTTCAGCGGCCGTTCACTTGGCTTGGTAAGGCCCTATAATGAGGATGACGGCCAGAGAAAAATTCCCCAGTAGATTCAATGCGATGAGGTAACATCATGACACTCCCGATCGGCACCACCGCACCCGACTTCGAAGCCGAGACCACCGAAGGGAAGATCAAGTTCCACGACTGGATCGGTAACAGCTGGGCGCTCTTGTTCTCGCACCCCAAGGACTTCACGCCGGTTTGCACGACCGAGCTCGGCGCCCTCGCCAAGCTGAAGCCGGAATTCGACAAGCGCGGCGTCAAGCTGATGGGACTCTCGGTCGACCCGGTCGACAACCATGCCCGTTGGTCGGAGGACATCAAGGAGACGCAAGGCGCAGCGCCCAATTATCCGATGATCGGCGACACCGATTACAACGTCTCGAAGCTCTACGGCATGCTGCCGGCCGCGATCTCCGGCGATCCCCTCAAGCGCACCGCGGCCGACAACCAGACCGTCCGCAACGTCTTCATCATCGGGCCTGACAAGAAGATCAAGCTGGTGCTGGTCTATCCGATGACCACGGGCCGGAATTTCCAGGAGATCCTGCGCGTCATCGACTCGCTCCAGCTCACCGCCAAGCATCGCGTCGCCACGCCGGCCGACTGGACCCAGGGCGACGACGTCATCATCGCCGGCTCGGTCTCCAACGACGAGGCCAAGACGATCTATCCGCAGGGCTGGAAGGAGCCGAAGCCTTATCTGCGCATCGTGCCGCAGCCGAAATAGTCGACGTCATTCCGGGGCGGTCCGAAGGACCGAGCCCGGAATCTCGAGATCCCGGGTTCGGTGCTTCGCACCGCCCCGGGATGACAACGCTGAATTAAGCCGCCCGCACGCGGTCGAGGAAACCGTCGACCTCTGCCTTCAGATGCAGGCTCTCGCCGGACAGCGCCTGGGCCGAGGCAAACATCCGGCTCGAGGTCTCGCCCGTCTCGCCGGCGCCCTTGGCGGCGTGCCGGACGTTGACGGCGACCTCGGCCGTGCCTGAGACCGCCGCGCGAACGCTCGCCACGATGTTGTGGGTTGCGCTTTTCTGCTGCTCGACCGCAGCCGAGATCGAGCCGGCAATCCCGCTGATGCGCTCGATGGTCTCGCTGATCGCCTTGATGGCGGCGACCGATTCCTCGGTCGCAAGCTGCATGCTCTCGATCTGGTTCGATATCTCGTCGGTCGCTTTCGCGGTCTGGCCGGCCAGCGTCTTGACCTCCTGGGCCACCACCGCAAAGCCGCGGCCGGCATCGCCCGCACGCGCGGCCTCGATGGTGGCGTTGAGCGCCAGCAGGTTGGTCTGCTCGGCGATCGAGGTGATCAGCTTGACGACGTCGCCAATGCGCGCGCCGGCTTCCGAGAGCTGCGCGATGCGCTGGTCGGTGGCCTCGGCCTGCCGGACGGCCTCGGCGGAAATCTCGTTCGATTCCTGCACGCGTCGGGCGATCTCGGAGATCGACTGAGACAGCTCGTCGGAGGCCGATGCCGCCGAACGCACGTGCTCGGAGGCATGTTCGGAAGCGCCCGCGGACTGCGCCGAGAGATCGGCGGTGGAGCGTGCGACGTCGGTCAGTTGTCGTGCCGCGCGCTCGAACTCGCCCGACGATGTCAGCACCTTGTCGAGGATGCCGCCGACGCTGCCGCGGAACTCCTCGACGAAGTTGCGCAGGTCGGATTTGCGCTGCTCGGCCGCCGCGGCCGAGGCCGCCGCCTGCTCGCTGCGCATGCGCGCCCGCTCCAGCGAATTGCTCTTGAACACGGCGACCGTGCGGGCGATCTCGCCGATTTCGTCGGCGCGATCCTCGCATTCGATCGTAACGTCGCTCTGGCCGTCGGCAAGTGCGGTGAGCGAGCGCGTAACGGAGGTGAGCGGTCGGGTGACGCGGCGGACGACCAGCAGGGTCAGGCCCAGCACCAGAAGCGCGGCAAGTCCGGCGGCCGCGGCCATGCTCTCGATCGCGTGGGCCAGCATGCTCTCGTACTGCACCATGGGGATGCCGACATAGAGAATACCGACGACCTTGCCGGCCGCGTCAGCGATGGGGAAATAGGCGGTCATGAAGGTCTTGCCGAACAGCGTGGCCGGACCTTTATAGGCCTCGCCACGGCGCAGCGGCGCCTGTCCTGGATGGTCCGCGGCAAGCTGGGTGCCGACGGCGCGATCGCCGTTTTCCTTTTTCACGTTGGTGGAGCGGCGGACGAACTGCCCGCTCGCATCGTCGAACACGAACAGGGTCGCATTGCCGCCGACATAGGACACCGCGCGATCGACGATGGCATGATCCTTGAAGTCGGGCATCTTGGGGATTTCGGCGCGCACCACCGCGCCATCCCGCATCGTGATCTTGGCGGCCGGAACGATCTCGGTGAAGGCGAGCGCCAGCGTGCGCAGGTTGACTTCGATGTCGCGCAATGCGCGGTCATTGAAGGCGGAGGTCAGCGACCAATAGCCGGCGCCGACCACGAGTGCCGTGTTCACCGCGATCAGCAACACGGCGCACAGAACCGCTTTGGTGCCCAGCTTGAACTGCGGCAAGAACTTCCCGGTCAGAACCTTGGACATGAATGGAACCACCCCCGTAATCCCTGCATAATCCTGCAGTGGTATTACAGTCCCATTAACGACAGTTCCCTACCGCCGCCCCCGCATGCTTTCCAAATCGTAAACGAGGATCCCCTGACCGCGCCGAGCGTGCCGTCCATCATCGTCTGGTTTCGCGACGACCTTCGCCTGGCCGACCATCCTGCTCTGCACGCCGCTGCGAAGACCGGTGCGCCGGTGGTCTGCCTATACGTGCTCGACGACGGCCTCGCCCGACCGCCCGGCGCCGCGACGCGATGGTGGCTGGCGCAGTCGCTGCGAGCGCTCGGTGCCGCAATCGCTGCGTGCGGCGGATCACTGGTCCTGCGCAAGGGACCGGCGGCCAGGATCATTCCGGACGTGGCACGCGAAAGCGGTGCCCGCGCCGTCTACTGGAATGGAATTGCACAGGCACCGCATCAGGCCGTCGAGAGCCAGCTGGAGGCGGCGCTGGCAAAGCTCGGCGTCGATTCGCAAAGCTTCCCCGGCGATCTGCTGGCCCCGCCCTCGGCCATCCGCACCAAGGAGGGCCGCGGCCTGCGCGTGTTCACGCCGTTCTGGCGGCGCGTGCTGTCGCTCGGCGATCCGGCAAAACCGCTGCCTGCTCCGAAGCAGCTGCGCCCCGCACCGAAGATCGCCGGCGATGTGCTGGAGAGCTGGCGACTGGAGCCGGCCAAGCCGGATTGGGCGGGCGGCCTGCGCGAAACATGGACCCCGGGCGAGGCCTCGGCCCGGCAGCGCCTGCGCGACTTCCTCAGGCACAGCGCGCGCGCCTATGTCGGCAACCGCGACCGTCCGGACCGGGACGGCACCTCACGGCTCTCGCCGCATCTGAGGTTCGGCGAACTCAGCCCGCGCCAGATCTGGCACGCGGCACGGTTCGCGGCGGACGAAGACCCGGCACTCCGTCCCGGCATCGAGAAATTCCTGAGCGAGCTCGGCTGGCGCGAGTTCTGCCGCCATCTCCTCCACGATCACCCCGACCTCGCCACCAGAAACCTGCAAGCGAATTTCGACGGCTTCCCCTGGACGCGCGACATCAAGGCACTCGCCGCCTGGCAGCGCGGCCGCACCGGCTATCCGATCGTCGATGCCGGCCTGCGCCAGCTCTGGCACACCGGAGCGATGCACAACCGGGTGCGGATGGTGGTGGCTTCCTTCCTGGTCAAGCACCTCTTGATCGACTGGCGCGAGGGCGAAGCCTGGTTCTGGGACACGCTGGTCGACGCGGACGCCGGCAGCAATCCCGCCAATTGGCAATGGGTCGCCGGCTGCGGCGCCGACGCTGCGCCCTATTTCCGCGTGTTCAATCCGCAGCTGCTGGGCGAGAAGTTCGATCCGGATGGAACCTATGTCCGGCGCTGGATGCCGGAGCTGAAACAGATGCCGGCCAAGCTGATCCACCGCCCCTGGCAGGCAACGCCGATCGAGCTCGCGAGCGCAGGCATCACGCTCGGCGAGACCTATCCGCACCCGATCGTCGATCATGCCAGTGGACGCGAACGCGCGCTCGCAGCCTATGCGAAGATCCGCAAAGGTTGAGCGTTGCTTTGACACAATTATGAAACGCGCTATCGTCGTCGCTCCATACAAACCGTGGGGGACACGATATGGACGACGACAAGCCGATCACCGAACAAGCGATGGAAACGATCACCAATGCCGTGGAAGCGACCAAGGACGCGGCAGTCACCGCCGTCAAGAAGGTCAGGAAGGCCGCCAAGAAGGTCGCGAAGAAAGTAGCGCCGAAGAAGGCTTCCAAGAAGAAGGCCAAGAAGGCCGCGAAGAAGGGTTCGAAGAAGGCCGCCAAGAAGGCCACCAAGAAATCCTCGAAGAAAGCGGCCAAGAAGACCGTGAAGAAGACCGTGAAGAAGGCCGCCAAGAAAGCTGCAAAGAAAGCTGCAAAGAAGAAGAAAGCCAGGAAGGCGAAGCGCTGATCGAGCCGCTCAGACGGGTCTCCGGATGCGAGCGCCTCCGGAGACCCTGTCCCGCCGCGCTCTTTCCGGATCCCGATCTAGAAGCGGCGGTTGACCACGAACACCGCAGCGGCGCACATCGCCATGCCGGCGATCGCCAGTGCATCGAGCTCCTCGCCGAACAGCAGGTAGGCCATCAGCGCAGTCACGGCCGGCACCAGATAGAACAGGCTCGCGACCGAGGTCGCCGCGGCGTGGCGGATCAGCCAATACAGTAGCCCGATCGATCCGATCGAGAGCGCCACAGCGAGCCAGGCGAGCGCGAGCACGAACTCCCGCGTCCAGTGCACCACGCGCTCCTCGAACAGGAAGGCCCCGATCGCGAAGAAGATCGTGACCGCGACATATTGCACGAGATTGCCGGCGCGCCAGTCGATCTGGTTGCAATAGCGGCGCTGATAGAGCGTGCCGAGCGTGATGCTGATCAGCGAAACCACCGAGGCGAGCCAGCCTAGCCCGGCGTCCCCGGTCATGGGACGGTTGTGCAGAATCATCACCACGCCGCCGAGGCCGAGCACGAGCCCGGCCCATTGCACCGGTGTCACCTTCTCGCCGAGCCAGCGGTTGGCGATGGTCGAGGTCAGGATCGGCTGAAGGCCCGGAATCAGCGCGGAGAGCCCGGCGGGAATCGAATGCGCGATCGCGATCGCGGTGCCGCCAAGATAAAAGCCATGGACGAGAATGCCCGCGACCGCGCTGTGGGCGATGCCGGCGCTGTCAGGCCATTTCGGCCGCGCGAGGCCGGCGATGATCGCCATCAGGCCGACCACGATCGCCATGCGGATAGCGAGATAGGTCAAGGGATCGGCGTTGTTGACGACGTATTTGGTGCCGATGAATCCGGTGCTCCAGAGCAGGACGAACAGGATCGGCGCGGCGCGGGCGGTCAGGGCTTCTTGATTATGGTTCATTGCCGCCCTCATTGCCCCACCGGGGGGATATGCGGCAATGCGAATTTCGTCCGGACGATGCTGCGTTGCGATGGAGGCTTGCGACTCAGCGCAGCCGCTCACCACTCTTCCGGACAGGGGTCGATGATCTTCCAGAGCTCGACGCCGTTCTTGATCTTCTTCATGTCGGTGGTGAGCCCGCCATTGCGACGAATCCAGTCCTTCACCGTATCGGGATAGTAGGACATCAGGTCGGAGGTCCCCTCGGAGCTGGTGACCTTGATGCCGAAGGTGAAGGCCTTGTCGTAATAGGCCTGATGGAAGCCAAGGCTTGCGCGCGGCGTCACGCAGATCTTGTTCATCGGCACGATGCCGAGCACCAGCGTGCAGGCGGAATTGCAGATGCCGTCGATGATGACGCGCTCGCCCTTTTCGCGGACCCGCTTGTACTTGGCCTTGTATTCCTCGACATAGCCGCCGTGGTCGCGGGTGATATGCAGCTCGGCTCGCGCCGGCGTAGCGGCGGCGAGACAGAGCAACAGCAGGCTCAGGTGCGTGATGCGCATGGCGAGGTGACGGCGATAGCCTTCAGGGAATGCACCGGCCTCGAAGGAGCCCCAAAAGGCCGGCGACAGGATTCTTTACCGAATAGTCTTTGGTCATACTTGTGTGGGGAATTCGTTAAGCATCCCGAGAAGGCCAAAAATGGGCAGCCTTGGCCGCCACTTGGGCAATTCTGTCACACCCACCCGGGAATCTGCGGGTTTGCCCGGGATTTCCGGGCGCCGGACGGGTGCCCCGGCGGCTCGAAATGGCTATAAATGGCTGACCTATTCGCGCGGGTCCCGGAGAATCGAGATGAGCAAGTTGACGCTAATCGCCGCGGTTGCGGCCCTGTCGGCCGCAATCCTAGCCCCTGGCCTGGCGGAGGCGGGGGGCCATCACCGGCACCACCGCGCCTACGCCAACCCGCTGCCCTACCCGATCAGCTATCTGCACAATTACGGTCCCGGCATCACCCCCGGCACCTTCGCCTATTACGACGGCCCCTCGACCAACCATTGTTACCAGAGCGCGGCCGCCTATCGCGGTCAGGACCGCCGCCGGCACCCCTGCTACTAAGGGACGCCGGCCGCGGCCTGTTTCCGGGCGCCTCTATTTGGCGGCGCCCGACAGCAGCAATTGCTTCTCGATCTCGTAGACCGGCAGCTTGACGAGATCCTTGCCGACCTCGCCCTGAAGCGCCTTGCGCACGAGGTCCGAGTAGTCGGCGCGGATCATGCCAAGCGCACGCGGCGAGGCCACCATGGTCAGGGAAGTGGTCTCGCCGGAGCTGACGGCGGCATCGAGCCGGCCGGCCAGGCTTCGCAGGAAAGCGCGCTCGGCCTCGTCGTGCCAATCGGTCTGCTCGACCGAGCTGCGGGCACCGCCGGCAGCGGCATGCACTCGCCCCGGCGCATCGCTCCCTTGCGCGCTGGTCGACGGATTCGGCTGCTCGTGCACCTCCTTGGTGTGAAGGTTGGGAAACATCTCGTCGCCGAGGTTCTCCAGAATCAGCGCCTTGCGCCCGTCGCACACCACCAGCCAGTCGCCCTTATCGATTCTCATTTTATCCATTGCAACTCTCCTTGAAACTTACCGACGCGCATCGAGCATCAGAGATGGTCTTCGAATTCCTCGAAAGACTTGCCGAACTGCGCCATCGCCTCCTCCAAATAGTCGGCGAGCATTGGCGTGCCGATCAGGTAGGAAGCCGTGCGCGCGTTGTGCGCCTGCGCGGCCTGGGCATGCAATTCGCGCCAATTGGAGAGATCGCCGTCGCCGCGGCCAAGCCAGGTCAGCGCCACCAGATCGATCTGCTCGTCAACATTGAGATCGCGAATGAAGCCCGCGAGCTCCGCACGGTCGGTGGTCCCGCCGCGCCCGTTGCGGCCATAGCTCATGTCATCGTCGCCAGACTCCAGGATGACGCCGCCTCCGGCCGCCTCGCTGTCGGACCGGCGCGATTTCGAGATGACGAAGAAGACTTTCTCCGGCGAGATCGACAGATTTGGAATGACTCGCATCCAGTTCACCTTGCCCGGCAGCGAGCCCCATGCTGCCGCCACACAGCAACACTATGAGCCGAGGCGGATTTGCGAATTGCGCAGGATCAAGGTCGGAACGGCATTAGGCATGCGGCCAAGCCCAGCCCGGTGGGCGGATTTGCTGAAGATCTGTTCATCAGGATTACATTTCGGCTCCGCCACAATTTGATCAGAACCACTTCGATATCCTGTCTTGCGTAAGCGGAGGAAGACATCATGACTCGCAAGATTGGCCTCGTCGCCGCAGGCCTGTTCAGTGCCATGTTGGGTGCTCTGGCGGCATCGCCAACGGCGTCTGCCATGCCTATCGCGCCCGCGCCTGCAACATCCGATATCGCCGGCGTCGAGCAGGTGCGCATGGTCTGCGACGCCTGGGGGCGCTGCTGGTGGCGCCCGAACTACTATGGATATTACAGGCCCCGGCCGTATTACGCCCCTCGATATTATGGGCCGCCGCGCTATTACGGCCCGCGCCATTATGGCTATTACGGCTATCGCGGCTGGTAACATGTGAAGGGGCCCTCCGGGGCCCCTCGCTCTTGCGAGATCACGTCTTGCGCCGTTGTCGTCAGCCTGAAGCGATTCCAGAACTGATCTAGATCAAAGATGAAACCGCCCACACCGTCATTCTGCGGTGATGGCCGAGTTGATCGTCTTTCGATGCCCCGAGACGGGCATGAACGTGCAGACGCATCTGGAGAAGCAGGAGAGAACAGAGGGGCGGAGCTTTGCGTCCTTTGCCTGCCCCGTCTGCCCACGCCTGCACTTCATCGACCTCGCTTCCGGAAAGCCGATGAGCGGGGAGCGTGGACGTGACATTGATCCGACAGACATCATGACATGATGTCCGCAATAGTACGGCCTGAAATTCGGTTTACTGGAACGCGATGTTTCGCCATTGATGGCGCTGCATCGACGTTCATTTGATTGTCACTTTTCAGCAGCCTGTCAGACCCATGTTGTTCGACGCTCTCACTCCGTCCTCCGCGCTACAGCTGATCGGCTTTGCCGACGTCGACGCGTTTCGACCGATCGAGTCGATGGAGGATGCCCGAAGCATTCCGCTCGACATCCCGAACTTCGCCGCGGCCCGCGCCGTCGTCTCCCTTCCGGCGTGCCGCATCATCGTGATGAGATCGTTCGCGCGCATCCTGGACACGGCCTATCGGATGCCGGGCGGGATGGTGATCCTGTCCATGACCGACGACCTCCAGGTCAACCTCAAGGGCCTGGATATCGATGCGCGCTTCTTCGTCACGCTCCGCGGCAACGATGAATGCCATTTCGTCGAGCCGCAGACCAATCATTACGCGATGATCATCTTCTCCCCCGGGCTGAAAGACCGGGGCTGGTTCGATCGCGCCGACGATTTGCGGGCCCGTGTCGCGAACCGGCCGGCCCTGCTCCACACGCGGCAACTCCTGCTCGACATCCTGCGGACCGCCTCGGTGCAGCCGCTCCTGTTCGAAACCACCGAAGTCGCGCTCCATCTCCAGGAAGGCCTGCTGCTCGCGCTCGACGATTTGTTTCAGACCGATTCGATGTCGGACCTGAGCGCCTCGGCCCAGGCCGAGCGTTCGATCAAGCTGGTGCAGCGGATCGACGATTACGTCGCGGCCCATCCGACCGCTGCGATCTATACCGCTGATCTCGCCGGCGAGTTCGGCGTCTCGATCCGGACGCTCGGCGGCGCGGTAAGCAAGGTGCGGGGCATGAGCCTGCATCAGTACATCCGGCTCAAGAGGCTGTGGGCGACCCGCGCCCGCCTCCTCAAGGGTGGCGGCGCCACCGTCACCACATGCGCGCGCGCCCAGGGCTTCCACCATCTGGGTGAATTTGCCGCGGCCTACCGCGCGATCTTCCACGAGACGCCCTCCGACACGCTGGCGCGTGGACGGCAGAGCGGTGTCCGTCAGGCTGACTGACCCAGCGAGCCCTTGCGACGGTGCCCAGCCTCAGCGCCGGTTCGGAACATATCTGGAACGGGCTGGACAAAGGAGGACTGGCGCGCTCGGAAGGATTCGAACCTCCGACCCTCGGAATCGAAATCCGATGCTCTATCCAGCTGAGCTACGAGCGCCTGGGCCCGATTGGACCAGAACCGGGAAACACCGCACCGTGGCTGGCGAGCCAGCGCACCGACGGGCGTTCGGATGGATTGGAATTAGCAGAGAGACTGACCAATAAAAAGCCCTCCCCGCCTCGTTTCGAAGCGGGGCGTGGCCGTTTTTACCAGGTGTTGCCGAAGAAGCCGAATTGCGGACGCTGCGCGACCATCATCGGCCGGTCCTGCTGTTGCGGTACCGAATGTGCCCTGGCGATCTTGCGCTTCGGCGGCTGCGCCTGAGGCGCCTGAGCAGGCTGGGCTTGCGCTTGAACCTGCGGCTTGGTGTCCGCCTTGTTCGCTGCGGCGGCGCCCGCCTTCGGTCCTCCCGGCGTGAACTGGGCGAACGTCTCGCGCACCCGCGCCTTGGCCGACATCTCGGCGAGGGCTGCCGACGTGCTGTCCTGCACCGGCGGCTGAGGCGCAACCACAGCGGCAGTTTTCATCGCAGCCGGGACGAGCGTGGGCTGGGTAGTGTCGAGCACGACACGCTCGGGCAGATGGCGATCGGAGCGAATCCGGATCAGCGGCTGATCATTGCTTGCGGTGGCGACGGCCTGCGCTACCGGCTGCGATGGCAGAACGAAGTCCGCTGCGAACAGCAGTGCGAGCAAAGCTCCACCGACAAAGACGAAATATCGAAAGACAGGCATTGGCCACGCTCCGCCCCCCGCATCCCCGCGTGGGCTCTCCGCCTCAACAGGCGATCTCTTAATTGGTTCCTGGCCCAGCCTTCCGGTTCAAATGGCGACGCGAGGTTTTTTGGCCAAGGGCCGCGGAGGGTAACTTTTCCGCTACCGGAACATGCCGCCTTTATGCGCGGCGTGCCGCAACCAAGGAACATTTCGCCTGATCGGCATTCACGTTGACGAAGCCGACGGGAATCCGGGCGTAGGTCTTGCGGCTCCTCATGCCGACCGGGTCTGCCAGCACGCGACTGCGATCGGTGAGATGGCTGCCATCGCGCCGCGCAAAGGCGCAGACGATCTCGACATCTTTTATGGCATAGTCGTTGTCGTTTCGCAGCGTGAACGTCACCAGGGCTTTCGAGCCAAGGCCGCCGCGGCGCCAGGTCTGCGAGGAAATCCTGAGACGACCAAGGTCCGCCATGGCCGGGACCTGAGCTTCGGAAGCCAGCGACGCCGATCCGGCCGGATCGTTCGAAGGAGCCGTCTCGACGGCTGCCACCTCCGACTTGACCTGCTCAGCGCTATTGCCTTTGGACAGAGGCAGCAGCATCCAGACGCCGCAGCCGACGATGATGGCCGCCAGCAACCACAGAAGGCTGCGACCAAATGAGACGCTTGCAATCGTGACGGCTCGCGCCAGTCGCTCGCCGGTCCCTGCAAAGCGCCTCAATCCGATCCGGTCGAGCCTGGCGTTCATGGTTGCTTCACCGATCGCAGCCGAAGCCGTCGAGCGACGGAATGGGCCACTGCTTACCTTAATCCGGAAGACGACCTAGGGTTCCCGCACGCTTGCGAATCGGCAAGGACGGTGGCGATCACCGACCACGGCCGCTAACATGCGCGGCAACATCGCGCAGGACCATCAGGAGACATCGAAATGCCAGTCGTCACTTGGGATCACGTCCATCTGCGCAGCCCCGATCCGGAGGCGACCGCAGCCTGGCTGCGGGACATCCTCGGTGGCGAGATCGTCCGCGCGCCGGGGCGGATCGACGTGAACCTTGGCGGCGCCAGGATCTTCATCGCGCCGCTCGAGGGCGACAGCGCGGTCAACCCGCCGCCTCCGCACCCGCATCAGGGCCTCGACCATTTCGGGCTGACCGTGAAGGACATCGATGCCGTCGCGGCCGAGATCAAGGCCAAAGGCGTCACCTTCACGCGCGAGCCGACCACGATCCGGCCCGGGGTGCGCATCTGCTTCATCCGCGGCCCCGAAGGCATCTCAATCGAGCTGCTCGAGCGGGACAACAAATATACCTGACACCGCGCGCGCCGCGTCGACGCATCGGGCAACATGCCGCCGAGGCCGCTAAAGCATGATCCGGAAAAGGGCGCAGCGGCCTTCCGAAAAGACCATGCTCAAACAATAACCTAGAGCGCGATGACGATTCTTCCTCGCCTCATCGCGCTTCAGGTCATACTGCCCGGCATGAAGCAGCGGACGGTGACGCCCATATAGCCGTAGATCGGCCACACCATGGTGCGCCCCACCCGGTTCGGCTCGGAGATCACGGCCTCCTCGGGGACATCGACCCAGACCAGCTCCTGCGGCTGTCCTTCCAGCCCGGAGCCGTAGCGCGGGAGGCGGACGCGGTAGTGCCCGTCCTTGCTGTCCCAGTCACTATCCGAGAGCGCCGAACCGTCGGCATCGGAGCAGCACGGCCCCTTGCCGCTGCGCAGGCCGTCGAACCAGGCTTTCAAATCCGGATTGGTGTTGGCGAACTGGCCGCGGTCGCGTGCCTGGCCGATGGGGGCTGCGAGCGCAAGCAAGACCAGGGCCCCTGCCAGTCTCGTCGCGCCTCGCCAGCGTGTTACGCTGCCGGAGCGCCGTCGTTCCGTTTTGCAATTCGTGGGACGCGCACTGTACAGACGCGGCTCATCGCCGCCGGAATCGATCCAGTTCCTCATCGTCTTGCTCCAGCACCCCGCGGCCAGTGCAGCTAGTTGTTGTGCATTTTGCGGGCCAACTCTGATTCGCAACGACCGGCCTCGCCCCATCATCAGACCGTCATGATTGCGTCAAGCACAAGTCGGGACAACTACGGCTCGCGGCAACCTCCGGCGGCGGCCGGCAAACTGCCGCGTTGCGCGGGGCGATACGCTTTGGCATAAAAGCCGGACCGGCTACGCCATTGGGCGATGGCGGCCGGCCCGTGGGACGTTATGAAGAACGGCCTCTATTCGATTCACGTGACCCTGCTCGATGGTCGAGTCGGCAAGGGCAGCGGCGTGATCCTTTTTCGCGACGGCAAGATTCTTGGCGGCGATGCCTACCTCTATTACACCGGCAGCTACGTGGTGAAGGACGACACCAGCTTCAAAGGCGAGGTGCTGGTGCAGCGGCACACCTCGCCGCGGGGCGACGACAATCCGCTGTTCGGCGGCCCTGCCCCGGTCGGCATCGGTGTCAACGGCACCTACACGGACACGCGCGCGGAGATGACGGGCACGGCGCTGGTCGGCAAAGCCAGCCTGATCTTCGGCGCAACGCTGCACAAGCTCGCTGACGTCGACTAAAGCGGATACCGGTTCGCGTCAAGAACGCGCGCCAAAACCAAAAGCTGGAGCGCGACTATTCCGCAGCCTGCTCCAGCGGCGCCACGCGCGGCAGGATGATCTGGATGCGCGTGCCGTTGCCCGGCTCGGAATCGAGATCGAGCCGCCCGCCGAGCCGATTGGTGACGATGCTGTAGACGATGTGCAATCCGAGGCCGGTGCCGCCCTGGTCGCGCCGCGTCGTGAAGAACGGATCGAAGGCGCGCCGACGCACGTCGAGCGACATGCCGCAGCCATTGTCGGAGAAGATGATCTCGACATTGTCCTTGCCGGACTCCCGCACCTGGATGTCGATCGTCCCCGGCCGGCCGTCCGGGAAGGCGTGCGCCACCGAATTGAGGAACAGATTGGTCAGCACCTGGCCATAGGGGCCCGGATAGCTGTTCATGGTGAGATCGGGCTGGCACTCGACATTGAGCGTCAGATTGTGCTTGCGCAGGCCCGGTCGCAGGCTCATCACCACCTGCTCGGTGAGGTCGCCGAGATCGAAAGTGCGCTGGTCCGAATAGTTGCGGTCGGCGGCGACCTGCTTGAACGACTGGATCAGCTCGGCGGCGCGGTTGAGATTGGAGACGAGCTGCGAGGACGCATCGCGGCTGGTGCTGAGGAAATCGTTGAGTGTGGAGCGGCGGAGCTCGCCGCGCTCGACCTCGGCGGTGAACATCGCAGTCTTGCGCTCCAGCGCGGAGGCGACAGTGAGGCTGATGCCGACGGGATTGTTGACCTCGTGCGCGACGCCGGCAACGAGGCGCCCGAGCGCGGCGAGCTTCTCGGCCTCGATCAGCGAGGCCTGCGTCTCGCGCAGATTACGCAGCGCGGTCTCGGCGGCTTCCTTGGCCTTGCGCATCTCCTGCTCACCGCGCTTGCGCTCGCCGATGTCGAGCGCGACGGTGACGATGCGCTCGATCTCGCCCTCGGCATCGAGCAGCGGCAGCTTGTTGACAAGCCATTGCCGCATGTTGCCGGAGACGTCCTTGTATTCCTCCTCGTAGAAGCCGAGCCCCTTTCGCAGGGCCAGCACGCGCTTGTCGTTCTCGTCGGTCTTGGCCGCGCCATAGCGCGACATCAGGTCCGCCGTGGTGCGGCCGAGCGCGTCGCCGGGCTCGATGCCGAAGATGCCGGCCATGTAGCGGTTCATCAGCACATAGCGCAGGTCGCGGTCCTTGACATTGATCACCGCCGGAACGGTGTCGATGACCTGCTGGAGCAGGCGCCGGCCTTCGGCAATGGCGTCTTCCGCCCGCTTCTGGTCGGTGATGTCTCGCAGCGTGCCCTCGTAGCGGACGATGTTGCCCGCTTCGTCCCGCACGCCGGTGGCGCTGTCGGAAAGCCACAGGATGTCGCCGCTGCGCTGGCGCACCTGATACTCGAATTCGCGCACCATGCCGTCACGCGCCATCAGCCGCTGGTATTCGGCGCGCGCCTCGGGATGGACATAGATCGTGTGGGCAATGTCGTTGATGCTGGCGATGAGATGCTGCGGGCTGTCGTAGCCCATCATCCGGGCCAGCGCCGGATTGGCGTTGAGGAGCTCGCCGGCCGGCGTCGTCACGTAGATGCCGTCGATCGAGCCCTCGAACAGTTTCCGGTAGCTCTCTTCGGCGAGGCGCTGCTCGGTGAGCGCGCGCACCGCCGCCTCGCGTGCCGTGTCGGCCTCCTCCAGCGCGCGGCGGAAGACTTCGGCGGCACGCGCGATGTCGCCGATCTCGTTGTCGAGGTCGGCCGACGGGATCGAGGTGTCTTTCCGGCCCGCCGCAAGCGCGCGGATGGAGCGTGCGATCTGAGCCAGCGGACGAACCGTCCGCCGCACCACGAAGCCGGCCGCCAGAATGCCGATCAGAACGCCGATGCTGCCCAGCACGATGCTCTGCCATCGCGCCTCCGTCAGCGTGCGGGCAAAGTCGCGCGACAGCACATGGCCGCGCCGGTCGCTGACCTCGCGCAGCAATTCGGTGACGCGGCCGATCAGCCGCCCCTCGGTTCCCAGCACCTCGCGGTCGATATCGGCGATCTGCCGCTCGCGGACGGCCACGGCCATAATGGCCTCGGCATAGTCGTTCACCGCCGCCTTGAGCTTGGCATCGCCGATGTCCAGTGCCCGCATGTTCTGGGCGGCCTGCTCCGCGGCGGACGGGTTGCGCGCGAGCAGCCCGAGCGCGATGCGGCTCTGGGTCTCCAACAGGCGCGAGGCCAGCTCACGGTCGGCGGTGCCGGAGACGGCCACATCGAACTGTTCGCGCAGCGGCGGCAGGCCGGCGAGCAGCTGGGCGCGGCGGTCGATCAGGGTCGATATCCGCTCGAGGCCGGTCCGATAGGTCGCGAGGCGTTCGGTGACCCCGTCGATCATGTCCTGCTGCTCTGGCGCGAGCTCGATGCGGGTCTTTTTCAGGATGTCGCTGAGCGTCGAGGCCGCCTCGCCCACCTGCTGGAACTGGATGCCGGCGCCGGGATCGGTGACGAAGTCGCGGGCGGCGAGGCGCAATTCGTTCATGCGGCGGTCGATGTCCTCGGCGAGGTCGCCGACGCTCTGGAGCCGCTGCAGCTCGGCGAAGGTGGTGTCGATGTGCCGGATCGCGATCACGCTCGCGGTCGAGGTGACGATGATCACCGCCAGCACCAACAGAAAGCTGCCGAAGGTGAGCTGGCCGATGGAGAGCGAGAAGGTTCGCTTTTTCTCAGGGGTCGGCGTCAATTCGGCGGACATTGGGATGATGAGAGGACCGGGCTATTGGCGGCCCAATATACGACGTATTGCCGCCCGGGGGGAACATGCCTCCGGACGCCGTTTATGCTTAATATCGCGGTCCCGGAGCCCCGTCCCCGACCTATGACGGTTTGACGCGCGCGAGCCGCCGGGCCGGGATCGTCATGGCGGCGACGCCGAGGACGACGCAGGCCAGCCCGATCCAGGCGGTCGGGCTCAGGCTCTCGCCGAGGAAGGCGACGCTGATGGCGACGCCGATGGGCACACGGAGATAGGCCTGCGCGGTGGTGCCGACCGAGCCAAGGGTCTGGATCAGGCGGAAGTAGATCGCAAACGCCGCGGCCGTCGAGAACACGGCGAGCGCAAGCAACGCCAGCACGGAGCTCAGCGACGGCGACAGCGTCCAGGGCTGATCGACCGCGAGCGAGGCCGGGATCAGCACGGCGGCCCCCGCCAGCAGCGAGCCGGCAGCCGGCGCCATCGGGTCGAGGCCCCCAAAGCTGCGGCCGAAGATCGCGGCGCAGGCGTAGCAGATGGTGGCCGCGACGATGGCGGCCTCGGCGAGGAGGCCGCCGCCGATGTCATGGAAGGCATCGACGCCGACGATGAGGCAGATGCCGGCCATCCCCGCCACCACGCCGAACAGCTTTCGCGGGCTCGTCGCCTCGTGGCGGGTGACGACGGCCGTGAGCAGGAAGGTGAAGATCGGTGCGGCGGAGTTGAGAATGGTGGCGAGGGCGGCATCGACATGGCGCTCGCCCCAGGCGATCAGCGTCCAGGGGACGACGCTGTTGAGCACGGCCTGGAACGCGAAGCGCCGCCAGGTCGCGGCGTCGCTGGGCATCTTGATGCCTCGCGCCCACAAGACGCCGAGCAGCAAGAGGCCCGCGATCGTGGTACGCGCGGCGATCAGCGTGATCGGCGGAATGGTGGCAACGCCGAGCTTGATGAACGTGTAGGAGCCGCCCCACAGCGTTGCGAGCGCGACCAGCAGCGTCAGCTCGGCGGCGATGTTGGTGTCCTGCCTGATATCCATGGCCTGCTCCGTCCTTCACAATGGACGGAACCTAACGCGACCACGGTCCTCAATACTTCGTCGGGCGTCGAAGTGTATTAGCCCAGCGCCCCGACCTCGAACACCTCGCCGTCATAGCCGGCCTCGCGGGGAATGCGGAGCTGGCGGCCGGTGTCGGTCTTGGTCATGACCGGCATCACCGTGACGATCGACAGGCTGCGGGCATGCTCGAGCGCGGCTTGCACCGTTGGCTGCTTCGCCAGCCGGATCAAATTGCGCGTGGTCGGGAACGGCAGCTTGAAGCGGCCGCTTTCGCCGCCCTCCACCGCCTCGCGCGGCGACACCCAGATCGAATCGGTGGATTCCCGGCCGTCATGGGCGCCGAGCTGGTCCGGCGGCGCGGCCGCCAGGAAGAACCAGGTGTCGAAACGCTTGGGCATGCCCTCCGGCGTGATCCAGTGCGCGTAAGGCACCAGCGTGTCGAGCGCGAGCTGCAGACCGTTGTCGGCCAGGATGCTCAGGAAGCTGACTTTGTGCTCGTTGAGCGCGACGCGATGCGCGTCTGCGATCTCGCCGGCACGCCTGGCGTCAACGGGAGCGCCCGTCGCCTTTGACCGCGCCAGCAGGATGCCGCTCTCCTCAAAAGTCTCGCGGATCGCGGCGATACGAAAACCCCGGTCCGCCTCGCTCAAGCCCTCCCCGCCCGAATAGAGGTCCGCACGGGCGACGATCTCCTTGTCGCCGGCATCGACGCTGCCGCCGGGAAACACCAGCGCGCCCGAGTTGAACTCGATCTGATGATGGCGAACCATCATGAAGACCTCGATCTCGCCGCGGCTCTTGCCGTCGGCCTGCGCGCCGTCACGGAGCAGGAGGATCGTCGAGGCCGGGCGTGATGCTGATGTCTCGGCCATGCAGCTAACCTGCGGCGCTGGATTGCGGGCCGAGATTGGCGCGCTTGTCGAAGCGGGCGACGCGTGACAGCAGATAATCCACTTCGGCCTTCGCCGTCGCGGTGATCGTCGCGCCGGGCTTGCGCTGCGCGCTGGAGGCGATGATGCCGCGCTTCTGCAGCACGTATTTGCGCACGGTCAGGCCGACCCCGGGCTGCTGCTCGTAGCGGATCAGCGGCAGATGCGCGTCGAACAGATCATGCGCGGCATCGCGCTTGCCGGCCTTGGAGAGGTTGACGACGTCGATCAGAAGCTCCGGGAAGGCGTAGCCGGTCATGGCGCCGTCGGCGCCGCGCTCCATCTCGAAGTCCAGGAACGTGCCGCCATTGCCGCAGAGGATCGAGAGCGGCCGGAGCGAGCCGTCCTTCTGGAAGCCGCGCAGCGTCGTGATCTTCTCCAGGCCCGGCCAGTCCTCGTGCTTGAGCATCACGCAGTTCGGATTGTCCATGACGATCTTGCGGATCACGGCGGGGGTGAACACCACCTGCAAGGTGAGCGGGTAATCCTGCAGCACCCAGGGCACGTCGGGGCCGATCGCCTCGGCCGCCTGCTTGAAATAGCCGATGATCTGATCGTCGGTGCGCAAGCTTGGCGGCGGTGCGATCATCACGCCGGCCGCGCCGGCGTCCATCGAGGCCTTGGCCAGCGAGCGCATGGTGGCAAAGCCCGGCGCGGAGACGCCGACGATGACCTGCATCTTCTTGGCGCGCTTGACGTAACGCACCGCCACCTGCTCGGCCTCGCTGGCATCGAGCTTCGGGGCCTCGCCGAGGATGCCCAGCACCGTGACGCCGTCGCAGCCGACCTCCTCGTAGAAATCGGTCAAACGGTCGATCGAGCGCTCGTCGATGCGGCCGTCGTCATGGAACGGCGTCGGCGCGATTGCGAAAGTGCCCTTGGCGTCGGCGGTGAGTTTCATCAGTCCTCTTGTCCTCTTGTTCGTCATTCCGGGGCGATGCGCAGCATCGAACCCGGAATCTCGAGGTTCCGGGTTCACGCTACGCGTGCCCCGGAACGACAGTTCAAGCTAAAACCGCCGCGCGCCCATCTTGATCTGCTCCTCGGAGAAGAAGATCTCCTTGGCATGATCGGCGATGTCCCGGGCGTTCCAGCCCGTGTGCGGCGGCTTCCAGCCGTCCATTTCCATCATCCGCATTTCGCGCACGCCGCGGGGCCCGGACACGCCCAGCACCTTGCCGGTCTGGTCGCCCGACAAGTCGCTGACCATGTATAGCACGGCCGGCGCGATGCCGTCCGGCCCCAGCGCCGCTCCGGGGTTCTCCTTATAGCGGGGCAGGTCTGCGGTCATGCGGGTCAGGGCGCCGGGGGCGAGCGTCCAGATCCGGATGTTGTACTTCCGGCCCTCGATCGCCAGCACGTTGGACAGGCCCCAGATGCCGCCCTTGGCCGCGCCGTAATTGGTCTGGCCGAAATTGCCGATCAGCCCTGAGGTCGAGGAGGTGTTGACGATGACGCCGCCGCCGTTGTCCCGCATCCAGCGAAACACCGGCAGGGTGCAACAAAAGGTGCCCTTCAGGTGCACCTTGATGACCTTGTCCCAGTCGGCCTCGCTGGCCTTGTGAAAGGTCTGGTCGCGCAGGATGCCGGCATTGTTGACCAGGATGTCGGCGCGGCCGAAATGCTTGATGGCGTCGTCGAACACCGACTGGCCGCCCTCCAGGGTGGAGATGTCGGCGCCGTTGGCGACCGCCTTGCCGCCCTCGGCCTTGATCGCATCCACCACCTGCTGCGCCATGGACTTGTCGGCGCCGGACCCGTCACGGGGCCCGCCGAGGTCGTTGACGACGACCGAGGCCCCTTCCCGCGCGAACAGCTTTGCGTAGGCCTCGCCGAGCCCCCCGCCCGCACCGGTGATCAGCGCAACCTTGCCGTCGAGCAATCCCATGGTGGCGTCTCCCTGTTTGTTATTGTCATTCCGGGGCAGCGCGCAGCGCTGAACCCGGAATCCAGAGATTGTAGCGCGAGATTCCGGGTTCGCGCTGCGCGCGCCCCGGAATGACAACGGAGATTAACCCAGCACCGTCTTGCCGTTCTTGATCACGGTGACGCCGCGCGACTTCACCTTGGCTTCGAACGAGATCACGTTGCCGTCCTTCCAGAGATCCATGGTCACGGTCTCGCCGGGATAGACCGGCGAGGAGAACCGCGCGACGTGCTGGCGGAACGCGTTGGCGTCGTAGTCGGCATAGGTCTGGAGCACGCCGCGGCAGGTAATGCCGTAGGTGCACATGCCGTGCAGGATCGGGCGCGGGAAGCCGGCCTTCTTGGCGAACTCGGGATCGGAGTGCAGCGGGTTGCGGTCGCCGCAGAGGCGATAGACCAGCGCCTGGTCGGGACGCGTGGTGATGTCGATGGTCCTGTCGGGGCTGCGCGATGGGATCTTGTGCGGATCGGGTTGGGTCAGGTTCGGCCCGCCAAAGCCGCCATCGCCGCGGGCGAAGCGCGAGGCGACGAGGGTTGCGAGCTTCTCGCCCTTCTCGTTCTTCAGCACGGTCTGATGCACGATGACGACGCCCTTGTCCTTGCCCTTGTCGTAGACCTCGAGCACGGAGGAATCGGCGGTGATGTTCGCGGCCACCGGCAGCGGCTGGTGGAAGGTGATGTCGCGCTCGCCGTCGACCACCATGACGCGGTTGAGGTTCATCTCGCCCGGCCCCGAGCCCCACGCCGCCACGGACGCAAAGGTCGGCACCACCTTGAGCGGCCGCGGCGTCAACGTGCCCTCGTTGACGAAGGCGAGCTCGTTCTCGTCCATGGGATCGGCGCCGAGGCCGATGCCGTAGGCGTAGAGCATCACCTCGCGATCGGTGTAGGCGTATTTCTGGCCGAGGCTTTTGAGGGACTTGAGCTCTTCGTATCTGGCGGACATTTTGTTTGGTTTCCTCTGGTTCTCATCCTCATGGTGAGGAGGCGCTCTTGCGCCGTCTCGAACCATGAGGATGCCCGAAACGCTTCTTCGTTGTGGCCATCCTTCGAGACGCTTGCTTCGCAAGCTCCTCAGGATGAGGACCGTCCTACACAAGGTGGAGGACGGAGAATTCGTAGGATGGGTAGAGCGCAGCGAAACCCATCATTGCCTGCGTCGGTGGGTTTCGCTTCGCTCTACCCACCCTACGCAGCTTCGCGTCAGGCCGGCGTGAAGAACGGCAGCGGCGCGCCGTCGGTCGGCTTGAACACCACCTTCACCTTCTGGCCGATCTTGAGCGTCGTGAGATCGCAGTCGACGAAATTGGTCTGCACCGACGGCCCCTCCTTCAGCGTGACATAGCCAATCGCATAAGGGCCGGTCGGCGACTTCCGCATCAGGCTCCAGGTGTAGATCGTGCCCTCGCCCGAGGCCTGCTCCCACACCGTCTTGTCGGAATAGCAGAACGGGCAGATCGAGCGCGGGAAGTAGTGCGCCTCGCCGCACGCCGTGCAGCGCTTGATCATGAACTTGCCCTCTTTCGCCGCGTCCCAGAACGCGGCGGTCTCGGGGTTCGTCACCGGGGCCGGATACTTCTTCGCTTCACTCATCACACGCGCTCCAGAATGGCCGTCGAGGCGGCGTGGCGGACGCCCAGGAGGCCGCCGGTGCCGTGGGCGATGGCGAGATCGCAATTCTTGACCTGCACCTTCGGATGCGCCTCGCCGCGCAGCTGCCGTACGGCCTCGATGATCTTGGTCATGCCGCCGCGGTTGACGGGATGGTTGCTGCAGAGGCCGCCGCCGTCGGTGTTGAACGGCAGCTTGCCGACGCCCGAGATCAGGTTGCCGTCGGCGACGAACTTGCCGCCCTCGCCCTTCTTGCAGAAGCCGAGGTCCTCGAGCTGCATCAGCACCGTGATGGTGAAGCTGTCGTAGATCGAGGCGTACTTGATATCCTTCGGCGTGATGCCGGCTTCCTCGAATGCACGCGGGCCGGACCAGATTCCGGCCGAATAAGTGAGGTCGAGATCCTTGCCGCCACGCGGGCCCTTCATCGCCTCGCCATGGCCGATCAGGCGCACCAGCGGCTTCTTCAGGCTCTTGGCGATCTCGGGCGTCGTCACGATCAGCGCGCCGCCGCCGTCGGAGACGACGCAGCAATCCATGCGGTGGAGGGGATCGGAGATCATCGGCGAGTTCAGCACGTCCTCGACGGTGACGACGTCCTTGAGCATCGCATGCGGATTGTACTGAGCGTGATGCGAGGCCGCGACCTTGATCCAGGCCAGCTGCTCCGACGTGGTGCCATAGTCGTGCATGTGGCGCATGGCACACATGCCGTAGGCATTGTGCGTAGTGGCCCCGTAAGCGGATTCGAAATCGGCCTCGGCGCCGGCGGCGCGCGGCGGCATCGCGCCGGTGCGCGGCTTGCCGGCCAGCGTCACAAGCGCGATCGAGCACTTGCCCGCGGCGATCGCCTCGGCGGCATGACCGAGATGGATGATGTAGGAGCAGCCGCCGGTCTCGGTGGAATCGATATGGCGGAGCTTCTTGGTGTTCAGGCCGAGATAATCGACCATCGGCCAGGCGCCGCCGGGCGCATCGCCCGCGCAGAAATAGCCGTCGATGTCGTCCTTGCTGATCCCTGCATCCTCGATCGCCCCCTTGGCGACCTCGGCGTGGAGCTGGGCGGTGGATTTGTCCGGCGCATGCCGGGTCGGGTGTTCGTAGATCCCGGCAATGTAGGCCTTGCCCTTGATGGTCAAACTCAGGTCTCCGCTCGCGTTTCTTATTGCCCCGTTTTTCTGAACCGCGGTGGGCGGATTGGCAAGCGCGGAAATATTCCGTCCTGCGAGAGGGCCGCGGGCGAGCGCAAGCGGGGTGGAAACGAGCCCCGAATTCAGCACCGTCATCCTGAGGTGCGAGCCATGCGGCGCAACGCGCCGCTTGGGGAGCCTCGAAGGATGCACGGCCGGGATGCTGCAGCGCTCTCCCTGCCGCAACGGTCGTGCCGTCGTCCTTCGAGGCTCGCCGAAGAGGCTCGCGCCTCAGGATGACGGTCTTGCATTACTCCCTGCCTCAGCAGAGCGATTGCGAGCGCGTTGAAACATCCTCGCGGCGGTTCTCGCCCGAGCTTTGCTTCCGTCTTGCCCCCTCCAAAAACAGAGGGCGCAGGGAAGACCGGGTGCCGGCTGGGCACCACGGTCCGCTGTGCGCGAAATGCGCGAAGAACAGATGCACAGCGGCATACAGGTGAAGCCAAACATCCGGCCTTCCCTGCGCAGTGGTTTTACGGCTTATGTCGCGCTCTCCCCGGGGAGCGTTGCACTATTGCCCCCGTCGCCTTGCGAGTGATCGCAAGACTTGACGCACAGACCCCGGACGTCAGGACCACACGATTTTGCCGTACGCAGGACCGCGCCTGTCGTATGCACGAGACGATTGCCCGTGCGACGCAGCCCGCGTCCACCGCCGCTCACCCCGCGTTTCGTGACGATCGCGATACGCCCCTCTGACTGGGATGAGGTGACGGACGAATACGACAACTCCGAATTTCGGTAAAGCGGAATATCTTTGCGGGTGCGGATTGACCCACGCATGGGTGTTTTGCCCGGCGGGCAACGCAAGCGATGGTGTCGTAGGGTGGGCAAAGCGAAGCGTGCCCACGTGTTCTTCGTAATCAATGGCGAGGTGGTGGGCACGGCGCTTTGCGCCTTTGCCCACCCTACGGGACCGTCCTACTCCGCCGCGATCTGCCTTGGCGCCGGCGGCGGGTTTGCCAGATCGGCGGCGAGCTGCGCGTAACGCACCTTGGCGTCGTTCACCGCCTTCTCCTTCACCGGGCCGTAGCCGCGGATGCGGTCGGGCAGCGAGAGCAGCTCGACGGCGGTGTCGATCGTCACCGGCGACAACAGGCCGAGCACGGTCGTGACGTCCTTCTCGTAGCCGGCGATCAGGTCGCGCTCGAGCTTGCGGTCGGCGCTGCGGCCGAAGATGTCGAACGGGGTGCCGCGCAGGAATTTGAACTTCGCCAGCACGCGGAAGACTTTCAGCATCCACGGGCCGAAGGCGCGCTTCTTCGGGCGCCCCAGCGCATCGACGCCGCTCGCCAAAATCGGCGGCGCGAGGTTGAAGTTGAACTTGAAATCGCCCTCGAACTGATCGCGGAGCTGCTGCTCGAAAGCACCGTCGGTGTAGAGGCGCGCGACTTCATACTCGTCCTTGTAGGCCAGCAGCTTGGCATAGTTCACCGCGACCGCGCGCGGCAGCGCATCGCCGTAGCCGCCCTTCACCGCGGCATCGCGAACCTGATCCACCAGCTTGCGATAGCGCTTGGCCAGACGGCTGTTCTGATAGGCGGTCAGATGCTTGACGCGATGCTCGATGACCTCGTCCAGCGTCATCGCATCCAGCGTCTTGGGCGCAACGACCTCATCTGTGCCCTTCAGCATATCGGCCAGGCGCTGGGGATCTGCGACCGCGAGGCGGCCGAGGCGGAAGGCTTCCTTGTTCATCTTGATCGAGACGCCGTTGACCTCGATCGCCTGCTCGATCGCTTCCGCCGACAGCGGGAACAGACCCTTCTGATAGGCGTACCCCATCATCATCATGTTGGTGGCGATGGCATCGCCGAGCAGTTGCTCGGCCGGCTTGGTGAAGTCGAAGAAGATGGAGTCCTTATGCAGCGCCGTCTCCAGCACCGCGTTCAGCTTGCGGGTCTGGAAGTTGAAGTCGCGGTTGAGGACGAAATCGGCGGTGGGAATGACGTGGCTGTTGATGATGCCGCGGGTGCGGCTGGAGTCACACAGCGAGATGGTGTCCTTGGCGACGGCAACCACTTCATCTGCCGCAAGCACCAGATCGGCCGTGCCGGTGACGATGCGCGAGCAGGTCACCTCTGCCGGATGATCCGACAGGCGGACGTGGCTGAGCACCGCCCCACCCTTCTGCGCCAGGCCTGACATGTCGAGGATCATCGAGGCCTTGCCCTCGATATGGGCGGCCATGCCGAGCAGCGCACCGATGGTGAGCACGCCAGTGCCGCCGACGCCGCCGACCGCGATGTTGTACGGCCTATCAAGCGTCGGACGCGACGCCGGCTCGGGCAATTCGCCGATCTCGCTGAGCTCAGCCGGTGCGCGGTGGCGCGGCTTGCCGCCGTCCACGGTGACGAAGGACGGGCAGAAACCCTTGAGGCAGGAATAATCCTTGTTGCAGGACGACTGGTTGATGGCGCGCTTGCGGCCGAACTCGGTCTCCAGCGGCTCGACCGAGATGCAGTTCGACTGCACCGAGCAGTCGCCGCAACCTTCGCAGACCGCCGGATTGATCATGACGCGGCGCGCCGGATCTTCCATCAGGCCGCGCTTGCGGCGGCGGCGCTTCTCGGCCGCGCAAGTCTGCACGAACACGATGGCCGAGGTGCCCTTGTACTCCCGGCACATCTTCATGACCTTGTCGAGCTCGTCGCGGTGATACTTCTTCACGCCGGGCGCGATGGTGTCGGCCGGATAGGAGTCGGGCGCCTCCGAGACCAGGTAGATCTCGCGGATGCCTTCGGCATGGAGCTGGTGGGTGATCTGCTGCGGCGAGAGATCGCCGTCGTGGCGCTGGCCGCCCGTCATGGCGACGGCGTCGTTGTAGAGGATTTTGTAGGTGATGTTGGTCTTGGAGGCGACCGCCTGGCGGATCGCAAGAATGCCGGAGTGGAAGTAGGTGCCGTCGCCGAGATTGGCGAAGATGTGGTTCTCGTTGGTGAACGGCGCGATGCCGACCCACGGCACGCCCTCGCCGCCCATATGCGTAAAGGTCTCGGTCGAGCGGTCCATCCACAGCGCCATGAAATGGCAGCCGATGCCGGCGAGCGCTCGGCTGCCTTCGGGCACCTTGGTCGACGTATTGTGGGGGCAGCCGGAGCAGAAATAAGGAGTGCGGGAGACGGGTGCGACCGCCTGCATCTGAGTCGCCTGGCGGCCGTTGAACCAGTCGGCCTTGACGCGGAGCATCTCCGCGATTTCAGGGTTGAGATTGAGCCTGAGAAGTCGCTCGGTGAGCGAGGTCGCAAGCGAGGCGACGCTGAGCTCGGCGGCGAAGGTCAAAAAGCGCTTGTCGTGCTCGTCCATCTTGCCGACGATGCGCGGGCGGACGTCGTCGCGCCAGTTGAACAGCTCCTGCTTGACCTGGTTCTCGACGATCTCGCGGCGCTCTTCGACGATGAAGATCTCTTCGAGCCCGACCGCGAACTGACGCACGCCTTCCGGCTCGAGCGGCCAGGGCATGCCGATCTTGTAGAGGCGAAGGCCGATCTTTGCGGCGACCTCCTCGGTGATGCCGAGCTCGCGCAACGCCTGGCGGACGTCCTCATAGCTCTTGCCCGAGGCCATGATGCCGAAGCGAGCATTCGGCGAATCCATGGTGACGCGGTTGACCTTGTTGGCGCGCGCAAAGGCGATGGCGGCAAAGCCCTTGTAATCCTGCAGCCGGCGGTCTTGCTCGAAACGGTCATCGGGCCAGCGCAGATTGAGGCCGCCGGGCGGCAGCTCGAAATCGGCGGGGATGATGAAGGGCTTCATCTCGTCGGTGAGGTCGATCTCGGCGGTGGTTTCCACCGTCTCCGTGATCACCTTCATGCCGACCCAGCAGCCGGAATAGCGCGACATCGCGATGCCGAGCAGGCCCATCTCGATCATCTCGTGGATGCTCGAGGGATAGAGATAGGGCATCAGCGCGGACATGAAGGCGTGGTCGGACTGATGCGGGACGGTGGAGGATTTTGCGCCGTGGTCGTCACCGGCGAGGCACAGCACGCCGCCGTTCTTGGCCGAGCCCGCGGCATTGCCGTGGCGGAACACGTCGCCGCAGCGATCGACGCCGGGGCCCTTGCCGTACCAGATGCCGACCACGCCGTCGTACTTCGCGCCGGGCGAGAGGTTGAGCTGCTGCGAGCCCCAGACCGCAGTGGCCGCCAGATCCTCGTTCACGCCGGGCTGGAACTTGATGTTGTACTGTTCGAGATGCTTGCGGGCGGCAAAGAGCTGCTGGTCATAGCCGCCGAGCGGGGAGCCGCGATAGCCGGAGATGAAGCCGGCGGTGTTCAGCCCCGCCGCGCGGTCGCGCCGGATCTGGGCCATGGGCAGGCGGACCAGGGCCTGAATGCCCGTGGTGAAGACGTGCCCGGTCTCCTGCGTGTATTTCTGATCGAGACTGATCGGACCCTGGTTGATGCCCATGCTGTCCTCTTTTGCCGCCCTGTTCAGGTCTTGCCGACTTAAGCCGTTGCCGTCCCGTTGTTTTTAGCTAGGGCGCGCCGACCAATTCCGCCACTCTATGTCGGATATTTCACGCTCCGCATCACAAATCTGGAGCAAGGCGAGCGCCGGGTAAAAATCGCAATTTCGTGGCCTGAAACACGCATGCCGTTTTCAATTTGTGTCACGATACCCCCGCCGTCGCGAAATGAATGGATGCTCCCTCGTGCCGGATGCGGGCGTTTGGTCACAGGAGTGGCTTCGATGCGGACGATTCTGGCTTGCTCGGTTGTTGTCGGTTTGGCGTTGTGCAGTGCGATTGCATGCGCAGCCCACGCCGCCGAGCCGTCGGCGGAGCTGATCGCCCATGGCAAGGCGCTGGCCGAAGCCGGCGGCTGCGCGGGCTGCCACACCGCCGATCCGGCAAAACCCTTCGCCGGGGGCAAGCGCATTGAGACGCCCTTCGGCGCGATCTATGCGCCGAACCTGACCCCGGACCGCGACACCGGGATCGGCGCCTGGACGGATGCCGACTTCGTGCGCGCGGTGCGCACCGGCATCGCGCCTGACGGCTCGAACTATTACCCGGCCTTCCCGTATCCCTACTTCACGAAGATGACGAAGGACGACACGCTGGCGATCCGCGCCTATCTCGGCACGCTCGCGCCTGTCGTGAGCCGCAACAAGCCGCCGGAGCTGCGCTGGCCATTCGGCTATCGCGGCCTGATGCGGGTCTGGAACGCCATGTATTTCAAGCCCGGCCTGTTCGAGCCGGACCAGAGCAAGAGCGCGGCCTGGAACAGAGGCGGCTATCTCGTCACCGGGCTCGGCCATTGCGGCGCCTGCCATACCCCGAAGAATTTTTTCGGCGCTGACAGGGACGCGCAGGCGCTGTCCGGCAATGAGGTCGCGGGCTGGTTCGCTCCCCGGCTCGATGGCGCCGCGCGCACGGGATTGAAATCGTGGAGCGAGGCGGACATCGCGGAATATCTGCAGAGCGGACGCAACGCCAGGAGCCACGCCGGCGGACCGATGGCGGACGTCATCGTCAACTCGACCTCCAGGATGAGCGATGCCGATGTGCGCGCGATCGCGCTCTATCTGAAGAGCCTGCCGCCGGCACGGCGCGAGACCATCGTGACGCCGCCTGACGATGCCGAGATGAAAGCCGGCCAGGCGGTCTACGCGAAGCTCTGCGTCGCCTGCCACGAAGCGGACGGCACCGGCGCCCCGCGCATCTATCCGCCACTGCCGGGCAATGCGCTGCTGCAATCCAACAATCCGTCCTCCACCTTGCGCATCATCCTCGACGGCGCCCACACCCTGACCACGCCGCGCGCGCCGAACGCCGGCGAGATGCCGGGCTATGCCAGGCAATTGTCCAACGAGGAGATCGCGGCCGTGACGAACTACATCCGCAATTCCTGGGGCAATTCGGGACTGCTGGTGACGCCGGCGCAGGTCGCGAAGGCGAGGCAGCAGGGGCGAATGGGGAGTAGCGAATAGCGAGTAGCCTAGATCCATTCGCTAATCGCCATTCGCTATTCGCGCGCGATCGCGCCTACTTCTCCTCATCCTCCGTGAACACGAATTTCGGCATCTCCCATTTGTAGCGCACCGCCAGCAGGCGGAAGCTGATGCCGAGCGCGAAGGTCAAAATGGTCGAGAGCTCGGCGTTGAGCTTGAGGCCGAACGCGGTCGCATAGAACAGGCCGGTCACCACCGACACGCTGGCGTAAAGCTCGGAGCGGAACAGCAGCGGCACGTCGTTGCAGAGCACGTCGCGCAACACGCCGCCGGCGCAGCCGGTCACCATGCCCGAGACGATGACGATCGGCAGCGAGGCGTCCATCTGCCAGGCGACGTCGCAGCCCGCCATGGTGAAGACGACGAGCCCGATGGCGTCGAGCACGATGAAGGCGACCTTCAATCGGTGCACGAGACGCGCGAACAGGATGGTGAGGAAGGCCGCGCCGCCGGCCAGCGCGAGATAGATCGGGTTCTGCACCCAGGCCAGCGGATAATGTCCAAGGAAGAGATCGCGCAGCGTGCCGCCGCCGAGCGCGGTGATGCAACCGAGAAAGCAGACCCCCAACCAGTCCATGCTGCGGCGTCCGGCAGCCAGCGCGGCCGTCATGCCCTGTGCGGCGACCGCGATCAGCGAAAGAAAATGCAGCACGCTGTCGGTCGGCGGCAGGCTCCACATCGGCTTGTTCCCTCCTCGTTGCCTCCCTGGAACTCGCTTCAGTTCCCGGGAACAACTGGTTCCCGATTCCCGGGGGCTGAGCAACATGCGACGAAAGCACAAGGGGGCGCGGAACAGAATCTCGCATCCCCGGGTTGTCCGGGCGTCTTAACCGAGGAGACCAAATCGATGGCTGACGACCGTTTTCCCAACGATCCGTACCGCCCGAACCTCGCCGACGATGAGTATCTTCGCGCGGCGCGCCGGGATGCCGACCTTCAGGCCGATCCCGAGCTTGGCGAAGGCCCCGCCTCCAGCGGCAAGGTTGCCTTGTTCGCCGTTGCGATTGCACTGGTGCTGGGCGCCGTGTTCTACGGCCTGAACAATACCAGCACGACCAATCAGGCCAGCAACGCGCCGACCTCGCAGACGGCACAGACGCAGCCCGCCAATCCGACCGCGCCTCCGCCTCCCGGCATGCGCGACGTGACGCCGCGCACCAACACCGCACCGGGCGTGACCACGGGTGCGGCGCCGAGCAAGCCGGCCCCGGATGCGCAGACGCCGTCTGAGGGCGCGAAGTAACAGGCGACCGCTTCACGCACAACTGTCATCGCCCGTCTTGACCGGGCGATCCAGTACTCCGAGACAGTCGTGGTTGAATCGAAAGGCCGCGGCGTACTGGATGCCCCGCCTGCGCGGGACATGACACCGAGAGGATGAGAGAGCGGCGGAACTCATAAAGTCCCGCCGCTTTCGTTTGGTGTCAGCTGAACATCTTGTTGAGCTCGCCGCCGGGATAGCCGCTGCCGAGCTCGGTAAACGTCCCCTTCTCCGCCATCTCCTTCGCCGCGCGCATGAAGCCGCCCCAGGCGGTGCGGGCCAGCGAGCCGCCGACGCTGATCCGGCGCACGCCGAGATCCTCGGCCTCCTTCAGCGACAGGCCGGACGCGCCAATCAAGAGATTGAACGGCTTTGGTGCGACAGCCTTCACCACGGCGCTGATGTCCTCGCGAGTCTTCAGGCCCGGCGCATAAAGGCAGTCGGCGCCGGCGTCGGCATAGGCGGTCAGCCTGTCGATGACGAGCTTGAGATCGGTCACGCCCCACAAATAGGCTTCGCAGCGGCCGACCAGCAACGTGCCGCTGTCACCGATCGCCTTGCGCGAGGCCTTGATGCGCTCGACCGCGAGCGTGCGGTCGTAGAGCGGCTTGGCCTTGTCGCCTGTGGAGTCTTCGATCGACAGACCAGCGACGCCGGTGCGCACGCAGCGCTCGACATTGTCGGCCACCTTGTCCGGCTCGACCGCAAAGCCGCCCTCGAAATCGGCGTTGAGGGGAATGTCGACCGCCGAGCTCAATGCTGCCAGATGCTGACAGACGTCCTCGACAGTGACGTGGTTGTCGGCCTTGCCAATGGTCCAGGCAAAGCCCGCGCTCGACGAGGCGATCGCCTTGAAACCGAGATGCTGCAACGCCTTGGCGCTGCCGACGTCGACCGGATTGGGCAGGATGAAGCACCCGCTCTCGTGCATCTTCTTGAAGGTCGCGCGCTTGTCAGCAGTTGTCACATGCATGTTTCTCTCCCAATTTGCCGCGAAGACATAAGCGCGCATTCACGGCAGCGCCAGAGCGCGCCGGACAGCGCTAGTGGGCGTCGTGCACCGCGCGACTGTCCTTCGGCGCCTGCTCGCGATCGTTCATGCTGTAGTCCCTGATCACGCTGGCGATGCGCAGATGATAGTCGGCGAAGATTTTTGCGCGGCCCTTGGCCTGGGTGCGGCGATGCTCCATCGTGTTGCGCCAGGCGGCGACGGCCGCCTCGTCCCGCCAGAACGACACCGACAGGATCTTGCCCTTCTCGGTCAGGCTCTCGAAGCGCTCGACCGAGATGAAGCCGTCGATGGTTTGCAGCAGCGGCTTCAGATCGGCAGCGAGGTCGAAATAGTCCTGGCGGTGTTCCGGCTTCGGCCAGACCTCGAAGATTACGGCGATCATGGGCGTCTCCTCGTCGTTGTTGGCCTACCATACCACTCATAGGACCACCTTGCGCAGGAAGGTGCGTTCTTCGGCGAGGATGAATTTGTGTTCCTCGGCGAAATGAAAGTTGGCCATGCCTTCGGCATCCTGACGCAGCCGGGCGCGATAGGATTCGTAGGCCGCCAGGCTCTCGAACGTGATCAGCCCAAAGGCGATGTTGTTGGTGCCCTCATGCGGCATGAAATAGCCGATCAGATCGCCACCGCATTTGGGGATGATGGTGAGCCAGCGTTTCGAATAGTCCTCGAACTGCGCGCGCTTGAAGGGGTCGAGCTGGTAGCGGATGAAGACGGTGACGGACATGGTGGGCTCCTTGTTTTCTCCGTCATTGCGAGCCGCGACGCCGTAGGGTGGGCAAAGCGAAGCGTGCCCACGTCCTTTGTCCGCAGCGACGAATGGTGGGCACGTCGCTGCGCTCCTTTGCCCACCCTACGGCTTCGCTCCTCGCGATGACGTGTTTGCAGAGACACGCTACGCGCTTGCCCGACCGCAATGCTTCGGCTACCATCGAAGCATGAAATCAGGACCCGACATCGCCATGGTCGCTGCGCTGGTCGGCGACCCCGCCCGCGCCAACATGCTCACCGCGCTGATGAACGGCCGCGCGCTGACCGCGAGCGAGCTGGCGCAGGAGGCCGGCATCACGCCGCAGACGGCGAGCTCGCACCTGGCCAAGCTCGAGGCCGGCGGCCTGATCGAGCCGGAGAAGCAGGGCCGCCACCGCTATTATCGCCTCACCGACGACGACGTCGCCGGCGTGCTCGAAGGCCTCGCCGGACTTGCGGCGCGGACCGGCCATATGCGGTTGCGCACCGGGCCAAAGGATCCGGCGCTGCGGCGCGCGCGGATCTGCTACGACCATCTCGCCGGCGATCTCGGCGTGCAGATGCTCGATTCCTTGCGCGAGGGGAATCTAGTCAGACAGAAGAAGCAGGACATCGAGCTGACCGCCGAGGGCGAGCGCTTCCTCGCAAAGCATCTGCAGATCTCGCCCGACATGCTCGCCCACCCGCGGCGCCCGGTGTGCAAGGCCTGCCTCGACTGGAGCGAGCGGCGGCATCACCTCGCCGGCACGCTGGGGGCCGCCATGATGCAGCGTTTCGCCGAACTGAAATGGGCCTCGCGCGATGCCACGCCCGGCAGCCGCGTGGTGAATTTCACCCGCACCGGCGAGAAGCAGTTCGCCGCGCTGTTCGGCAGCGTCCAGGACTGATCACGCGGGGCGCGTGGGTTCGCACGTTTGCGTGTGAATGCGCGCTCTCGTCGCGGCCGGGCTTGACCCGGCCATTCACGCGTTTATGGCCACGTCATTCCGGGGCGGCTCGTAGAGCAGAGCCCGGAATCTCGAGGTTCCGGGTTCGATGCTTCGCATCGCCCCGGAACGACATGGCCAACCACGAGACCCCCATGATCCGCATCCTCTCCGCCGCACTCGCGGTCGCCCTCCTCGCTCTCCCCTTCACGCCTACGCGCGCCGCCGACAGCCCGCCCCGTGAGCCCTATGGCATCGCGCTCGAAGGCTTTGCCTATCCCTACCCCGTGCACCTCCTGCCGGTCGTCAACGACGGCGAGCAGCTCAGCATGGCCTACATGGACGTGTCTCCCGCGCAGCCGAACGGCCGCACCGTCGTGCTGCTGCACGGGCGCAATTTCCCGTCGAGCTATTGGGCACCCGTGATCAAGATGCTGAGCGAGGCCGGCTTTCGCGTCGTGGTGCCGGACCAGATCGGATTCGGCAAATCCTCCAAGCCGCAGGGCGAACTGCATTTCGACAATCTGGCGCGCAACACCATTGCGCTGCTCGATCACCTCAAGATCGACAAGGCCGAGATCGTCGCCCACTCGCTCGGCGGCATGCTCGGCGTGCGCATCGCCCGCGCCTATCCCGACCGCGTCGCCCATCTGGTGCTGACCGCGCCGATCGGGCTGGAGGATTACCGCCTCTACGTACCCCCGACGCCGACCGAGAAGATGATCGAGACCGAGGACAAGCTCACGGCGGAAGGCTATCGCAAGCAGCTCCAGACCAATTACGCGATCAAGCTGCCGGCCGAGGCAATCACGCCGTTCATCGATGCCCGCTTCAACATCAAGGGCAGCCCCGACTATCCGCGCTGGCTGCGCGCCTTCGTCAGTTCCGGCCAGATGATCTACCGAGAGCCAGTGGCGCACGAGATTCCGCGCATCGCGCTGCCCACGCTGTTCATCATGGGGGCCGACGACCACAACGCGCCGGGCCGGCCACTCGCGCCCGAGGCGCTGCGGGCCAAGATGGGGCAGAACGCCGAGCTGGCGAAGGCGCTGGCGACGAAGATGCCGAATGCGCGGGCAGAAGTGATCCCGAACACCGGCCATCTCGTCTTCCTGGAGGCGCCCGAGAAGTACAAGGAGCTGGTGCTTGGTTTTCTCGGCCGCTAGCGACACTTGCGTGTCGTCTGAGGCAGGATGCGCGGACCGTTCATGCCGCATTCAGGTCATGATTGGCAGGTTTGGATTGCGCGGTGCCGATGTGTTGCCAGATTTGACATGTCGAATCGCGTCCTCTGATTCATTGTGCGCCACGAGCGCCGCCCCCAAAGACTTGCCCCAAAAGACGAGAAGGAAGATCAAATGAAATATCTGTTCGCCGCCGCCATGCTGGCCAGCGCGGTCGTCGGTTTCGGCGAGGCGGCCAGCGCCGCCGAGGGTTGCGGCCGAGGGTTCTATCGCGGTCCCTATGGCCATTGCCGCCCGATGCGCGGCGCGGTCGTGGTGCGCCCCGCGCCCGTGGTGGTCGCCCCGCCGGTCGTCGTCGTGCCCCGCGCGCGCGTATGCCCCTATGGCTTCCGCTGGTACGCCGGCCGCTGCCGCCCGTTCTGATCTTTCTTCATCGCAACATGGCCGCGCGGCGAAAGCCTGCGCGGCCTTTTTTCGTTTCAGGGTGCTGCCGGCGATTCGCCGCGAAACTGGAGCACCTCAAAATCGAAACGGGGACCGCCGGCTGCGATCCCCGTCCAATTTACTTCTCTGCCGCGGGCCTACCAGTAATGGCGACGGTGCCAGCGCCGGTAATGTCGGCGCCAATGACGGCGACGCCAGCCCCAGTGGCGGTGATGGCCATGCCAGTGCACCTGCTCGGGCGTCAGCTTCTCGGCTTCCTCGCTGGTGGTGACGGCAGCGTCGGGACTGCCCTCCGGCGTGCGGGCGGGATCAGCGACAGGAAGCGGCGACAGCGGCGCGGCCTGCGCGGTCGCAGCGAAGACGGCGGCGCCCGCCGTCACCCCCAAGGCAAGTTTCAAAAAGTTCCGGCGCTCCATGACATGTCCTCTAGGCTATCGAGCAAGTGATGCAGAGGAAGTGTCGCGGCCACGACCTGAACCAAGGCTGAATCGTGCGTTCAGACTCGCTGCGAAGCGACGGTTCGAAATGCTCTACGTCGAAAACTGCTGCGCCAGCACCATGGTCTCGCGCGAGCGCTTCACGTCGGGCCAGTCGCGGTTGAAATCGGCGACCAGCTTTTGCAGCGCGTCACCTTTCAGCATCGCCGCGAGCTTGGCCTCGTCATCGAATTGATACATCGCCTGGTGCAGCGAGGGATCATCGAGGCTCCAGAACCGCGACGCTCTGCTGACACCGAATGCCTTCACCGCATCGGGCAGATGTTCCGTCTCGTACCACCTGTCGAAGGCGGCGCGCTTTTCGGCGTCGGGGACAATGGCGCGGACGACGAAGAAGGCGGCAGGCATCGGATTTCCTCCTGTTGTTTGAACCCAGATTAACCGCTTGCGCCGCCGGCGACAAAAAGAGTTGGCACCGGTGTCGGAATGGGCGCCCCTCGTCCGTCCTTTGCTTCGAACCAGGACACGGAGACAGCAGATGGCCGACCTCACCCTCACCACTTTCGATTGGGTTCCCGAAGGGCCGCGTGGCCTCGTGCGCGACCTGCGCGTGCGCTGGGCCCTCGAAGAGGCCGCTCTGCCCTATCGCGTCGCCAGCGTGCCGTTCGACGATCGCGGGCCCGCGCACTTCGCGCACCAGCCGTTCGGCCAGGTGCCGTGGCTGACCGACGGCGACCTCTCGAACTTCGAGACCGGCGCGATCCTGCTGCATCTTGGCGAACGCAGCGAGAAGCTGATGCCCACAGGTCCGCGCGGTCGGGCCGAGACGACGAAATGGGTGTTCGCGGCGCTCAATTCGGTGGAGATGGCGAGCCTGCCCTGGGCAATCTCGAAATTCATGGGACATCCGACCGACACGGCGGCGTGGAAGTTCGTGGACGACTTCCTCAAGCTTCGGCTGAAGCATCTCGAACCGGTATTGGCCAGCCGCGAATGGCTGGCCGGCTCCTTCTCCGTCGCCGACCTCCTGATGGCGGACGTGCTGCGCGTCGTCGATCAATTCGGCGGACTGACGGACAGTCCGGCCTGCCGCGCCTACGTCGCGCGCGCCACCGGCCGTCCGGCGTTCATCAAGGCGCACGCCGACCAGTTGGCGCATTTCGCTGCGGCGGACAAGGCGCGCGAAACGTGATGCGCCTCACACAATCGATCCAGCGCCCGGCCTATAGTCGCCAGCACCGGACGGAAGCAATCGAAAGGTGACACATGGTCCGCATCGAATATCTCAAGCAACAGATCGCCCGCGCCGAGCGGCTGGCCAAAGCCATCCTCGACCGGCAGACCGCCGAGCGGCTGCAAGCCTTCGCCGCCGAATGCCGCACGGAATTGTCGGAGCTGACGCTCAAGACCGCCGCGTGAGACGTGCTGGCGCGCGTCACACCAGCTTCAGCGGCGCATCGGCAACGACGCGGAGGTCGATGCTGCCGATCAGCGCCGCACGCCGCGCCTCCGCAGCGCTGATAGCCTCGTCCGTCTGCCGCAACGTCGAGACGTTCGAGCCGAGCGAGACGATCCCGCCCAGCACCAGGGCGATCGAGCCGAGCGCGGCGGTCTGACCGAACCCGAACACGCCGAGGATCGTGACCACCAGCAGCGCGGCCCCGCCCCCGATCGCGATCTTGGACGCCAGAATGTACTTCCGGCAGCGCTCGGCGATCTCGGCGAGCCGCTCGATGCGATCTTCGATGTCGGAGATTTCGTCGGTCGGGTCGTCTTCAGTCATCGGATTTGCGAGCGAACGGATCGGGGCACAAACGAACTTCGTTGATAGAGCACGCCACCGCCTAGGACACCGGCACGACGCATGCGGGGATAGGCCCAGGCGACATAGCGGGCTCGCGCGAAAAATCACTAGGGCTGGCCGGTACGTCGGAATCCTTTCCAACGCCGGGTAAGACCGTGACGCGAACAGCCACCCGGTCCCGCCTTCGATCGGTGATCGCTTCGTAGCGCAGACTATCCGGCCCGCTGTAACCAGCTCGAGCCGAATAGAAAATGCTTATGCCGCGGACCCAGCGCCCGACACAAGATTGATCTCTTCCAGAGTCGCTCGCCACCTCGAAATCCTCAATGCGGTAACAGACGCTCCCATGTTCCGGTGTCTTCACGAGCAAGAGCCGGGGAAGCTCGACCGGCGCGCACGTATTGTCCGCGTCGGCGTAGCCTTCGATCACGGTCTCTTCCGACGTCCGGGCGGTGACGGTCATCTCGCTCTCTTGCGCGAAGCTCGAGATGTTCATCGTCAGGACTGCGGACAACACGCCCAATATCAGGTCGCACGATCCGATGGCGCGCCGCCATAATCTCGATCGACGACGCCGAATTGCCATGACGTTTCCCGCCCCCTCTACAACGGCAAATTGTCGTGCTTCTTCGCCGGCGCTTCCACCTTCTTGTCCTTCAGCATCGCCAGCGCCCGCGCGATGCGCTTGCGGGTCGAGTGCGGCATGATGACGTCGTCGATGTAGCCGCGCTCGGCGGCGATGAAGGGCGACAGGAAGCGGTCTTCGTATTCCTTGGTGCGGGCGGCGATCTTGTCGGGGTCGCCGATGTCGGAGCGGAAGATGATCTCGACCGCGCCCTTGGCGCCCATCACCGCGATCTGGGCGGTCGGCCAGGCGTAGTTCATGTCGGCGCCGATTTCCTTGGAGGCCATGACGTCGAAGGCGCCGCCATAGGCCTTGCGGGTGATGACGGTGACCAGCGGCACGGTGCATTGCGAATAAGCGAACAGCAGCTTTGCGCCGTGCTTGATCAGGCCGCCATATTCCTGCGCGGTGCCGGGTAGGAAGCCCGGCACGTCGACGAAGGTGACGATCGGGATGTTGAAGGCGTCGCAGAAGCGGACGAAGCGTGCGGCTTTCCGCGATGCGTCGCTGTCGAGCACGCCGGCCAACACCATCGGCTGGTTGGCGACGAAGCCGACGGTGCGCCCCGCGATGCGGCCGAAGCCGGTGACGATGTTCTTGGCGAAGGCTTCCGCGATCTCGAAGAAGTCGCCCTCGTCCACGACCTTCAGGATCAGCTCCTTCATGTCGTAGGGCTTGTTCGGATTGTCGGGGATCAGCGTGTCGAGCGACATGTCGACGCGGCCGATGTCGTCGAAGCTCGGCCATTCCGGCACGCCGTCGGTGTTGTTGGACGGCAGGAAGTCGATCAGGCGGCGCATCTGCAGCAGCGTCTCGACGTCGTTCTCGAAGGCGCCGTCCGCGATCGAGGAGCGCGTGGCGTGCACCGAGGCGCCGCCGAGCTCTTCCGCGGTGACGACCTCGTTGGTGACGGTCTTCACCACGTCAGGGCCGGTGACGAACATGTAGCTGGTGTTCTTCACCATGAAGATGAAGTCGGTCATGGCAGGCGAATAGACGTCGCCGCCGGCGCAGGGGCCCATGATGACGGAGATCTGCGGGATCACGCCCGAGGCCAGCACGTTGCGGCGGAACACGTAGGAATAGCCGGCGAGCGCGGCGACGCCTTCCTGGATGCGGGCGCCGCCCGCGTCATAGAGGCCGATGATGGGTGCCCTCGCCTTCATCGCCATGTCCTGGAGCTTCGTGATCTTCAGCGCGTGCGTTTCCGACAGCGAGCCGCCGAACACGGTGAAATCCTTGGCGAACACAAAGGTCTTGCGGCCGTTGACGGTGCCCCAGCCGGTGACGACGCCGTCGCCGGGTACCTTGGTCTTCTCCATCCCGAACTCGGTGGAGCGGTGCTCGACGAACATGTCGAACTCCTCGAACGATCCCTTGTCGAGCAACAGCTCGATACGTTCGCGCGCCGTCAGCTTGCCGCGGGCGTGCTGCGCCTCGATGCGCTTCTCCCCGCCGCCGAGCTTGGCGCCGGCGCGACGATCTTCAAGGGCGTCCAGGATGTGTTTCATTTGCTCCCGCCAGTTCTTAAGTGATGGGCGGGTTCTAACACGGCATTTTGCGGCCCGGAAAGCCGCTTTCACCGTCGCAGGGCTGCCCTGCCGTAGCGGGAAAGCGCAAGGAATTACAAAGTTTTGCCCAGGAGGCGAGCGTGACGGAAGGAACGGCCGAGACGGGCGCTGCGACGGGCGGCGTCAACATCCTGCTGCGGCTGGAGGGCCTGACCCTGTTTGCAGGGATGGTGACGCTCTATGCGGCCTGGGACGGGTCGTGGCTGGTGTTTGCGCTGCTGTTCTTCGTGCCCGATCTGAGCTTCCTGGCCTACCTGTCCGACGCCCGGTTCGGCGCGATGGTCTACAACGCCGCCCACAGCTACATGGCGCCGGTGGCGCTGCTGACGCTGGGCTTCGCCCTCGCCTCGCCCCTCACTCTCTCCATCGCCTTGATCTGGCTCGCCCATATCGGCATCGACCGGGCACTCGGCTATGGCCTGAAATATTCCGCCGGGTTCGGCTTCACCCATCTGGGGCGGATCGGGCGGCAGAAGGATTCATGATCTCAAATTTGGCAGCCCGGCAGGTTGACCGGGCCGACCGATTCAGGCTTGCTCCGAGTCAGATCAGGCGCCGAATGTTGCGTGAGCCCAGTCGGTACGGCGGTGATCCCTGGCTCCAGCATCTACCTACTGGCATCACCGAGATGTCTGCAACGGTCGTTCCCCTGCCGCCGAACCCATCGTCCGAAACCATCGACTTCCTGCGCCGCATGGCCGGCATGGTGTCGGGGCGGAACGGCGAGATGCTGCTGCGCGCAGCCAGCATGATCGAGACGCTAAGCCAACGGGCGATGTCGGCCGAGCGGCTCTATCATCAGGCGCAGGAAGAGAGCACGCGCAACGCCGAGCTGCGCGAATCCGCCGAACTCGCCTCCGACGCCATGGTCGGCCAGATCGCGGCGCTGCAGGCGCAGCTCGCCGAGCTCACCGCCGCGACCACAGCCGAGCGCGCCGCCTTCGATGCCGAGCGCGGCAAGCTGCTCGAGCTGATGCAGCATGCCGAGAGACATATCGGCAAGCTCACGACGGAGCTCGACAGCTTGCGCGCCTCCGTCGACAGCTTGAACAAAACCGCGGTCTCGGTGCCGATCGAGGTGCTGCGGCTGGCGCGGTCGCAGTTCGATTATCTCTCGAGCGGCTTTGCCCGGCGCGGCGATCCGATCTCGCAGGCCATGAGTGAGATCGGCGGCTTCGCCATCGACCGGGCCCTGACGGCGAAGCCTGACCCTGCCTGAACGCCGCCCGGCGAGCGAAACAGGTGCTGCCGCGGTCTCGCAAGCGGGAGAGGGAGCGCACGACGCGAACGAACTGGAGCAGGTTGAGCAGCTGCTGATGGCTGCGTGGTGTTGCCACGGCGTCATCATAGCCGTGACATCGAAACCACTACAAGGCCGGGCGTCGGAAGCGATATCAGCTCGCGACAAGAACCCACGTCCGGAGAGAACAATGTTCGTCGATATCGATAGTGCCTCACTCGAAACGGCAGGCTCGAGCTTGCCCGGAGATCAACCCATCTTCATGCTCAATCTTCTCCGCTATCGGGATGAGGCCTTGTACCCGGACAAATCCGAGCTTCCGGCCTGTAGCGGCCGGGAAGCCTACTACGCGCGCTATGTCCCCGCATTTCGCAAGGTCGCGATCCCGCTAGGGGTCACGCCAACTTGGCTCGGATCTGTCGGAGCTCTGCTGGTGGCAGCGCAAGGCGAAGCCTGGCACGACGCCGCAATGGTCCGCTACCCCGACTTCGCGACCTTTCGCGCCATCGTCTCGAGCTCCGATTATCGGCGTGAGGCCGAGCCCCACCGCTTGGCCGCGCTCGCCGATTGGCGCCTGATTGCGACGACCGAGGTTCAGGTGCCGGGTTGAGTGCAATCGCGCGCATTGAGGTGGGCCGTGTGCGACGGGTCGCTTCTCCATCAAACCACACGGTCACGCTAAAGCGCGATGCGATTAGGATGGTTCGTTATCGCGCTTTAGGTTATTGTTTGAGCATGATCTTTCCGGAAAACCGCTTCACACTTTTCCGGATCATGCTCTAGATCGCGCCGATGTCGGCAAGGCAGGTTTGCGTCAGCGACATGCGCTCGCCGACGAGGCGCGGCTCCTTGCAATCCATGTTGAGCGCAAACACCGTGTGCGCCTCGCCCTTCTCGGCCCAGCCGACCATCCAGCCGAGCGACGGCTCGCCGCGCTCGGCGCCCAGGAGACCGGATTTGGCGCGGATGACGGCGTCGCCGACTTTGGTCACCGGCAGGATGTCGGCGACCAGATCCTGGCTGCGCTTTGAGACCGGCAGCGCGCGGCGGCGCAGCCGGTCGACGAAATCGATCTGCTCGACGGGATCGATGCGCAGGCCGCCCGTGAGCCAGAACTGGTCGATGCCGCCGCCGATGTCGCGGTTGCCGTAGTCGAACTCGTCGACATATTTCTGCATGCGCTCCTGGCCGATGCGGCGCGCGATCTCCTGATAGACCGGCACCGCGCTCACGGCGATCGCACTGCGCAGCGTGTGATCCTTGTTCCAGGCCTCGATGGGACGTTTCACGCCGTCCCACGGGAAGACGTCCTTGTCGGGGTCGGCGACCACGCCGGTCTCAAGCGCGATCAGCGAGTTCGGGATCTTGAACGTCGAGGCCGGCAGCTTGCCCTCGCCCGACCGATCCTTGTCGCTGGCGACGACCAGATAGTCCTCCACCTTGTAGCCGACGAAAGTCCCCGATGTGCCGAGGTCAGTGAAGCGCTTTGCGAGACTGTCACGGATCTCGTTGCGCGGCGGGGCGACGTGAGCGAGCGCGCGCCGCGGCAGGATGGCGGATGCGGCGAGAAGGCCGAGAGTGGAGCGGCGGGTCAGCAAGCGGGCCATCCTGAATTGAGAAACACGTCGGCACCATGGAGGCGCCACGTGGTGAAACGATGACGGGCTAGCGCCCCCGGCCCGACAGCCGCAGCACGAACACCAGGACCTCGGCGACGGCCTTGTAGAGGTCGGGCGGGATCTCCTCGCCGAGCTCGACCTTGGACAGCGCACCGGCCAGGACCTCGTTTTCCTCGATCGGGATGTCGTGGGCCCTGGCGATCTCGACGATCTTTTCGCCGATCGTACCCTTGCCCTTGGCGACGACGACCGGCGCGCCCGAGCCCTTCTCGTAATGCAGCGCGATCGCGAGCTTGGACGGGTCGCTCATGTGGCGCGATCCAGAAAGTGGCCGGCGCGGGCCGGCGCCGGTTGCGGTGGCGTACCGTCGCGAACCAGGATGTCGCCGGGCTTGAGCTCGGCCCGCATCAGGGCCTGGCTGAGCTCACCGATGCCGGCGCGGAGCTGCTGCGCGGTGGCCGGCCGCTCGGCCCACATCCGCACGAAGGTCTTGTCGCCGCTCAGCGTGATCAGCGCGTGGACGGGGCCCGCCGGCTCGACATTGAGCGTGAAGCGCGCGCGCCAGGCCTGCTTGGCGGCATCGGCGGATTCGCCGGCGCCATCGCGCGAGATCTCGAACTGCGCCATCGCGGTGCCTTGCGGCGTTGCAAAGGGAATCTCGAAATTCCACTGCGGCACACTTGGATCAACGCGGTGACCGCTGGCGTCGGTGCGATCGGGAAGCGATGCGACCTGGAGCAGGGTCTGTCGCGCGATCGCGGCATCGGTCTCGTCGAGCAGCCGATGCACGGTCGCAGAGAGCGGCGTATCCGGCGCGAGCGAGGGCGAGGCGATGGATTGCGCCGATGGCAGCGCGCCACGGAACGGCGGCGGTGTCGCGCGCGCCGCCGCCTCGAAGATCTGACCGTCGGCCACCGCTTTGTTGGAGCCGGGAACATTGCCGGTCAGGCGCGGCAGGTTTTGCGTGGCCTCCTGGAGCAGGCTCGCGGCAAGGCCGGCGGACATGCGCGGCATCGCCGTTTGCGGCGCGCCGGCCGCCAGGTTGCCCAGCACCGCCGCTGCGAGATTGGCGTTGCGCAGCATTTGCGGCTGTTGGGCCATTTCGGGTGCGATCGACGGCGATACGGCGTGTGCGACCTCACCTGCCGGCTGAGCCGGCGCGGCGGCGACCTGCGGCGTCGCCGCGGTGCTGGCCGGGATCGTGGCGCCCAGGCTCTGCGGCGCGGCCGTCCCGATCGTGGCCAAGGTCTGGCGCAACACCAGCAACGCCGCTTTCAAATCCGGAACGGCCCCGGACGACGTCGTGCCCGCAGCCAGCGAAGCCTCGAGGAACAGCCCCGACTTCTGGAAGGCGGATTCGATGTCGCCGCCGTCGAGCGCGGGGTCGAGCGGCGTCTGCTGTGCCAGCACGTCCAGCACCGCCTGCTTCAAGCCCGCCGGCAAATCGCTGCCGGTGACGACGGCCGCCAGATTGGCGAACAGCGGCGCCTGGCTGCCCTGCTTTGCCGCAGCCTCGGCCGAGGCCGCGGTGACGGCGACCTGCTCCAACGGCGTGAGCGTATTGCGCGGCGCGGTCGCGGACGGCGAGAGCGGCGGGCTTTCCACCAGCGAGGCAGCGCGAGGCGTCAGCGTAACCTGATCGGGCGTTGCCTCGCCTGCGCCGCTCATCACCGCAAGACGGATGGTGCCGTCGCTCTGCGACACCGCGAGCTGCAGATTCTGCCCCGGTGTCAGCGCCACTTCCGACATCACGTCCATCGAGAGGTTGGCGATCGCGATCCGCACCAGATTGTCGGCCATCACGCTGACGACGCGTGCGTCCACGACGCTGCCCGCCTGAAGGACGAGGTCAGGCGTCGTCGCGTCAGCCACAGGGCTGGCGGCACTGACGCGAACGATGGACGTGACCGGCGTCGGCATCTCAGGGGGCCCAAGGGAGCGCAGAAGGGAACACGGGAGGGAGCACGAGCCACCCTAACGCCTGCGTCGTAAACCTCTCGTTAAGGACCTCTGGCCAGGGGCGCCTTGACCGCCGCCAATACCGTCACGGCGGCCTCGAAATCGCGCAGGCGCGTGGCCCGGCGGACGGCCGCCTCCTCGTCCACGCCCCAGTGCTCGGCGTTCCAGTCCTCATCGACATGGGCGGCGGCCCAGACCTGGCCGGCATCGCGCACGCCATGGGCCAGCGCCAAGGCCAGCAGCGCCGAACCGGTCAGGGTCGTCACCATGTGGAGAGCGGCGACCGACCAGGCGTCCTCGGGCAGCGCGGCACGCGCTGCCTTCAGCGCCTCGTCCGGCTGCTTCACGTGCATGACGCCCTCGGACAGGATGAAATGCGCCCCCAGCGCCTCCGCTGCCCAGAACAGCACGGGGTCCCAATGCGCCGCCTCGCGGGCGACGAGCCCTTCCGGATGGCCGGCGCGATAGAACAGCAAATCGGACTCGAAGTATTTCGCGAGATCATCGCTGACCAGCTCGACGCGGTCGACGACGCCCTCGACCACGCTATTGGCAATCCGCGTCAGCGGCATGCTCACCGGGTCGATGCTCTCGCCCTGGGCCGCCCATTCCGCGGCCACGGCATCGGCTAGCGTCCGCGGGGGGATCACCACCTGGCGGCCGGACGGCGTGCGGATCGGCCTGCCATCGAGCGTAACGGCAAAACCGCCCTCGGCATCGGCGACACCGGCCTCCTTGTAGAAGCGCTTGCGCAGCGGCGTGCGCGCGGACGCGCGCGCCGATTCCCGCGGATCCGGCGGGGGCTGGCTTGCTGCTTCTTCGAACAATTCACGCATCGGTTTTTCGATCCCTGTCGTTCGTCAAGTTACCGCCAACACCACAAGACAGATCGAGAGCCGTGTCATGGCGGACATGTCGTGCCTCCGCCCCCCGTTCAACCCGGCTATTCCTCCGGCGCGTTCTCGATCGGATCAAACCGGCTTGCATCGAGCCCGAGCAGATTCCACGATTGCTGCATGTGCGGCGGCAGCGGCGCGGTGGCGTCGATCACGCCGCCGCGCGGATGCGGAATGACGATGCGGCGTGCCAAGAGATGCAGCCGGTTCTGCAGGCCGCCCGGCAATTGCCAATTCTCGATGTTGAAATATTTGGGATCGCCAACGATGGGATGGCCGATATGGGCCATGTGCGCGCGCAGCTGGTGGGTGCGGCCCGTCACAGGCTTCAGCGACACCCAGGTCAGCTTGTTGCCGGCGGTCTCGACCACCGCGTAATAGGTCACCGCGTGGCTCGCGCCATCGTCGCCGTGCTGGGCGATGCGCATGATGGTGTCGTCCTCGCTCTCCTCCTTGGCGAGGAACGTCGAGATGCGGCCCTGCTTCGGCTTCGGCAGGCCCGGCACCAGCGCCCAATAGACTTTTCGCGCCGACCGCGAGCGGAACGCGCCGGTCAGATGCGAGGCCGCGAAGCGCGTCTTGGCGATCAACAGACAGCCCGACGTCTCGCGATCGATGCGGTGCACGAGGCGCGGCTTCTGGCCCTTGGCATCGCGCATCACCTCGAGCATCTGGTCGATGTGCCGCGTCATGCCGGAGCCGCCCTGCACGGCAAGGCCGGCCGGCTTGTTGAGGACGAGAACGTCGTCGTCCTCGTAGATCGTCATCTCCTTCAGCGCCTTCAGCGTCTTCTGCGCAGCTTCCGAGAGCTCGCCGACGACCTTCGGCGCATCGAGCTTCAGCGGCGGGATGCGGACGCTCTGGCCCTCCTCCAGGCGGTCCTTGCTGTCGACGCGCTTGCCGTCGACGCGCAGCTCGCCTTTGCGGACGACGCGCTGGATATGGGAGAACGACAGCCCGGGAAAGCGCGCCTCGAGGAAACGGTCGACACGCATGTTGTTCTCGTCCGCCGTCACCTTGACGGTCTGCACCTTGGTCGGCAGCAGCGGCTCGACGGATTTTTCCGGCTCAGGCCTTTCCAGGGCAGCTTTAGGCGGCCGCCGCTCAGCGCGTTCGGGGGCGCGCCGCTCAACACGCTCACCGGCAAAGCGCGGCGGCTTGCCGCCAGGCTTCCCGCCCGGACGCGGGCCGGCCTTCTTCGCGCTGCGCGACTGATGCGGACGCGAGTCATCGCGCTCGTCACGCGAGCGCGGCTTTGGGTTCATTCTCTTGATACGGCGGCTCATGGTAGCCTGCCTACCCTAAAAGCCGGCTGCCGTCACGGCGAAATGGCCGCCTCTAGCGCGAGCCGCCCCGCTCCTTGCGCAGCTTGGCCCAGTAATCCAGCCGCTTCCGGATCTCGCGCTCGAAGCCGCGCTCCGGCGGGTCGTAGAAGGTCTGGCGGCCCAGGGCTTCCGGAAAATAGTCCTGGCCGGAGAAGGCCTCGGGGGCGTCGTGGTCGTATTCGTAAGCTGCGCCGTAGCCTTCCGACTTCATCAGCTTGGTCGGGGAGTTGAGGATGTGCTTGGGCGGCAGCAGCGAGCCGGCCTGTTTGGCAACCTGCATCGCCGTGCCGAAGGCGGTGTAGACCGCGTTCGATTTCGGTGCGGTGGCGAGATAGACCACGGCCTGCGCGATGGCGAGCTCGCCTTCGGGATGGCCGAGGAAGTCGAAGGCATCCTTGGCCGCGTTGGCGATGACGAGCGCCTGCGGGTCGGCCAGCCCGATGTCCTCGACCGCCATGCGCACGACGCGGCGGGCCAGGAACAACGGGTCCTCGCCGGCGTCCAGCATCCGCGCGAGATAATACAGCGCCGCATCGGGATCGGAGCCGCGCACCGACTTATGCAGCGCCGAGATCAGGTTGTAATGGCCGTCCGCCGACTTGTCGTAGATCGGGGCGCGGCGCTGCAGGATCTCCTGCAATTGCGCGGCATTGAAGATCTCGTCCGCCCGCGCCGAGCGCCAGACCTCTTCGGCGAGCGTCAGTGAGGCCCGGCCATCGCCGTCGGCCATGCGCACCAGCACGGCGCGCGCCTCTGCGTCGAGCGGCAGCTTCTTGCCCTCGACCGCCTCGGCGTGCGCGAACAGTTTTTCGATCGCGGCCGCGTCGAGCGAGCGAAACACCAGGACGCGCGCGCGCGACAGAAGCGCCGCGTTGAGCTCGAAGGACGGGTTCTCGGTGGTGGCGCCCACCATCACCACCGTGCCGTCCTCCATCACGGGCAGAAACGAATCCTGCTGGGCACGGTTGAATCTGTGGACCTCGTCGACGAACAACAGCGTGCCCTTGCCCATCTCGCGGCGGGCGCGCGCCGCGTCGAAGGCTTTCTTCAGGTCGGCGACGCCGGAGAACACCGCTGAGATCTGCTCGAAATGCAGGTCAGTCGCATCCGCCAGAAGCCGCGCCACCGTGGTCTTGCCGGTGCCGGGCGGTCCCCAGAACACCAGCGAGCCCAGCGTGCGCGTTTCCAGCATGCGCGTCAGCGCACCATCGGGGCCGAGGATATGGTCCTGGCCGACGACCTCCGACAGCACGCGCGGGCGCAACCGATCCGGCAGCGGATGCGGCGCATCGTGGTCGAGCCCCGCCGCGGCAAAGAGCGTTGGCGTCTCTTGTGGTCGCTTCGGACTCATCCGCCCAGCGTAACGTTGATCTGCTGGCCGCCGCGCACCAGCGTGATACGCCAGATCCGCTGACGCTCGCCTGCGGCCTTCTCGAGGTCTCCGGTCTTGCTGATCTTCTGGTTGTTGACGGCCAGGATGATGTCGCCCTTCTGGAAGCCGACATTCGCAGCCGTGCTGTCGCCGCCGAGGTCGGTGATCACGACGCCTTCGGTGTCGGCGTCGAGACGCAGCTCGTCGGCGACCGCCGGCGTGATGGTCGAAACCTTCGCGCCCTGGAACGGCGAACGCGCGGTGACGACGAGCTCGTTGCGTCCCGTATCGGGCGCAGTCTCCAGCGCCACCGTCAGCTTCAGCGGCTTGCCGCCGCGTTGCACGTCGATCTGCGCGGAGCCGCCGAGCAGACGGGTGGCGAAGCGATAATCGAAGGCATTGGGATCGTCCACCGTCTGGCCGTCGATCCCGGTGATGAGATCAGAAGATTTCAGACCGGCCTTCGCCGCAGGGCCATTCGACACCACGCTCGCGACCAGCGCACCGGTCGGCGAACGCAGGCCGAGACTCTCGGCGATCTCGGGCGTCACCGCCTGCAACTTTGCCCCCAACCATGGCCGCTTGACCGCCTTGCCGCCGCTCTTGGCGGAGGCGACGACGACGCGCACCATGTTGGCGGGAATTGCAAAGCCGATGCCTTGCGAGCCGCCGGAGCGCGAGTAGATCGCGGTGTTGATGCCGGCGAGCCGGCCGTTCATGTCGACCAGCGCACCGCCGGAATTGCCGGGATTGATCGCCGCATCGGTCTGGATGAAGAACTGGTAGTCGGTGATCCCGACCTGCGTGCGCGCAAGCGCCGAGATGATGCCGTGGGTGACGGTCTGGCCGACGCCGAAGGGATTGCCGATCGCGAGCACGACGTCGCCGACCAGCAGCTCATCGGAATTGGTGAATTCGAGCGCCGGAAACTTCTCCTTCAAATCCTTCAGGCGCAGCACCGCAAGATCGGTGCGGGAATCCTTCAGCACGATCTCGGCCTCGAACTCGCGCTTGTCCGACAGCGACACCTTCACCTGGTCGGCGCCTTCGATGACATGGACGTTGGTGACGACGAGGCCGGACGTATCGACGATGACACCGGAGCCGAGCGAGCGCTGCACTTGCTCGGGCTGCTGGCCCGGCACACCGAAGAAGCGGCGGAAGATCGGATCGTCCAGCAGCGGATTGCGGTTCTGCACCACCTTGGCGGCATAGACGTTGACCACAGCCGGCTGAACCTTTTGCACGATCGGCGCATAGGACAGCCGCAGCTCGGCCGGCGAGGACGGGACGCGGCGGTCCTGCGCTGAGGCCGGATTGAAATGGGCCGAAAAGGCTGTGCACAAGGCCGTGACGGCGGCGGTCAAGGTCGATCGAAACATTCCTACCTCTTGGAAAAGACGCCGGAATATAGGCGCGTTCGCCCCTCAATAGAAGGGCGCGGGGCGGCAATATTCGGCCTCAATCCGACGGCTCGAGCCCCTTGCCAGGCGTGCGAAACGACAACTTGCCGGCGGCGCGGATTGGCATGACACGCATCAATCTTGCATGCTCGCTCTCGGCGGATTCGGTTGCGACGAATTTGCATCAGCGGGAACCAGCGCAACCGAGGGCACGCCGGCGCGGGGCAGTCATCGACCGTTCTTAGGCTCTGCGCTGACGACTTGGGGAAGTTGGTCCAACCGATGGAGTGATGACGTGAGCAGGACAAGAATTACAGCCACGGCGATTGGTCTCGCCGGCGCCCTGGCAGCCTCGCAGGCCCAGGCCCAATCGGCGAGCAGCAGCGAGCAGGAGATCGCGCTGCTGAAGCAGCAGTTGAAGCTGCTGGAGCAGAAGCTCGACAAGCTCCAGAATCAAACCGCGGCGAACACGGCGGCCGCGGCCAAAGCCAGGGCCGAAGCGAAGGCTGAAGCGAAGGCCGAGGCGCGCTCGGAGGCAAAGGCCGTCGTTGCCAACGCCAATGCCGCGATTCCCGTCAAAGGGCCGGCCCCGGCATCCGGCGTCGTCGTAACGATGCCGAACAACCGCCCGACGATCTGCACCGCCGACCAGGCCAATTGCGTCGCCATCACCAGCCGCCTGCATTGGGATGTCGGCGGCTACGACTATCGCCCCAACACCGCGGCCACCGTGCCGCAGAAGCTCGACAGCGGCCAGAACGTCCGCCGTGCGCGCATCGGCGTCACCGGCAAGTTCTTCAACGACTGGAACTTCGCGCTGGTCTACGATTTCGGCGGCTCCTCCGACGGGTTTGGCGGGACGGCTCCGGGATCGCTGCCGGGCGGCGGCGTCTCCGGTGTCGAGAACGCCTATCTCAGCTACACCGGCCTGAAACCGTTCGGCGGGCGGATGGCGATCGAGGCGGGCATCATGGACCTGCCCTACACCATGGACGAGGCCACCAGCTCCAACGACATCATGTTCATGGAGCGTGCCTCACCGGGCGTGATCGCGACCAACATCGCCGCCGGCGACTTCCGCTCCGCAGCGGGCACACGCTGGTACAACGACCAGCTCTGGATCGGCGGCTATGTCACGGGACCGTCGACCGGCGCGATCCACTCCGCTTCGAGCGCTGCCCCCGCGGGCACGAGCGAGCAGTATGGCGCGGTGGCGCGCGTCGCCGGCAATCCCATCAGCGGCAAGGACTATTCGGTGCACATCGGCGCCAACGCGCAATGGCTGATCCAGCCGCCGCGCAACCTCATCGCCAACACGCAGACATTGACGCTCAGCGATCGCCCCGAACTGCGGCTTGATCCAACGACGCTGGTCTCGACAGGCGCGATGGCCAACGTCTCGGGCGCGCAGGTCTATAGCGTCGAGGCGGCCGCAACCTACGGGCCGCTCATCGTCCAGGGCGAGTACTTCTGGTACAATGTCGACCGCACCGCCAACACCGGCGTGCCGCTGGTCGGCGCGCCCAGCCTGAAATTCCAGGGCGGATATGCGCAGGCCGGCTACGTGCTGACGGGCGAAGGCCGGACCTACAACGCCGCCAACGCCGCCTATCACGGCGTCAAGCCGGCGCATCCGTTCTCGCTCGACGGCGGCGGCTGGGGCGCGTGGGAAATCGCGGGGCGGTTCTCGACGATCGACCTCAATGACCAGCTCGCAACCGTGACCGGCGTCGCCGGCGGCCGGCAGACCGTCTACACCCTCGCGCTCAACTGGTACGTCAACGGCAATGTCCGCTTCATGCTGGACTATCTGCACGGCACCGTGTCACGACAGGCCTCGCCGGTCTCCACCGCCGATGTCGGCTCGAAGTTCGACGCGGTCGCGATGCGGACGCAGTTCGCATTCTGAGGCTCACCTTTTCCGGGAGCGTACGATCCGCTCCCGGAAAACTCACGCCGCGCGCTTCGGCTTTTTCACCACGACCGGCTCAGGCGCGCAGGACAGCCGCTCCTGATGGCTCTCGCCCCAGGCCTTCAGGGTGTCGATGACCGGCTTGAGGCTCTCGCCGAGCTCGGAGAGGCAGTACTCCACCCGCGGCGGCACCTCGGCATAGACCTTGCGGATGACGAGCTTGTCCTCCTCCAGAGCGCGCAGCTGTTTTGTCAGCATGCGCTGGGTGATGCCGGGCATCCGGCGGCGCAATTCGCCGAAGCGCTGGGTGCCGCTCTGCAGGTGATAGAGGATCACGCCCTTCCACTTGCCGTCGATCAGGTCCAGCGTCGCCTCGACCGAGCAGCCGGGACGACGGGCAAAATTGCGCCGTTTCATGCGTCTTTCCCAATAGTATCCAAACGGGGACTATATCCCCGAATTTACAGTACTTGCCAAGTCGGAGCCAGAGCGACAGTTAGGACGGCAGGCGAGCAAGCCATCTGATGGAGACAAGCCATGAAGGCCGTCGGCTACAAGAAATCGCTTCCGATCGAGGACGCGGATTCGCTGTTCGATTTCGAGACCGCAAAACCGGAGCCCAAAGGGCGCGACATCCGCGTCGCCGTGAAGGCGATCTCGGCCAATCCGGTCGATTACAAGGTGCGCAAGCGCGCAGCCCCGCCCGAGGGCGAGACCAAGATCCTGGGCTATGACGCAGCCGGCGTGGTCGATGCCGTCGGGCCCGAGGTTACGTTGTTCAAGCCGGGCGACGAGGTGTTCTACGCCGGCTCGATCCTGCGCCAGGGCACCAACGCCGAATTCCACCTGGTCGATGAGCGCATCGTCGGCAACAAGCCGAAGAGCCTGTCATTCGCGCAAGGAGCCGCCCTTCCCCTCACCTCCATCACCGCCTGGGAATTGCTGTTCGATCGGCTCGGCGCGGTACCCGGCAAGAGCGTCGATCCGCGCACGCTCCTGATCACGGGCGGCGCCGGCGGCGTCGGCTCGATCCTGATCCAACTTGCCCGCCGCCTCACCGGGCTGACGGTACTTGCCACCGCGACGCGGCCGGAGTCGCAGAAATGGTGCCTCGATCTCGGCGCTCATGCGGTGATCGACCACGGCAAGCCGATGAAGGACCAGATCGAGAAGTTGAAGCTGCCGCCGGTCGCGCTGGTGGCGAGCCTCACCTTCACCGATCAGCACTACAAGGCGATCGCGGACTTCATGGCACCGCAGGGCAAGTTCGGCCTGATCGACGATCCGCCGGAATTCACCATGAGCACGTTCAAGGGCAAGGCGATCTCGGTGCACTGGGAATCGATGTTCACCCGCTCCTCGTTCCAGACGGCGGACATGATCGCGCAGCATCATCTGCTGAACGACGTCGCCGACCTCATCGACAAGGGCGTGCTTCGCACCACGCTCGACCAGACCTTCGGCACGATCAACGCCGCCAATCTCAAGCGCGCGCATGCGCTGCTCGAGAGCGGCAAATCGCGCGGCAAGATCGTGCTGGAGGGGTGGTAGGCGAAGGATTCGCAGGGTGGGCAAAGGCGCACTTGCGCCGTGCCCACCACCTCTCTCGGTCGCCAAAAGTGTGTGGGCACGCTGTCGCTTTGCCCACCCTACGGCAGCGACGCTTCCGCCACCCCCTCGACGAACAGCAGCCGCCGCTCCAGCGCCGTCTGACGCAACTTCAGCGCCTCGGCATATTCCGGCGAGGCGTACCATTCCTTCAGCCTCGCCATCGACGGAAATTCGACGATGACGATCGCCTTCGCCGGGAGGTTGCCTTCGGCAAGCTCGGCCTTGCCGCCACGGACGAGATAACGTCCGCCGTACCGCTCGATCGTCTTCGCGGCGAGCCTGCGATAGGCTGCAAATCCGTCGGGATCGCGCATCTCGACTTCGGAGATCACATAGGCTGTCATGCGCGGCCTCAGGCAATGGTGTTGACGATGCCGCCTTCTGCGCGCAGCGCCGCGCCGTTGGTGGCGGATGCCTGCTTCGAGGCGACGTAGACTACCATGTTGGCGATCTCGTCGACGCTGGCGAAACGCTGAAGCAGAGAGCTCGGACGGTGCTGCTTGACGAAATTGGCAGCGGCCTCGTCCACCGACTGTCCGTTCTGCCTGGCGAGATCCTTCACGAAAGTCTCGACACCCTCCGACATGGTCGGGCCCGGCAGCACGGAGTTGACGGTGACACCGGTGCCGCGGGTGAGCTGCGCCAGGCCGCGGGCGACCGAGAGCTGCGCCGTCTTGGTCATGCCGTAATGGATCATCTCGACGGGAATGTTGAGGCCGGACTCCGAGGAGATGAAGACGATGCGGCCCCAATTGCGCTGGAGCATGCCCTTCATGTAGGCCCGCGACAGCCGCACGCCGCTCATGACGTTGACCTCGAAGAATCGGCTCCAGTCCTCGTCGGGAATGTCGAAGAAGTCCTTCGGCTCGAAGATGCCGGCATTGTTGACGAGGATGTCGACGTCCGGCAGCAGCGCAACCAGCGTCTTGCAGCCCGCAGCGGTCGATACGTCGGCGGCGATGCCGCGGACCTTGACGCCCGTCCCTTCCAGCTTGCGCACGGCGGCATCGACCTTGTCCTGGCCGCGGCCGTTGATCACGACGCTGGCGCCGGAGGCCGCCAGGCCTTTGGCGATGGCATGGCCGATGCCCGCGGTCGAGCCGGTCACCAGGGCGGTTTTTCCCGAGAGGTCGATGTTCATGTAATATCTCCATCAGATCGATGCCGGGGATATCGGACGCGATGGGCCGGCTCGCAATCGGCGCTCACCAATCAGTGAGACGATCGGGAGCTGTTCCGCCTCGGCCCCGAGTGCAGGTGGAATGAATATTGCTAAACTGGACCCGACATCTGCGCTCATGCGAACACGGAAGGACCATGCGATGAAGAGAACCGCCCTCACTGTTGCGCTCGGATTGCTCGGCCTGATGGGCAGCAATTCGCTCGCGCCGGCGCAAGCGGTCTATCCGGACAAAGCCCTGCAATTGATCGTCCCCTTCCCGCCCGGCGGCGCCTCCGACGTGGTGGCGCGCATCATCGGCGGCGATCTGGAGACGCGGCTCGGCAAGCCCGTGATCATCATGAACCGCCCCGGCGGCGGCACCACGATTGCGGCCAAGGAAGTGGCGCGAGCGGCGCCGGACGGATACACCCTGTTCTTCAGCTCGAACTCGAGCTTCACGCTGCCGGCAGCCGTCAAGGAAAGCGTGCCCTACGACGCGGCCAAGGATTTCGAGCCGCTCGGCCAAGTCGGCAAAATCACGTTGGTACTGGTCACCTACAAGGACAATCCGGTCAAGGACGTGGCTGCGCTCGTCGCCGAGGCCAAGGCCAATCCCGACAAGCTCTCGCTGGCGTCTTTCGGCGTCGCGACCGTCTCGCACTTTGCCGGCGAGCTGTTCAAATCGGCGGCCGGGATCAAGATGGTCCACCTGCCCTACAAGGGCAGCGCGCCGGCGATGAACGACCTCATCGGCAAGCACATCCAGTACCACGTCGACACCGTGATCGCGGTCAAGCCGCAGATCGAGGCGGGCGCCGTCAAGGTGCTCGCCGTGTTCTCGGCCAAGCGCACGCCGTTCCTGCCTGACGTGCCGACGCTCGCCGAGCTCGGCTATGGCAACATCGACTTCGCCTCATGGGGCGCCGTGGTCACTCCCAAGGGCCTGCCGCCGGCCGTTCACGACAAGCTCTCGGCAACGCTGGAGGAGACGATCAAAAATCCCTCCGTGGCCGAGCGCTTCGCCAAGGTCGGCTTCGAGCCCGGCTTCGCGCGTTTCGGCGATTGGGCGGGAGCGATCGGCAAGGAGACCGCTGAAATGAAGGACATCGCGCAAAAGGCGGGAATCAAGGAAGAATAGTCCCGCGCATCTGCGGCCGGTCCCAGAAACAAAAACGGCGCCCGAGGGCGCCGTTTTCAATCCATCCGTATCCGCTGAACGGCTTACGCCGCCTCGGCTTCCTTCTCCTGCACCGGGCCGGAATCCTGGCCCTTGGCATCGACGTCGCGATCGACGAACTCGATCACGGCCATCGCGGCGTTGTCGCCGTAGCGGAAGCCGGCCTTGATGATGCGGGTGTAGCCGCCCTGGCGGTCCTTGTAGCGGGTCGCCAGCGTGTCGAAGAGCTTCCTGACCATGTCGACGTCGCGCAGCTCCGAGATCGCCTGGCGGCGCAGCGACAGGCCGCCCTTCTTGCCGAGGGTGACGAGCTTCTCGACGATCGGACGGAGCTCCTTGGCCTTCGGCAGCGTGGTGACGATCTGCTCGTGCTTGATCAGCGCGGCCGCCATGTTGGCGAACATCGCCTTGCGATGCTCGGCGGTGCGGTTGAGCTTCCGATGAACCTTGCCGTGACGCATGTGAGTAAGTCCTTACGTTAAAACTGCCGCGACGGTTCGTCGGACATGTTGCTCAGGTGGGCTGCCTGCGTTCGCCCGGATAGCGAGTAGTGAATGGCGAGTAGCGAGTTGTATTCGCTATTCGCCACTCCCCATTCGCCAAACTCAGTAATGATCCTCGAAGCGCTTGGCGAGCTCGTCGATGTTCTCCGGCGGCCATCCCGGCACTTCCATGCCGAGATGCAGACCCATCTGGGCCAGCACTTCCTTGATCTCGTTCAGTGACTTGCGGCCGAAGTTCGGGGTGCGGAGCATTTCGGCTTCGCTCTTCTGCACGAGGTCGCCGATATAGACGATGTTGTCGTTCTTCAGGCAGTTGGCCGAACGCACCGACAGCTCGAGCTCGTCCACCTTCTTGAGGAAGGCCGGGTTGAAGGCGAGGTCCGGGATGATCTCCTGGGCGACTTCCTTGCGCGGCTCTTCGAAGTTGACGAACACGTTGAGCTGGTCCTGCAGGATGCGGGCAGCGTAAGCCACCGAGTCGTCCGGCGAGATCGCACCGTTGGTCTCGATCGTCATGGTCAGCTTGTCGTAGTCGAGGATCTGGCCCTCGCGGGTGTTCTCGACCTTGTAGGAGACCTTGCGGACCGGCGAGTAGAGGCTGTCGACCGGGATCAGGCCGATCGGCGCATCCTCGGGACGGTTGCGCTCGGCGGGCACGTAGCCCTTGCCGGTGGCGACCGTGAACTCCATGCGGATCTCGGCGCCCTCGTCGAGGGTGCAGATCTGCAGGTCCGGGTTGAGCACGACGACGTCGCCGACGGTCTGGATGTCACCGGCGGTGACGACGCCGGGGCCCTGCTTCTTCACGACCATGCGCTTGGGGCCTTCGCCCTGCATCTTGATCGAGATGTCCTTGATGTTCAGCACGATGTCGGTGACGTCCTCACGGACGCCCGCGATCGAGGAGAACTCGTGCAGCACGCCGTCGATGTGCACCGACTGCACCGCCGCGCCCTGGAGCGAAGAGAGCAGGATACGGCGCAGGGCGTTGCCGAGCGTCTGGCCGAAGCCGCGCTCGAGCGGCTCGGCGACGATCGTCGCGAAACGCGAGGAATCGCTGCCGGGCGTCACCTGGAGCTTGTTCGGCCGAATCAGTTCTTGCCAATTTTTCTGGATCGTCACTGTTTCACCCATACAGGCCAGCCAATTTGAGGCATCAAATACTGGCGTTGGAGAAAGGCCGCAGAGCATTCCTGCGGCTTCTTGCAAAGTCATTGCGGGCGCCGATGCGCCCGCAACTCGTAAAAATCAAACGCGACGACGCTTGCGCGGACGGCAACCGTTGTGCGGGATCGTGGTCACGTCGCGGATCGAGGTGACGGTGAAGCCGGCGGCCTGAAGCGCACGGAGCGCCGATTCGCGGCCCGAACCGGGACCGGCGACTTCGACTTCCAGCGTGCGCATGCCGTGCTCCTGCGCCTTCTTGGACACGTCCTCGGCGGCAACCTGCGCCGCGTACGGGGTCGACTTGCGCGAGCCCTTGAAGCCCATCGTGCCGGCGGAGGACCAGGCAATCGTGTTGCCCTGCGCGTCAGTGATGGTGATGGTCGTGTTGTTGAACGACGAGTTCACATGCGCGACGCCGGAGGCGATGTTCTTGCGCTCACGACGACGAACGCGGGTGGCTTCCTTGCCCATTGAGTCCCTTTCCTGAAGATCTCAAACGCCGCCGTAATGCCAGCGGCTACACCTGTGGAAGCAAATAGTGAGTAGCGAATGGCGAATAGGGATGCTCCCTACTCGCCATTCGCCATTCCCTATTCGCGAGCTTACTTCTTCTTGCCGGCGATGGCTTTCGCCGGACCCTTGCGCGTACGCGCATTGGTGTGGGTGCGCTGGCCGCGCACCGGCAGACCGCGACGATGACGCAGACCGCGATAGCAGCCGAGGTCCATCAGACGCTTGATGTTGATACCGACCTCGCGGCGCAGGTCGCCCTCGACGAGATAGTCGCGGTCGATCACTTCGCGGATCTGGAGCACTTCAGCGTCGCTGAGCTGATTGACGCGACGATCCACGGGGATCTTCACCTTCTCCAGGATCTCACCGGCGATCTTCTGACCGATGCCATGGATGTACTGGAGCGCGATCAGCACGCGCTTGTTGGTGGGAATGTTCACGCCGGCAATACGGGCCACGGCCTTCTCTCCTGTTGCCGATCCTCGTCAGGATCGGGCTTTAAGTGCTTGTGTTCTCGGGCAGGTGTTCACAAACGCGAACACGACGCCCTCCCCCGGTCTTCCTGGGGCCCGGCATCGTCTGAAACTATCCGACTTGGATGCGGGGCTTATTAGGGGATTCCGGGGGCTTTCGTCAACCGCTGCTAGCGCTTGGCTCGCTTTTTCGTGACCTTTTTTGCAACCTTCTTGGCACCCTTTTTGACCGCCTTCTTGGCGGTCTTCTTGGCTGCCTTCTTGACCGTTTTTTTGACGCTTTTCTTGGCCGCCTTCCTGGGACCCTTCACGGCCTTCTTGCTTGCCTTTTTGGCGGATTTGGCCGGTTTGGCGGCCTTTTTGGCTGCTTTCGCCGGCTTTTTGGCCGATTTCTTCGCCGCCTTGGCCTTCTTGACCGGGGCGGTCTTGGCCGCGCTCCTGGTCTTTCCCTTGCCAGCCTCCTGGGGCTCGACCGCCCCCAGCGCCTGGAGCTGGCGATCAATGGCGCGGGTGACCTCGTCGATGGCCATCATACCGTCGATGGTCGAGAGCTTCCGCCGCTCGGAATAGTAGTGAATCAGCGGTTCCGTCTGGCTGCGGTAGTTGGCGAGTCGCTTGGTCAGAACCTCCGGCGTGTCGTCGAGCCGGACCTCCTCGCCACGCTCCCGCATCTGGGCGACGCGGGTTTCGACACGGTGCAGGAGCGCGCTCTCGTTGACGCGGAGCTCGATCACGGCGTCGAGCTTGAGGCGCTTGGCCTTGAGCAGTTCGTCGAGCGCTTCGGCCTGCGGCACGGTGCGCGGGAAGCCGTCGAGGATGAAACCGTTCCTGGCGTCGAGCTGGTCGATGCGATCGGAGATGATTCCGACCACGACCTCGTCGGGCACGAGGCTGCCGCTGGCCATGATCTCCTTGGCCTTGAGTCCGACCGGCGTTCCGGCCGCCACCGCGGCGCGCAGCATCTCGCCGGTCGAGAGCTGGACGATGCCATAGCGCTGCACCAACAGCTGCGCCTGCGTCCCCTTGCCCGACCCCGGCGGTCCCAGAAGTATAATTCTCATCGGCGTACGCCCCCCGGATTGGTGAGCGATACGTCGCGCACCTGTGTTTGAAATCGAAGAACAGTGCAAACCACAATCGGCGCTGCACCGCTACCCTATCATAGGAGAGCAGATGGGTGGACGCCAAGAAGGGCTTTGAAATCAGTGATTGCGCAGCAGTGAGAGCAGCTCTGCCGAAGCGACCGAACCGTTGGTTGATCGCCTCCAGGCGGCGGCGTGCTGTTCACGCGGCGAATCGGCGGCGCGGTCGCGCCGCCTTGAGAGCACGCCGCGTCTAGCGGCGACGGCCGCGCAGCTTCGACTTGCGGATCAGGCCTTCGTACTGATGCGCCAGCAGATAGCCCTGCACCTGCGCCACCGTATCCATGGTGACGCTGACGACGATCAGCAGCGAGGTGCCGCCGAAGTAGAACGGCACCGAGGCGTAGGAGATCAGGATCTCCGGGATCAAGCAGACGATCGCCAGATAGACAGCGCCGAGCACGGTAATGCGCGAGAGCACGTAGTCGATATATTCCGCGGTGCGCTCGCCGGGACGGATGCCCGGAATGAAACCGCCATGCTTCTTCAAATTGTCCGCGGTTTCGGTCGGGTTGAACACGATCGCGGTGTAGAAGAAGGCGAAGAACACGATCAGCGCCAGATACATGAACAGGAACAGCGGACGGCCGTGGCCGAGCTGGGTGTTGATCCACTGGAACCATTCCGGCCCGCTGCCCGCGTTGAAATTCGCGACCGTTGTCGGCAGCAGCAGCAGCGAGGACGCGAAGATCGGCGGGATCACGCCGGAGGTATTGAGCTTGAGCGGCAGATGCGAGGACTGGCCCTCGAACATCTTGTTGCCGACCTGGCGCTTCGGATACTGGATGAGGAGGCGGCGCTGCGCGCGCTCCATGAACACGATGAAGGCGATCACGGCGACGGCCATGATGATGACGACCAGAATCAGGCCGGTCGACATCGCGCCCTGACGGCCGAGCTCGAGCATGTTGGCGAGGGCGGCGGGCAGCTCGGCGACGATGCCGGCGAGAATGATCAGCGAGATGCCGTTGCCGATGCCGCGCGAGGTGATCTGCTCGCCCAGCCACATCAGGAACATGGTGCCGCCGGTCAGCGTGATCGCGGTCGAGAGGCGGAAGAACATGCCGGGCTCGCTGACGACGTTGCCGGCGCCTTCGAGGCCGACCGCGATGCCGTAAGACTGGAACGCGGCCAGGATCACGGTGAGATAGCGGGTGTACTGGTTCAGCAGCTTGCGGCCCGACTCGCCCTCCTTCTTCAGCGCCTCGAGTTGCGGCGAGACGGTGGTGAGGAGCTGGATGATGATCGAGGCCGAGATATACGGCATGATGTTCAGCGCGAAGATCGCCATGCGGTGGATGCCGCCGCCGGCGAACATGTTGAACATGCCGAGGATGCCGCCCGCCTGGGAGCGGAACACCTGCTCCCAGACATTGGGATCGATGCCGGGAAGCGGGATATAGGTCCCGAGCCGATAAACGAGCAGCGCACCCAGGGTGAACCAGATGCGCTTCTTCAGTTCGTCAGCCTTGGCGAACGCACTGAAATTGAGATTGGCTGCCAGTTGTTCCGCTGCAGAGGCCATCTTGGACTTTCTCCCGCCGCCTATCGCGCCGTCATGCCCGCGGCCGGGCTACATTATACCGGACACCGGACATTATCTGGGGCTCGGCTTCGATAAGTCCATCGTCCCACATGCGTAAAGGCCCGCGCGCCGCGGGCCGATGACGCAGTTGTTACGCCGCCTCGCCTTCTTCCTTGGCAGGGGCGAGGATCTTCACCGAGCCGCCGGCCTTCTCGACCGCTTCAATCGCGGTCTTGCTGGCGCCGTGGACTTCGATGTTGAGCTTGGATTTGAGCTCGCCACGGCCGAGCAGCCGCAGGCCGCCCTTGGCGCGGCGCAGCACGCCGCCCTTCACCAGGGCCTCGACGTTCACGACGCTGCCGGCGTCGATCTTCTTGGCATCGACCGCTTCCTGGAGCCGGTCGAGATTGATCTCGGCGAACTCGACGCGGAAGATGTTGTTGAAGCCGCGCTTGGGCAGGCGGCGATGCATCGGCATCTGGCCGCCTTCGAAACCCTTGATGCGCACGCCGGAACGCGCGGTCTGGCCCTTGCCGCCGCGGCCGGACTGCTTGCCCTTGCCCGAACCGATGCCGCGGCCGACGCGCATACGCTTCTTGCGCGAGCCGGCGTTGTCGGCGATATCGCTGAGCTTCATCGCCCTTCTCCTTGTGTCTTGCGCCTGATCTTCGCCGAAAACGGGTAGCCCGCTGTTCGGGACCGTGCGCCCTTGCTTACTTCTCGTCGACGATGCGGACGAGATGGTGAACCTTCTCGATCATGCCACGAACCGCCGGGGTATCCGGCAGTTCGCTGGTGCGGCCGATCTTGTTGAGCTTGAGCCCAATCAGCGTCGAGCGCTGCGAGTGATGGCGGCGGATCGCGCTGCCGGTCTGCTCGAGCTTGATCGTCTTTGCGGCCTTGGCCATGGGAGTCTACTCCGAAAAGCTTCCGTTAGTCGGCAGCCGCCTCGGCGTCGCCACCGATACGGCGGGACTGGAGGGTGGACACCTTGATATTGCGGCGGGCAGCGACCGAGCGCGGCGAGTCCTGGTGCTTCAGCGCGTCGAAGGTCGCACGAACCATGTTGTAGGGGTTCGACGAGCCGATCGACTTCGCCACCACGTCCTGGACACCGAGCGTCTCGAACACGGCGCGCATCGGACCACCGGCGATGATCCCGGTACCGGCCGGAGCTGCACGCAGGTAGACTCGGCCCGCGCCATGACGGCCGGCGATGTCGTGATGCAGCGTGCGGCCCTCGCGCAGCGACACGCGGGTCAGGTTGCGCTTGGCGGACTCGGTGGCCTTGCGGATCGCCTCGGGCACTTCGCGCGCCTTGCCGTGACCGAAGCCGGCGCGGCCCTTCTGGTCGCCGATCACGACCAGCGCTGCGAAACCGAAGCGCTTGCCGCCCTTGACGACCTTGGCCACGCGATTGATGTGGACGAGCTTGTCGACGAACTCGCTGTCGCGCTCCTCGCGCTCCCTGCGTTCACGTCCGCCGCCGCGTTGATCGCGTCCACCACGTTGTTCGCGTTCAGCTGCCATGGTTTTTCCAATCCTTCAGAGGCTTACGCCTCAATCCTCAAATTCCGTTAGAAGCTCAGCCCACTCTCACGCGCAGCGTCGGCGAGAGCCTTGACGCGCCCGTGATAGAGGTAGCTGCCCCGATCGAACACGACTTCCTTGACACCCTTCTCGGCGGCGCGCTCGGCCAGCAGCTTGCCGACCGCCTTTGCCGCATCGATGTCGGCGCCGGTCTTGCCGCCGTCGCGCATCGACTTCTCGAGCGACGAGGCAGAGGCCAGCGTCTCGCCCTTCAGGTCGTCGATGACCTGGGCGTAGATGTGCTTGGACGAGCGGAACACCGACAGACGCGGACGACCACCACCGGAGCGGCGCAGCTTCAGCCGCACACTCCGCTTGCGCCGGGCATTGGTAACCTTGGCTTTGGACATGACCGGCTCCGTTACTTCTTCTTGCCTTCCTTGCGGAAGATGAATTCGCCAACATACTTCACGCCCTTGCCCTTGTAGGGCTCCGGCGGGCGATAGCTGCGGATCTCGGCCGCGACCTGGCCGACACGCTGGATGTCGCTGCCGGACACCGTGATCTCGGTCGGCTTCGGCACCGTGATCGTGATCCCTTCCGGGATCGCGTAGACCACGTCGTGGCTGTACCCGAGCGCGAGCTGCAGGTTCTTGCCCTGCATCGCGGCGCGGTAACCGACGCCGGTGATCTCGAGCTTCTTCTCGAAGCCCTTGGTGACGCCTTCGACCAGATTCGCGACCTGGGCGCGAGCGGTCCCGTACAGGGCACGCGCGCGATTGGTCTCGAAGCGCGGCTGAACCTTGATCTGGCCGCTATCGAGCTTCACCTCGACGTCGTCATGGACGACGAACTGAAGCTGGCCCTTCGGCCCCTTCATCTTGACGGTCTGCCCATCGACAGTCGCGGTAACACCCGACGGCACCGCCACAGGCCTTTTGCCAACACGTGACATGGATGAAAAATCCTTCTCAGAACACCGTGAAGAGGACTTCACCGCCCACATTCGCGTCGCGCGCGCTGTGGTCGGCCATGATCCCCTTCGGCGTCGACAACACCGAAATGCCGAGCCCGTTGTTGACCCGCGGCAGGTTCTTCACCGAGGCGTAGACGCGGCGCCCGGGCTTGGAGACACGTTCGATCTCGCGGATGACGGGCTCGCCGTCGAAATACTTCAGCTCGATCTCGATCTCGCTGCGGCCCGAGGAATGCTCGAGCGTGGCGTAGCCGCGGATGTAACCCTCGGACTTGAGGACCTCGAGCACGTTCTCGCGCATCTTCGAGCCGGGCGTCGAGACCTTGCTCTTCGAGCGCATCTGCGCGTTGCGGATACGGGTGATCAGATCGCTGATTGGATCGTGCGTAGACATCTAAACGACCCTCCTTACCAGCTGGACTTCACGAGGCCCGGGACCATGCCCTTGGAGCCAAGCTCGCGCAGCGCGATACGGGACAGCTTGTTCTTGCGGTAGTTCGAGCGCGGACGGCCCGACAGCTCGCAACGCAGGCGAATGCGGGTCGCCGACGAGTTGCGCGGCATTTCCGCCAGCTTCAGGGTCGCGGCGAACCGCTCTTCCATCGGCAGCGCCTTGTCGGCGATGATCGCCTTCAACCGCTCGCGCTTGGCGGCGGCGTTCTTCACCATCCGCTTGCGCCGGTTGTTCTTCTCGACTGAACTCTTCTTTGCCATGCTTGGCTCCTGGGTATCCGCGTTTGAGAGGCTTTAGGTCAGCGTCTCACTGCCGGAACGGGAAATTGAAAGCGGTCAACAAGGCCCTCGCCTCTTCGTCGGTCTTGGCCGTGGTGCAGACGGTGATGTCCATACCGCGGGCTTCCGTGACCTTGTCGAAGTCGATCTCGGGGAAAATGATGTGCTCCTTGATGCCGAGCGAATAATTGCCGCGGCCGTCGAAGCTCTTCGGGTTCAGGCCGCGGAAGTCGCGGACGCGCGGCAGCGCGACCGTCACCAGGCGATCGATGAACTCGTACATGCGGGCCTTGCGCAGCGTGACCTTGCAGCCGATCGGCTGGTTCTCGCGCAGCTTGAAGGTCGCGATCGCGATCCGCGAATAGGTCACGATCGCCTTCTGGCCGGCGATCTGGGTCAGCTCGGCGGCGGCGGTCTCGGCCTTCTTGCGGTCGTTGACGCTGTCACCGACGCCCATGTTCAGCACGACCTTGTCCAGGCGCGGAACCTGCATGACGTTCTCATAACCGAACTTCTCGGTCAGAGCCGTGCGGATCTTCGCGTCGTATTCCGCGCGCAGGCGCGGGGTGTAAGCGGCCTCAGCCATCGATCTCAGCTCCCGAGCTCTTGGCGATGCGGACCTTCTTGCCGTCCGCCAGAATCTTGAATCCGACGCGGGTCGGCTTTCCGTCCTTGCCGACATACGCGATGTTGGACAGTTGGATCGGCGACTCCTTCGAGATGATGCCGCCCTCCTGGGCCTGCGTCTGCTTCTGGTGACGCTTGACCATGTTGATGCCGCGCACCAGCGCCGTGCCGGCGTCGGGACGCACTTCGAACACTTCGCCGGTCCGGCCCTTGTCGCGACCGGTCAGCACGACGACCTTGTCGCCCTTGCGGATCTTCGCAGCCATCACAGCACCTCCGGCGCGAGCGAGATGATCTTCATGTGGTTCTTAGCGCGCAGCTCGCGCGGCACGGGCCCGAAGATACGGGTGCCGACCGGCTCGGACTGATTGTTGATCAGAACGGCGGCGTTGCGGTCGAAGCGGATGACCGAACCGTCGGCGCGGCGGATGTCCTTGCGGACGCGCACCACGACGGCCTTCATCACGTCGCCCTTCTTCACCTTGCCACGCGGAATCGCTTCCTTGATCGAGACGACGATGATGTCGCCGATCGTGGCGTAGCGGCGCTTGGAGCCCCCGAGCACCTTGATACACATGACACGGCGTGCGCCAGAATTGTCGGCCACGTCGAGGTTGGTCTGCATCTGAATCATTGATGCACCTCGTCCTCTTCTCTTTGCGCCAGCCCAGCCGGCGCTCAACATTTCCCTGAAGTCAGTCGGCTAAAGCCAACAGATCAGGCGCTTTTCTTGTGCTCGCCCCGGATCACGACCCAGCGCTTCAACTTCGAAATCGGCTTCGATTCCTCGATCCACACCATGTCGCCCGGCTTGAACTCGTTGCTCTCGTCGTGCGCGTGGTAGTTCTTCGATCGGCGGATCGTCTTCTTGTAGATCGGATGCGTGAAGCGGCGGTCAACGCGCACCACGATGGTCTTGGCCTGCTTGTCGCTGACGACCACGCCCTGCAAAGTACGTTTCGGCATCTTCGTAAGCCTCTTACTTCTTCTTGGCGCGCGTCTGCGCGGCGACGGTCTTGATCCGGGCGATGTCACGGCGGGCCTCGCGCAGGCGCGAGGTGTTCTCGAGCTGCCCGGTGGCGCGCTGGAAGCGCAGGTTGAAGCGCTCCTTCTTCAGGTTCAGGATGGCGTCATCCTGCTGGTCGGGGCTCATCGCACGGATGTCTTCGATCTTCATCTGGGCCATGGCCATTACTCCGCAATGCGCTCGACGAAGCGCGTCTTGATCGGCAGCTTGGCGGCCGCCAGGGTCAGCGCCTCACGCGCCGTCTGGGTGTTGACGCCGTCGATCTCGAACAGCACCCGGCCCGGCTTGACGCGCGCGACCCACAATTCCGGCGAACCCTTGCCGGAGCCCATGCGGACTTCGGCCGGCTTCTTCGACACCGGAACGTCCGGGAACACGCGGATCCAGACGCGGCCGGCGCGCTTCATGTGGCGGGTCAGCGCGCGGCGAGCGGCCTCGATCTGGCGCGCGGTGACGCGCTCAGGCTCGGTCGCCTTCAGGCCGAACTGGCCGAACGCCAACGTCGCGCCCGAAGACGCAACGCCGTGGATGCGGCCCTTATGCGCCTTCCGGAACTTCGTTTTCTTAGGTTGCATCATGGCTTTGAGCCCTCAAATTCTCAGTGCAGATCAGGCTGCAGCCGTATCGCGGCGCTGACGGCCACCACGATCGCTGCTGCCACCCGTCTCGCCTTCGGCCATTCTCTTGTCCTGGGCCATCGGATCGTGCTCGAGGATCTCGCCCTTGAAGATCCAGACCTTGACGCCGCAGGTGCCGAAGGTCGTGAACGCGGTCGCAACGCCGTAGTCGATGTCGGCGCGCAGCGTGTGCAGCGGCACGCGACCTTCGCGGTACCATTCCATACGCGCGATTTCCGCACCGCCCAGACGACCCGAGCAGTTGATGCGGATGCCTTCCGCGCCGAGACGCATCGCCGACTGCACGGCGCGCTTCATGGCCCGGCGGAACGCCACGCGGCGCTCCAGCTGCTGCGCGATCGACTCGGCCACCAACGTCGCATCGAGCTCCGGCTTGCGGATCTCGACGATGTTGATGACGACGTCGGACGAGGTGATGTCCGCGACCTTTTTGCGCAGCTTGTCGATGTCGGCGCCCTTCTTGCCGATCACCACGCCCGGACGGGCCGAGTGGATGGTGACGCGGCACTTCTTGTGCGGACGCTCGATCACGATGCGGGCGACGGCCGCCTGCTTGAGCTCCTTGTGCAGGATCTCACGGATCTTGACGTCCTCGTGCAACAGCTTGCCGTATTCCTGCTTGCCGGCGAACCAGCGGGAATCCCAGGTACGGTTGATGCCGAGGCGCAGACCGATCGGATTGATCTTTTGACCCATCGTGTTCTCCTGCGCCCTTAAGCGGCGGCTTCAGCTTCGACCTGACGAACGATGATCGTCAGCTGCGAAAATGGTTTGTAGACCCGGCCCGAGCGGCCGCGGCCGCGAGCGGCGAAGCGCTTCATCACCAGACCGTTGCCGACGAAGGCCTGCGCCACGACGAGATCGTCGACGTCGAGGTCGTGGTTGTTCTCGGCGTTGGCGATAGCCGATTCCAGGCACTTCTTCACGTCGACCGCGATCCGCTTGCGCGAAAACTGCAGATCGGCGAGCGCAGCAGCAGCCTTCCGGCCGCGAATGAGCTGGGCGACCAGGTTGAGCTTCTGCGGGCTCACCCGCAGCATCCGGGCGACCGCCTTGGCCTCGGTGTCGGCGAGGCTCCGTTCGCGCTTAGGTTTGCTCATCGTTTAATCCTCAAGCCTTCTTGGCTTTCTTGTCGCCGGAGTGGCCATGGAAGGTCCGGGTCGGCGAGAACTCGCCGAACTTGTGACCGACCATTTCCTCGTTGACGGCCACCGGCACGTGCTTCTGACCGTTGTAGACGCCGAAGGTCAGGCCGACGAATTGCGGCAGGATCGTCGAACGACGGCTCCAGATCTTGATGACGTCGTGACGGCCGGACGCGCGCGCGGCATCTGCCTTCTTGAGCAGAGAACCCTCGACGAACGGGCCTTTCCAGACTGAACGAACCATGTCCGGCGTTCCTTACTTCTTCCGCTTGTGGCGGCTTAGGAGAATGAATTTGTTGGTCGACTTGTTGGTGCGGGTCTTCTTGCCCTTGGTCGGCTTGCCCCACGGCGTGACCGGGTGGCGGCCGCCCGAGGTACGACCTTCACCACCGCCGTGCGGATGGTCGATCGGGTTCATCGCGACACCGCGGTTGTGCGGGCGACGGCCCATCCAACGCTTGCGACCGGCCTTGCCGATCGAGGTGTTCATGTGATCCGGGTTCGACACCGCGCCGATCGTGCCGCGGCAACGGCCGTGCACCAGGCGCTGCTCGCCCGAATTCAGGCGGATGATGACGTAGTCCTGGTCGCGGCCGACGAGCTGGGCGTAGGTGCCGGCCGAACGGGCGAGCTGGCCGCCCTTCCCGATCTTGACCTCGATGTTGTGGATGATCGTGCCGACCGGCATGTTGCCGAGCGGCATGACGTTGCCCGGCTTCACGTCGACGTAGTTGCCGGCGACGATGGTGTCGCCCACGGCCAGGCGCTGCGGCGCCAGGATGTAGGCCTGCTCGCCGTCCTGATACTTGATCAGCGCGATGAAACCGGTGCGGTTCGGATCATACTCGAGCCGCTCGACGGTCGCGGGAACGTCGATCTTCTCGCGCTTGAAATCGACGGTGCGCAGCGTCTTCTTGTGACCGCCGCCACGGAAGCGCACGGTGATGCGGCCGGTGTTGTTGCGGCCGCCCGAGGAATGCTTGCCCTCGGTGAGCGCCTTGACCGGCTTGCCCTTGTAGAGGGCCGAACGATCGACCATGACCAGCTGGCGCTGGCCCGGCGTCGTGGGGTTGAATTTCTTCAGTGCCATCGTCGTACGACCTTACAGACCGGTGGTGACGTCGATCCGGTGGCCCTCTTCGAGGGTCACGATCGCGCGCTTGGTGTTCGACTGCGAGCCGAGATTGCCGCGAAAGACCTTGGTCTTGCCCTTGCGGACCAGCGTGTTGACGCTCTTGACCTTGACGTCGAACAGCTTCTCGATCGCTTCCTTGATCTGCGGCTTGGTCGCCTTCGCGGCGACCTTGAACAGCACCTTGTTGTGCTCGGAGGCGATCGTCGCCTTTTCGGTCACGACCGGCGCAACGATCACGTCGTAGTGGCGAGCCTCGATGTTCTTCGTCATTTGAAGCGCGCCTCCAGCGCATCGATGGCGGCCTTGGTCAGAACGAGCTTCTGACGGCGCAGGATGTCGTAGACGTTGATGCCCTGGATCGGCAGCACGTCCATGTTCGGGATGTTGCGGGCCGCAGCGGCAAAACCGTTGTTGAGCTCGGCACCGTCGATGATCAGCGCGTTGGTCAAGCCCAGACCCGAGAAATGACCGAGCAGCGCCTTGGTCTTGGCGGCTTCCAGCGCGGCCTTGTCGATCACGACGAGATCGCCGTCCTTGGCCTTGGCCGAGAGCGCATGCTTCAGGGCCAGCGCGCGGACCTTCTTCGGCAGGTCGGTGGCGTGCGAGCGCACCACCGGACCGAAGGCACGACCGCCGCCGCGGAACTGCGGCACGCGGGCCGAGCCGTGACGAGCACCGCCGGTGCCCTTCTGCTTGTACATCTTCTTGCCGGTGCGCCAGATCTCCGCGCGGCCCTTGGCCTTGTGCGTACCCGCCTGGCGCTTGTTGAGCTGCCACTGCACGCAACGTGCAATGATGTCCTGGCGCGGCTCGAGGCCGAAAATGGTGTCGGAGAGCTGGACCGAGCCGGCTTCCTTACCTTCGAGGGTGGTGACCTTCAATTCCATCTCACGCCTCCTGCGCAGCCGGAGCGGCTTCCGCGTCACCAGCAACCTTGAACTTGCCGGGCTTCGGAGCTTCCTTCGGCAGCGGCTTCTTGACGGCGTCGCGCACGCGGATCCAGCCGCCCTTGGAGCCGGGAACGGCACCTTCGACGAGGATCAGGCCGCGCTCGACATCGGTCTGGACGACGCGAAGGTTGAGCGTGGTGATGCGGTCGACACCCATGTGGCCGGGCATCTTCTTGTTCTTCCAGGTCTTGCCGGGGTCCTGACGGCCGCCGGTCGAACCGATCGAACGGTGCGAGACCGACACGCCGTGGGTGGCGCGCAAACCGCCGAAGTTCCAGCGCTTCATGCCGCCGGCGAACCCCTTACCGACCGAGGTGCCGGTGACGTCGACGAACTGACCGACGACGAAGTGATCCGCAAGGATCTCGGCGCCGACGGGGATCATCGCGTCCTGCGAGACGCGGAATTCCTCGACCCGCCGCTTCGGCTCGACCTTGGCGACCGCGAACTGGCCGCGTTCCGCCTTGGGCATGTAAACGGTCTTGCGGCTGCCAGAACCGAGCTGGAGCGCGACGTAACCGTTCTTTTCTTCGGTACGGTGGCCTACGACCTGGCAATTGCCGAGCTTCAGCACGGTCACGGGGATATGTTCGCCGGCCTCCGTAAAGACCCGCGTCATCCCGACCTTTTGTGCGATCACTCCGGAGCGCATCGGCTTGCTTCCTGTTCTTTCTGTCCTTGCGGACTAGCTAATCTTCGTAAGTGAGCATGACCCGATCCGAAAACCGGTGCCCACTTTTCGGGGCATGCTCAGAGCTTGATCTCGACGTCGACACCGGCGGCCAGGTCGAGCTTCATCAAAGCATCGACGGTCTGCGGGGTCGGATCGACGATGTCGAGCAGGCGCTTGTGAGTGCGCATCTCGAACTGCTCGCGGCTCTTCTTGTCGACGTGGGGCGAACGGTTGACGGTGAACTTCTCGATGCGGGTGGGCAGCGGAATGGGTCCGCGGACCTGCGCGCCGGTGCGTTTCGCCGTGTTCACGATCTCGCGGGTCGACGTATCGAGGATACGATGGTCGAACGCCTTGAGACGGATACGAATGTTTTGGCCGTTCATTGCCGTGCTTTCTCTAGTGAGTGGCGAGTAGCGAGTAGCGAATAGAGATCCCTATTCGCCACTCACCATTCCCTATTCGCTTGTTACTCGATGATCGAGGCGACGACGCCGGCGCCGACGGTGCGGCCACCTTCGCGGATCGCGAAGCGGAGCTTCTCTTCCATCGCGATCGGCACGATCAGGTGCACTTCCATCGCAATGTTGTCGCCCGGCATCACCATCTCGGTGCCTTCCGGCAGATGCACCACACCGGTCACGTCGGTGGTGCGGAAGTAGAACTGCGGACGGTAGTTGGTGAAGAACGGGGTGTGGCGACCGCCCTCTTCCTTGGTGAGGATGTAAGCCTCAGCCTTGAACTTGGTGTGCGGCTTGACCGAACCCGGCTTGCACAGCACCTGGCCGCGCTCGACGTCTTCGCGCTTGGTGCCGCGGAGCAGCGCACCGATGTTGTCGCCGGCCTGGCCCTGATCGAGCAGCTTGCGGAACATCTCGACGCCGGTGACCGTGGTCTTCTGCGTGGCGCGCAGACCGACGATCTCGATTTCCTCGCCGACCTTGACGACGCCGCGCTCGACACGGCCGGTCACGACGGTGCCGCGGCCCGAGATCGAGAACACGTCTTCGACCGGCATCAGGAACGGCTGGTCGATCGGACGCTCCGGCTGCGGGATGTACTCGTCGACGTTCTTCATCAGCTCGAGAATGGCGTCGTGGCCGAGCTTCTTGTCGGAATCTTCGAGGGCGGCGAGCGCCGAGCCCTTGATGATCGGGATCTTGTCGCCCGGGAAGTCGTACTTGGAGAGCAGCTCGCGGACTTCGAGCTCGACGAGCTCGAGCAGCTCCGGATCGTCGACCATGTCGCACTTGTTGAGGAACACGACGAGCGCGGGCACGCCGACCTGGCGGGCGAGCAGGATGTGCTCGCGGGTCTGCGGCATCGGGCCGTCAGCGGCCGACACGACCAGGATCGCACCGTCCATCTGGGCGGCGCCGGTGATCATGTTCTTGACGTAGTCGGCGTGGCCGGGGCAGTCGACGTGGGCGTAGTGACGGTTCGGCGTCTCGTACTCGACGTGCGCGGTCGAGATGGTGATGCCGCGCGCCTTCTCTTCCGGCGCCTTGTCGATCTGGTCGTACGCGGTGAACGTCGCACCGCCGGCTTCGGCGAGAACCTTGGTGATCGCCGCGGTCAGCGACGTCTTGCCATGGTCGACGTGACCGATGGTGCCGATGTTGCAGTGCGGCTTGTTACGTTCAAACTTTGCTTTGGCCATTTGACTCTCCGTTCAATCGTCAGCTTTAGACCGACGACAATCAGGCAAACTTCTTTTGGACTTCTGCCGACACGTTGGCCGGCGCTTCTGCGTAGTGGTCGAACTGCATGGTGAAGGTCGCGCGACCCTGGCTCATCGAGCGCAGGTTATTCACGTAACCGAACATGTTCATGAGCGGCACCATCGCGTTGATGACGTTGGCGTTGCCGCGCATGTCCTGACCCTGGATCTGACCACGCCGGGAATTCAGGTCGCCGATGACCGAGCCGGTGTAGTCTTCCGGGGTCACGACTTCGACCTTCATGATCGGCTCGAGCAGGACGGACTTGCCCTTCTGCAAGGCTTCGCGGAATGCCGCGCGCGCTGCGATTTCGAAGGCGAGCGCCGACGAGTCGACGTCGTGATACTTGCCGTCGACGAGCTGAACCTTGACGTCGACCACGGGGAAGCCCGCGACCACGCCGGAGCTCATCACGCTGTTGAGGCCCTTTTCGACGCCGGGGATGTATTCCTTCGGAACCGCACCGCCGACGATCTTGGACTCGAACTCGTAGCCCTTGCCGGGCTCGTTCGGCTCGACCACGATCGACACTTCGGCGAACTGACCGGTACCGCCGGTCTGCTTCTTGTGGGTGTACTTGACCTCGGCCTTCTTGGTGACGCGCTCACGGAACGCAACCTGCGGGGCGCCGATGTTGGCGTCGACCTTGTAGGTACGCTTGAGAATGTCGACCTTGATGTCGAGATGGAGTTCGCCCATGCCCTTGAGGATGGTCTGGCCGGACTCCTGGTCGGTCGACACGCGGAAGGACGGATCCTCCGCGGCGAGCTTGGCCAGCGCCACGCCCAGCTTTTCCTGGTCGGCCTTGGACTTCGGCTCGATCGCGATCTCGATGACCGGCTCGGGGAATTCCATCTTCTCCAGGATCACCTGCTTGTCGGGATCGCACAGCGTGTCACCGGTGCGCGCTTCCTTCAGGCCGGCCAGCGCGACGATGTCGCCGGCATAGGCTTCCTTGATGTCTTCGCGGTTGTTCGCATGCATCAACAGCATGCGCCCGATGCGCTCCTTCTTCTCGCGCGTCGAGTTCACGACGCCGGTGCCGCTCTGCAGCACGCCGGAATAGATGCGGCAGAAGGTGATGGTGCCGACGAACGGGTCGTCCATGATCTTGAACGCGAGCAGCGCCAGCGGCTCCTTGTCGTCCGCCTTGCGCACGACCTCGTTGCCGCGGTCGTCGGTACCCTTGATCGCGGGCACGTCGATCGGCGACGGCAGATAGTCGACGACGGCGTCGAGCAGCGGCTGCACGCCCTTGTTCTTGAAGGCCGAGCCGCACAGCACCGGATAGAACGCGCCGGTCAGCACCGCCTTGCGGATCAGCCGCTTCAGCGTCGCCTCGTCCGGCTCCTTGCCGTCGAGATAGGCGGCCATGGCGTCGTCGTCGAGCTCGACGGCGGCTTCCACCATCTTCTCGCGGTATTCCTTGGCCTGCTCGACGAGATCCTCGGGAATGTCGACATAATCGAACTTCGCGCCGAGCGATTCATCGTTCCAGATGATGCCCTGCATCTTCACGAGGTCGACGAGGCCCTTGAAGTTGTTCTCGGCGCCGATCGGAAGCTGGATCGCGATCGGCTTGGCGCCAAGGCGGTCGACGATGTCGGTCAGGCACTTGAAGAAGTCGGCGCCGGTCTTGTCCATCTTGTTGGCGAAGACGATACGCGGAACCTTGTACTTGTCGCCCTGGCGCCAGACGGTCTCGGTCTGGGGTTCGACGCCCTGGTTCGAGTCGAGCACGCAGACGGCGCCGTCGAGCACGCGCAAGCTGCGCTCGACCTCGATGGTGAAGTCGACGTGGCCGGGGGTGTCGATGATGTTCAGGCGCTTGCCGGCCCAGAACGCGGTGGTCGCAGCCGAGGTGATCGTGATGCCACGCTCCTGCTCCTGCTCCATCCAGTCCATCGTCGCGGCACCTTCGTGCACTTCGCCGATCTTGTGGCTCTTGCCGGTGTAATAGAGGATGCGCTCGGTCGTCGTGGTCTTGCCGGCGTCGATATGCGCCATGATACCGAAGTTACGGTAGTCCTCGATGGCATGTTGGCGGGGCATGAGTCGTTCCTTGCGAGTCCGAGTGTGTCGCCGTTACCAGCGATAATGCGAGAAGGCGCGGTTGGCTTCCGCCATCCGATGCACGTCTTCACGCTTCTTGACGGCGTTCCCGCGGTTGTTCGATGCGTCCAGCAGCTCGGCCGAAAGCCGCTCGGTCATGGTCTTCTCGTTGCGCTCGCGCGCGGCCGAGATCAGCCAGCGGATGCCCAGCGCCTGCCGGCGGGTCGAGCGAACCTCGACCGGAACCTGGTAGGTCGCGCCGCCGACGCGGCGGGAGCGAACCTCGATCGTCGGCATGACGTTCTCGAGCGCCTGCTCGAACACGCCGAGCGGGTTCTGCTTGGTCTTGGATTCGATGATACCGAACGCACCGTAGACGATGCCCTCGGCGACCGACTTCTTGCCGGCATACATCACCGAGTTCATGAACTTCGTGACGATGATGTTCCCGAACTTCGGATCGGGAAGGACTTCGCGCTTTTCCGCTGAGTGGCGACGAGACATAGAGCTGGTTCCCGCTTACTTCGGACGCTTCGCGCCGTACTTCGAACGACGCTGCTTACGGTTCTTGACGCCCTGGGTATCCAGAACGCCGCGGAGGATGTGGTAACGCACGCCGGGCAAGTCCTTGACGCGGCCGCCGCGGATCATGACCACCGAGTGCTCCTGGAGGTTATGGCCCTCGCCGGGGATGTAGCCGATCACCTCGAAGCCGTTGGTCAGGCGCACCTTGGCGACCTTACGAAGCGCCGAGTTCGGCTTCTTCGGGGTCGTGGTGTAGACGCGGGTGCAAACACCACGCTTCTGCGGCGACTGCTGCAGCGCCGGCACCTTCTTGCGCGACTTCTGCACTTCACGCGGTTGAGCGATCAGCTGGTTGATCGTCGGCATCCTGGCCTTACCCTTTGTTCTGTCGCGGCCCCTTCCGGATCCGCTGTCTTGCCGCAGCCCGTTGCCGGGACTGCAAATTCTTTCGAGCCACCTGCCCGACGAGGCCGCCTTCCGCGGAACTATCCGCACAAAGCGAAATCGCGCCAACCGCCCCATCAACGGGCGGAAAGCGCTTCGACGCCACAGAGGACCGCAGCATTAAGGCCGGTCAGCGTAGAGCCGCGGCCTGCGTACTGAGGTCATGCATCCGAATTCGATCTCAAGAGAACTTGCTCAAGAGACCTAGAATCGCACTGGCATTGCCTAGCTATGATCGACAGCGTTTGAGCGGCATTCGTCGAGGTTGGTGCCCGCCTTGAGCGATCCCTTGTGGACTTGGTCCTTGGGGATCTAACGGGTGGCCCGTTCCGACGCTGGCGATGCTCACCGCCTGTCGTTAAGTGAGGCGCTTTCTATAAGTGAGAGTCGCTCAAGTCAAGGCGAAACGACAGTCACGAAGCGCTTCAGGAGCCTGTCAAAATCGCTGTTTGCCACCCTTGCCGCGCTCCCCTGATATGGGAGGCCAGTCTCCACTTGGCCAGCCTGGTTGCAATTTATACCCGGGTAAAACGCAACTTTATAACCATTGGCAGGGCTTTTTCTTGCTCGCCGTGCGTTAAGGGGCGTTAATCTCTCCGCTTCGGCAGTCATCGGCACCAGAGATTTCACCGGGGAGCTCCCGAAGTTGCCGCGCGACCAACGCCCGCGACGGCGGCCACGCGGACGTTTCGACGCTGACGATCAATTCGAATGAGAGCTCTCCGACAAAGTTTTCGAATCGAAAACTCGTCGTCTGGTGCGGACCGCGCCGATGCCGGTCACCGGAATCACCGAATCGCGGCCGGTCATTCCTCGTCGTCGTCTTCGTCGTCCTCGTCTCGGCCATCGTCGACGGGGGCGGCTGCGCCGTGCGGCTGGTGGATCTGGTCGTTCCACAGCTTGCGATAGGTCCCGTTCTTGGCGAGCAGCTGGGCATGAGTGCCGCGTTCGATCGCCCTGCCCCCGGAAATGACGATGATCTCGTCCATCTCGACCACCGACGTCAGACGGTGGGTCGACCAGATCATGGTGCGGCCCTTGGCGACCTTGAGCAGCGTGCGGTTGATCGCAGCTTCCGTGGTCTGGTCCAGCGCCGAGGTGGCTTCGTCGAGCAGCAGCACAGATGGGTTGCGGATGATCGCGCGCGCGATCGCGATGCGCTGGCGCTGGCCGCCCGACAGGGTGTCGCCGCGCTCGCCGACCGGCGTGTCGTATCGCTGCGGCAGGCTCATGATGTAGCGGTGGATCTCGGCCTTCTTGGCCGCCTCCTCCACCTCCTCGTCGGTCGCGCCCTCCTTGCCGAGCCGGATGTTCTCCCGGATCGACATGTTGAACAGCATGTTCTCCTGGAACACCACCGCCATGCTCCGGCGCAGCGAATCCAGCGTCACCTTGCGGACGTCGACGCCGTCGATGGTGACGCGCCCCTCGTCGGGCACGTAGAGCCGCAGGATCAGGTTGAGCAACGTGCTCTTGCCGGAGCCGCTCGGGCCGACGATCGCGATGCGCTTGCCTGCGTCGAGCTTGAGGCTGAGATTATCCAGCACCGGCGTCTGACTGCCCTCGTACTGGAAGGTGACGTGGTCGAAGGTGATGTCGTTGGTGATGCGCGGCAAATCGGGCGCACCGGCCCGATCGGCGCCGCGGGTCGGCTCGTCCAGCAGCTCCTGGATATGGCGGATCGCGGCGGCCGAGGAGATCGACACCGGGATGAAATGCATCAGATGGGCGATGTTGTAGGAGACCTCCCAGAACGCGCTCTCGAAGGTGACGAAGGTGCCGATGGTGATCTGGCCCTTGGTCGCGAGATACGCGCCGATCGCGAGCACCACGAGGTGCAGCAATAGCACCGAGATGGTGACCGTCCGCTCCACCATCGTCGACAGGAAAGCGGCCGAGGCGATCCTGCTGCGGGTCTCGTCGTTGCGGAAGGCGAAGAAGCCGAACATCTTGCGCTGCAGGCTGAATGCCTTGATCACGGCCTGCGCCGCCACGTTCTCCTGCACCATGCCGAGCAGCGCGCTCTCGTTGAGCTTCTGCTCGTAATTGGCCTGCACTGCCTTGGGCGTCAGGATCCGCGGGCCGATCAGCGTGATCGGAAACACGAGCAGCGCGACCACCGCGAGCTGCCAGTTCAAGAACACCATCAGGACGATGCCCGCGATCAGTTCCAGAAACGGCAGCGCGGCGCTGTTGGCGAAGGTCTTCACCGAGCCTTCGAATGCCGAGAGGTCGACCGAGAAGCGCGACAGAATCTCGCCGCGCTTGGTGCGGCCGAAATAGGCCGCGGGCAAGTCCTGAACGTGCTCGAACAGGCGTTTGCGGACGTCCGAGATGATGCAGGCGGCCAGCCGCGCATCCCAGCGCTCGTACCAGACCGCGACGATCGAGGTGAAGATGCCGGCGACGGCGAGCACGCCGAGGATCTTGTACAGCGCCTGGAAGTCCTCCTCGCCGAGCGCCTCGTCGATGAGAAACTTGAGGCTGAGCGGCATGATGACGTTGAACAGCGTCTCGACGAAGACGCCGAACGCCACGAACGACAGCATCCGCTTGTAGTTCGTCAGATAGGGTTTGACGAAGCCGAGGATGGTCGCGAGCGCGCCGGCGGCTTCGCGGGCAGTAAAGACGACGAGGTCCTCGTCCTCATCGTCGTCATCGAGTTCCTGCCCGTCGTCCGCCTCGTCCTCGTCATCCTCCTCGTCGTCGAGGTCCGGCTTGGCCGCCGCGGCGTGCTTGTCGTCGAGCTCGGCCGCTTTTTCTGCGGCGAGCTTCTGTTTGTCGGGAGAGAGAGGCTTGTCGTCGGGCGAAAGAGGCTTGGATGCCATGAAACCAACCGATGCTGACGGCCGGCATGACCGCAGAGAAAGCAGGATATAGCGGCAACCGCTATTGCACCGATTCTATGCGATCAAGATGAATTCGGCAAAACAATTGGCGAATTCGACGCGTGTCCCGCGGCTATTCCTCGTCCTCGTCCTCGACCTTGTCGAAGAAGGAATAGCGCAAGCTGTCGGCGTCGGCGTACCACTGCCCCGGCCCCTTGTTGGCGGCGAGCGTCGCCTCCCAGAGCGCATCGGTGCAATCCTTGCGGTGCATCGAGAGGTCGAAACCATTACCGAAGAACAGTTCGGACCATTCCCACCATGTGCCGAGTTTCTTGACCCCGCGCAGCAGGTCGTAGCGGTCGATCAGGGCGGGAGCCATGTCCGAGGTGATCGATCCGAACACGAGGCCGGTCTTGACCACGCGGTTGAGCTCGCGGATCGCGCGGACCAGCTGCTTCGGGGAAACGTGGCAGAGGCTGGTCTCGAACACGAAGTCGAACGCGCCGTCCTTGAATGGCATGTCGGTGATCGAGCCGAGCTTGTTGTACTTCTTCAGCGCCTTCGGCGTCTTGGCGTGGATGGCGCGGTTGTTCTCGATGCCGAAGGCATCGATGCCGCGCTCGCGCAGCGCGCCGACCAGCTCGCCGCTGGCGGAGCCCGCGACGAGCAGCCTGACGCCCTTCGTCTTGCCCCAGACGATGCCGAGCAGCTTGGTGAGATAATCGGGGTCGGTAAAGTGGCGCCACGCCTCGTGATAAGGACCGAGGCCGCGATAGTTCTCGAAATAATCGCGATCGATCTTGTCGGAGAGCGGCTTGTCCTCCTGCGCGCGTTCCCGGCGCAGCCGCATCATCTCGGTCAGGATGATGTCGGTAGCGGCGTCGGAGGAGTCGAGCAGGCCGTTGAGCGTGGAGTCGAACAGATAGTCGCCGACCACCACGATGCCCGGATGCTCCTTCGGCTCCGGCCGGTGATTGGTCATGACGTCGCGCACGGGCAGACCGCCCGGTATGGCGTTCACTGACGACAGCCAGCGGTGGATCTTGCCTTCCATGAAATGCGAACGCGCATCGCCGAGCGAGGCCGGCAGCGACTTCAGCGCGGCGTCGATCAGCTCCTGGTCCGACAGGTTGGCGAAGGCCAGCGCGTCGGAGCCGGGAATCAGCCAGTTCAGCACGCCGTGCCTGCCGACGTCGTGACGCGCGCCCTCGTTGTAGACGCAGCAGCCGCCGAAGGCTTCCGACATGAACCAGGCGCCAGGAATCTTCTCGCCCCAGAACGGCGTGTCGAACAGGATCGAGACGCGCAGGTAATGCGCGGGACGGTCGAAATAGGAGACGTGCTTGACCATCGACTTGCGCAGCTGCTCGCCTTCCCAGCCGAGCGTGGCGAGCCAGGAATGCGGCAGGCAGACCAGCACGAGATCGAAGTCGCGGGTCTCCGGTCCCTTGCCGTTCATCATCTTGAGCTGGTAGCGGCCGGTCGGCGCCTTGCCCACGGCGAGCACGCGATGATTGAGCTGGATGTCGGCGTTGACCTCCGACTGCAGGCACTCGATCAGCTGCTCATTGCCGTTCTGGATGGAATAGAGGCCGATATAGCCGTCGACATCCATCAGGTAGTTCTTGAGCGCGTTGAGGCCGTTGGTGTTGTGGCTCTCGGTCGCGATGTCAGAGCGCGCCATCACCTTGAAGAAGCGCTTGGCGGTCTCGTCCTCGACCTCCTCGTCGAGCACCTGCTCGGCGGTCTTGTAAGCCCAGGGATTCTCGTTGTCGTGCGCGCCGACGCCCTCGTAATATTCGACCGGCGACAACACCTCGGTGCAACGCTTGCGAAAGGCCTCGATCGCAGCCGCGGTCTTGGCGCCGTATTTGCGGCGCATGCCGGCCACATCGTTCAGCAGCTCGCCGCCAAGATGCACCTGCTCGGCGTCCATCGGGATGGTTTGCAGGCCGAAATGCTGGATCAACTCGCGCAGCGGATCCGGACCCGTCATCGAGTAATCGTAGATCTCGGCCACGCCGGCCTCGTAGATCGCGGGCGCCGAATCGAACTTGCGCGTGACGATCTTGCCGCCGAGCCGGTCCGAGGCCTCGTAGATGGTGACGCGGCAGAGATCGCCAAGCTTGCGCTTCAGGTACCAGGCGCTCATCAGCCCGCCGGGACCGCCGCCTACGATTGCGAGATCAAGCATATGAGTTCCGTGGTCTCCCGGTCCGCCCCCCTTCGCGGGACCACCGGTGTAAACTCTCCTAGCAGAAGCCCTTTTACGCCTGAAGGAAAGATGAACAAAGGCTGATCCTGCATTGCAGCAAGCGAGGAATGCAGCAAAAAGGCCGGCTTGCGCCGGCCCTTTCATTGTCCTCAGTATTCCTACGGATGAACGATCATTCCGCGGGCGGCAGCGCGGGAAGCTCCGCTTCCGGCGCGGGCGACACGACGGCCGCCTGCTTCTCGCGTTCGTCCAGGATCAGCTTGTCGCGCTTCATGGCGACTTCGCGGATCTTGGCCATGGAGGCGCCGGTACCTGCCGGAATCAGCCGGCCGACGATGACGTTCTCCTTGAGGCCTTCGAGCGGATCGACCTTGCCGTTGACCGCCGCTTCCGTGAGGACGCGGGTGGTCTCCTGGAACGAGGCCGCCGAGAAGAACGAACGGGTCTGGAGACTCGCCTTGGTGATGCCGAGCAGAACCGGCGTTCCCGTGGCGGGCTTCTTGCCCTCTTCCTTGGCCTTCTCGTTCAACGCGTCGAACTCGATCTTGTCGACCTGCTCGCCCGAGATCATGTCCGTATCGCCCTGGTCGGTGACTTCCACCTTCTGGAGCATCTGACGGACAATCACCTCGATGTGCTTGTCGTTGATGAGCACGCCCTGGAGCCGGTAGACCTCCTGGATCTCGTTGACCAGATAGGCCGCGAGTTCCTCGATGCCCTTGACCGCCAGGATGTCGTGCGGCGCCGGGTTGCCTTCGACGATGAAGTCGCCCTTTTCGACGACGTCGCCGTCCTGAAGGTGGATGTGCTTGCCCTTCGGGATCAGGTACTCGCGCGGCTCGTCGGTCTTGTCCATCGGCTCGATCGAGATGCGACGCTTGTTCTTGTAGTCGCGCCCGAACCGGATGGTGCCCGCGATCTCGGCGATGATCGCCGCATCCTTCGGACGCCGTGCCTCGAACAGTTCCGCCACCCGCGGCAGACCGCCGGTGATGTCACGCGTCTTGGCGCTTTCGGTCGAGACACGGGCGAGAATGTCGCCCGGATTGACCTTGGCTCCGACGTCGACCGAGAGAATGGCGTCGACCGACAGCATGTAGCGGGCATCGCCGCCACGGGCGAGCTTGAGCACCTTGCCGTCCTTGCCCTTGACCACGATGGCCGGACGCAGGTCCGAGCCGCCGCGGGTCGAGCGCCAGTCGATGACCACGCGCTTGGCGATACCGGTGGCTTCGTCGAGCGTTTCCGAGATCGACTGCCCCTCGACCAGATCCTCGAAGCCGATGGTACCTTCGACTTCGGTGAGGAGCGGACGGGTGTAGGGATCCCACTCGACGATGCGCTGGCCGCGCTTGACCATGTCGCCCTCGTCGACGTGCAGGCGCGAGCCGTACTGGACACGGTGCGTCGCACGCTCGGTGCCGTCGGCATCGACGATCGCCACCACCATGTTGCGCACCATCGCGATCAGGTGACCTTCGCTGTTGCGGGCGATGGCCTTGTTCCTGATCACGATCTTGCCGTCGAAGTTGGCTTCGACGAAGGACTGCTCGTTGAGCTGCGCCGCACCGCCGATGTGGAAGGTGCGCATGGTGAGCTGGGTGCCCGGCTCGCCGATCGACTGCGCCGCGATGACGCCTACGGCTTCACCGTGGTTGACCGGCGTGCCGCGGGCGAGGTCGCGGCCGTAGCACTTGCCGCAGATGCCGTTGACGAGCTCGCAGGTCAGCGCCGAGCGGATCTTCACCTCCTGCACGCCACCCTGCTGGATGGCGTCCAGATGGCTCTCTTCCATCAGCGTGTCGCGCTTGATGATCACCTTGCCGGAGCTGTCGCGGATGTCTTCGCAGGCCGTGCGTCCGAGGATGCGCGAGCCGAGCGAAGCGACCACGGTGCCGGCATCGACGATGGCGCGCATCTTGATGCCGAGCTTGGTGCCGCAATCGCTCTGCGTGATGATGCAGTCCTGCGCGACGTCGACCAGACGACGGGTCAGGTAGCCGGAGTTGGCGGTCTTCAACGCGGTGTCCGCGAGGCCCTTGCGGGCGCCGTGGGTCGAGTTGAAGTACTCGAGCACCGAGAGGCCTTCCTTGAAGTTCGAGATGATCGGCGTCTCGATGATCTCGCCCGACGGCTTGGCCATCAGGCCGCGCATGCCGGCGAGCTGGCGCATCTGGGCCGGCGAACCGCGGGCACCGGAGTGAGCCATCATGTAGATCGAGTTGATGTCGGCATCGGCCCCGCTCGCCGTCTTCTTGGTCGAGGAGATCTCCTTCATCATCGCCTTGGCGATTTCTTCCGTGGCCTTCGACCAGGCGTCGACGACCTTGTTGTACTTCTCGCCATGGGTGATCAGACCGTCGTTGTACTGCTGCTCGAAATCCTTCGCCAGCGTACGGGTGGTGTCGACGATCTTCCACTTGCCGTGCGGCACGACCATGTCGTCCTTGCCGAACGAGATGCCGGCCTTGAACGCGTTGTAGAAGCCGAGCGCCATGATGCGGTCGCAGAAGATTACCGTCTCCTTCTGACCGCAGTGACGGTAGACCTGGTCGATCACGCCCGAGATCTCGCGCTTGGTCATCAGCTTGTTGATGATCTCGTACGAAATCCGCGGGTTCTTCGGCAGCAGATTGCCGAGCATGACGCGGCCGGCGGTGGTCTCGATCCAGCGCGTCGAGACCTTGCCGGTCTCGTCCATGCCCTGCCAGCGGTACTTGATCTTGGTGTGGAGGTGGATGACCTTCGCGTGCAGGGCGTGCTCGAGCTCGGCCATGTCGCCGAAGATCTTGCCCTCGCCGGGCAGACCTTCGCGCATGATCGAAACGTAGTAGAGACCGAGCACGATGTCCTGCGACGGCACGATGATCGGCTGACCGTTGGCCGGATGCAGGATGTTGTTGGTCGACATCATCAGGACGCGCGCTTCCAGCTGCGCTTCGAGCGACAGCGGAACGTGCACGGCCATCTGGTCGCCGTCGAAGTCGGCGTTGAACGCCGAGCAGACCAGCGGGTGAAGCTGGATCGCCTTGCCCTCGATCAGCACGGGCTCGAACGCCTGGATGCCGAGGCGATGCAGCGTCGGCGCGCGGTTGAGCAGCACCGGATGCTCGCGGATCACCTCATCCAGGATGTCCCAGACCTCGGGCCGCTCCTTCTCGACCAGCTTCTTGGCCTGCTTCACCGTGGTGGACAGGCCCTTGGCGTCGAGCCGCGAATAGATGAACGGCTTGAACAGCTCGAGCGCCATCTTCTTCGGCAGGCCGCACTGATGCAGGCGCAGCTCGGGACCGACCACGATCACCGAACGGCCCGAATAGTCGACGCGCTTGCCGAGCAGGTTCTGGCGGAAGCGGCCCTGCTTGCCCTTGAGCATGTCGGCGAGCGACTTCAGCGGACGCTTGTTGGCGCCCGTGATGACGCGGCCGCGGCGGCCGTTGTCGAACAGCGCATCGACCGCTTCCTGAAGCATGCGCTTCTCGTTGCGGATGATGATGTCCGGCGCGCGCAGCTCCATCAGCCGCTTCAAGCGGTTGTTGCGGTTGATGACGCGGCGATAGAGGTCGTTGAGGTCCGAGGTCGCGAAGCGGCCGCCGTCCAGCGGCACCAGCGGACGCAGGTCCGGCGGAATCACCGGGACCACGGTCATGATCATCCATTCCGGCTTGTTGCCGGAGTGGCGGAACGCTTCCACGATCTTCAGGCGCTTGGCGAGCTTCTTGTGCTTGATGTCGGAGTCGGTCTCCTGCATCTCGACGCGCAGCGAGGCCTCCAGCTTCTCGAGGTCCATGCCCTTGAGCAGCTCGCGGATCGCTTCGGCGCCGATCATGGCGGTGAAGCTGTCCTGGCCGTATTCGTCCTGCGCCTTCAGATACTCGTCCTCGGACAGCAGCTGACGGTCCTTGAGCGCGGTGAGACCCGGCTCGAGCACGACGTAGTATTCGAAGTAGAGGATCCGCTCGAGATCCTTCAGCGTCATGTCCAGCAGAAGGCCGATGCGCGAGGGCAGCGACTTCAGGAACCAGATGTGGGCGACCGGGGCTGCGAGCTCGATATGACCCATGCGCTCGCGCCGGACGCGCGACAGCGTGACCTCGACCGAGCACTTCTCGCAGATGATGCCCTTGTACTTCATGCGCTTGTACTTGCCGCACAAGCACTCGTAGTCCTTGATCGGCCCGAAGATGCGGGCGCAGAACAGGCCGTCGCGCTCGGGCTTGAAGGTGCGGTAGTTGATGGTCTCCGGCTTCTTGATCTCGCCGTAGGACCAGGACAGAATCTTCTCTGGAGACGCGATCGAGATCCGGATCTGGTCGAAGACCTGAGCCGGCGTCGTCGGGTTGAAGAGATTCATAATTTCTTGGTTCATCGTCTTCTCCTCGCGTGCCGGTCGCCTCCGGCCGCAAATTCGAAAATCACTTCAAGCAGGCGCCCTGCCCTCAAGGCCTTGGGCGGGGCGCCGGTGCCCGGCCGCAAAGGCCGGGCATGACAGGTCGAATTACTCGGCCGCTTCCGACGTCGGCGCCGGTCCTATCTTGGAGTTGTGCAGGTCGACGTTGAGGCCGAGCGAGCGCATTTCCTTGACCAGCACGTTGAACGATTCCGGAATACCGGCCTCGAACGTGTCGTCGCCGCGCACGATCGCCTCGTACACCTTGGTACGGCCGGCGACGTCGTCCGACTTCACCGTCAGCATCTCCTGGAGCGTGTACGCCGCGCCGTAGGCCTCGAGCGCCCACACCTCCATTTCGCCGAAGCGCTGGCCGCCGAACTGCGCCTTGCCGCCCAGCGGCTGCTGGGTGACGAGCGAGTACGGACCGATCGAACGTGCGTGGATCTTGTCGTCGACCAGATGGTGCAGCTTGAGCATGTAGATGTAGCCCACCGTCACCTTGCGATCGAACGGATCGCCGGTACGGCCGTCATAGACGGTCGACTGGCCCGAGGCGTCCAGACCGGCAAGCTTCAGCATCTCCTCGATGTCGGCTTCCTTGGCGCCGTCGAACACCGGCGTCGCGATCGGCACGCCGCGGCTCAAGTTGTGGCCGAGCTCGAGCAGCTCATTGTCGTTGAGCGACTTGATCGTCTCGTCGTCGCCGTAGACCTTCTTCAAGGTCTCCTTCAGCGGCTTGATGTCCTGCTTCGACAGGTACGCATCGACGGTCTGGCCGATACGCTTGCCGAGGCCGGCGCAGGCCCAGCCGAGATGGGTCTCGAGGATCTGTCCGACGTTCATGCGCGAGGGCACGCCGAGCGGATTGAGCACGATGTCGGCATGCGTGCCGTCTTCGAGGAACGGCATGTCCTCGATCGGCACGATCTTCGACACCACGCCCTTGTTGCCGTGGCGGCCGGCCATCTTGTCGCCGGGCTGGATCTTGCGCTTCACCGCGACGAAGACCTTGACCATCTTCATCACGCCGGGCGGCAATTCGTCACCGCGCTGAAGCTTCTCGACCTTGTCGAGGAAGCGCTGTTCAAGCCCCTTCTTCGACTCGTCGTACTGCTTCCGCATGGCCTCGATCTCGGCCATCAGCTTGTCGTTCGGCGACGCGAACAGCCACCACTGCGACTTCGGGTACTCCTCGAGCACCGCGCGGGTGATCTTGGTGTCCTTCTTGAAGCCCTTGGGACCTGCAATGCCCTGCCGTCCTTCGAGCAGCTCGGCAAGACGGTTGTAGACGTTGCGGTCCAGGATCGCCTGCTCGTCGTCGCGGTCCTTGGCCAGACGCTCGATCTCTTCCCGCTCGATCGCCAGCGCACGCTCGTCCTTGTCGACGCCGTGACGGTTGAACACGCGCACTTCCACGATCGTGCCCTGCACGCCCGGGGGAACGCGCAGCGAGGTGTCGCGAACGTCGGAAGCCTTCTCGCCGAAGATGGCGCGCAGCAGTTTCTCTTCCGGCGTCATCGGGCTCTCGCCCTTCGGCGTGATCTTGCCGACCAGGATGTCGCCGGCGCGCACTTCCGCGCCGATGTAGACGATACCAGCTTCGTCGAGGTTCTTCAGCGCTTCTTCCGAGACGTTCGGAATGTCGCGGGTGATTTCCTCAGGGCCAAGCTTGGTGTCGCGCGCCATCACCTCGAACTCCTCGATGTGAATCGAGGTGAAGACGTCTTCCTTCACGATCCGCTCGGAGAGCAGAATCGAGTCTTCGAAGTTGTAGCCGTTCCACGGCATGAACGCGACCAGCACGTTCCGCCCCAGCGCGAGCTCGCCGAGATCGGTCGACGGACCGTCGGCGATGATGTCGCCCTTCTTGACGATGTCGCCGACCTTCACCAGCGGACGCTGGTTGATGCAGGTCGACTGGTTGGAGCGCTGGTACTTCATCAGGCGGTAGATATCGACGCCCGACTTGGTCGGATCGAGATCTTCCGTGGCGCGGATGACGACGCGGGTGGCGTCGATCTGGTCGATCACGCCCGAACGGCGCGCCGCGATCGCAGCACCCGAGTCGCGCGCGACCACGCCTTCCATGCCGGTGCCGACAAACGGCGCCTCGGCGCGAACCAGCGGCACCGCCTGGCGCTGCATGTTCGAGCCCATCAGCGCGCGGTTGGCGTCGTCGTTCTCGAGGAACGGGATCAGCGCCGCGGCGACCGAAACCAGCTGCTTCGGCGACACGTCCATGTAGTCGACCTTGTCCGGCGTCACCGGCAAGACTTCGCCGGCATGACGGCAGACCACGAGGTCTTCGGTGAAGCGGCCCTTCGGGTCGAGCGGCACGTTGGCCTGCGCGACCGTGTAGCGGCCCTCTTCCATCGCCGACAGGTACACGACCTCGTCGGTGACGCGGCCGTCCTTGACCTTGCGATACGGCGTCTCGACGAAGCCGTACTTGTTCACGCGCGCGAAGGTCGCGAGCGAGTTGATCAGGCCGATGTTCGGACCTTCCGGCGTCTCGATCGGACAGATGCGGCCGTAATGCGTCGGATGCACGTCGCGCACCTCGAAGCCGGCGCGCTCGCGGGTCAGACCGCCCGGTCCAAGTGCCGACAGGCGGCGCTTGTGGGTGATCTCCGACAGCGGGTTGGTCTGGTCCATGAACTGCGAGAGCTGCGAGGAGCCGAAGAACTCGCGCACGGCGGCAGCCGCCGGCTTGGCGTTGATCAGGTCCTGAGGCATGACCGTGTCGATGTCGACCGAGGACATGCGCTCCTTGATCGCGCGCTCCATGCGCAGCAGGCCGATGCGGTACTGGTTCTCCATGAGCTCGCCGACCGAGCGCACACGGCGGTTGCCGAGATGGTCGATATCGTCGATCTCGCCCTTGCCGTCGCGCAGGTCCACCAGCGTCTTGATGACGGAGAGGATGTCTTCCTTGCGCAGCGTGCGCTGGGTGTCCGGCGCATCGAGGTCGAGGCGCATGTTCATCTTGACGCGGCCGACCGCGGAGAGGTCGTAGCGTTCGGCGTCGAAGAACAGCGACTGGAACATGGCCTGCGCCGAATCCAGCGTCGGCGGCTCGCCCGGACGCATCACGCGGTAGATGTCGAACAGCGCGTCCTCGCGCGTCATGTTCTTGTCCGCCGAGAGCGTGTTGCGGATATAGGGGCCGACATTGACGTGGTCGATGTCGAGCAGCGGCAGCTCCTTGTAGCCCTGCTCGTTGAGCGCCTTCATCAGCTTGTCGGTGATTTCCTCACCGGCTTCGGCGTGAATCTCGCCCGTCTTCGGGTTGACGAGGTCCTCGGCGACGTAGTTGCCGACCAGCTCCTCATCGGACATGCGCAGCGCCTTCAGCCCCTTCTCCTGGAGCTGGCGGGCGGCACGGACGGTGAGCTTCTTTCCGGCCTCGAGCACGACCTTGCCGGTGTCGGCATCGATCAGGTCGTTGACGGTCGAATAGCCGCGGAAACGGTTGGCGTCGAACGGAACGCGCCAGCCTTCCTTGGTCCGCTTGTAGAGAATCTTCTTGTAGAACGTGGACAGGATCGCCTCGCCGTCGAGGCCGAGGGCGAACATCAGCGACGTCACCGGAATCTTGCGGCGACGGTCGATACGCGCATAGACGATGTCCTTGGCGTCGAACTCGATGTCGAGCCAGGAGCCGCGATACGGGATCACGCGGGCGGCGAACAGCAGCTTGCCCGAGGAATGGGTCTTGCCCTTGTCGTGGTCGAAGAACACGCCGGGCGAGCGGTGCATCTGCGAGACGATGACGCGCTCGGTGCCGTTGACGATGAAGGTGCCGTTCATCGTCATGAGCGGGATGTCGCCCATGTAGACGTCCTGCTCCTTGATGTCCTTCACCGACTTGGCGCCGGTTTCCTCGTCGATATCGAACACGATGAGGCGCAGCGTCACCTTGAGGGGAGCCGCGAAGGTCATGCCGCGCTGACGGCACTCGTCGACGTCGTATTTCGGCTGCTCGAACTCGTAGCGGACGAATTCCAGCATCGAGGTGCCCGAGAAATCGGAGATCGGAAACACCGAGCGGAACACCGCCTGCAGACCCTCGTCGAGACGGCCACCCTGGGGTTCATCGACCATCAGGAACTGGTCATAGGACGCCTTCTGAACCTCGATGAGGTTCGGCATCTCGGCCACTTCCTTGATGTGTCCGAAGAACTTGCGAACGCGTTTGCGACCGGTGAATGTCTGCTGCGCCATCGTGGCCTCTCATTTTCGTCGCCCGATCTGGGCGCGCCGTCCAGGACGCGGCTGCCACCGCTCCCCGGGTTGAATTTTTCGAACCCGTTTTGGGGGCCGCAGACTCAGTTTCAGGCGAGAATGTCCTGAATCTGTTCTTCAGACCTTCAAAACGCAAAACGACGCGCGGGGCGCTGGTGCGCGCCCGCCCGTCACAACGATCGTCTTCACGGACTGCAAAAGCCCGAAATAGCCTGCTCTCCCAACGGCTTACAGGGATCCGGAACCCCCGCCACCGCGCTTTCGTGCTGCCGACCCGATATGGGGCGACAATAGTGGAGATTCGAGGGGTAAACCCTCAAATCCCCACACTTTTTCGTGTTCAGCCCGCGTCGGGACGTTCCGTCGCACGCCTTTTGCATCTGGCGCCCGTCGTTCCGATCGTCATGACCGGGCTTGACCCGGCCATCCGCGATCTTGGGACGAGATCCCGGGTCTCGCTTCGCGAGCCCGGGATTTCGCTGAAGTAACTTGCGTTACTTCAGCTCAACCTTGGCGCCAGCCTTCTCGAGCTGGGCCTTGATCTTGTCGGCTTCTTCCTTGTTCACGCCTTCCTTCAGCGGCTTCGGAGCACCCTCGACGAGGTCCTTTGCTTCCTTCAGGCCGAGACCGGTGATGGCGCGGACTTCCTTGATGACCTCGATCTTCTTGTCGCCGGCGCTGGCGAGAACGACCGTGAACTCGGTCTTCTCTTCCGCCGGAGCGGCAGCAGCGCCACCGCCAGCCGGACCGGCCACGGCGACAGCCGCGGCAGCCGAAACGCCCCACTTCTCTTCGAGGAGCTTCGCCAGTTCAGCAGCTTCGAGCACGGTGAGGCTCGAGAGGTCGTCAACGATCTTCTGCAAGTCAGCCATTGTTCAGTTTCCTTACGTGTAAGTCTGGTTCGGGTTTGAGTTTTGCGAAGGGCGTCAGGCCGCTTCGCCCTTTGAGGCATGAGCCTGGATGACGCGCGCGAGCTTGCCCGCGGGCGCATTGGCGAGCTGAGCCAGCTTGGTCGCCGGGGCCACGATGAGGCCGACGATCTTGCCGCGCAGTTCATCAAGCGACGGCAGCGAGGCAAGCGCCTTCACGCCGTCGACATTCAGGACGGTCTTCCCCATCGAGCCGCCGATGATGACGAACTTTTCGTTCGCCTTGGCGAATTCGATGGCGACCTTTGGCGCCGCTACCGGATCGTTCGAAGTGGCGATCACGGTCGGTCCCTTCAGCATGGGGCCGATGGCAACGACGTCAGTGCCTTCAAGAGCAATTTTGGCGAGACGGTTCTTCGAGACCTTCACCGCGGCACCCGCCTGCTTCATCTGCTGGCGCAGCTTCTGCATCTGGGCGACGGTGAGGCCGGAATATTGAGCAACGACCGCGACGCTCGTGGTCTTGAAGACCTCATTGAGCTGTTCGACCGCCTCTTTTTTTGCCGCTCGTTCCACAGCAAGCTCTCTCCGGTTGGCGGTCATCGCGAAAGCGGGACCGCCGGGTTGCACCCATCGTCCCACCCAAAACCTGAACCTCGGGGCCAAAGACCCTTCGGACACGCGCCGGGCGAGACGACAATTCAAAGCCTGCCCTCCGGGAGCACCTGAAGGCGCCCACGGCGTGTCGAGGTCCGAACCAGACCCGTTTCGCGAACCAGCCCTTAAAGCTGGATGCGAAGTGAAATCCGGTCTTCACCCGTCTATGCAGGCCATGCGATTAAGCCGTTGAGAAATCGAAATTTCCCGCAGGCGCCTGCAGTCTTGGACAGGACAAGGTCAGCCGGCGAACCGCCCGACCCCTGCCCACATTCCACCAACCGACGGGTTTTCCTTCCTTTTCGGGCAAATCCTTACGGACGTCCTGAAAAGGAATGATCTCCTGTCGTGTCGGGTTTTCGGAATGCGTGCACGAACGCGCCCGCCGAAGCCGGCACGTCCGGAAGCGGTTCTTTAACCGCTCTCTGCCGGCTTGCCAAGAGCAAAATTCACACCAGTTCCGATCCGTTGCCCGCAGGCCCTGGGGCGGCCGATATGGACCGATTCAGGCCGATCTGACCGCGTAAGGCAGCGGCTTGCCCGCGAAGAACGCGGTCAGGTTCGCCAGCACGCAAGCTTGCATGGCAACGTGCGATTCGAGGGTGTGGCCGCCGATATGGGGGGCGAACACCACGTTCGGCAGCGCGGTCAGGGCATCGGGGCGGTGCGGTTCCTTCTCGAACACGTCGAGGCCGGCGCCGGCGATGGTCTTGTCGGTAAGGGCCGCCACCAGGGCCTTCTCGTCGATCACCGAGCCGCGGGAGATGTTGACGACATAGCCGTCCGCGCCGAGGCGCTTCAGGACGTCGGCGTCGACGACGTGCTGGGTCTCGGCCCCCGCCCGGACCGCGATCATCAACACGCTGCACCAGTCGGCCAACGCCTCCAGCGACGGGAAATATCGATAAGGCAGATCGTATCGGGTGCGGCTGAAATAGCCGACCTCGCTCTCGAAAGCGGCGCAGCGCGCCGCGATCTTGCGGCCGATCTCGCCCATGCCGTAGACGCCGATGCGGCGGCCGGGCATGCCGGCCTGCGGGCGCATCATCGGCGACGGCTTCGAGGCGGCCCAATCGCCGCTGCGGACATATTGGTCGGCGACCAGGATCCGTCGTGTCGTCGCCAGCATCAGGGTCATCGCGATGTCGGCGACCGAGGCGGCGTTGGCGCCGGGACTGTGGCCGACCGCGATGTTGCGGCTGGCGGCCGCCTTCAGGTCGACGCCGTCATAGCCGGTGCCGTAGCAGACGATGGCACCGAGCTTGGGAAACAGGTCCATCGCCTCCGCGCCGAGCGGTGTGCCGCCGGCGGTCAGCAGCGCGCGGATGCCGCCGAGTTCCTCGGCCGGAAACACGTCGCGAGCGGGCTTGCCGCCGGTGTCGAGCAGTTCGAAGCGCTCGGCGAAGCGCGCCATCATCGTCTTGGGAAAGCGCGAATAGATCAGAACCTTGTCAGCCATTATTCTTGTTTCCGGTGAGCGCCGCCACAAACGACGAGGGGCGGAATCGGTTGCCCAATTCCGCCCCTCGCCTCACGTCATTTCGAAGCCTTAGCCGAGAATGGTGCCCGGCTCGACCTTCACGCCGGGGCCCATCGTCGAGGACACCGCAACGCGCTGGATGTAGGTACCCTTGGAACCGGCCGGCTTTGCCTTGGCGACGGCATCCGCCAGGGCCTTGATGTTCTCGACCAGCTTCTCCTCGGAGAACGAGGCCTTGCCGACGCCGGCCTGCAGGATGCCGGCCTTCTCGACGCGGAACTCGACCGAGCCGCCCTTGGCACCCTTCACCGCGCCGGTGACGTCCATGGTCACGGTGCCGATCTTCGGGTTCGGCATCAGGCCGCGCGGGCCGAGCACCTTACCGAGACGGCCGACCAGCGGCATCATGTCGGGGGTGGCGATGCAGCGGTCGAAATCGATCGAGCCGTTCTGCACCTTCTCGACCAGGTCTTCGGCGCCGACGACGTCGGCACCCGCAGCCTTGGCCTCATCGGCCTTGGCGCCGCGGGCGAACACGCCGACGCGGAGCGTACGGCCGGTGCCGTTCGGCAGGGTCACGACGCCGCGGACCATCTGGTCGGCGTGACGCGGATCGACGCCGAGGTTGATCGCGATCTCGATGGTCTCGTCGAACTTCGCTTTCGCGCGCTCCTTGACCATCTTGATGGCGTCCGCGAGCGGGTAAAGCTTTTCGCGATCAACACCTTCGCGGGCTTTGTTCAAACGCTTTCCGATTGCCATGACCGCTTACCCCGCAACTTCCAGGCCCATCGAACGGGCGGAGCCCTCGACCATCTTCATGGCCGATTCGATGGAATCGCAATTGAGATCCTTCATCTTCTTCTCGGCGATCTCGCGCACCTGCGCCTTGGTCACCTTGCCGGCCTTGTCGCGGCCCGGCGCCTTCGAGCCGGACTGGATCTTGGCAGCCTGCTTGAGGAAGAACGACATCGGGGGCGTCTTCATCTCGAAGGTGAACGAACGATCGGCGTAGATCGTGATCACCACGGGAATCGGGGTGTTCTTCTCTTCCTTCTGGGTCTGGGCGTTGAACGCCTTGCAGAACTCCATGATGTTGAGACCGCGCTGACCGAGCGCGGGACCGATCGGGGGCGAAGGATTCGCCGCACCGGCCGGGACCTGAAGCTTCAGGTATCCGGTCACTTTCTTTGCCATGTATCACTCCTGTTGGGCCGGCAAGTCGCCGGCGGTTTCAGGTTCGTGGTCGGGATCAACGGCGGCTGGCAACCGCCCTCGTCCTCCCACGCCTCTTGCCGCGCAAGACCGAGGTCTCGCGCAATACCCGGTCAGACCTTCTCGACCTGACCGAATTCCAGTTCGACCGGCGTTGCGCGACCAAAGATCGACACCGCGACCTTCACGCGCGAGCGCGCCTCATCGATCTCCTCGACGACGCCCGAGAACGAGGCGAACGGGCCATCGGCCACGCGCACGTTCTCGCCGATCTCGAACGACACCGACGCCTTCGGCCGCTCCACGCCCTCCTGCACCTGATGCAGGATGCGCATGGCCTCGGCCTCCGAGATCGGCATCGGCTTGTTTTCGGCGCCGAGGAAGCCCGTGACCTTCGGCGTGTTCTTGATCAGATGAAACGCTTCGTCGGTCAGCTTCATCTTCACCAGCACGTAGCCGGGGAAGAACTTGCGCTCGGCGTCGATCTTGCGGCCGCGGCGCACTTCCGTGACCTTCTCGGTCGGCACCAGCACCAGCTCGAACAGCTCCTCGAGCCCGCGCTGCTTGGCCTGCTCGCGGATCGATTCGGCGACCTTCTTCTCGAAGTTCGAATAGGCGTGAACGATGTACCAGCGCTTGTCGGACAGTTGAGCGGTTGCTGTTGCCATCATTGAATGCCCAGAAGGAAGGTGATGAGGACGCGGATGACCTGGTCGGCGGCGAAGAAGAAGATCGAGGCCACGGCGACCATGACGAACACCATGATGGTGGTGATCGTGGTCTCGCGGCGGGTCGGCCAGGTGACCTTGGCGGTCTCCGAGCGCACTTCCTGCAAGAACTTGAACGGGCTGACTGCCATCGTTTTGATGTCCAACGTCCGTCGACAGACGCGAATGAATTTCAGGGATCCGAACAGCCGCCGTTGGCCCAGCCCTCTGTCTCGAAGGATGAGCCGGAAACCGGGCTCGATTGTTCGGGGATTTCAAAGCCGCGCCGGAGATCCGCGTCTAACGGGCCGGCTGCGAGTGCGGGGTATCTACTGCGGATAGGAGCAAAGGTCAAGATATAGAGGGCGCGCCCAGGCGAGCCGATCGCTCCAGGCGGGAGATCAGAGCCAAGCCGGATCAAAGGCTTATCTGCCCCACCCTGGCACGGCGTGACCGCGGCTTCCAACCGCCTCCCCCAGAGCGCCCCGTCGGGGGGCACTCCCGCTTCCGCCGCCACGGGATCAGTCGGCCCGGTCGACCATCGAAACGCCCGGCAGCGGCACCACGAACTTTCCGCCTTCGGCGAAATAGCGGGCGTGCTTGGCCCGAATCGGGTCGACATAGCGCCAGGCGAAGACGACCACGAACGCCGGCTTGCGCTCGTAAAGGGCGGCAGGCGGCAGGATCGGGATGTCATAGCCCGGGCCGGCCATCACGTTCCCCTTCTTGGGGTCGTCGTCGACCAGGAAGTCGATCTTGTTCTCCAGGCCGAACTGCGGCAGCAGGGTCGTGGTGCCGACCGAGACGCCGTAGCCGGCGACGAGCTGACCGCGCGCATGGGCGGCGTCGGCCATCGCGACCAGCTCGTCGCGGATGGCCGCGATCCTCTTCACGTAGGGCGCATAATAGGCAGGCTGATCGACGCCGAGCCGGTCTTCCTCGGCAACGAAGCGCGCGACCTCCGCCGACGGTTTCTTGGCGCCCCCGGCGCGCTGCACGGTCACGCGGATCGAGCCGCCCTTGGTCCAGATGTGCTGGACGTCGATCAGCTCCATGCCGAGCCGGGCAAAGAAACGGATCAGCGGCTTGATGTTAAAATACGACAGGTGCTCGTGATAGACGGTGTCGAGCAGGTTCTTCTCGGTGACGTCGACGCCGTATTGCGTTTCGAAGACGAACAATCCGTCCGGCGCGAGCACGTCGCGAACGCCGATCACCAGGGGATCGAGATTGTCGACATTGGCGATCATGTTGTTGGCGATCACGACGCTCGCCGCACCGTGGCTCTGCAGGATGCGACGTCCGATCGCATCGGTGAAGAAATCGCCGATGGTCTCGATCCCCGCCTCCGTCGCGCGCCGCGCGATCTCGACGGCGGGATCGACGCCGAGCACCCGCATCCCGCGCTCCTTAAAGAAGCCGAGCAGCGATCCGTCGTTGCTGCCGAGCTCGACGACCAGCGAGCCCGGCGCGATGGCGAAGCGGCTGACGACGTCGTCGGCATAGCCCGCGAAGTGCTCCCGCAAACCGAGCGAGAGCGACGTGGTGTAGACGTAATTGCGGTACTGGATCTCCGGATTGCCGACATGGAGAATCTGGAGATGGCCGCAATCCCTGCACAGATGCAGCGCCATCGGCACCGCGGCGCGGAACACGGGATCGTCGACGCTGGCGTCAGGGACCTGGAAGTTCGGCGTGCCGATGGGCATGCCCGCCATCGGGACGACCAGCTCTTGCTTGTCCGAATGGCAGAGGCGGCAGGTTTGGCGGACGTAGAACAGATTTTTCATCGTGGAACCGAAAATTGAGACAGGCGATCGGGTGAGGCAATCCCACCCCGTGAAAACCACACCGGCAGCAATGGGCTCAAGCGGGTCATGGTTGGCTCGAGACTTCCCTGCCCAGCCCGTCGTAGCTGGGGGCTTCCTCCGCCGCCTTGGCGGCGTTGTCCGCGGAATACGATCCGCGCTCCGGACTTGCCAGCCAGATCGCACCTCCGACAAGCCCGATGATGACGCTAATGGCGCCCAGCAGCAGCGAGACCGACAGCGCTTGCTCGGAAGGGACGCCGGCCAGACCGAGGCAGGCGACCATCGCCCCCTCCCGAACGCCCCAGCCGCTGATCGAGATCGGGACCGCCGTCAGCAGCACCACCGGCGGAATCAGGACGCCGGCGTCCGTCATCGAGAGCTGGGCGCCGACACCGCGCGCCAAGGCGTAGCAGGCCGCCGCGGTCACGAGATGGATGAGGAGCGCCGATCCGAACAGCAAAGCGCGACTCTTCGACTGCAGGAGAAGGAACCTGACCAGCGTTCCGAACCGGACGAAGCTTGCGATCGCCGGATGCGCAACGAGGCGCCTGGGCAGGCGGTCGAGCGTCAACAGAATTGCAGTGCCGGCCACGCCCGCCAGCGTCAGCCCGCCGATGGCCAGGATCGCGGCCGGATTGGACACGCGTGACGTGAGGAACGGCAATCCGGCCACCATCAGCACGATCAGCCCGATCAAGGCCGTGAAACGATCGGCCGCGACGCCCTTGACCGCCTCGGACCAGTGCACGCCGCGCTGGCGCAGCAGCCAGATCCGCACGGCGTCGCCGCCGACCGAGGACGGCAGCACCTGATTGAACCAGAGGCTGATCATGAGGATGCGCCAGCCGGCGAGCCAGTCCAGCGAGACGCCGAGCGCACGCATGATCAGCTCCCACCGGCCGTTGAGCACGAAGGTCTGGAAGAAAATCAGCGTCAGCGCGAGGACGAACAGGAAAGGATCGACCGAGACAAGATGGCTGCGCAATTGTTGCAGGTCGAGACCGCGCGCGATGTAGACCAGCACGGCGATCGACAGCAGCAGCTTTACCGAAAACAGGGCCGCCTGCTTGAACCGCGACTGCATCGGGTGCCCGCCTCAGGATGCCGGATATTCCGCGCGACCGATGACAAGGTCGATCGCGGCCATCATCCAGAACTGGTGCGTCGTCTCGACAATGTTGTAGCTGCGGCTGTCGACGAAGAAATTGACGTCGCCGAGATTGCGCAGGGGATTGTCCGCATTCATCCCCGACAGCGTGATCACGTCGAGCTTCATCGTCCGCGCCTGCGCAACCGCATTGAGGATGTTCTTCGAGCGCCCGGACGAGCTGATCGCGACGAGGCAGTCGCCGGCACGCGCGTTCAATCGCACGGCGTGCGCGATCCAATCTTCGAAGCCGTAATCGTTGGCGAGGCACGACATCATGCTCGCGTCGCTGAAGCAGAGCGCAGGCACCGCTGCGTTCTTCGCCAGATCGATCGCCAGATGCGAGGCGATGCCCGCCGAACCGCCGTTGCCGATGAAGATGACGCGGCCGCCCTGCTCGCGCGCGCGCAACCAGATGGCGCGGGTGGCGGAGATCCTGGCAAAAACGCCGTCGTCGACAGCCGTCGCGCGATGCAGGCGCCCCACATAATCGATGAGGAAAGCCTTGTGATCGGGATCGACGGACTCGGCAGGCATGGGCTGGCGGCTCGGCTGCAACATGATGCCCTGATACCGGCTATCACTAGGGATTGCAAAGGCATAATGCTTGCAAAGTCGGCGAGCGGCTGATAGTCGGCTTTCGGGTTTCACTCAACATTGGCCGGCCTGTTTCGCTGGGCATTCGCGTCACGGATGTTCCCCATGAAATGCATTGTCACTGGTGGCGCAGGTTTCATCGGAAGTCACCTCGTCGATCGCCTCCTCGACGATGGCCACGAGGTGGTCGCGCTCGACAATTTCGTCATCGGCCGCCCGGAAAATCTGGCCTCGCGCGCCAATTCGAGCCAGTTGAAGGTCGTGCGGGCGGACGTCACCGACCTCGACTCGATCAGACCGTATTTCCACGGTATCGACTGGGTCTTCCACCTCGCGGCACTGGCCGACATCGTTCCCTCGATCGAGTCCCCGATCCCGTATCATCGCGCCAATGTCGACGGCACGGTCAACGTTCTCGAGGCGGCACGGCACGCCGGCGTCCGCCGCTTCGTATATGCCGCATCGTCGTCCTGCTACGGCATTCCCGACGTCTACCCGACGCCGGAGAGCGCCGAGATCCGTCCGATGTACCCCTACGCGCTTACCAAGAATCTCGGCGAGCAGTGCGTCATGCACTGGTGCCAGGTCTACAAGTTGCCCGCGGTCGCGCTCCGCCTGTTCAACGTGTACGGGCCGCGCCATCGCACCACCGGCACCTACGGTGCCGTGTTCGGTGTGTTCATGGCGCAGAAGCTCGCCGGCAAGCCCTTCACGGTGGTCGGCGACGGCGAACAGACGCGCGACTTCACCTTCGTCAGCGACGTCGCAGACGCCTTCGTGACCGCCGCGCGCTCCTATATCTCGCACGAGATATTCAACGTCGGCTCGGACAACACTTACAGCGTCAACCGGCTGGTCGAGCTTCTCGGCGGCGACAAGGTCCACATCCCCAAACGTCCGGGCGAGCCCGATTGCACCTACGCCGACATCACCAAGATCAAACGGGTCCTGAACTGGACGCCGAAGGTGAAATTCGAGGACGGCGTTGCGACGATGCTGAAATCGATGGACCAGTACAAGGACGCGCCGCTGTGGACGGTCGACAAGATCGCCGACGCCACCAAGGACTGGTTCAAATATCTCGGTGACGACAACGACTCGGCCCAGAAGGCAAGCTCTTGAACAGGTGCGCGGGATATTCTTGCCGCGATTCGATCATTTCCGGGCGGCCATCTGAGACCTACCGGCGCTTTGGGTAATTCACATGGCTAATGCTGAGACAGACAAGCCGGCCGTCCATCCGGCACCGCACGACAAGATCAGGACGATCGAGGAACTCGGCGAGATCGCGCGTGCCGCGCAGGCAAAGGGCCTGACCGTCGCGCTCTGCCACGGCGTGTTCGATCTGGTGCATCTCGGCCACGTCCGGCACATCCTGGCGGCGCGCAACGAGGCCGACGTGGTCATCGTGACCATCACCGCCGACCGTTTCGTCAACAAGGGCCCGGGACGGCCGATCTTCCCGGAGAACATGCGTGCCGAGATGCTGGCCGCACTCGGCACGGTCGACTGGGTCGGCATCAACCAGACCTCCAGCGCCGAGCCGGTGCTCGATACCGTGCGCCCCGACATCTACGTGAAGGGCTCGGACTACGAGAATCCCGAGGACGACGTCACCGGCAAGATCGCCATCGAGCGCGAAGCCGTCGAACGTCATGGCGGGCGGATCGTCTTCACGCGCGACGTGACCTTCAGCTCGTCGTCGCTGCTGAACCGCTACTTCGACATCTACGATCCACCCCTGCGCGACTACCTGCAGAAGGTGCGCGAAGGCGGCGGCGCCGAGCGGCTGCTGAAGCTGATCGACAATATCCAGGACATGCACGTCGTGCTGGTCGGCGATACCATCATCGACGAATACCAATACGTCACGGCGCTCGGGAAGGCTTCGAAGGAGAATATCGTCGCAACCCTGCTCAAGAACGGCGAGCAATTTGCCGGCGGCGTCATCGCCGCGGCCAATCACGTCGCGAGCTTCTGCAAGTCGGTCGAGATCGTCACGACGCTGGGCGGCAACGACTACCCTGAAGAGTTCATTCGCGCGCATGTCCGCCCGAATGTCACGCTGACGCCGATCCGCATTCAGGGCCGTCCGACTACCCGCAAGTTGCGGTACGTCGAGATGGGCTATCTGCACAAGCTGTTCGAAGTCTATACCATGGACGACACGCCGCTCGAGGAGACCACGCGCAAGGAGATCGACCGCGTCACCGCCGAGCGCGTGCGCGCCGCGGACGTCGTCATCGTCACCGATTTCGGTCACGGCATGATCGCGTCCAGCACGATCGAGGCGTTGAGCGCGAACTCCAAGTTCCTGGCGGTCAATGCCCAGAGCAACAGCGGCAACCACGGCTACAACCTGATCACGAAATATCCGCGGGCCGACTACGTCTGCATCGACGCACCGGAAGCGCGGCTGGCCGCCACCGACAAGTTCAGCGACATCGCATCGGTGATCGAGGACGGCCTGCACCGCAAGATCGACTGCGACAACATGATCATCACGCACGGCTCCTTCGGCTGTTACCCCTTCTCGTCGAAGACCGGCGTCGCGCGCGTGCCCGCTTTCACCAAGACCGTGGTCGACACGGTCGGCGCCGGCGACGCCTTCCTGACGATTACGGCGCCGCTGGTGGCGGCCGGCGGCAATATCGAGGACGTCGCCTTCATCGGCAATGCGGCGGGCGCGATCAAGGTCGGCATCGTCGGTCACCGCAACTCGGTTGAAAAGGCACCGCTGGTCAAGTTCGTCACCGCGTTGTTGAAGTAACGCGAACGAAAAATCTGGAGAACGACAGTGATTGATCGGAAATGGAACGTGATGGTCACCGGTGGCGCCGGCTATGTCGGCAGCGTGCTGGTTCCCCAGTTGCTGGCGGCCGGCCACAAGGTCACGGTGCTCGACCTCTTCATGTACGGCGACGACGTCTTCAACGCCGTTCGCGACAATCCGAACCTGCGCCTGATCAAGGGCGACATCCGCGATGAGGCCGCCGTCAACGAGGCCCTGCGCGGCAACAACGCCGTGATCCACCTCGCCTGCATCTCCAACGACCCCTCGTTCGAGCTGGATCCGGCGCTCGGCAAGTCCATCAACTACGATTGCTTCCGGCCGATGGTGCGCGCCGCGAAGAAGGCCGGCATCAAGCGCTTCATCTACGCCTCCTCGTCGAGCGTCTACGGCATCAAGGACGAGGCCGAGGTGACCGAGGAACTGTCCTGCGAGCCGCTCACGGACTATTCCAAGTTCAAGGCGATGTGCGAGACCGACCTCGCCGAAGAGGCGGCGTCCGGCTTCGTCACCTGCACGGTTCGTCCCGCCACCGTCTGCGGCTACGCACCGCGGCAGCGTCTCGACGTCGTCGTCAACATCCTGACCAATCTCGCCGTCAACACCGGCCGCATCCGGGTGTTCGGCGGAACGCAGAAGCGGCCCAATCTGCACATCCAGGACATGTCCGCGGCCTATCTGTTCCTGCTGCAGCAGGATGACGCGAAGATCGACGGCAAGACCTACAACATCGGCTACGAGAACCACTCGCTGATGAAGATCGCCGACATCGTCAAATCGGTGGTGGGAGACAGCGTCGACGTCGCCGTCGAGCCGACCGACGATCTGCGCTCCTACCACGTGTCGTCGGAGAAAATCCGCCGCGAGCTCGGATTTGCGCCAACCCACACGATCGAGCAGGCCGTGTCCGGCCTCGTGGACGCCTTCAAGGCCGGCCGCCTGCCGAACTCGCTCAACGATCCCCGGTATTTCAACATCAAGATGATGCAGAACATCAGCCTGAAGTGAGCGGCGTGCGGATCGGCATCGATTTCGACAACACGATCATCTGCTACGACAAGGTCTTTGCCGCCGTCGCGCGTCAGCGTGGGCTGGTGCCGGAGGGCTGGGAGGGGCTGAAGACCGAGGTACGGGATCTCTTGCGGTCCCGTGCCGGCGGCGAGCTGGCCTGGCAGGGGCTGCAGGGCTTCGTCTACGGCAAGGGCATTGGCGGCGCCGAGATCTATCCTGGAGTCCGCGAGTTCCTCGCAAGCTGCCGCAAGGCCGGCGCGAGCGTCTACATCGTCAGCCACAAGACGCAGTTCGGCCATCAGGACCCCGACCGCGTCGACTTGCGCGAGGCCGCGCGCGGTTGGTTGAAAGCTGCAGGTCTCATCGACGCCGCCGATGCAGCGCTGGCGGCGGGCAATGTCTATTTCGAGGATACGCTGGTGGCCAAGGTCGAGCGGCTTGCGAGCCTGAAGCTCGATATCTTCATTGACGATCTCGTCGATGTGTTCGAGCAGCCGCATTTTCCGAAGACGACGCGGTCGATCCTGTTCACGCAGTCGCGGCCTCCCCATCCTGATCATTGCGAGCCGATTGCGAGCTGGGCGAATATAAGCCGCGAGGTGTTCGCGCAATGAGCGAGCCGGACCTGAACGCGCTGGATGCAATTTCGATCGGCAGCCGCCTGGCCGGAGCGCAGGTCGTAGCCGCTCAACCGGCGCGGTCCGGCGGCAACAACAGGGTGTTTCGGCTGGAGATGGCGAAGGGACCGCCCCTCGCCCTCAAGCACTATCCGTCCGACGGGCGCGATCGCCTGGGACAGGAATACGACGCGCTCACGTTTCTATCGCGCCACGGCATCTCGTCGACGCCGCGGCCGATCGCAAAGGACGCAGATGCGTTCTGCGCGCTGTATCAATGGTTCGACGGTGACGCGGCGGTCCTGCATCCCCGGGAGGACGATGCCGACCAGCTGGCCGATTTCCTGATCGAATTGCAGAAATTGCGCGACGCCGAGGGTGCACAGACCCTGCGGAACGCCTCGGCCAGCATCTTTTCGCCCGAGCAAGCCATCGCCCAATACGAGCAGCGCCTCGACGGACTGAGGCGGGCCTCGGACGATCATCCGGATCTGCGTGCGTTCATCGACGGCAGCCTGGTTCCCAGCACGGCCGCCGCCGTTCGACGCCTCCGTCGACGTTATGCGGAACTCGGACGAAATCCCGCAGCGGACCTTTTGCCCGCTCATCGCGCATTGAGCCCCTCGGACTTCGGTCTGCACAACGCGCTGCGCGCCGAGGACGGCAGGCTGCGCTTCATCGACTTCGAATATTTCGGGTGGGACGATCCGGTCAAGCTCGTGTCCGACACCGCGATTCACCCAGGCAGCGATCTGCCGGAGGCCAGCGCGAACCGATTGATCGAGAGGCTCTCGCGCGCGTTCGACGCTGGGGATGACGCGTTTGCGATCCGCCGTGACGTACTGTATCCTGTCTTCGGGGCGATTTGGTGCCTGATTGTCCTGAATGCCTATTTGCCCGAAAGCCGCTCCCGGCGCGCCCTGGCTGCGCAAGGTGGCGATCTGACGGTCCGCCTTGCCGGTCAGCTCGACAAAGCCCGCCGGCTTCATCAAACGATTTGCCAACGTGATCCAGATCTCACCCCACGCTGAAGCCGCCCTCACCTGCACGCTGGACGAGCGCAGTCTGTATTTGCGCCGCCTCGTCCTCGGTTCTGTCCGCTCCGCAGGACGCGGCCATGTCGGTCCGGCCCTGTCGCTGATCGAGATGGTCCGCGTGCTCTACGACGACGTGCTGCGGATCGACCCGAACAACCCGGGCGATCCGGAACGCGACCGCGCCATCCTCAGCAAGGGACACGGCTGTCTGGCGCTCTATGCGCTGCTCGCCGATCGCGGCTTCTTCCCGCTGTCGGAACTGGACGGGTTTTGCGGCTCCGACAGTATCTTGGGCGGACATCCCGAATACGGCATGGTGCCGGGCGTCGAGGCATCGACCGGCGCGCTCGGCCACGGCCTGTCGATCGGTGTCGGACTCGCGCTCGCCGCGCGCATGCGCGAGCGCAGCTACCGGACCTTCGTCCTGCTCGGCGACGGCGAGATCAACGAGGGATCGGTGTGGGAAGCCGCCATGGGTGCGGCCAAGCACGGGCTCGATAACCTGGTCGCGATGATCGACTACAACAAGCTCCAGAGTTATGGGCCGACCGACTACGTCCTGCCGCTGGAGCCGCTCGCGGACAAGTGGCGCAGCTTCGGCTTCGCCGTGCAGGAGCTCAACGGCCACGACGTCGGCGCGCTGCGCACCGTCCTAAAGCAAGTCCCGGCCGTTCCGGGCAAACCGACCGCGATCATCTGCCATACCGTCAAGGGCAAGGGTCTGCCGGCCGCGGAATCCAACGCCGATTGGCATCACAAGAACAAGCTGACCGACAGCGAGCTCGACGCCATTCGCGTCGCCGTCGGCGATTTTTGATCGGCTCCCCATGCGCAACACCGCGATGAACATGGTCCACAAGCTCGCCGCGCGCGACGAGCGTGTGCTCTACATCGGCTCCGATCCCGGCGCCGGCACGCTGCGCGCCATGAGCAAGGAGTTTCCCAAGCGCCATCTGATCGAGGGCATTTCGGAGGCGCACATCATCGGCATGTCGGCTGGTCTGGCGATGGAGGGCTTCGTGCCCTACGTCAACACCATCGCGACATTCCTCACCCGCCGCTGCTACGAGCAGGTCGCCGTCGACCTCTGTCTGCACAACCTCCCGGTACGGCTGATCGCCAATGGCGGCGGTCTCGTTTACGCGCCGCTCGGCCCCACCCACCAGGCGATCGAAGACATCGCCATCATGCGGGCGCTGCCGAACATGACGGTGGTCTGCCCGTGCGACGCCGATGAGGCCGCGCGGCTGATGGAAAAGACGCTCGACTGGACCGGGCCGATCTACATCCGGCTCGGCAAGGGCGGCGACGCGATCGTCTCGAAGGCCGAGCACGGCTTCGAGATCGGCAAGGCCATCCTGATGCGGCCGCCGGGCGAGGTCCTCATGGTGACCACCGGCATCATGCTTCAGCGCGCAATCGCCGCCGCCGACCAGCTCGCCGCGCAAGGCATTCGCGCCGGCATCCTGCACATGCATACGGTGAAGCCGCTCGACGCCGAGGCGCTGCTCCAGGCGGTGCGCGGCACCAAGCTCGTGGCGACGCTGGAGGAGCACGTGCCCTCCGGCGGCCTCGGCAGCGCCGTCGCCGAAGCGCTGATCGACCGGCTCGGCTCCGGCTTCCCTACGATGCTGCGGCTGTCGCTGCCGGACCGCTTCATGCACAATTACGGCTCGCAGGATTCGCTGCTGAAGAAGCACGGACTGTCCGCCAGCGCCATCGCGACGTCGATCGAGCACGCGCTCGCGGCGTCGCGCAGCTCCGCTCCTCAACTTCATTCCATCTGACGGGTCACATGTACGACGTTCGATATTCCTATCTGCTCGAGCAGTTCTCCGACCCCGCTCCGATCCTGGCCGAGATCGGCCGGCTGGTTGCGACCGGTGACTTCACCCTTGGCAAGCCCGTTGCCGAATTCGAGAAGCGCTTTGCCGAACTGATCGGCGTGCGTCACGCCATCGGCGTCGGATCGGGCACTGACGCGCTCAAGCTGCCGCTCAAAGCGCTCGGCATCGGTCATGGCGACGAGGTCATCACCGCCGCCAACACCTTCATCGCCACCGTCGGTGCGATCGCGGAAACCGGCGCGACGCCGGTGCTGGTCGACTGCGACGATTCCTTCTGCATGAACGTCGACCATGTCGAGGCCGCGATCACTGAGAAGACCAAGGCGATCATGCCGGTTCAGTTGACCGGCGAGGTTACCGACATGGGGAAGCTGATGGCGATCGCGCAGCGTCGCAACCTGCCCGTGGTCGAGGACGCCTGCCAGGGCATCCTGTCGGAGTTTGCGGGAAAGCGTTCCGGCACCCACGGCATCGCGGCCGGCTTCTCCCTGCATCCGCTCAAGAACCTCAACGTCTGGGGCGATGCCGGCGTCGTCGTCACCAATGACGACGGCATGAACGAGAAGCTCCGCCTGATCCGCAACCACGGCATGAAGAACCGCGACGAGATCGCGATCCTGGGCTGCAATTCGCGGCTCGATTCCCTCCAGGCGGTCGTCGGCAACTGGCTGATCGGTCAGACCAGCGAGATCACGCGGCGCCGGATCGAGAATGCCGCCTATTACGACGCGGGCCTTGCCGGCCTGCCTGGCCTGCGCGTCCCGCCGCGCCGGCCCAACGTGAAGCACGTCTACCATCTCTACATGGTGTTCGCCGAACGCCGCGACGAGCTTTACAAGTACTGCCTGGACAACGGCATCGAGGCCAAGATCCACTATCCGATCCCGCTGTATCAGCAGGAAGGCCTGAAGCATCTCGGCTACGCGCCCGGCACCTTCCCGGTCACCGACCGCCACGCCAAGGAGGTCATCAGCTTCCCCGTCGACCAGCATCTGACGCGTGCGCAGCAGGACCGCGTCATCGAAACCGTCAGGAAGTTCTGCCATGGACGCTGACACCGGCCGCCGGCGCATCGGTTACGTCAATCTTCCCGCGCAATTCGAGGAAGAGCGCGCCGAGATCATGCAGGCGGTCGAGGGCGTGTTCCAGCGCGGCGATTTCATCGGCGGCGCGGCAGTCGGAAAGCTCGAGGAGGAATTGTCGGCCTATCTCGGCTCGCCGCATGTGGTGACGCTGAATTCCGGCACCGACGCACTGATCCTCGCCTTGCGGGCGCTCGACATCGGCCCCGGCGACGAGGTCATCACCCCCCCGAATTCGTTCGTGGCGTCGACCGCCGCGATCATCGCGGTCGGCGCCACGCCGGTGTTTGCGGATGTGCTGCCGGACCAGAACATCGATCCGGCCGCGGTCGAGGCCGCCGTCACGGCGCGCACCAGGGCGATCATGCCGGTGCATCTGACCGGGCGCATGGCCGACATGACCCCGCTGATGGCGATCGCGGACAAGCACGCGCTCGCCGTAATCGAGGACAGCGCGCAAGCCGTCGGCTCGACCTATGACGGCCGGATGAGCGGCACCATCGGCACGTTCGGCTGCTTCTCCGCCCATCCCTTGAAGAATCTCAACGCGGCCGGCGATGCCGGTTTCCTCGTCACCGCCGACGCCGGCTTCGCCGCCAGGATCCGCCGGCTGTGCAATCACGGCCTGATCAACCGCAGTGACGTCCAGGAATGGGGCATCGTGTCACGGCTCGACACGCTCCAGGCCGAGGTGCTGCGCATTCGCCTGCGTCACCTGCCCTCGGTGATCGAACGCCGGCGGCGCAACGCCGCGCAATACCGCGCCGAGCTCGAAGGCCTGCCTCTGTTCATTCCGCCCTGCCGCAACATCGAGTTCAACACCTTCCATACCTTCGTGGTGCAGACCGACCGCCGCAACGACTTCCAGAAATATCTGGCCGACAAGGGCGTCGAGACTGCCATTCACTATCCGGTCCCGATCCACCTGCAGCCGGCGGCGGCGCATCTGGGTCATGGCCGCGGCGCGTTCCCGGTGACCGAGCGGCAGGCCGACCAGATCCTCACGCTTCCTATCAACCAGTTCCTGTCGGCCGCCGACATCAGCTATATTTGCGCGACCGCCCGGGAGTACTTTGCATGACGGATACGGACTTCCTTCAGGCCGGCGAGCAGGCGCTGGCGCAGCGCTTCATCGACGACGGCTTCGTCACCACGCCGGCCGACGATCGCGCCGGGCTCGACCGCATCCAGCGGCGCGCCGCGGAGCTCGCGGCGGACTATCTGAAGCTGCCGCACAGCAACGATCCCTACGCGATGCTCGACACCATCCACACGCGCGTGAGCGTGGACGATCTCAACGGCCTGCGGCTGCACGTCTTCAACGGCCTCAATGCCGAGCCGTGGTTCCGTCCGACCTATTTCCGTCTGGCGCGCTCGACGATCGAGACCATCGTCGGCAACGAGCTCTGCATGCAGCGCCGCGTCAACCTGAGCATTCAGCTTCCCGGCGACAGCTCGTCGCTGCTCGCCACCCATTCCGACGTCTGGTCGGGCGACTCGCCGTTCGAGGTCGTGGTGTGGGTGCCGCTGGTCGACGTGCACCGGACCAAATCGATGTATCTGCTGCCGCCGTCCCTGAACGGCGAGATGCAGGACCGGATGGCGACCTTGCGCAGCGCCGAGGAGCTGTACAAGACGATCAAGCCGCACGCGACCTTCATCGAGATTCCCTACGGTCACGTGATGCTGTTCAACCAGACCCTGATGCACGGCAACCGCGTCAACGAGGAAGCCGGCACGCGCTGGAGCATGAACTGCCGCTTCAAGAGCATCATGTCGCCCTACGCCGACAAGCGCTTCGGCGAGTTCTTCGAGCCGATCCTGCTGCGCCCGGCGACGCGGGTCGGCATGCAGTACAAGCTGCCGGGAGGCTTCCATGGCTGAGCGCACCGGCCATCGCGGCTATATCGGCGCCCGGCCGCTGAACGGCAGCCGCACCCCGCAGCACGTCCAGAACATCGTGATCCGCGACTATGCGCGGCGGAAGAACCTGCACTATCTCCTCAGTGCCGCCGAGCACACCATGCCCGGCAGCTACATGGTGCTCGAGGACATCCTGGACGAGCTGCCGCAACTGCGCGGCATGATTCTCTACAGCATCTTCATGCTGCCGCCCGACGAGGCTCGCCGGCGGGAAATCTACGACCGGGTGCTGCGCGAAGGCTGCGACCTCCACGCAGCCGTCGAGGAGATCACGCTGTCGTCGCAGAAGGACATCCAGGCGGTCGAGGACATCCTGCTGGTCAACAAGTACGCGACCATCCTGTGACCATGCCGCGGACCGGTTGAGCCCCATGAGCGAGATCAACCTGCTCCAGCCGATGCACGCCTCGACCAGGCGGAACTACGTCCAGCGCGTAGTCGAGCACGACAAGGCGGAATCCGCCACCGTCGCGCGGCAATGGGGACGCGACTACTGGGACGGCGACCGGCGCTACGGCTATGGCGGCTATCGCTATGACGGACGCTGGCGCCCGCTCGCCCAGACCCTGATCGATCGCTACGGCATCAAGCCCGGCATGAGCGTGCTCGATGTCGGCTGCGGCAAGGGTTATTTGCTCTACGAGTTCACCCAGCTCGTCCCCGACCTCACCATCGCCGGCATCGACATCTCTGACTACGGCATCGCCAATGCCAAGGAGGAGGTCCGGCCGCAGCTCCAGGTCGGCAACGCCGTCGAGCTGCCCTACCCCGATCACAGCTTCGATCTCGTGGTGTCGCTCGGCGTGCTGCACAACCTTCCGCTCGAGGACGTGTTCCGCGCGGTGCCCGAGATCGAGCGCGTCGGACGCGGCACCTCGAAATATCTGATGGTGGAATCCTTCCGCAACGAGCGTGAGAAGGCCAATCTGCTCTACTGGCAGCTCACCTGCCTGAGCTTCCACGGCCCGGAAACCTGGGCGTGGATCTACGACAAATGCGGCTACCGGGGCGACCATGGGTTCATCTTCTTCGAATGAGGCGACGGGCCTGCGCCGGCCGACCTCTCTGCGCATGCAGAATCCCGAGGTCTATTATTCTGACGACGCCATCGTCACGGCGGATGACGCCACGATCGCGGAACTGAAACGCATCGCCGCCGGCAACCCGCGTCTGCGCAGCCGGCTGTGCACGCATCCGGATCCCTCGTCCGGCCTGCACGAGATGCTGATCGTGCACCACCGGGAGGCCTATGTGCGGCCCCACAAGCATCTTGGCAAACCTGAATCGTTTCACGTCATCGAGGGCACCGCGCAGGTCGTGATCTTCGAGGACGACGGCCGCATTCGCGAGGTGCTCGAGATGGCGCCCTACGGCCAGGGCAAGCGCTGCTACTACCGCATGCCGGAAAAGGTCTTCCATTCGATCCTGATCACCTCGGAATGGCTGGTGTTCCACGAAACCACCGCCGGTCCGTTCGATCCCTCGCGGACGGCTTTTCCGGACTGGGCCCCCGATGGCAGTGACGCCGCCGAAGCGCGCGACTACATCACGCAGATCGGCAGGCTCGTCATGGAACATCAAGGCCGCGATGCGAAGGCCTGAGGCCATGATCGAGCCGGTCCGTCCCGACGGCCTCCGCCGGAAGACGATCCCAGACGCCGCGCTTTCCTACATGCGCGAGCGAATGGGTATTGGATATGTCTGGGTCGGTGTGGTTCTCGCCCTTGGTGCGAGCTTGCCTGCACTGTTCGCACGCGAGGTCTTCGGCGACGATTGGAGCGTTTACTACACCTACTGGACTGAGGGCCTCCCCGGACTTTTCCGCGTGCTGCGGGAAGCGGCTCATGCCGGCTTCATCGTGCCGATGTCGCTGCTCGTCGTTCTCTTGCCCGATATGCCCGACGTCGCTGCGCGGTTAGCAGGTCTGGGTTGCCACCTCGCGAACGGCCTGTTGCTCTACTCCATCCTCCAGAGGTCACCGCACACGAAGCCGATAGCTGCATTGTTTGCGGCTCTCTTCCTGCTCAGCCCGTTTTACGTCATTCGCCTTTCGCAGAACGCCGTCTACGACGTTTTCCTGCTTTTCTATTTGTTGTCTTACGAGTTGACCTATTCGAAAGTACGGGCGCTTCGATGGGCCGCACCGTTCTGCCTGTTCTTCTCATTGTCGCTGGAGACCTTGATCGCCCTCGAGCCACTCCGGGTCGTGCTGGCCCGATCTGCCGGCGAACGTTGGACACGGACACTTGCGCGGCTCGCTCCGTTCTGGCTGGCCATCGCGACCATCATCTTGCTGCGGCTGACGATTTTGGGCAAGAGCGGTCATTACGCCGGACAATATGGTTTCGTGTCTGACCCTGTCGTCATCCGAGAAGCGCTGGCGGCCCATTTCATGGCCTTTTGGACCGGCCTGGACTACGCCTATTCCCGCGGGTTCGGGCTACTGGGAAGCCGCAATTCCGCAGCCCTGGCATTGGCCGCCATGGTCGGCTCGGCCCTGCTCTCCGTGAGCGCTTTCTGGACACCATGGCTGCTGAGGAGCTTCGTCTCGTCCGCCAACGCGATATTGCTGTTGGTGCTGGGAGCCGCAATCGCCCTCCTCGGTGCGATGCCTTACGCCATCACCGGAATTTATGGCGACGTGATGCGGGCGGAATCGAGACTGCTCTTTCCCTCGCAGTTCGGCATCTTGATGCTGATGGCGACGTTCATCCAGGCGGTTCCGGGAGCACGATTGCGCGCCGGTTTGGCTGGCGGCCTGCTCACCGTCTTCGCGCTGTCCATGGTGCAGGACTCCAAATGGCTTCTCTACGACGGGCTGATCAGCTCGGATCTCCAGCGGCAAGTTCGAGCAGCCTTGCTTGCTGACCCCGAACCAAAGGTCGTGAGGCTCCATATAGAGAATGTCCATATAATCTCGTATCGCTCCCGCTGCCTTGGCGCCCCTGACATGAATGTCGCACAGATGGCGCTGCGCGATGCAAATCGAGAGCGATCGTTCGTGTACACGGATTATTGTGGAGATTTCGACAGTTCTGGGGCTGTACGGAGTGAAGGCTGCACGATCTCCTACCTTGAATTTTTTCCCTGCCCCCCACGACGAGAGACCTGGCGCTACCGCGCGGCGCCCGGAATTCCGCCGCCCGATCGCATCGGACTGCTCGAACTGATGAGGGCCGTCCTTGAGGATGCGCCGTCGGCCACGCAAGGTCGCGGCGAGCTCATGCAATTGAAGGACGATCTGGCAATTCCGCTAGCAAGAGCAGAATACCGGCCACCTTGCCGCCGGCCCGGAGTACGTGGAGCCGCCTGGCTGCTGGCGTTACCCGCGCCAGCCTGCGAGGACTCCGGCTCCGGAGCTCGATAGGCAAATCGCGATGCTCATACTATGGCTCCCGTTGATCCTCCTGGTAGGTTTCCCTGGAAAGGACCAGTTCGACTTGAGCCATTGCACCCATGCTCGCCAGAGCTAGCGCCGCGGCTCTCCATCGCCCTCCTCCGGCCGGTCGCATTCAGCCAATGCGCGAAGCCGGGAAGGACTGGCTGCTGACGGGTGGAACGGGCTGACGATGCCTCCTGGCAAGAAGACGATCATTGTCCTGACCAAGTTCATGGTCTCAGCCGGCATTATCATTCTGGTTGCACGCGACCTCGATCTTTCGTCACTCAAGGCCGACCTTCTCGCTGTCAAACTACACATGCTCGCGCTGGCGATGCTGCTGCTGTTCGCGCAGACGTTCGCCTTGTGCAACCGCTGGATTCTGATCCTCCGCGCGATCGGCGTGTCCCTGAATTGGGTGGCCGGATGGCGCATCGTACTTGCCAGCGCCTGGTTCAATCAGGTGTTGCCCTCCGGCGGCGAAGCAGTCCGTATATGGATGTTGCGGCGCCATAGAGTAAAGTGGTCGCAGACCCTGAGCAGCATTGTCGCAGATCGGTTCATCGGCCTTCTGACCCTTGGCTTGCTCATTCTGGCGGGAATGCCGTTCTTGATCTCGCGCATTCATGACGACGTCTTGCTGTTCGCCGTCGCAGCTGTCGTCGCCGCCGCATATTTCGGCGCAATCGTCCTCCTGATGTTGAATCGATTGTCGGCCCGAGCGACTGCAGGTCTTCCCGTCCGGATCATGCAATTTGCGGCGCTTCTCGAAGCTCCGCTACTCGCGAGAGCGGGACGTAAAGCCTTGTTAGGTTCGGCCATTGTTGTTCATCTTCTGACCATTACGGCGTCTTATGCTCTCGCGATCGGGCTGGACGCCGGGTTGTCCGCACTCGACGCATTCGTCCTCGTGCCGCTGGTGATCATGGCGGCCGCCGTCCCGCTCTCCATCGGAGGATGGGGCATCCGTGAGGGAGCGATGGTCGGCTCGCTCGGGCTTGTCGGCATCGCATCCGACAAGGCGCTCGCGATATCGATCTTGCTTGGGCTCGGCAATCTCATTGTCGGCATCATCGGGGGCGCTGTGTGGCTGCTTGCGCCCGAGCGTGCGGCTTACGACGCCGAACCGGATGATACGGCTCCACCGCTCCATCAGCGGTAATTGCGGGTACCTGAACAAGGTGCAACCGCACGGAACTGCCGCAGCAACCCGACGGGCCGGATGCCATCGATCGAAGGCGATCGTGCCGTGGCGCGGCGCTGTTCCGACCTTGGTGGCGCAGGGACAAGACAACTTAGGAATTGTGGCGCAGGCTGAGCCACTATATAGCCTTCAGCCAGTTCGGAGTTTCACCCGGGGGCTGTGCCTCCAATGTTGTTCCTGCAAAGAGCCTGACCAGTGACCGACCATTGCCGCCTTTGCCATTCGACCAACCTGCGTCCGGTCATTGACCTCGGATTGATGCCGATTGCGCACCGACTTCGGCATAGCCGAAACGAGCAAGAGGAACGCTATCCGTTCGAAGTGCTGGCCTGCGGCGATTGCGGCCTGCCACAGATCGTCAAGCCGATCGATCCGGAAATTCTGTATCGCCAGTTCAACTACAATTTCAGCAGCTGGAAACCGGAGCCGCATCAGGCGGACGAGCTCGACACCATCGCGAAATTCTCCAAGCATCAATCCGTGTTCGAGATCGGATGCAACGACGGCCTGTTCATGGACAAGCTGCGCGAACGCGGTGCGAAGACCTTGGTGGGCGTGGAGCCCAACCCGGTGTCGGGCAAGATCGCCCGCGAGCGCGGCATCAAGGTCTATGCCGACATGATCAGCCCGGCGTTGTGTCACGATGCGGTCGCGAGTGCCGGCAAGTTCGACCTCGTGGTCTCGCGCCAGGTGCTGGAGCACATCGTCGATTTCGAGAACTTCTTCGACTGCGTCAAGATCGCGCTCAGCGACGACGGCCTGCTGTTCATCGACGTACCTGATTTTGCTCCGGGCTCGGCGGTGGGAGACCTCTCGGTCCTCTGGGAGGAGCACGTCAGTTATTTCACCGAGCCGACCTTGCTCGCGCTGCTGGCGCGCCACGGCTTCGAGGCGGTGTCCGTGAAGAAATACAATTTCAGCGGCGGCAGCCTTGCGATCGCCGCCCGCCGTGCCAAGGGCGACGTGGCGTCGCCGCCCGCGCCGTCCGGCGTCGGCGAGAAATTCGGTCAGCGCGCGAGAGAGTATGGCGCGCGTCTCCGCCCGATTTTGGCGAAGGCCCGCGCCAACGGCGCGGAGATCGCCATCTACGGCGCCGGCTGCCGCGCCTGCACCTTCACCAACGCCCACGAGCTGGCCGATCTCGTCGATCTCTCCGTCGACGACCAGAAGGAGCGCCAGGGACTGTTCCTGCCCGGTACCGGCATTCCGATCCGTTCGCCCGAGGATCTCGCAGGCAAGTCTGGGCCACTCGTCTGTCTTCTCGCCGTGAACGAGGAGAACGAGGCCAAGGTCAGCAGCCGGCTGCGCGAGAACGTGAAGCGACCGTTGCAGATCGTTTCGATCTTCGCGCCCTCGGACATCTGGAGCGAGCTCGACCGTCTCGAGGCGGCCGCAAGGTCGCGGCATGGCTGACGACAAGCTCTTCAACTATTACGAACGTCAGGACGTCCTGCCGACGTTCGGGAACTTCAAATCGTCGAGCGAGCTCGAGGCCTATGCCGCCCAGCGGCGCGAGCTGTTTTCGGACAAGCTGGTGCTGCCGCCGCGACTGTTTTGCGATGCCGAGGTGCTCGAATTCGGTCCTGATTCCGGCGAGAACGCTCTGGTGTTCGCGGGCTGGGGCGCGAACATGACACTCGCCGAACCGAACCGGCTGGCGCACCCGAAGATCGAGGCCTATTTCGCGCGTTTCGGTCTGACCGGACGTCTTCGCGAACTCGCGCTGGCCGACGTCGAGGGCTTTAGCAGCGACCGCCGTTTCGACATCATCGATGCCGAGGGCTTCATCTACACCGTGCAGCCGAGCGAAAAATGGCTCGCAATCTTCCACCGCCTGCTCAACCCGGACGGTTACGCCGTCGTTTCCTATTACGAGCGCTATGGCGGCTTCTTCGAGCTCGCGCTCAAGGCGATGCATGCGGCCGGCAAGGCATTGACCGGCCGTCCTGCGCTTGAGACGGCGAAGATGCTGTTCGAGACGAAGTGGAACAGCATTCCGCACACCCGCAGCTTCGAATCCTGGCTGATGGACGTGCTGGAGAATCCGTTCGTCAGGCATCGCTACTTCCTCGACGCGACCGCATTGTGCACGGCTGCGCACGACAGGGGATTCGACGTCCATTCGGCATGGCCGGCCTACCGCGACAGCCTCGACATCTACTGGCACAAGAAGGTGCTGCCCGGTGACGAGAAGCTGCGTCGCGCCGCGCGCCATCTCGATCGCAGCCGCCTGAGCTTCCTCGGCGGGGGAAAGCTCTATCTGGTCGGCAAGGCCGATGCCGTGCAGGCGATTTCCGCGTCGATCGAGGCGCTGGTTCGCGACGTCGATGCGATGATCGACGATCCCTTCGGCGAGAGCCTGCCGCGCGTCGTCGCGGGCCTTGCATCCTTGCGCGAGACGATCGGCACGACGGACGTTCTCGCCGACGACGCGGCCGACATCGAAGCCATCGCGGCTACGCTCGACAGCTTCCACCGCATCTTTGCTGCAATCGGGCGGCGGGACGCGTCTACCGTCGCCGCCCTCACCCGGTCGGATGCAGCATTCATCAGCGCCTGGGGACAGCCGGCGCATTTCCTCGTCATCCGGAAGCGCTAAGGGAGCGCAGCCATTGAGGCCAGGCATTGGCATCATCGGAACGGGCATGGTCGGCCAGATGTGCCACCTCGCCAATTTCGTCGCCAATCCCGCCTGTCGCGTCGTCGCGATCGCAGACCTCCGGCCGGATCTGGCGGCTGCGGCCGCGCATAAATTCGGCATCTCGCGAATTTACGGCTCGCACCGGGAGCTGCTCGCGGACAGCGCGGTATCCGCCGTCGTGGTGGTGACCAAGCGCCGGGCCACTGGTCCGATCGTGCTGGACGCGCTCAACAGCGGCCGGCACGTGCTCTCTGAGAAGCCGATGGCTTACACGACCGCCCAAGCCATGTCGCTGGCCGAAGCCGCACGGCAGCATAACCTTGTCTACAGCATCGGCTACATGAAGCGTCACGACGCCGGCGTGGCACGGGCGCTTGAGGTGCTGACGCGCTTGCATCATGACGGCTCACTCGGACGCATCGTCCGGGCAAAGGGCTGGTGCTTCGGCGGCGACACGGGGCGGTCGCAGGACAATTTCGTGATGACCGGCGAAGCACGCCCGGACGGGCTCGAACTCTGGCAGGATGGTCCGGACTGGATGCCGCGCGCGATGCGCCCCGGCTACGACAATTTTCTGAACGTCTTCAGCCACATCATAAACCTGTCGCGCTATTTGCTCGGATCGTCGCCCGCGGTCGCCGAAAGCGCGATCGAAGCTTCAGGGGCCGGGCGCATCACCCTCGATTTTGACGGCATCGCCTGCACGCTTGATCTCGTGAGCGGGTCAGACGGAGCCTGGCGCGAAGGACTGACCATCGACTTCGAGCGCGGCGCGGTGACCCTGGAGCTGCCCCCACCCTTTGCAGCAGAAGAGGCGGAGGTGGTTGTCGACAGCAATGGTCAACGCACGCGGCTGGCCGGTGATGCGAGCTGGGCATTTCGGCGTCAGGCCGACGCCTTCGTTTCCGATGTCGCCACGCATGGTACACCGCTGGCCTCCGGCGCGGATTCGGTGACCGACATCGCGCTTGCAGAGACAGTCTGGAAGCGGTGGGCTAGCGGCCTGGCTTGACACTCTCGCTTGCGCGGTCGAGCGGAATGATGCCGGCAATCGGGCCCACCTCGATCGTGACCCGCGCAATTTGAGCCAGAAGCTCTGCAACATCACAGCGCGCCAGCAAGCGGCAAGTGTAGTACTTTCGCACCAACGTCCGATCCGACGCAGTCCCAGAGGCCGCCAGCAACAAGATCGTCGCCTGCGGCCCCGACGGATCGAAGTGACGGAATGCAGTTCCCGGAGCGACCCGCTTCTCGGCCATTTCGTAGAGAATATCGGGCCGCTCGGCACGCAAGGCAAACCCGAAGAAGGGCTGATTGCCCCACGCGAGGCGAAGCATGCCCGTGACCTCGGCGAGGCCGAACGGCACGTCTCGCGAAGGATGGCCGAAAAAGTGATCGTCGAGCGCGTAGACCGTGGCCGCGGGCTGCACCCGGTTGGCAAGGCTGCTCGTCAGAGCCTCCTGCTTCAGCGTTCTCGCCTGCATGAAGGCGTAGTCGTTCCACAACATGCCGATCCACAGCATCGCTCCCGATCCGAACAGAAACGCGAAGGCAACGCCAGAGCCGATCCGATGGTCTGCCAGACGCTTGAGCGCGAGCAGCGTCAGCGCCGCCGGAACACCGAACAGCAACAGGTGACGGCTCTCGTAAAAATGCGCGGAAGAGGGTCGCAGGCCAGCGATCAGATAGGGTGACGACAAGGCGAGGAACAGAACCACGGCGAGCGCGAGCGGCAAGGCGATCGCGCGTCTTGATGCAGGCGGCTCCTTGCCGGGACGCAGCAGCAACACAGTGACGGCGACGAGGACAGCAGCGATGGCGAAGGGGGCCGGACTCTGGGACGCTGCCCGAATGGCGTGGATCACGACGTCCCTGTAGCCGGCGTCGAAGAACGCCCGCCATCCATTCGCCATTTCGCCGAGCGTGGGGAGATGGGCGCCATAGTGTTGCGCGTAGAGACCAATCCGTTTGAACCAGATACTGAGCGCGGCCGCATACACCAGAGGAAGCACGATCAATTCCGGATAGCCCAGCGCGCAACGCCAGGCTGCGTGCCAGGTGCGGCGAAGGAAGCCCTCTCCGACGTTTCCGCTCTGCCATGTCGCAACGAACAGCCCAAGCATGACGAAGGCATAGAGCACGACCGTCGAGTTGAGCGCGAAGCTGAGAAGGAACACGAACGCACAAGCGACGCGAAGCGACACAAGCCGCCAGCCTCGGGCGCTGAAAGCGAGGACCAACAACCAAGCGCCAACGAACAACAGCCCAAAGCTGAAAACGTAGACGGCGTTGGCCTTGCCCGCCCAAAGCTGATAGCCGGGATAGGTCCAGACGATCATCGCGACGCCGACCGCTTCGGCGCGATCGAGCAAACCGAGCCTCGTCGCCGTCAGCACCAGACAGACCGCGCCGAAGACGATTCCAGCAAGCGCCAGCGATACCATCACGGCCACTGGTGCGCCCGTCCAGTTCGCCAGCACGTCGTAACTGTAAAAGATCGGATGACCGGCGCCATTCAGCAGGAAGCCGATGTCAATGAAATAGTCCGCACGCGGCTTGAGCACCAGCCAGTCGTCCATGAAGAGGCCGTCGTTCATGAGCATTGGCGCATGTGCAGCCAGCAACACGATGAGGAGGACGACTATCGCACGCAGCAATTGGGGAGCATCTCGAATAAGGGGACGGCGCCGGCAAGGCTTCGCACGCCCACAAGACGTCCGCAAGTCCGGGGGCGCCGGGGCTCTCTTGACCGGAAAAATGCGACCTCCTATAGACTTCCGCTCTGGCTGGGCCTGAGAGCGTCCGGGGCGATTTACGCAATGAACATGCTACCGGGCCCGGCGCAGGCCGCTGCGATTGGTCTCAGCATCGCCTTTCCACTGCTGTTGCTGTGTTACGCGCGCATCGCCGCCACCGGCGGATCCGGCCGCCGCTTCCGGCTGGCCTGCGTCAGCGTCGTCGTGCTTTTCGCGATCGCCTGTATCGCGCTTCCTGGTCAACGCGACGTTGGCGACGTGATTGGCGGTCTCCTGCTGTTGGGGACGGCGATGATGTTTTGCTACATCCTGTTCAGTCTGCTCGCTTGGGGCTTTACGGTCACGCTGCTCACGGCGCTGGTCAAGTCCGGACGTCCCCTCACTTTGGAGCAATGGGCCGAGGCGTACATGCAGGGCGGCGACCTCGGCACCTTCGCGCACAACCGCCTGAAACTCCTGATCAGCTCAAGGCTGGTGGTGACGGCGGACGGCCGGCTGGCCCCGACGGCCAAGGGGGTAGCGGTCGCGCATTTCGTCAAGCTTGTTCGTCTGTCGACGGGTCTTGGGTGAGCGGCACAATGTCCTTCGCTGTCGGATTCGTCGCCGTCGTCGTCTTCGCCCTGCTGGCGCCTGCCTTGCAGCTCATGGCCCGCGCTCGCGCATGGGCGCTCGGACCCGTGATCTTGCTCGCGATCGCCGCGGTCGTCTCGCATGGTCTCGGCGTGATGCTAGGAATTTTCGCCATCCCGCAATTTCAATATTGGAACGCCGCGTCGATTTTCGGATTTTGCGTCCTGGCTTACGTTTTCGCCTTTGGCGCGGTGTATAAATCGGTTTCCCTGGACATCCTGCGCGGCCTCGTCGACCGGCCCGGTCGCAGGGCCCCGGTTTCGGACATTGCCGAAAGGCAGGTTCCGGATCTCTTCCGGGGACGAATTGGGAACCTGGTCGATGGCGGCCTGGTCGAACCGGTCGATTCGCACTTCAGGGCGACGGCGGCGGGCCGGAATATGGCAGGCCGCATCGGACGGCTGCGCCGGGCCTTCGGCATTGGCGATACCGGCCTCTATGATTTTTCCGACTAGTTGCGCGAAACACACACATCCCGGCTTTCGTGTCCGGTTGTGTGGACCATGTCCGGGCCACATTGTTCGTCCGGCTCAGATGACCTAGAGTTGCCCCGGGGTTCTACCAGTCAAGGGTAGCCGGCAACGGCGGCATAAGATGACACCTTCCAGGGCGGCAAAGCGGCTTACGATCGTCATCCCTGCTCTGAACGAGCAGGACAAGATCGCCGACACCATTGGCGGCGTGCTGCCGCTCGCCTGCGAGCTGCTCGACGACTTCGAAATCTTCCTGATCGACGACGGCAGCACGGACGCCACCGGCGCGATCATGGACGAGTTCGCGGCCGGCGATCCGCGCATCATCGTGCAACATAACGTCGAACGGCGGGGCGTCGGTGCCGGCTTCGAATACGCCCTGTCGCGTGCGAAGTTCGACGCCATCACGCTCATTCCCGGCGATCACGCCTTCCAGAACGAAGGTATTGCCCGGATGTTCAAGGCCGCGGGCGCCGCTGACCTCGTCATCACCTATCGCGACAATCAGTCGGACCGTTCGGTCAACCGCTCGCTGCAGTCGCATTCGCTGCGGTTCATCCTGAACTGCCTGTTCGGCTTCTGGCTGTCCGACTACCACAGCATGATCGTCTATCCCGTGAAATGGCTGCGCCAGATCGCGGTGAAGACCGACGGCTACGGTTATCAGATCTGCGCGTTGATCTCGCTGCTCCAGCTCGGCCTCAGCTACGTGCAGGTACCCGTGAGCCTGAACGCGGAATTGAAGGGATCGTCCCGCGCGCTGCGGCTGCACACCTATTTCGAGCTCGTCGGCACCATCGTCTCGCTGCTGCGCCGCGTTCCCATCCGGGACGTCGATCTCAGCCAGGTTCCCCGCGACGCAGGGCGAATCCCGGCCCGCTAGGCGACGCCTCGCCCGCGTGCTCCTCGCCTGAACGGCAGGTGAATGTTCCGTTCAACGGCCGTTGCGCGTGAGGGCGCTATAAGCTCCCCTGTCGGAACTCGCTTCCTGGCCCTTCGTTACAGGATCGATCAAAGAGGGAGAGAAACTGTGCTTATTCAAGCCGTGGTGCTGGCGCTGAGTGCCCTTGGGCCAGTATCGGCCGCGCCTGCTCAGGAGCCTCTGGTTCAACAGGTCCAGTTCCCGGGAAGAAACGGCTGGTGTCCGCGTGGCTATGACTTCAACTATTCGAACGGCTACTGCTATCCCAACGAGTATCACGCCCCCGGCCTCTATGTGAGGCCGGTGCCGCAATATCGTCCCCCACACGGTTATTACCGGCCTCACCGACACGGGTACCCGCCAGGCTATTACGACCGCTACTAGGGGCGTGCGTCCGCATAGAAAGGCCCGCCAGAGCCGGCGGGCCTCGTGACACCAGCCACCCTGCTCCTGGACAAAGGTGCACGCGGATCCGGCGGTGCCGATCAGGGACTACGCAAACGCAAGCAGGCGGCGGGCACATCGGGCGCGGCCGTCATCGACAACCTCTGCCGGAATTTTGGGATCGTGCCCGTTTGGGCCCGGCTCCAGTTCGAGACAAAGAGCCGCTTAAGCCATTGAATTATCTGGCAGGAGTGGCAGGGCTCGAACCTGCGACCCCCGGTTTTGGAGACCGGTGCTCTACCAATTGAGCTACACTCCTACAGACCCTGCGTCGCCTTAGGATCAGGCGCGCTTTCAAGCACAGAGAGCGGCCGGATTGCAAGGGTGAACCGCGCCGGCTTCGCTTGTTTGTGCCGGGGCTTCTGGGCCACAGTCCATTGCCGATAATCAAGAACAACCGGGAGTGCCCATGACCGCCACAGCGACCGCTCCAGCCGCCTCACAGGCCGCCATCGCGCCGTTGACCCCGCCCTTGCCGGAGGCGCGCCCGGAGACCCTCGGGCTGTCGCGTCCCCGCCTCCAGGCCATGTCGGACGCCTTCAAGCGCGAGATCGACAAGGGAACCGTTCCCGGCGTCACCGTGCTGGTGGCAAGAGGTGGCCAGGTCGGCTGGTTCGAGGCGCTCGGCAAGCAGAGCCCGGTGGCCGCCGCGCCGATGGCACGTGATTCGATCTTCCGAATCTTCTCGATGACCAAGCCGATCGTGTCGGTCGCCGTCATGGCACTGGTCGAGGACGGCCGCCTCCTGCTCAGCGATTCCATCGCCAAATTCATCCCGGAATTCGCGAGCCAGCAAGTCGGCATCGTCAAGGACGGCAAGCTGGAGCTGGTCCCTCCGACGCGGCCGATGACCGTGCAGGACCTGCTCCGCCACACCTCGGGCCTCACCTACGAGCACCAGGGCGACGGCCCCGTGCACAAGCTCTATCAGGAGTCCCGCGTCCGCAGCCGCAAGATCAGCAACGCCGAGCATGCCGCGCTGGTGGCGAGCTTCCCGCTGGTCTGCCAGCCCGGCGCGGAGTTCAACTACAGCCGCTCCACCGACATCCTCGGCCGCATCATCGAGGTCGTCAGCGGCAAGTCGCTCGGCGCCTTCCTCACCGAGCGCGTGCTCGCCCCGCTCCAGATGGCCGAGACCGGATTCTCGACCTCCGAGGCCAATGCGGGCAGGCTCGCCGAGCCGTTCGCGGCCGATCCCTGGACCGGCGACAAGGTCGCGCTGTTCAACATGCTCGAGCAGCCGGTGATGGAATCCGGCGGCGGCGGCCTGGTCTCGACCACGATGGACTATGCCCGCTTCTGCCTGATGCTGCGCAATGGTGGCACGCTTGACGGCAACAGGATCATCGGCCGCAAGACGCTGGAGCTGATGGCGTCCGATCATCTTGGGCCGCACGTTCAGATCAACGGCACCCTGCTTGCTCCCGGCCACGGTTTCGGTCTCGGCTTCGCCGTGCGCCGCGAGTCCGGCATCGCGCCGTTCCCCGGCAGCGTCGGCCAGTATTTCTGGAGCGGCATCGCCGGCACGTTCTTCTGGATCGATCCGAAGGAGGATCTGTTCGCGGTGTTCATGAGCCAGGGGCCCGGACAGCGCGACTACACGCGGACCCTGGTGCGGGATCTGGTTTACGCCGCGGTGGAGTAGCGACTCGAACCTTCACCGAACGATCGAGCGGCATATGCGGTGCACCCTCTCCCGCTTGCGGGAGAGGGTGGCGCGAAGCGCCGGGAGAGGGCTTTCTCCTCATTGGGAATCCCACCGCGGAGACACCCTCTCCCCTACCCTCTCCCGCAAGCGGGAGAGGGAGCGCACCGCGTCCGGGAAACGAGACCGTCAGCTGATCGTCGCGCCGCCGTCGATCACCATGGTCTGGCCGGTCATGAAGTCGCCGGCCTTGGAGCCCAGGAACACAGCCGCGCCCGCGATCTCGTCGGGAATGCCGATGCGCAAGAGCGGCGAGCGCGAGGTCGAGGCCTTCAGGTTCTCCGGATTGTCCCACAGCGCTTTCGCAAAGTCGGTCTTGATCAGGCCGGGCGCGATGCAGTTCACGCGGATATTGTGCTTGCCGTATTCGCAGGCGAGGTTGCGCGCGAGCTGCATGTCGGCGGCCTTGGAGATTGCGTAGGCGCCGAGGATGGTCGAGCCCTTGAGGCCACCGATCGAGGAGACGATGATGATGGAGCCGTCCTTGCGCTCGATCATCTGCGGCACCACCATCGAGATCAGCCAGTTGTTGGCGACGATGTTGTTGTCGAGGATCTTCCTGAACTGATCGTCGGAGATGCCGGCGAGCGGCCCGTAATACGGGTTCGAGGCGGCGTTGCACACCAGCACGTCGATCTTGCCGAAGGCACGGTTGCTCTCGTCGACGAGGTTCTGCAGATTCTCCTTCGACGAGATGTTGGCGGCGACCGCGACGGCGGTGCCCTTGCCGAACTTGTCGTTGATCCCCTTGGCGATCTGCTCGCAGACGTCGGCCTTGCGCGAGGAGATCACCACCTTGGCGCCGTGCTCGGCCATGCGCTCGGCGATCGCAAGCCCGATGCCGCGCGTCGATCCCGTGATGACGGCGACTTTCCCCTTCATGTCGAACAAGGTCATGTGTCTCTCCCTGATTGATCTTGGTATTGAATGTCATTCCGGAGCGGTCCGCAGGACCGAATCCGGAATCTCGAGATTCCGGGTTCAATGCGTTGCATCGCCCCGGAATGACAGCTTAACTCAGGCAAGCTTCTTGACTTCCGGCCCCGCCGGCTGGTGCATCGCTGCGTGCGCAGCATCCGCAATCCACGGCTGCTGGTTCACCATCGGCAGCCGCCAGACGGTGCGCTCGGGACTCGCAAAATAGTCCAGCCGCGTCACAGAGCAATTGTCGATGTCGAACGACAGCCCGCGCTCCGGCTGGCCGTCGAGCGCGAGACCCAGCGCCGCCTTGATCGTGCCGCCATGCGCGACCGCGATGATGTCCTGCCCGGCCGCCTCTTTGTTGATCCGCTCAATGGTGCGGCGCGTGCGGTTGTAGAGGTCCATGAAGCTTTCGCCGCCGGGCGCGGGCTCGTTGACGTCGGCGAACCAGCTGGTGCCGACGGGGCGGCTCGCGATGAACTGGGCCCGGTTCATGCCCTGCCAGCGGCCGAGATTCTGCTCCGCGAGATCCGCTTCCCACTTCATCGACGCAGGCCTTGGAAAGCCGGCGGCCCAAATCGCCTCGGCGGTCTGGTGGGTGCGCATCAGGTTGCTCGAATACCAGGCCGCCGTGCGTGGCAGCACCTTGGCAACAGCACTGAACACATAGGTATCGCTGGTGTCGCAGGCGATGTCGGACTGTCCGTAGATGTTGCCGCCGTCGCTACGCACCGGCGCGTGACGGACCCACCACCATCGCGTGACGACCACATTGGGCTTGTCTGCACCTGCCATCGAAACCCTTCCATCCCGTTTGATGTCGCTGTACGTCAGTAGCGAACCCGTCTCAAGACACTTTACCGTTTGAAATCTTGTTTGAAATTCCGTCGCACGGCAAGCGTCGCGCGCGAGCAAAGGGAGAAACGCATGGGCCGCCTGCAAGGCAAATCCGTCATCATCACCGGCGCCGGCAGCGGCATCGGCCGCGCCGCCGCGCTGCTGTTCACCAGGGAAGGCGCCAAGCTGATCGCGGTCGATCGCACCGAGGCGGTGAAGGAGACGGTCGAGGAGGTGAAGAAAGCCGGCGGCGTCGCGGAAGCCATGATCGCGGACGCGGGCTCGGAGACGGACGTCATCGCCGTGATCGACAAGGCGGTGACGACCCACGGCCGGCTCGACGTGATCTGGGCCAATGCCGGCATTTCCGGCGGACTCGTTCCGCTCGCCGAGCAGACCGTCGAACACTGGCAGGAGATCCTGCGCATCAATTTGATCGGGCCGTTCCTCGCGGTGAAGCATGCGATGCCGCATATGGTCAAGCAGCAGTCCGGCGCGATCGTGCTGACCGCATCCGTCGCCGGCCTCAAGGCCGGCGCCAGCGGGCATCCTTATGCGGCGAGCAAGGCCGGCGTGATCAGCCTGGTGCAGACCACGGCCTATTCGCTCACCGGCACCGGCGTGCGCATCAACGCGGTCTGCCCCGGCCTGATCGAGACGGGCATGACAAAGCCGATCTTCGACCGCGCCAAGGAACGCGGCACCCAGGACAAGATCGGCCAGCTCAATCCGCTCAAGCGCCCCGGCCAGCCGCACGAGCTCGCGGCGATGGGACTGTTCCTGGCAAGTGACGAGGCCTCGTATGTCAACGGCCAGGCATTCCCGGTCGACGGCGGCCTGACGGCATCGATGCCGTACACGGGCAAGCCGGTGTAGTGAGGACATCCCGTGTCCCGGACACGCTGCCGCGTTCTTACGCTGCTGCGCAGAGCCGGGACCCAGGGGCGGCGGCACTCGCTGCGACATGGCCCCCGGCTCTGCAGCGCATCGTCGAAGGGACGCTGCGCTGCGTCCGGGGCACGAGAGCGGAGTCCTCGCGCGCAACTGCATCAACGCCGTCATTGCGAGCGCAGCGAAGCAATCCAGAGTCTCTCCGCGGAAAGAGTCTGGATTGCTTCGTCGCTTCGCTCCTCGCAATGACGGAGTGTGGGGCGGTGGGCATCGCTCTTTCGATTCGCATCTCACCCGTAGACACATCTACTCGTTCTCGCGGCTCATCTCGCCCGAGCTTTGCTTGGTTGTCCCACCCTCATGAAAGAGGGCGCAGGGAAGGCCGGGAGCCGGTTGGCTCCCATGGACCGCCATGCCAAGAGCAGACTGCGTGTGCTTCATGCATAGCGGGAAACAGGGCAACCGGGGACATCCCGGCCTTCCCTGCGCAGTGGTTTGACGGCTTATGTCGTGCTCTCCCCGGGGAGCGTTGCCCTATTGCCCCCGTCGCCTTGCGGATGGCTGATGCGCGTGCCCGGTCGGGCCGCCACATCACCGCAACACTTGACGCCAGACCCCGGGCGTCAGGACCACACGATTTTGCCGTACGCCGATCGCACCGGTCGTGTGCGCGAGACGTTTCGCTCACGGCTCTCCGCCCTGCAAAACCCTTCGCGCCGATGCCATCGGCGTCCACCGCCGCCCGGCCCGCGTTCGTGACGATCGCGATACGCCCCTCTTCCTTGGGCCGGGTTGCGGCGACACATACGTCATTTCCGAATTTCGGTAAAGAAGAATATTTTTGGCGAGACCTCTTGACCGATGGTTTGGGTGTTTTGCCCGACGGGCAACGCAAGGTCTGGGAGCTCTTCCCTCGTCATTCCGGGGCGCGAACCCGGACCCCATTTCGCAGTGCCGATGCGGCCCGATGGATTCCGGGCTCGATGCTGCGCATCGCCCCGGAATGACGATTGCGATGGTGATTTGCCCCACCGGCCCCCACGTTGGTATGGTTCCTGCAGGCAAACTCAGCCTCCATCCCCTGACAGAACGAGACAATGCCGAGCTCAAGACCCGACCGTATTCGAAAACTCCTCGCCGACCTCGTGTCATTCGACACCGTCAGCGACCGCACCAACCTGCCCCTGATCGCCCATATCGAGAGCTACCTCGCCGGGTTCGGCATCACCGGCGAGCGCATCGTGGACGCGACCGGGCAAAAGGCCTCGCTGTGGGTCACGATCGGCCCCGAGGACCGTCCCGGCTTCGTGCTGTCGGGCCATACCGACGTCGTGCCCGTCGTGGGCCAGGACTGGAGCCATGATCCGTTCAAGCTGGTCGAGCGCGACGGCAGGCTCTACGGCCGCGGCACCACCGACATGAAGGGCTTTGTCGCGGTGTGCCTCGCCATGGTGCCGGAGATGGTGGAGGCCAGGCTTGCAACGCCGATTCATCTGGCGATCTCCTATGACGAGGAGATCGGCTGCGTCGGCGTGCGGCCGATGCTCGGCGAGGTCGCGAAGAAGAAGATCAAGCCGCTCGGCGCCTTCATCGGCGAGCCGACCGAGATGAAGGTGATCATCGGCCACAAGGGCAAGCACGGTGTGCGCGCGACCTTTCACGGGCTCGCCCGCCATTCCTCGATCGCCCCCGACGGCGTCAACGCGATCGAATATGCGGCCGAGCTGATCGTCGAGATCCGCCGCCGCGCCGAGAAGCTTGCGGCCGTGCGTGCGATGGACAGCCTCTACGACGTTCCGCATTCAACGCTGCTCACCAGCATCGTCCACGGCGGCGCCGCGCTCAACATCGTGCCGGACACTTGCACGGTCGATTTCGAATGCCGCGGCATCGGCATCACCGAGTCGCGCGAGGTGACGGATGCGATCGTCGCCTGGGCCAAGGCCGAGCTCGAGCCGGCGATGAAGGCACGGCATCCGGATTGCGGCATCGGTTTCGAGGAGATCCTCGACTATCCCGCGCTCGACACCGCTGCCGATGCGGCGATCGTCACGCTGGCCAAGAGCCTTGCCGGACGCAACGACCACGCCAAGGTCGCCTTCGGCACCGAAGCCAGCCTGTTCGCGAGCATGGCCGATATCGCCTCGGTGGTGATCGGCCCGGGATCAATCGCGCAGGCGCATACGCCGGACGAGTTCGTGGAGATGGCCGAGCTGGAGAAATGCGCAGGCTTCGTGGAGAGGCTGATCGCGCATTGTGTGAAGGCCGCGGCGTAGGTGCCGTAGGGTGGGCAAAGCGGCTTGTCCGACGTAGCTCGAAGAACGAAGGCGGAAGCGTGCCCACGTATCTTTGCGACCGAGAGAGCTGGTGGGCACGGCGCTACGCGCCTTTGCCCACCCTACTGGAGCGAGCGCGGGCGCGACGCCTCAGCGCTCCTGCAACGCCAGCCGGACGCCGACCGCGCAATAGATGGCCCCCACCACCTTGCCCTGCCATTTCACGACGGCCGGATGGCGGCGCAGGAGATTGCCGAGACGGCCGGCGCCGACGGCAAATACAACGGTGCTAAGTAAGCCGAGCAGCACGAAGACGACGCCGAGTATCGCTAGTTGAATGGTGACCGAACCGTGCTCCGGCCGGACGAACTGCGGCAGGAAGGCAAGAAAGAACAGCGCCGTCTTGGGATTGAGCACCTCGGTCAGCACGGCCTGCCGAAATGCGCGGCCTGCAGTGATCGCCGGCGTGCCGCCATTAAGGCCGATCGGCGCCTTATCGATCATGGCGCGAATGCCGAGGTAGATCAGGAAGCCCGCGCCCGCATATTTGACGATGCTGAATAGCAGCGCCGAAGTGGCGATGATGGCGGAAAGGCCGACGATCGCCATGCTGGTGTGGATCACGTCACCCACCGCGACCCCCGTACCCGTCGCGATGCCAACCCTGGTCCCAGAACTCGCTGCCCGCGCCATCGTGAGTAATGTGGCCGGCCCGGGAATAAAGACGAAGCCGAGGACGATCAGGATATAGGCGATCAACGTCGACAGATCGATCATGTGGTCGGCTCGTCATTCTGCGTCAAATAAAAGGCGCAGCCACCCGCCGCGCCTTCGTCATTTCTACACCGCGCCCGCCTTCTGCGCGTATTCCCATGAGGCCTTCGACAGCGGCACGGTGCGCTTGGCTGATTCCAGCGCCTTGGCGTTGGCGGCGGTGCCGTCGCGGACGCGGCCGGCGATGCCCTGGGTGATGCCGGCGAGACGGAACAGGTTGTAGGCGAAGTACCAGTTGAGATCGGGCACCGTCATCTTGGTGACGTTGCAATAGATCTGCGCGGCCTCTTCCACGCTCGGGATGTTGAGCGCCTTGAGGTCCGCGCCGTCGAGGCCCGGCATGATCCACTGCATCAGCAGATAGGTGAAGTCGGCCATGGGATCGCCGAGTGTCGACAGCTCCCAGTCCAGCACGGCTTGCACGCGCGGTTCCGTCGCGTGGAAAATCATGTTGTCGAGGCGATAGTCGCCGTGGACGATCGAGACGCGCGCCTGCTCGGGCACGGTCTTCGGCAGCCATTCGGCGACCTTCTCGAACTCGGCAATGTGCTGCGTCTCGGAGGCGCGATATTGCTTGGTCCAGCGGTCGATCTGGCGCGCAAAGTAGTTGCCGGGCTTGCCGAAGTCGCCGAGGCCGATCGCGGTGGGATCGAACATGTGGAGTTTCGCCAGCGTCTCGATCTTGCTGGTGAAGATCTTGCGACGGTCTTCCGGCGTCTGACTTGGCAGCGTCGGATCCCAGAACACACGGCCCTCCTCCATCGACATGATGTAGAAGGCGGCGCCGATGACGCCGTCGTCCTGGCACAGCGCATAGGCGCGCGCGACCGGAAAGCCCTGCTTGCCGAGCGCCGCGATCACCCTATATTCGCGATCGACCGCGTGCGCCGACGGCAGCAATTTGCCGAACGGCTTGCGGCGCATCACGTAGGAACGGTTCGGCGTGTTGAGGCGATAGGTCGGATTGGACTGGCCGCCCCTGAACTGCAGCACGACCAGCGGCCCCTCGAAGCCTTCGACGTGCTCGCGCATCCAGGCTTCCAGGCGCAGCTCGTCGAAACGATGCCGCTCCTCGACCGGCTTGGTGCCCGAAAATTCTTCGTCTTTCCTGACGCCGTCAGCCACGATGACGCTCCCTCTTTTTCTTGTCGGTCATTCCGGGGCGGTCCGAAGGACCAGACCCAGAATCTCGAGATTCTCAGGTGCGCAATTGCGCACCCTAGTTCTCGCTTCGCGAGCCCCGGAATGACGGTGGGGAGAGCGCGGTCAGCGCTCTCCGCCGTGCTTAGTGACTCGGAGAATTTGCATACTTCCGAACCTCGAGCCTGGCAATGGCGCGATTGTGCACCTCGTCCGGGCCGTCGGCGAGACGGAGCGTGCGGATGTGGGCGTAGTCCTTGGCAAGACCCGCCTCGTCCGAGACACCGGCGCCGCCGAATGCCTGGATCGCCTCGTCGATGATCTTCAGCGCCATGTTGGGCGCTGCGACCTTGATCATGGCGATCTCGGCCTGCGCGGTCTTGTTGCCGACCTTGTCCATCATGTCGGCGGCCTTGAGGCACAGCAGCCGTGTCATCTCGATGTTGGTGCGGGCTTCGCCGATGCGCTGCTCCCACACCGAGTGCTCGACGATCTTCTTGCCGAAGGCGGTGCGCGAGGACAGACGCTTCACCATCTTCTCCAGCGCCTCCTCGGCCTTGCCGATGGTGCGCATGCAATGATGGATACGGCCGGGACCGAGCCGGCCCTGCGCGATCTCGAAGCCGCGGCCTTCCCCTAACAGGATGTTCTCCTTCGGCACACGCACGTTCTCCAGCAGCACCTGGGCGTGGCCGTGCGGCGCGTCGTCGAAGCCGAACACCGGCAGCATCTTCTCGACCTTGATGCCGGGGGTGTCGAGCGGAACCAGGATCTGCGACTGCTGCTGATGCTTGGCCGCCTTGAAATCGGTCTTGCCCATCAGGATCGCGATCTTGCAGCGGGGATCGCCGACGCCGGACGACCACCATTTGCGGCCGTTGATGACGTAGTGGTCACCGTCGCGCTCGATGCGGGTTTCGATGTTGGTGGCATCGGACGAGGCGACCGCCGGTTCCGTCATCAGGAAGGCCGAGCGGATCTCGCCGTCCATCAGCGGGCGCAGCCATTTGCGCTTCTGCTCCTTGGTGCCGTAGCGGATGAACACTTCCATGTTGCCGGTGTCGGGCGCGGAACAGTTGAACACCTCCGAGGCCCAGCTGATGCGGCCCATCTCCTCCGAGAGCAGCGCGTATTCGAGATTGGTCAGTCCCGCGCCGCGGAATTCGTCGTCCTCATGCTCGGACGGCGGCATGAACATGTTCCAGAGACCTTCGGCCTTCGCCTTCTTCTTGAGGTCCTCCAGGATCGGGATCACCTTCCAGCGCTCGCCGCTGTGATCCTGCTGGTCGTAGATCGGCACCGCCGGGCGCACGTGCTTGGCCATGAAGGACCGCACGCGGTCGAGCCATTCCTTCTGCTTGGGGGACAGATCGAAATCCATGGGACGCTCCTCGTCTCTCTTTTTGCGAACTGTGCTTCGCGGGGCTGTTTTGCGCCGGACTGTCCTCCCGTTGCGTGCGGCCCGCAAGCGCGGGCTTGCGGACGCTTCGGAACACCCATCGCGTTGCGAACGAGTCCCGATTGCGGATTGACATCTCCGGCCTTCAAACGATAGTTTCATACAACTGTTTGAATTGCAACTCCCTCGACTGCTTTGCACCCCCAAGCGTCATTCCGGGGCGACGCGAAGCGTCGAACCCGGAATCCCGAGATCGTGGCGCGAGATTCCGGGTTCGCGACGGCGCCGCGCCCCGGAATGACGAGGTGTCCCAATAATGGCCAGCGATCATACGAGGTCCGCCATCCTGACCGCCGCCGAACGGCTCTATGCCGACCGCGGCTTTAGCGACGTGACGTTGCGCGACATCGTCGCGGAGGCGGGCGTCAACCTGGCGGCGGTGAACTATCATTTCGGCTCCAAGGACGAGCTGATCGCGGAATTGTTCGTCACCCGCTCGATCGCGACCAACCGCGAGCGCCTGCGCGAACTGAAGGCGGCGGAAGAGCAAGGCGGCGGCCGCGCGCCGATCGAGGTGATCCTGCGCGCGCTGGTCGGGCCGACCTTGCGCGGCTGCCTCGGGCCCGAGAACCAGCGCTCGACCGCGGCGCGCTTCATGATCCGCGCCTCGATCGAATCCGTGCCGCCGATCCGCCGCATCAAGAACCGCGAGATCGACCATTTGCGGAAATTCGCCGGCGCCATGCGCCGCGCCCTGCCCGAGCGCAGCGACGTCGATGTCTACTGGGGCCTCAACTTCGCGCTCGCGATGGCGCATCACACCATCCGCGAGAGCGAGCGGCTGACCAAACTGTCGGAAGGCAAATGCGATCTCGACGACGTCGAGGACGTGGTCGCGCGCGTGGTCAGCGTGGCGACGATGGCGCTGACGGCGGGAAAGGCGGAAACGAAGGCGCCGCCGCGGGTGGCGGCGCGGTAACCCATGAGCTCGGTAGAGCACGCGCCTCGTCCTTCGAGACGACCGCTTTGCGGTCTCCTCAGGATGAGGCTGAACCCGCATTTTTGCTCGCGGAACCTATCGCCGCGTACTCCAGCCTCATCCTGAGGAGCCCGCCCCAGCGGGCGTCTCGAAGGATGGCCGCAGCGACCATGGGGACTTTCAGCGCCTCACATCATCGCGATGCAGTCGATCTCGACGTCGAAGGGGCCGAACCATTCCGGGGTGCAGACGAAGATGCGCGCCGGCGGATCCTGCGGGAAATAGCGGGCGTAGACCGCGTTGAACGCGGCGAAGTGTCTGGTCGAGGTGCAGTAGACGTTGCACTTCATGACGTTGTCGAGCGAGGCGCCGGCCGTTTCCAGGCACAGCTTCATCTGCTCCATGACGCGCTCGCTCTGCCGCTCGATCGGGGCGGAGGCGATCTTGCCGGTCTTCGGGTCGAACGGCGGCAGGCCCGAGACGAAGATCATGTTGCCGGCGCGCGTCACCGGCGAGGTCGGCGCTTTCACGCGATCGAGAAAGGTCGAGATCGGCTCGACACGGAGCGCTTCGCGTTTCATGGGCGTCACTTTCGGTTCAAGCGAGAACGTGAGCCTGACTACATCATTCTGCAGCCGGCATGCTTCGCTTCTGACCGAAGTGTGACTGTAACGGCGGGTTACGCCCGCTGCGGCATCTCCTCGGCCTCTTCCTTGGCGAGCAGCAGCAGCATCTCGATGCCCATTTCGCCCTCCTGCGGCGAGCGGATGAACTTTATTTCGTCGGCACTCTGCCGCAGCGCGGCAATGATGGCGACGGCCTGATTGGCGGTGGCCGCCTCCGTCGCCAGAATGGACTTCTGGTTCCTGGCCTGAAACCCGATCGTGTAGGACATGCAATTCCCTCCCGGACCCAACTGGAGAGATCGAACCAGAGTCCCGCGCAAAGCGGAAGCCTGTGCGACTACGGACCGCACTTATCTGGGGATTGCCCGCAAGCCTCAGGCCAGCCCGCGCATCGCCCGCGCGTTCGCCGTCTTCTTCCCTTCTTCCCTTCTCCCCTTGTGGGAGAAGGTGGCGCGAAGCGCCGGATGAGGGGTATCTCTCCGCTCGCGAAATTATTCGGGAGGATAGATACCCCTCACCCGTCTCGCCGCGTTGCGGCGAGCCACCCTCTCCCACAGGGGGAGAGGGCAAGCGCCGCTTCAGTGGGGCTAGATGATCCCCTGCTGCTTCATCTGCTCGATCTTCGCCGCATCATAGCCGAGCTTGCCGCCAAGTACCTCCTCGGTGTGCTCGCCGAGCAGCGGCGGGGCGCGGTATTCGGTGATGGGGGTGCCCGAGAGGGTCAGCGCGTTGCGGATCAGCGACAGCTCGGGCTCGAACTTGTGCTGCGTCTTCACCCGCATGCCGCGCGACTGCACGTGCGGATCGGAAAACACCTGCTCGAAATTGTTGATCGGACCCGAGGGCACGCCGGCCTCCTCCAGCTTCTCCAGCCAATAGGCCACCGGCTGCTTCAGGAACAGGCCGGCGAAGATCGCCATGATCTCCTTGCCGTGCACGACACGGTCGTTGTTCCTGAGGAAGCGCGGATCGTTCGCCAGCTCCGGCTCGCCGAGCACGGCGCAGGTGCGCTGGAACTGGCCGTCATTGCCGACCACCAGCATCAATTCGCCGTCGGTGCAGCGGAACACGCCGGCCGGCATGCCGCCGTTGCCCCAGGTGCCGCGGCGCGGCGGCGTCTTGCCGTTGACGAGGTAGATCTGCAGCCAGTGCGACAGCGACGCGATCACGGTGTCGAACAGGCAGACGTCGATGTGCTGTCCTTGCCCGTCATTGGCATCGCGGTGGTAGAGCGCCGAGAGAATGCCGATCGAGGTATTCATGCCGGTCATGTAGTCGACGATGGACGGACCGACCTTCATCGGGCCCTCGCCCGGCTCGCCATCCATGTGCCCGGTGACGCTCATCAGGCCGCCCATCGCCTGCAGGATGGCGTCATAGCCGGCGCGCGGCGCATAGGGCCCGGTCTGGCCGAAGCCGGTCACCGAGCAATAGATGATGCCGGGGTTGATCGCCTTGATGGTCTCGTAGTCGAGGCCGTAGCGCTTGAGATCGCCGACCTTGTAGTTCTCCATGAAGACGTCGACGTCCTTGGCCAGCTCGCGGATGATCGCCTGCCCCTCCGGCTTGGCGATGTTGACGGTGACCGACTTCTTGTTGCGGTTGGCGCAGAGGTAGAAGGAATTGTTGTTGTTGGCCCTGCCCTCGGGGTCGGTCAAATAAGGCGGCCCGAACGCGCGCGCGTCGTCGCCGGTGCCCGGCCGCTCGATCTTGATGACCTCCGCGCCGAGATCGCCCAGCATCTGGGCCGACAGGGGCCCGGCCAGCACGCGGGTGAGGTCAAGGATCTTGATGCCTGAGAGCGGCAAGGCCGACATGTCGATTTCCTCCGGGGAACTGATCTTGGCGCGGCGGCTCGACGCGGCCTGCGCCCCTGCCGATACCACCATTTTGGCGCGCTGAGCACTGCACTGGCGGCATGCGGCTATCTCCTGCCGGGCACAGAGGCCATTGCCATCAGCACTTTCCGCGCCGCGAATATTGGCTCAGGTCACGGCCGCCAGCGCCCGCGGCCGCCGCCGTCCGAGCAGGACCAGGATCAGCACCGTGGCGCAGGAGAACACCAGCGTGAGACCGAGCGCGCCGCGGCTGCCGAACTGCGTGAGCAGGCCGACGAGGAGCGGCGGCGAGATCGCGGAGGCGAGATTGAGCGGCAGCGCGATCATCGACATCGCCTTGGCGAACTCGGCCTGGTCGTAGAACACGAGCGGGATGGTGGCCCGCGCCACCGCCATCGCGCCGCTGCCGGCGCCGTAGAGCAGGATGAAGACCGCGACCGCCCAGGTCGCGCCCTCGCTCAGCATCAACAGCAGCATGGCCACGGGCAGCGCCGTGCCGGCGACGAGCCCTGTCGTGATCCCGTCCCACCGCCCGCCGCCGAGCAGATCCAGCCCGCGGGCGCTGACCTGGATCACGCCCAGCATCGAGCCGAAGGCCAGTGCCTGCGCCGGCGCCAGCCCCTCCGCCCTCAAGAGCTCGATCAGGATGGCGCCGATGCCGAAATTGACGAAGGCGTTCAGCGTGATCGCGGCGACGACGAGGCCGAAAGTGCTCCTCGGAATTGCGGGCGACGGCCGTGGCTTGACCGGCTCGCCAGCATCATCCGCCACGATCTTCCGGCGTGGCGCGACGAACGCGTAAAGCGGCAGGCTGACGAGGAGCAGCATCGCGGCATAGACGAGGCACGTCCCCCGCCAGCCGAGATGACCGCTCAGGAACGAGGTGGTCGGCCAGAAGATGCTGCTGGACAGGCCCGTCACCAGCATCAAGGCCCCGATCGCGTTCTTGGCCTGCCGGCCGGCGATCTCGTTCAGCATGATATAGGCGCCGGTCGACAGCGTGGCGCTGCCGGCGACGCCGAGGACGATCCAGGCGGCGAAATACAGCATCGGCTCGCGCGCGAGGGACAGCAGCAGAAAGCCCGGCGCGGTGACGACCGTGCCGACCATCATGACCGTCCGTGCGCCATGACGTGCAAACGATGGGGCGAGCCACGGCGCGCACAGGCCCATCGAGACGTAGAGAACGGATGTCCCGGCGAATACCGCCGGCAGGCTCATGCCGAGATCGGCGGCGAGATCGCGTCCGACGATAGCGGGAAGCCCGATCGTGCCCCATCCGATCAGCTGCGTGATGGCGAGCACCAGCAGGACGCCGATCAGCCTGCCGTCAGATTTCAAGAAGCGCATTCCAAACGTCGCCTGCCTGCCGGGCGCAGATCGCGCCGGCAGCCTCTCTTACCTGCCGGTTGAGGTCACGGGAATGTCGGTTCCGAATGGCACCGCGGCGCTAGCCGCAGAGCAGACCGCATCACGCGGTGTGGCCGGGATCGACCTGCTTCGGGGTCTTCTTGTCGCGCTGCGGGGTCATCCTGGCCGGATCTGGCGCACCGGGCACGCCGCGAGGACCCAGCTGGTCGCGCTGGATGTCGTCCTCGGAGCGGGATGGCTCGACGCCGTTGGGCTCGCGGGGCTTGGTCATCGCGGTCTCCCTCTGCCAATGCTACTCCGCGGTCCGGCTCTAGACGCCAAGTGCGTTGTCGCCGGCTTCGCGGCCGGGCACGCTGACATGGACTTCATGCCCCTCACGAAGCGCGAGGGACGCTGCGGCGACCGCCGATTCGAATGCAGCTTCCTTGGTGGCGTATTTGCTCCTGACGTTGCCGTCGTGCAGCACGCCCCATTCGTCCTGCACCGGTACGATGGCATATTGAGCAAGGCCCATTGTCCACTCCTGAGTTTCAGAAACCGTTCGCCCGATAACGCGCCGGCGGGCTTAACGTTGCGTCAGCTGCGGATGCGCGGCCGTGACGCGCACGTCGTCCTGCACGGTCGGCCTCGAGTGACTTTCGGTCCTGCCCGACCGGCCAACTCGTACTCAATGCGATGGTTCCTAGAGGATCCGGGTCGCTCCGCTCTAACCCGCGCGGATTGCGCGGCGGCGATATCAGCGGTCTCGCTGATCGCGACCGCCCAAGAGGCGCGTCAGGCCCAGCCTTTGGCGGACGTCGTCATCCTCGATCGCCTGATCCAGGCGCCGGTCACCGCCGGCCTTCTTGCCGGCCTCGAAATCTTCGGCGATCGTCTCGAGCGCCCGAAACGCATCCCCGGCGCTCGGCGCCGTCTCGATGTGAGCGATCGATTGACCGTTGACGGCGAGATCGGCCTCGCCCCAGGGAGTGGCGTCGATCTCCAGGCGGTCGCCGCCGACATTTGCGGTGAAGTGCTGCATGGTGGATTTTGAGGTCGGCAGCGTGAGATCCGGAGTCCAATGGATCGGCTTGTCGGTCATGTCGCATTCTTTCCAAGATACGACCGACAGATAGGCCATCCGATCCGCGCCGAATTGATCTGGATCAGGCTCGACTCTGGATCCGACCGATCGGCCCCTCCGTGTCCCGCGACCGAGCATGCCGCCGCAGGTTCAGTTCAGGCGACGGCTGAACTGAGGTTTTGGCATGAACGGACCACAGCTGCGTCGGTGGCCACGATCCGCACCTGCACGTCCCGGGGGTTCGCCAGATAGGGCGACGACGTGACCAGGACATCGGCGCCGGCCTCGGCATAGGCCGCAGCATTTGCCGCATTGATCCCACCAGCCGCGGCAATGATCGGACGGGCACGCGTGTAAGCCATGGCAGCGATGCGCTTGACCAGGGCAGCGACTTCGGCCGGCGAGAACTTCTCGGCCTGAATCACGTCGAAGCCGGCGACTGCCGCGGCAAGGGCAGCATCGGCGGTCTTGACTTCGATCACGAGTTTCTTTTCCGGTGCCGCCCGCCGCAAGCGTTCGACCGCCTGAAACAGCGGCAGCTCGCCGAGAAAAGCACGGTGCTCGGGAAACACCAGCACGGTCTCGGACAGGCCGAGCCGATGCATGGCGGCACCACCGGCCTTGACGGCCGCCACTGCAAATCGCTTGGTGCCCGGCACGTTCTTGCGCGTGCAGGCAACCGCAATTTGCGGGGCGACCGCCCTCGCCGCGTCGACGATGGCGCGCGTCTCGCTGGCGACACCGGACCAGATCTCGATCAAGGTCTGCGCGACCTTCCAGCTCCGCAGCAGGCCGGCGGCCGGACCGCGCGCCTCGAGGATCGGCGCGCCCTGTTCCAGTGCCGCGCCGGACGCGGCGAACAGCTCGACCTCGCAGCCGGCGAGCGCGATGATCGCGGCGGCATCCTCGACGAGCGCCAACACCATCGGCGAGCGCGCAGCAAACTGCATGACGCCCTCGATCGTGCCGATCCCGAGCGCCTCGGTGGTGAGGTCGCCATAAGGCACATCGTCTTCCAGCAGACGCTCGAGCTCGGCGCGCGATGCAACGATTGCCATGGCGTGCTTCCTTTCACTGGTGTCGGCTTGCCGACGACTTTGTCGCAAACCCGACACGGACCGCCGGCCCCGCCGCCGCAAGCAGCGGGAACGCCCATCTTTTGACGCTCATTCCTGCAAGGCGCACACCAGAATCCCCGGATCCATCCGGCACGCCAATTGCTGAGCTCTCGCTGGCCGGCGCCTCGCAGCAATCGGGCTCGCGCGGAGGCGTTGCCGTCCGCTGGAGTTCATCATGAAGCTGTTTCGCACGATCGCCGTCGCCGCAGGGCTGCTGCTCGCATTCGCCGAGGCGCAGGCCGCACAGACCAACGTCGCCGTGGCCGCCAACTTCACCGATGCCGCCAAGGAGATTGCCGCCCTCTTCAAGCAGAAGACCGGTCACGAGTCGCGCTCAACTTGTCAGCATCGCTGCAAAAAGATTCCGTCGCGCTTGCACGCTTTGTCATCCGTCTCGCGGAAATTGCCGCCGGAACGGGGGTCACGCGCGAAAGCGGGTTCGCCGCATTGATCCAGCGCAAATCGACAAAATTTCTTTGGCGATCGACGCCTGCCGCTTGATCACACGTGCTGACCTCCGTTGATCGGTACTTCCGCACCTGTGACGTAGCTTGCCGCATCCGAGCACAGGAAGAAGATCACCTTGGCGACCTCGTCGGGCGTGCCGACACGATGCAACGGGATGATCGGCGCCAGCTGCGCTTCGGTCTCCGGCGACAGGATGTCCGTCTTGATTTCCCCGGGAGCGATCGCATTCACGCGAATTCCAAACTGTGCGTAGTCGTGCGCCATCTCGCGGGTCAGACACGCAAGTGCCGCCTTCGACGTCGCATAGGCGCTGCCGGCAAATGGGTGAACCCGGGAACCTACGATCGACGTGACGTTGACGATCGAGCCGGACGCCAGCTTCAATTCCTCGACCAAGCCCTGGGCGAACAGGATCGGCGCGAGCAGGTTGACGTGGAAGACGCTCATCCAGGTTTCGACCGGCGTCGTCAGCGAGTTCAACCGGCTGCCGTCGGCGGCCTTGGGCGAGATGCCGGCATTGTTGATCAGCGCATGCAGCGGCTGGCCGTCGAGCCGCTCCTTGATTTCCGCGACCGCGCGCGGCAACGCGCGACGGTCGCTCAACTCGACCTGGACGTGGCTATCCGTTCCCGAATCCCACGGGCATCGATCACCATCGAACGGCTGCCGCGAGCAGGTGATGATCCGCCAGCCGGCTTCGGAGAACAGCTTTCCCGTGGCGTGACCAATACCCCGCGACGCACCGGTCAACACGAGCGTTTTCCGCGCGCCGTGCTGTGCGCGCGACTTGTCGCCGTGAAACGGGCACAGGGCAACATCGGGGGCCGACGCGTCGCCCGGCGCGCCGTCGCGGTCCAGCAGATCGAGCGTCACGCAAAGCTCCTCACCGCGCCCCGGCGGGCGCCATACGATGACAACAGGAGCAACTTTGCAGGATTTGGGCCACGCTTTGCCGGCCAATCATTATGGTTTTTGGGGCGCGGTGTCCGCTTCGCGACACGTTGAAAGATTTGCAACAGGCGAGCGTTGAGTTTCGGACCAAGCAACGCCGTCCCGGTGCGCTCCTTCTTCGTGAACGTTGATCGGCAGTTGAGAGCTGTTTTTCAATCGTTCCAAATGGCCCGGCTCTTGCTCTTCCCGTATCGACGTTCATTCGAGCCCTGTCTTGCTGCCCTTTTCCTGCAAAAGTGGTTTCAAATGCCCCAGCCGAACGACCAACGACTCTTTGCTGTTATCCTCGGCACCAATGAGATCGCATCCGCGGTCGGCCTCCGACTCGTGCGCGCCGGCTATTGCGTGGTGCTGTCGCATGATCCGGATCCGCCGGTGATCCGCCGCAAGATGGCCTTCCACGACGCCCTCTTCACCGACACCGCGCGACTCGAGGACATCGTTGCCGAACGCGCGGATGACGGCATGCAGGTCTACCAGGCCCTGCGCCGGCCGGCGCGAATCCTTGTCACCTGGCTCGGCCTGCTCGACCTTCTTCCCGTCCGCCAAATCGACCTCCTCATCGATGCGCGTCTTCAGAAGCGTCGGATCACGCCCGACCTCAGACGGCTGGCCCGGCTGACTATTGGTCTCGGCCCCGGGTTCTCGTCGAACTTCAATTGCGACCTCGCGGTGGAGACGCGCCCCGGAAGGATCGGACTCGTCGCTGAACAGCGCTGGACAGACCCGGCCGACGGCGTTGCGAGCACCCTGGGCGATGTCGGCGCGGAGCGCTTTGTCTACTCGCGGTGCGCGGGGCGCTGGCACACACCGATCGAGATCGGCGCCCGCGTCTACAAGGATCTCGTGCTCGGCCACCTCTCCGGCGTACCGGTGCTCGCACCCCGCGACGGCATCTTGCGCGGCATCGCCCGCGATGGCAGCGAGGCTCCGGCCGGCGTCAAGCTGCTCGAGATCGACCCGCGCGGCCGCGACGCCCAATGGACCGGAACGGACCACCGCGGCCGTGCCATCGCTGACGCCACCATCGCCGCCGTCAGGCTCCACGCCGCGCGACGCATCACACAACGGAATCCGGCATGATCGTCTGTTCCTGCAACATCATCAGCGATCACGACATCAGGGGCGCGCTCGTTTCGACCGACGACGAGCTGTGCTCGGCCGCACAGGTCTACGACTGCCTGGGTTGCACGGTCAGGTGCGGACGATGCTCGCATTCGGTGAAGCGAATTCTGGAGGAGCGGCCAGCTCAAGCGTCAATGGTCATCGACCAAAGCGATGGCGCACGAGCTGCATCACGGCGACGAGGCCAAGCATGACGCGCAGATCGAGCGCGCCAAGCAGCGCAAGCGGGTAGCCAGAAAGCGGAAGCTTGTCGGAATGGATTCAGCCGACTCGTCGGAACGGAAACTGGCAAGTCCAATAAGTCATTGAAAACACTGGAGCGGGTGAAGGGAATCGAACCCTCGTATTCAGCTTGGAAGGCTGCTGCTCTACCATTGAGCTACACCCGCGCTACGGGCTCCCTAACACGGCCGGGCGGCGGTCTCAACTGCTCAGGACGCCGCTTTCCGGTATGTCCTCAGCCCTGCGAATCGCCCTGGTTCCTTCCGGACCCGCCGGCCCTTAACAGCGCCGGCAATGCCCCCTATATTGAGGTCTTCCGAAACCAACGAAAGGCGGTTTTGGAGTCGTTGTTTTTGCGCGTTAATCTGGCGAAATTGTCCAACAAGCTTTTTGTTGTTTTTTCTAAGCTATTGAAAAAATTGTCCAAACGCTCAATTCCGCTTTCCAGAATTGTCTTGAACCGCTACCTCCGCGCAGAGGTGCACTGAAGGCGTGGCGCACGCGGGGCACAGCCCAGCCTTTTTTGCGATCGAATGCCCGCTTAGCGCCCCCGGGATCGATGACGTCATCACGACCTTTTCAATCTCGCGCGCAAGACATGCTATTCACGGCGCGACCACCCGAAACCAATCCCGCATGGTCTGCTTGATCCGAGCCAATTCCTCTTCCGGGATAGTGCTCATATGGCAGATCGTATTCCGGAGATGGACCAGCAGGCGAGCCTCTTGGATAAGGCCTTTGTCGCGGATCAGGTCGTCGAAACCTTCCTTCCACCTCTCATCGATGGTTTTGAGAAGCTGCGGTAGTGTCATGAGTGCGGACTTGTCGCGCGAACCGAGCGACATCCAGCTTTTGACCTCCTCCTTGGCTTCCATATCCCGGACTTCCTTCTGCACATCGCCGGGCACCAGATCGAACCAGTTTGCGACCGTACCTTCCTTCGAGAGCACATCGACGATCATTTCTCGCAGATAGTCCTCGAAGACGAAGAAAAGCTTATAGGCCAATGAGGCATCAACCGCTTTACGCACACTATCCGGAGCCAGCAGCGCAAGGTCGATCTCGTCAGATAGCGTTAGCGTCTCCTTCGGCACCACATGATCGATCTTGGCAACGGTCTTATCGGCCGTCTGCCCGAGCATCATGAACAGCGAGGCGGTGGAATCGACGCTCATTGGAAGGTCTTGCGGATAGCATTGAAGATGTTGAGGTAGGTTTCCTCACTCGCGTTCGATGGAAGGACGACCTGAATATTGTAGACGAACTCAGTGCGCAGACCCTTGATGACCTTGCGGCTGCCATTGCCGTTCTGCTCCTCGCCTTCGCCATCCGGGTCTTTTGGCGGTGGGTCTTTCTTGTCTTCCTTTCTTGTAGGTTCAGCTTTGAAATCGCCAAGCTTGGCCACGGCGGCGAAAGTGCTTGCAATGCGGCTGGTCATATCCTCGTCAGTACCAGCCACCTGAGAGATCAGGTTGCGCAACTTCTCACCGGTGTGCGTGTAGGCCTCCTCATCGGCGTCAAATAGCGGGCCATAGGCTTTGCGCACGCCGTCAGCGATAGCGGTTTGCCGTACCTTCTCAGATCCCTTTAGAAGGCTATAGCTCGGCGTCGGCGTGTTGCCGCTATCAATGAAGCCTAGGTTACGCAGAAACGGGATCAGCGGCCGGTCATTGGTATTTTTCAGCCCAATCGTGTTTTGCAAAAAAGCGTGAGTAAACGAGTCTGGGACTTTAGCGGTCGCGATTTTTTCAAAGAGGACGGGGACGTTTTTATTGCTACTCAAATACGGCAACTGGACCGGCATGAATGGTGCTCCTCAGCGAATCAGCCCACGCCAAGGTAGCATGGTCGGTTGCCGTCAATCGCATAAAGAGGCCTGCATCCCACTATTTCACACCTCGCCCTTGAGTTTGGTGTACCCCTGTTGCTGTCCCCACCGCAGAAATTCGGACATCTCGCGGGTCTCCTCCCCAAAGTTCTCGTAGAACTTTGTCAGTGCCCGCCAGAGCATTATCAAGGCTTCAAAATTCACGATGTCGCGCGGCCCTTGGTCATGATTGTGCTTCAGCCAATCGCGCGTCTCATTGAGAAAGGTGGTCCATTCCTTCTCGTTCTCAAACTCCTCGGGGCGCCTAGCTCTGATCTTCCCGAACAGGTGATTGGCAGTAGGCTCAGGTAGTTGGCCTTCAGCGGCAGCGGCAAGCGTGATCGTGCATTCCCACTCGCCCGCATGAAAGAGCCGAATAGCGGTTTCAATCTGCCTTCGCGCGGCATCCTTCTTGGTAGACTGCCGAGCCTTGATTCCCTTCGGCAGCTTTCCCGGCCCGTCGCTGTCATCGACCTCAATCATAAGCACACCTTTGCAGCACTCTCCGCGCGCAGCACATCAGTCTCGCGCGCGATCCTGCATGCCGGCATTCTCGCGCGATGCGCGCGCGGGCAATCGTTGTTTTGCAATTTCAAACTGAAGAAAATGAGCATTGATTTCAAACGATAATTTCCTGAATTTGTCCAAGCAAAAAAACTTTGGACAATTTCTTGAATACCTCAATGATATCAACTATGTTTTCTAGATCACAAACAACGAAAGGAGGTGATCCAGTGTCTCTTACCAAGCGCTGTCACCTCGCTGGGGTCGCCCGCTAAGCTTTGAGTGAAGGCTTGGCATCGGGGCGCTCTCAGCCCTGGACCAGCGAGCACGAAATCGGGCGCGACGGGGCTTCCCCGCCGCGCCTTTTTCGTCGCCCGCGCGGCTCAGGCCGGCGGCTTGCCGGCAAGCACCTCGCGAATCTTCTCCGACAGCTCCGACTTCCGGTAGGGCTTTCGGAGCAACGCCACGCCGGGATCCAGATGCCCTTCGTGGACGATCGCGTTGTCGGTGTAGCCGGAGGTGAAGAGCACTCTCAGGCCGGGCCGGCGCAGCCGGACGGCGTCGGCCAGTTCCCGCCCGTTCATGCCGCCGGGCATGATGATGTCCGTGAACAGCAGATCGAATTTGGCGCCCTGGTCGACCAGCGCCAGCGCCGATGCGCCGTCGCCGGCCACAAGCGTGCGATAGCCAAGGCTGCCGAGCTGGGCAATGACGTAACCCTGCACCAGCGGATCGTCCTCGACCACGAGGATCGTCTCCTGGCCGCGTGCCCTGACAAGCGGCTGAACCGGTGTCGCCCTGGCCGGCGCCTCGCCCTTCGACCGCGGCAGGAATACCCGCATCACCGTGCCGACCCCCTCCTCGCTCTCGATGGCGACGGTGCCGCCGGTCTGCTTGGCAAAGCCGTAGACCATGCTGAGCCCAAGTCCGGTGCCGCGACCGACGCCCTTGGTGGTGAAGAACGGCTCGAACACGCGCGCGCGGATGTCGGCCGGAATGCCGTGGCCGGTGTCGCTGACTGCGACCATCACGAAGGCGCCGCGCACGACCTCGCCGTCGCCGCTCGTGTCGTCGAGTTCGCGGTTTGCGGTCTCGAGGAGGAGCTTGCCGCCACCCGGCATCGCGTCACGTGCATTGACGGCGAGGTTGACGATCGCGGAAGAGAGTTGCGACGGATCCGCCATCGCGGACCAGGCGTCGTCGGCGAGCTTGGTTTCGATCTCGATATGCTCGCCGAGGATCGGCTTGAGCAGCTTCGCGGTCTCGACCACGAGGGCATTGACGTCGATCTCGCGCGGCTCCAGCGGCTGGCGGCGCGCGAAGGTGAGCAGCTGCGAGGTGATCTCGGCACCGCGCGCGGCCGCATCGTCGATCAGCTGCGCGATCGCGGCGAACTCGGGTTTGTCTGCCAGACCTTCCTGGATGATCTCGATGGTACCGGTGATGACCGTGAGCACGTTGTTGAAATCGTGCGCGACGCCGCCGGTGAGCTGGCCGATTGCGTCCATCTTCTGGGCTTGACGCAGCCGCTCCTCGGTCTCGTGCTGCGCGGTGAGGTCGGTCGCGGACCCCCGGTAGCCCATGAAGCGTCCGTCGGCGGCGAAGATCGGCTGGCCGTTGACGCTGAAATGATGCATCCGCCCGGCGGCGTCGCGGCCACGATATTCGAACTTGCGGAACGGCTCGTGGCGGTCCAGCGTCGCCATGTGCGCACGCCATTTCTCGGGCTCGGCATCGCGGCCGAACGCGGCATCGGTGCGGCGCTTGCCGATCAGCGCCGCGCTGTCCATGCCGAACGCACCGGCACGGTCGGATATGTAGGTGAACCGATGGTCCGGTCCGGTCTCCCAGAACCAGTCGGACGCGGTCTCGGCATAGTCGCGGAAACGCTGTTCGCTCGCCCGTGCATCCTCTTCGGCGCGCCGGCGGATGGTCAGATCGCGCTCGAGACGTTCATTGGCTTCGCGCAGCTCGCCATAGGCCCGCTCGAGGTTCGCACACATGGCGTTGAAGGCGCCGACCACCTTGTCGAGCTCGTCGGCATGGTGGGGCGGCCGGCGCTCCAGGCGCAAAGGCGGCGGCGGCCGCGCCAGGCTGTATTTGCTGACGAACTCGGCGATGGTGACCAGATGCCGCGTCACCAGCAGATGGAACATGTAGATAATGAACAGAGAAACCAGGAATGTCTTCGCTGCCTGGCTCACCAGGATGACCAGCGCCCGATTGAACAGATGCTGATAGACGTCGGTCAGCGTCGCCTCGACGTGGAGCACGCCGATCTCACGTGCCGTGCCCTGCACGCTGTAGGTCAAGGGATAGTCGCGCGTCACCACCGAGCGGGGGCTGGACTCGCCGACCGCAAGACGGATCGGATTGGGGCGATCGGCGATCTCGCGCACCTCGGCGGCCCGGATGTCGGGCAGCCGCAGGATGCCGTCGAGCTGAAGCCTGAGCTGGTTCTGGTCGAGATTCCACAGGCTCTCGCCGAGGCTGCCGGTCGTGCTGCGGCCGATCTCGTCGAGACGCGTCTCGATCAGCCCGACCTCCCGATCGTAATCGAGATAGAGCTGAAGCGCGGTCAGCATCAGCGTCACGGCGGAGGAGAACAGCAGCACCGCGACGAGCAGCCGCGGCCCGATGCCGCTGCGCGACCAGTTGAAGAGCCGTGACAGCAGCGGTGCGAATATCGGAGGCGCGAGCGCGGTGCCGACGCCGGTCAGGCCCGGCTTCGCAGCTGCCGGCGCGATGGCGTGGCTGCGCTTGGGATCCTCGTCAGCTGCGTTGGCCATGCACCACGTCCTCGGAAATGGCGTCTCCCTGCTCCGGTCCACCGGTTGCAGTCTCGAGCGGTCCAAGAGTTGAGACGCCTGCCTCGTCACCCGATGCGCGCAATCACCCTGTCGGCATTTGGGCGGATCGAGGTCGGCGGGTCACGCCTTGCGCCGAGCAGCAGGATTACGGCGCAAACTACCACTCCGCGTGTTAGAATGACACCAGTGAAAGTCCGGAGTCGCGGGCACGGCGGGCGGTAACAGATGCCGGCGCCGAGTATCCATTTCTGGTAGATCGCGCAGGCACCGGAATTCAGTGGTAGCAACGCACGATCAAGGAGACGCCTTATGTGGCGGCCAGTCGTCGTCTGCCTGTCGCTGCTCGCAGCCGATCCGTCGCAGGCGCAGGACTTGATCCGGCTGGCGCGCATTGCCGACATCCCCGATCAATATGTCGGCGGCGAGATGCTGCGGGCTGTCTATGCCAAGCTCAACATCAGGCTGGAGTTCGAGGACCTCCCCGGCAAGCGCGCGCTCGCGCTGTCGAGCGCCGGCGCGGTCGACGGCGAGATCCAGCGGATCGGAACCCTCTCGCGCGACTACCCGACGCTGATCCAGGTCACGCCGGCGATCAACTACATCGAGCCCGCAGTGTTCGCGACCAAGCTCCGGTTCGACGTCGCCGGCTGGGATTCGATCAGGGACTACAGCATTGGTATCGTCCGCGGCGTCGGCTCCTCGGAGGCCGGCACGCGCGACATGGCCCGCGTCACGGCGGCCGCCAGCCTGGACAACATGGTCAGGATGCTCGACGCCGACCGCTTCGACGTGATGGTCACCGACCTCTTCAGCGGACTTGTCGCGGTGAGGAAACTCAATCTGCAGGCCAGGATCTACCCGCTCTCGCCGCCGCTCGAGCGGATCCACATCTACCATTACCTGCATGAACGCCATCGCGATCTGGTGCCGAAGGTAGGCAAGGTGATCGCTCAGATGGAGGCGAGCGGCGAATTGGCGGCGCTGCGTGAGGCCTTGGTCAAGCAGGTCCTGGCCACGCCATGACCGCAGATCAGCCCGCGCGAAGTCGCTCGCGAAACGCGACGGCTGCGATCAGCATGCCGACGCACCAGGCCACGACTGCGCGGTGAGGCTCCCCGCCGAGCAGCACGGTGAAGAGACTCGTCAGCAGGCAGGGCACGATGGCCTTGCCCATCCGGCTCATCAGTGCGAGCAGGAACGGCATTGCCGCGATCGATATCTGCAGGACGTCCATCGCGGACAGACCGTCTCACCAGATGCTTCAGAAGCCGCAGACGCCGAGTGCGCGCGGGCGCTTGCCGCGCCGGCTCTCGGCGATCCGCTCGCCGCCATTCTCGGCCGAGCTGCCGTAATAACGGTGGTGGCCGGCCTGGTCGTGCAGATCGGACGGCTCCGACCGTCCGGCCCGACGCGCGTCGCAGATGATCTTGATGATGTGACCCGACATTGCCGCCTCCAGCAGACATCTTGTTGTTTGTGGTCATCAGTCGCGACCGCTCCCGGCCGCGTTCACGCGGCAAGGGCGCAATCGGGTTTCAGGACGGTTTCGTCGCTTGCGGGCCGCGCAATATTTTGCTTCGGGATTGTCGGCACCGCAGGCGGTGCTACGTCCTTGGGATCTGTACAGAAAACAACGAGGTGACGATGCTTTACGCCATCCTGGCCTACCATGTGGAAGACGAGGTCATGTCCTGGACGCCGGAGCAAGACGCCGCGGTCGTGGCCAAGGTCATCGAAGTTCAGGCGCCCTTGCGGGCCAGCGGACAGTTTGGGCCGGCCGCCCGCCTGGACGAGACCCGAAAGGCCCGGACTTTGCGCGGCCCCGGCCCCGGCATGGTGCTGGACGGGCCGTTTGCCGAGACCAAGGAGCAGCTTCTGGGCTTCCACCTGATCCAATGCGCCACCGAGGAGGAGGCGATCGAGGCTGCGCGGAAGCTGCGTGCGGTCAATCCGACCGCGGTCTACGAAATCCGCCCGGTCAAGCTTTATGTGCCGGCCGATGGGTTCGGCGCGACGTAAAAGCGTTGGATCAGGAGCCCGCCAAACGCCAGGAACCACACGAAGGGCGCGATATGCGGCGCGAACGCCGCAACGATCGTGCCCGGGATGAATACGGCAACCGGAAACAGGGACGCCATGATCTCGCGGCCCCAGCCGCGCAGGATCGTCCACCACAGCAAGGCATTGAGGCCGGCGATTGTGGTCAAATGCAGCCCGTAGAGCACCGCCACCGCGCTGCTCGTGGCGTAATTGGTATAGAGGCCGTTGGTCACCGGCAGCAGCACGATCGAGAGCAGAAAAAACAGGTTGAGGACCACCATGCCGCGGCTGCCGACGGGCTGGCGTGCCAGTCGGCGGTGATGGCTGATCCAGAACACACCGGCGATGATGAAGCTGAGCGCAAAGCCGGCGAGCTTGCCGGAATAGACCCGCGCCAAATCATTCCAGTCGGGCGCGCCGCTGAAGACCGCGGCCTTGGGCAGGTCGTAGGCCAGAAGCGTCATGGCCACGCCAAAGATGGTGTTGCTGAGCGATTCCAGCCGCCGCATCTCGAACTGGTCGGGTTTGAGCTCGGTCATCTCGGGCATGCGCTGCTGGAACTCGGGGCCGTCTTCCCCTAAATCCTAATTCCAGCTCCGTCCAGCCGCATTGCGATTCGCGCCGGGATGGCCGACTCTCGCCCTTTCACCGGGGCGATTCGTGGCGACATATCTGGACACGCTCAATGCGGAGCAGCGCCGCGCCGTCGAGCATGGCGTGGCCGACGGCGCGATATTGGGCGCCCCCCTGCTGGTCATCGCCGGCGCCGGCTCCGGCAAGACCAACACCCTGGCCCACCGCGTCGCGCATTTGATCGTCGCAGGCGCCGATCCGCGCCGCATCCTCTTGATGACATTTTCCCGCCGCGCGGCGGCCGAGATGGCCGGCCGGGTCGAGCGCATCGCCCGAAAGGTGCTGGGCGAGAACAACGCCGCAATCATGCGCGATGCCCTGACCTGGGCCGGCACCTTTCATGGGATCGGCGCGCGGCTGCTCCGCGAATATGCCGAGCGGATCGGCGTCGATCCGGCCTTCACCATCCACGACCGCGAAGACTCCGCCGACCTGATGAACCTGGTCCGGCACGAGCGCGGCCTGTCGAAGACCGAAAGCCGCTTTCCCGCGAAGGGTACCTGCCTGTCGATCTACTCGCGCTGCGTCAACGCCGAGATGGAGATCGAGAAAGTGCTCGGCCAGCACTATCCATGGTGCAGTGGCTGGGCCGCCGAGCTGAAGGGCCTGTTCGCGGCCTATGTCGAGGCCAAGCAGGCCCAGCATGTGCTCGATTACGACGACCTGCTGCTGTACTGGTCGCAGATGATGAGCGATGCGCTGATCGCGGAAGAAATCGGCGGCCGCTTCGACCACGTGCTGGTCGACGAATACCAGGACACCAACCGCCTGCAATCCTCGATCCTGTTGGCGCTGAAGCCCGACGGACGCGGGCTCACCGTGGTCGGCGACGATGCCCAGTCGATCTACTCGTTCCGCGCCGCCACCGTGCGCAACATCCTGGAATTCCCGCAGAGCTTCTCGCCCCGCGCGGAGATGATCACGCTCGACCGCAACTACCGCTCGACCCAGGCCGTGCTGGCCGCGGCCAACGGCGTGATTGGTCTCGCCCGCGAGCGCTTCACCAAGAATCTCTGGACCGATCGCATCGCGGGGCGGAAGCCGCAGCTCGTCACCGTGCACGACGAGGCCGACCAGGCGCGCTACATCGTCGAGGAGGTGCTGGCGAATCGCGAGCAAGGCGCGCTGCTCAAGCACCAGGCGGTGCTGTTCCGCACCTCCTCGCATTCCGGTCCGCTCGAAATCGAGCTGACCCGCCGCAACATCCCCTTCGTCAAGTTCGGCGGGCTGAAATTCCTCGATGCCGCGCACGTCAAGGACGTGCTGGCGTTGCTGCGCTTTGCCGAAAATCCGCGCGACCGCGTCGCCGGTTTCCGCATCCTGCATCTGCTGCCGGGCGTGGGCCCCGCGACCGCGCAGCGCGTGCTCGACCAGATGGCGGAGAGCACCGATCCGCTCACAGCGCTGGGCCAGCTGCCGGTGCCGGCGCGCACCGGCGCGGACTGGACCGACTTCGTTCGTACGACCCAGAACCTGCGCTATTCGGAATGGCCTGTCGATCTCGAGCGCGTACGGCTGTGGTACGAGCCGCATCTCGACCGCATCCACGAGGATTCCGAGACGCGCCGCGCCGACCTGATGCAGCTCGAGCAGATCGCAAGCGGCTATTCCAGCCGCGAAAAATTCCTGACCGAGCTCACGCTCGATCCGCCGGATGCGACCAGCGACAAATCAGGGCCGCCGTTGCGCGACGAGGACTATCTGATCCTCTCCACCATCCACTCCGCCAAAGGCCAGGAGTGGAAATCGGTTTTCGTGCTCAACGTCGTCGACGGCTGCATGCCCTCCGATCTCGGCGCCGGCACCAGCGCCGAGCTCGAAGAGGAGCGACGCCTGCTCTATGTCGCGATGACGCGCGCCAAGGACGATCTGCACCTCGTTGTTCCCCAGCGCTTCTTCACCCACGGCCAGGCGGCCAAGGGCGACCGCCACGTCTACGCCTCGCGCACCCGCTTCATCCCGGAGCAGCTGATTCACCTGTTCGAGCGCACCGCCTGGCCGAAGGCCGCTTCGGGCGCAGCGCGCAGCGCGGCGCAGGGACCGAAGATCGACATCGGGGCGCGGATGCGGGGGATGTGGCGCTAGACGGCGCGGCCGGCGCAATCGGCGAACGCTATAGACGTCGAGCGGCGCGAACCTGCGGCGCATCCGAATCCGCTCACAATCGGAAACCGAGCATTTCCGAAAGCCGACTTGTCGCGCGGCCGCGGTCCATTAAGTCTGCCCGATCCTCCCACAGAGACCCTGATCGATGACCGTACCGCTCCAATTCGGACTGGACACCTTTGGCGACGTCACCAAGGACGCCTCCGGCACGATGCTTTCGCACGCGCAAGTGATCCGCAACGTCGTCGACGAAGCGGTGCTGGCCGACGAGCTCAATCTCGACTTCATCGGCCTTGGCGAGCATCATCGCGCCGATTTCGCGATCTCCTCGCCGGAGACCGTGCTCGCGGCGATCGCATCGCGCACCAGGCGCATCCATCTCGGCTCGGCCGTGACGGTGCTGTCTTCGGACGATCCGATCCGCGTGTTCCAGCGCTTTGCGACGCTCGATGCGCTCTCGAACGGGCGCGCCGAGGTGATCCTCGGCCGCGGTTCGTTCACCGAATCCTTTCCGCTGTTCGGCTTCGACCTGCGCAAATACGAAGAGCTGTTTGAGGAGAAGCTCGACCTGTTCGCCGCGCTATTGTCGCAGAAGCCGGTGAGCTGGGACGGCAAGCTGCGGCCGCCGCTGCGGGACCAGCTGGTCTATCCGCCGGTCGAGCACGGCCGGCTCAAAACCTGGATCGGTGTCGGCGGCAGCCCGCAATCGGTGGTGCGCGCCGCGCATTACGACCTGCCTTTGATGCTCGCGATCATTGGCGGCGATCCCGCGCGCTTCGCGCCTTACGTTGATCTCTATCACCGCGCCTACAAGGAGTTCGGCCGACCTGCGCAGCCGATCGGCGTACACTCGCCCGGCTATGTCGCCGAGACCGATGAAGAGGCGCGCGAGCAGCTATGGCCCGACTACAAGGCCATGCGCGACCGCATCGGCAAGGAGCGCGGCTGGCCGCCGATGGGCCGCGACGAGTTCGTCCATGAGGCCGAGCACGGCTCGCTCTATGTCGGCTCGCCCGAGACCGTCGCACGCAAGATCGCCAAGACGGCGAAGGCACTTCGCATTTCGCGGTTTCAGTTGAAGTATTCGGCAGGACCCCTGCCGCACGAGAAGCTAATGAAGAGCATCGAGCTTTATGGGCGGACGGTGGTGCCGATGGTCAGGGAGATGATGGGGTAGCTGCGAGCGATGGCTTCAGTCCGTCTTCGCCCTACGGGCTTGGCCGGACACCACGCGGTGGTGGCATAGCCGCTGCCCAAACGTCGCGTCTTCATGCGGCTTCGAAAAGGCAATCGCTCTGTGCGGGAGATTTCGGACGGACTCAATGCCAGCCGCCCGGCTGTCTCGCAGCACCTGCGGGTCCTGAAGGATGCGATCCTACAGCGTCCGGAAGGTCATGACCGTGCAGGCGCCGCCCGCGGTGGCCGGCGCGTCTTCACCGAACCGTTGGGAAGCTGGTGGCCGCCAACCAGGCTTGTCGCGCCTCCCTTGCTCGCATGGACTATCGGAACCATATCTGTGGTGGTCGGTTGGCTTGCCGTTGAGCTGGCCCCTGCAGAGCAGTTCGACACACCGGCGTCAGTTCTAGTGCCGGGCATCCGTCGGGAGGCAATCCCATGATGGACCACGCAACCAGAGTAGGTAACCTTTTGTTAACGGCGTTGCCGCCAGCGGATTTTGCTTTGCTTGCGCTCCATCTGCGGAAAGTCGTGATCGAACGCGATTCCGTGCTCGTCCGATCTGGCGATCGGATCGAACAACTCTTCTTCCCGCTCAAGGGAGCGATCGCCGATATCACGGAGCTGCCGAACGGGCAGACAGTTGCCACGGCGATAATCGGGCACGAGGGTGCTGTGGGTTTGACGTCATCGTTAGGCGCGTCCGTCTCGCCCACGACGGCGGTCGTTCGCATACCAGGGACCGCACTGCAGATCTCTCGCGCGCAATTTCTGGCAGCGCAACACCGCAGCCCTGCAATAGCATCCATGGTGCAGGTCTTCACGATGTCGTTGTTGGCGCAACTCCAGCAGGTGGCGGCCTGCAATGCACTGCATTCCGTCGAAGCCCGTCTGGCGCGCTGGCTGCTTCACATTCACGATCGAGCGAATGGCGGCGATCTGCTCCCGCTGACCCAGGAAACATTGTCGGAATTGCTGGGCGTCCGCCGCACCACAGTCACACATGTCGTGAGCACAATGCGCGCATCAAGAGCGCTGAAATCCAATCGGCGCGGCCAGCTCGAGATTGATCGGCCGCGGCTCGAAGCGTTGGCATGCGAGTGCTACCAGGTCATGAGCCGCGAAATTGATCGGATAGTTTCACGGGGCGCGATTGGACTGGTTCATGGGGCGCCGGCGCGGGGCGCCTCCCACTTGCCTGGCAGCCGAAGAGCCGGCACAAGCTCGTAGGGCCGGCTTGTTTTCGCGAACGCAGCCGTGCGTACCTTTGCGATCGCGCAAAACGGTTGCAAACGCCCGCCATTACGATCGCCCAATCCTGCGCGAAAGCGAGCTCAAGAACTTTGCAGCTTTGGAGCTGGGGCTCCCGGCCGAAGCCAAACTAAGACATCAACATCCCTCATTCAATCGCCTTGCGACGCTCGTTACAACGACTGGACCTATTGGGACCAAGCAGCGCAGACACGAGCTTTGCTTCTGCGAAACTAAGACGACCGCTCGCGGTCCGAGCTGTTCTGCGCGAACTGCCCGCCTTGCGCAGCGCTCGCTGACGATTCTCCTCTCGAGTGACCCACTCTCTGAGCTTCTCAAGCTCCGCGAGTTGGGAGACAAGCGCCTCGAGACGCTGTTGAAGCAGAGCCCTGGAATCGCCGGCTTGAACGGGGCTATTCATGACGCGCCTCCTGATCGAGCTCTTCGGAAGAACTGGCCCACCCTCACGAGTCGGGAAAAATATGCAATTCTAGGACAAGCGCACTAACATTTGGCATGTTGAGCTCGCAAAAGCTGCGGCGGTGGGACCCAAAGACTCACGCACTGCTGAGACGGCTCCTACCGGCCCGATTCGGTTGCGCTGGAAATCCGAGTATCAGCTCCGGGGCAGTCGGCCTTGCGCCTTTCCTCGTTCTCTTCGTATGCGCAATCGACTCCACCATCTGCGCTTGGAATTCCAGAGCTGCTGCCAGTTGCGAAGGGCCCCTTTGCACTGCCTCCGCCACTACCGGATCCGCCGCCACCGGATCCGCCACCACCGCCGGATCTCGCTGCGGCGCGAGATGATCCAGCAGAAGGACTGCCAGGCCCCCCCCCACCTCCTGATGACCCGCCACCTCCTGATGACCCGCCGCTGGAGCTCCCCGGCCCTGTCGCAGCCTCCCGATCATTATCGAAAAACGACCGCCCCCCGTCGTCCTGCCTCACCCTCTGCAGGCCGCCCGAACTTGCGATGGCTTTTGAGGTCAGGGACGTGGATAGAAGCAGGGTCATCACTGGGGGTGTCACCGCCGCAAATCTTCCGCAGGTTTTCAAAAACGCCCGCCGGTCATCATCTTCGTTGCCGTCTCGGGTCACAATACGCACTCCCTGATTTAACAATTCAATCTACAATATTATATATTAAATAATTTCTCAACCAATATTCTTCGCCTGAATGGCGTTTCCGAACGTGCGCCGCCGGCAGACCGTCGCCAATTTTCGTGTCACTCCCTTCAGTTACTGGCACATTCCGGTCCCTCGCACACGATTTCGGGTTACGCCGGTCATTTAATAGATTTAATGTATATTTAATGTGAGCAAGCGCAGGCTCGACCGCAACGGATCGTTGCATGCCGCTGCAATTCCATCAGTCCCTTGGGGACACGGAGATCTGGAGCGCGGGCAGCGACGGCTTCTCGCCCGTGGCCGCTCCGGCTACTGGGCCAGCTGGCGTCCGCTCCACGAAAGCCAAGCCGCAATCAAGATTGCCGGCTCGCCCTTTCGAACGTTCGCCGAGGCCGAAGGTGCCTTCCGCAACACGATTGAACATCTGGCACCGCGATGGCCCGCTCCTGGTGCACGCTTCGGAAGACGCCAGCCGTCCTCGTCATTTCACGCCGATCGGATCCTGATGTAACAGATCAAGAGGGTTCGGCTCACGTGGCGCTGCATGCAGCTCGCTTCGAGAAAGCGCCATTGCCGCAAGAACTGTGCGATTGCTGATGTCCAGCTTCTGGAAAATGTGATGGAGGTGGACCTTGATCGTACCGTCGGCAAGATTCAACCGACGGCCGATCGCTTTATTCGATAGACCTTCCGACACGAGCTGCACGATCTGACGCTCCCGGTCCGTGAGTTGCGTCAGAGGCTCGTCATCGACGCGGAGCTCCTCGCTGACCTGCTCGGTGCTCGGCGAGGTGACAGCTTGGCCCTGCGCAGCCTTCCGAAGGGTCTCGACCAGCAGCTCCGGATGCGCGTCTCTTGGCAGGAGGATACAGCCGCCATCCAAGGCCAGACTTTGCAACTCATGGTCGCCCGTAGTACCGGCAAAGAAGATTATCGGCGCACCCGGGCTTGCAGCGTTTGCTCGCCCGAGGATCTGCTCCCGACTGAGGTCCGGCAGCGTAGGATCGACAAGCGCAATGTCCGGCGCAAGAAATCGGATGGCCTCAATGCAGCTTGCTCCGTCGTTGCAAGACGCAACGACCGTAAAATCACGCTGCATCGCAAGAACGCTCCTGATGCCCTGCAAGACGATCGGGTGTCGATCCGCGATGACAATTCTGATGCGGCGCATGCTGCCCCTGCCTATTGCTAACAACCCCCTGTGCAGCGGTTTAATCCAACAAGCTCTTTCTAACACGCGGGGATAACCAGCCCGGACCGCCCGGCACCGTCGATGTGGCGCCACCGTAGCTTGGGCGGCAAATGCGCGCAGCACCGTATGAATGCGGTGCTGCGCGCAGATTCAGGTCTGCCGATTCTTGACGAAAGGACCGCATCTTGGCCAACCTTGGCGAAATGGGAGAGATTCCCTCAGCAAATGTCGGCGCGCCGATTGGCAGCCGGGTATTATGGCTAACATCTAATTAACTTCGTCGGCACAGTTATTACGAATGGTATATTGGGACCTTCACGATTCAAATCTAACATTTGACGAAGTTTCGGCGAAAGCGAGGCCATCGAAGACCCCGCGCTTCTGAAAGGGGGAAAAGTAATACTATTCATCAGGGCGACGATGGACACTAACCACGAAAATGGCTGCGTCTGACCGCAGCCAGTCTAGCACCGATGAAAGAAAGCCGGTCACCCAAGTTGGAGCTGCTTCTTCATTAATTCAGCAACTTCAATGAGCGCGTCAGCAGGGATCGTTGGTAATGAGTAGGTGGTCACATGTATTCTTCGGCTGTTTTGCGTCAAACTCATCAAGCTCTCATCATTCAATTCACTGAATTGCAGAACTTGCGTAGTCGCGTGTTTAAGGCCGAGCAGCGGTTGCTTGCACCCAGGCGACGAGCCCACGGGCGGCGGGCGCTTGGGAGGTGCCCCCTCGCTCGAAGGCACGGGCCCAGCCGGTAACTCCGATCACCACGTTCCCCGCCGGCACGGGCGCGCGAGTGGATCGCGCTTGCCGGACCCCGGCTTGACCTGATAATCCCCCTCCGGTTTCGGTTCGGAGCTAGGTGGGGACGGCTTCCATGGAGAATGAGGATTGGGCATCCATGTCCACAGCGGAGCTGTGGCGACTCTACGATGAGGTCACGACTGTTCTTGGTCGCAGGATGACCGCGGAAAAGGCCAAGCTCGAAGAGCGGCTTCGCAAGATTGAGGGGACGGCCGCTGCGGCCCGGGACGAGGAACGTCCGCGCCGCCCCTACCCCCCAGTGTTGCCGAAATACCAGAACCCGAAGAATCCGTCCGAAACGTGGTCCGGTCGCGGTAAGCAGCCCCGATGGCTGAAAGCTCAGCTTCGAGCCGGTAAAAAACTAAACGATCTCCTGATCGATCGCTCGTCCGCACAAAGGCGCCGCAGGACCGGCTGAGCGCCGGCCGCGCTATCGTAGTGCGCCGCGACGATCCCGCAGTCTGCCCCACGCGGAGGGCTGGTTGTACCTGGCCGCCGTCATGGATCTCTTCGCCGCAAGATCGTCGGTTGGGCGATAGTGCAACCACATGTGGGTCGACCGGGCTCGTTCATCACCGCCGGTACCGAACCCCTGCCGAGGCCCAGCGCGACATCTTCGCCTTCATCGAGGGCTTGCAATCGAACCCGGCTCACTTCCGCCATCGGCCCCGATTCTAACTCCTGATTTGATTATTTCCGACAAACTCTTGCACGATGGTTTGCAACCAATCTGTCCCGGCATCAACTGCATCGTCAGGAAGCGTCCGTAGCCATTCCACATGGCTCATGGAGCTTGGCTCTATTGCCAAAGGGCACGCAATTGAGGGGAGCTGCATGGCAGGCAGAGAGCTGACTCCAAGAAATTGAGCAAGCCTGAACCACCGCTCCGACATCCCGCTGTCAATGAGATGGATCGCTGCATCCATCGTCATCCCTAGATGAGACTGTCTCTGCTCGCTGGTTAAGCGTGCCTTTCGTACCGAAACATACCAAGAACGAAGGGCCGCTAGTTGGCCGACGTATTCCAGGTTTCGTTCGACTCTTGGACCAGAGAGCCCTCTTGCTTCGAAGGTCCAAGGAGCGTCGATCTCGCGCAGCTTTTCGGCATGGATTCGTCCGGCTCCAACATCCGAACGTATGACTTGCCCGGCAACAGTGAAGGTGCCGTAGCCTATCCGGTTAGGGCCCACCATCCCACTGATGCCACCTATAAAGATTCGCTCCTGCCTGAGAAAGACCCCTTGAGGAACGTCTCCAATCAGCGAGGGAGTTGCCTTGTCGCCGGCTTCTCCCCACGGGGTGAAATTGAAATGAATGAACCCGCTACCGACTTCCGTGTGATTGGACCTTGAACGCCCCCCTGAGATAAAACAGTCGCAACAATTAATGAGCGAACCCAGAGTTACAAAGCTCGTCAGGATCGTGTGCTTAAGGCCGACCGCATGAGCAGTCGAAGCTTCCTCTTCAAGAAGAGTACCTCCGCGAATGTGCCCATTCGATCCTATTCTAGCTTTGGAAAGAAGCACCGAGTCGGTGACGAATCCGCTGGCGATTTCAGCGCCTTCTCCAACGATCGAGTTCACAACGGTTGCTGGTCCCTCGCTCCCCAGCTTTGCGCCAGGAGCAACAACGGTCCCGGACCCGAGCAAGCGGACCCCCGGGAAAAGTACAGATCCCGGAAAGATGCGATCAAGTTGAACTTGATCGTCGATGAATATTTGGCGGGGATCAACGAGATCCACGCCCTTCTCAGCAAGGAGCTCAAGTCTGTCGACGAGCGAAAGCTTCTTCATTTGTAGCGTACCTGGCTCGTTACATTGGATGTCTTAGGAACTGCGAACGACCGATCCCGCCGCGACTTTGTCAGATGAAGCCACAATCGAGCCTGGGCAAATTATAGCCCCAAGACCTAGTTGAGCTCCGTCGCCGACGAATGCCACCAGATCTGGTGCTTGAGCTGCTGCGTCTCCCACGAGACACCCTGCTCTGACCAATACGTCAGACCCCAGAACGCAGTTCTGCACAACGGAGTTCTCAGAAATGGTACAGCGGTTCATGAGTATGCTGTCAGAAACGAATGACCCGGCTCGAAGCTGTGATCCTGTCCCAATGAACGATCTGCCAAAAATTCTCGCCCCACATTCAACGACGCAGTCCGGGCCAACTATTAGAGGGCCGCTTAAAACGGCTCCCGATTTAACGTGACTATTCGGACCCAAGTAGACGAGCCCTGACACGATGGCCTTGTCTTCGATAGTCCCGTCAATCTGCTGCCGACCGAGCTTGGCGTAAAGCTGATCCCGAGAGGAAAATAGATCTTCAAGCGTTGCGAACCTCGACAGCCATTTCTCGAATTCTTCCTCCATAGGAGAGTAAAACAAGTCACTGGGCCGCATTGGTGTCTCCTGGCCTTCCGCCAAAGCTCGCAAGTCCGGCACTAAGCGTCTCTACCACGATTTGCCAAAGAGTAGATAATCCGAAGGGCTGCGAGCTTCGAGGCGCAGGTGACGGAGTGCTCCCATGGACCAGTGCAGTGCGCGGATCGGGGCCATTCTCGCCGACCAAGCAAACTCAGGGGAGTCCAAAGCCCCTATCACTCGTCGATCGAGCGGCTCCTGGTCGCCGACATGATTCGGCCAGGTTACGACGAAAGCCTCCGCGCCTTTCTCTGCAGCTTACTGGCCAACGGAAGGAAATGGCGATTCGCGTTACGCTGGCCGAGGCGGCGTTATGCTCCTTTGCCGTCGATTGTCGCCCACAGCTGATGACTGCTCGGCATCTGTACGCGAAGCCAACGATAGGGGACGCGCGACCAGAGCTTGATCTCCGGAGCGAGATTGTCGAGCACGAGATCGCCGCTCTGGGTGCGGACGAGCAGCACCAAATGATGCTCTCCGGAGCTGACGATGACCTCGCTCAGTAGCAAGGCCCGCGCCGGCCAGCCACGCCGCAGGAGTTCGTGGCGTTTGCTTACAGCGTAGTCATTGCAGTCCCCGCGATCGGGATTGATGCTCCACGCCTCGCCGGCCAAGCCGAGGTCATTGGGCACTGGCGCAATAGCCAGATTGACCACGCGATTAACCTCCAAGAGATCCACCCACCGCTCGTCGGTCAACCGGACCGGACCACCCCGGAATCCCCGCCGGGAGCGGCATTCGGCCTCATAGCGCAGGCAGAACATCGTGTACGTCAGAGGCGGAAGAGCGGGCGGTCCGAGTTTGATGCGCCCTGGTGCTGCTTGAGGAATCGTGTGCATCGCCAGGCGTCCTGCGCCCGCCCATTCAGGACCTCCGGCCGCCATGACGACCGCCAAAACCAAGATGGAGCCGGAGACTCGATACATCTGCCGATCCCCTGCAAACACCACTGATTTGGATCCCGCCGCAGCAGGCATCGCCGCACCGCGCGGTTAATGATTTTTTCTATTTAATTATATTAATAATTATATAATGATCAAGCGAATAATAATGGATTAAATAATCCAGCCTCAGGCGAAAAAACGTTCTGCCTGCCAGGGGACGAGCAGGGTCAACGGCGGTTAGTTCTTTCCGGGAACGCTGCGCCTACGCTGCCCTGCCGCCAGGCGAATGGATGCACTGAGCGGGCATGTTTCTTGCGTCGGGGAATCGCCGCAATCGCGCTCAATTTCGTGCGCGGGGCGGCGATGCGAGTCGAAGTCGCCGGCGTTGCTTCTCGCGCGTTGTGACGCCTGACAAAAGCCTGCGGTGGGATCTTCCAATCGGAATTCAATCCGAGCGCTGGGATTGGACGTTCAAGTCCGCTTGTGCCGCGTTTGAGGTGTGGGTTGTTCGTCAAGGCAGCCGAACGAATTCCGCTACTGCGCCCACTGACCAGTCATGACGGCTGCTGCTTTTCGATCACCTTCCGGCAGTCTGCCAGCGGCCTCTTGATCAGCGTGTAATGGGCTCGCGACGGCCGGTGCGTGCGCGGCTGATCTCCCAGGGCCACAAATTCACTAGTTCGCCTGCTCCCGAAGTGGATATTTTGGCGCACAGGGCGGGGGCGAGCCGTTCCAAAATCAGGCGCCGCTCCAAACGGATCTCGCGTTCGAGGGCGTCCGAGTAGATCGGAATCGCGTGGATTGTCTCACGAGGGATACGGCAGGATACGTGCCCAGATGGGGTCACTGCCCTAATCACGATGGCCTTGCCGTCCCATTCGACCTCGCCGACGAACTCAATGTCTCCGATAGAACTCAGTGTCATATCGAACTCCCGACTCTGTTAATCATTGCTTGTAAGTTTTGCTGTTTTCAAAGGATGATGGCGCGTCACCAGCCATCAGCGCCGGATTGTCACCGTCCAACACAAATTCGACTTTGCAGCGAATTCCCCCAGGTAGCGCCAAACGCGGATTCGGCAGGGCCAGACGCACCCCGAACGTTCCGCTCGCAGCGTCGAGGACACGATCGACAACGGTGACAGAGGCAGCATAGAGACCGGCGATAGGCAGCTCCGGTCGCACATTGGCTCTGCTGCCGGTACGGATTTGACCAAAATACGCGGTGGGCACGAACACTTCGACCCTCAGCGGATCAATCTGTGCGAGGGTGAACACTGGGCTCTGGTCATTTCGGTATTCACCCGGAACGAGAAGTCGCTCGACCACCACGCCGTCGATCGGGCTACGCAGCGCGCGTTGATTCAGAACCTCTTCGGCGTGCGCGACTTCCAGGCGAGCAAGCTCCTTGTGAAGCTTCGCCTCCTTGAGCTGCTGTTCGGCGACCCGCACCTCGGCTTCAACTTCCTGGAGTGAAGCGAGTGGACTGACGGACCTTGTATGAAGCTCCCTCAGGCGCTCATGTTTTTGATGCAGGAACTGCGCGCGAGCTTCGGCCGATTTAACGGGGGCATCATTGGTTGCGCGGGCCCGCGCCAGCGCCAGCGTCGCGGCCTCAACCCCATCTTCGATCTTGCCAATGATCTGGCCCTGCCGAACGATGTCGCCGCGGTCAACGTCGAGGCGCGCGATCATGCCGACCGCCGGGCTCGCCAGCTTGACGGTTTGTTGCGGCTCGATCACGCAATTGAATTCTCGCTTCTCCGCCGAGATTTCTAGGGTCTCCGCCCTTGCACCGGAACGGGCTAGCAAGATCCCCGCCGGCACGTACAAGCACAACAGGATGCAGCTCATGCGCTGAGCTCTGCGGACAATTTCCGCAATCGGACTCACCATGCGAGGTTCCCACCGAATTCCGCTTTTCCTCTCATATCATTTATATTATATTAATTTGACTTAATAGGGATTAAAATCAAAACTGCGATAAATATTTAAAGCAAGGGGATCGGCAAATGGCGACCCCTTCCGGCAGCAGCACCTGGTTATTGGTCGCTTGCTTTGGAAAGCACATGTCTGAGCCCGACTTGACGGCAAGCGGCGGCCCCGCTCCACAATTGCGGAGGGTGCCATCAGATGCGACGACGTCGCCGCACTGGCAGGGATTGCTGAACGCAGGAAACGAAGCGACATTTGTTTCGGCCTGGCTGGCGCTGCAATGCAGCCGTATTGCCGGCGTGTCAGCTGGTCTGTTGCTCATGCGGGGGGTTGATTCAACTGCGCCGTCACTATCCGTGACGTGGCCGCCTCGGGATGTCGATGCCAGCGATCTCATGCGCCTGGCCGAAACTGCCTACAAGGAGCGTCGCTTGGTCGTTGCTCCCGGTCGCGTCGGTCCCGATTCCAGGCCGGCACAACCGGTGGCCCTGATAGTCGCCCAGCCACTGGGCACTACGAACGAGCCGATTGCGGCTGTGGCCATCGCATTGACGACGACGGCCGCCAAGCCTCTGGTTACCCCGGCCATCGTCGCTGAGCAATTGCGCTGGGGCGCGGGCTGGCTCGAGGCACTGCCTTGGGCTAGACATACCAAGGATCTCTCGTCTGACGTAACGCGAGCCGCATCGTGCCTCGACCTCCTCGTCACGGTGAACGCGCAGCCGCGGCTGAGCGGTATGGCAATCGCGGTCGTCAACGAGCTGGCCACCCGCCTGCGGTGCGAGCGCGTATCGCTGGGTGTTGTCGGTCGCAACGGCACAATCTGCCTGCGCGCGGTTTCATTCTCGTCCAGCTTCAAACGCGAGAGCCGCCTCGTCAATTCGATCGAGAGCGCAATGGAAGAGGCGATCGAGCAGCGTGAATGCGTCGCTTATCCGCCATTGCCAAGCATGAGACGCGTCGCGGCCATCGCCCACCGGGCGCTGGCGGAGGAAGCAAAGGCGTCGGGCTCGTCGACGATGTCAGCTGTACTGATCGGCCCCCATGGAAAACCGATCGGCGCTCTCACGCTCGAACGTCACCGCGCCGAGCCCTTTTCGGACGACGAGCTGAAGTTGGTGGAGGGGATCGCGGCGCTGCTGGGACCTCAGATCGGATTGCAGCTGCGCGCAAACCGGCTCTTGGGCGGACGTGTGGTTGATAGTATCGGCGACGGATGCGCGGCGCTGTTCGGCGCACGGCGGCCGGCCCTCAAGCTCTGCGTCGCCGGTGCCATCGCGCTTGCGCTGATCTTGGCCTTTGCGAAAGGCGAGCACCGCGTCACCGCGAAATCGGTCCTTGAGGCCGAAGTGCAGCGCGCAGCTGTGGCTCCGTTCGACGGATTTGTTCGAGCGGCTCCGGCTCGAGCCGGCGACACGGTTCGCCAAGGCGACCTTCTCACCCTGCTTGACGACCGGGATCTTGTTCTCGATCGGTTGAAGCGGCGAGCCGAACTCGACAAGCTACTTCAGCGCGATCGCGAGGCGCTCGCCAAGCACAATCGCAACGGCCTCGCGGTACTGGAACCGCAGATCCGGCAAGCGGAAGCCCAGTTGGCACTCGCGGAAGAGAACCTCGCGCGCACCCGCATCCTCGCTCCATTCGACGGTATTGTCGTCTCGGGCGATCTGAGCCAGATGCTCGGCTCTCCCGTTGAGAAGGGAAAAACACTGTTCGAGGTGGCGCCACTCAATTCCTACCGCTTGATCGTTCAGGTCGACGAACGTGACGTTCGCTTCGTGGCGGTCGGACAAAGCGGCACCGTCGCACTCGCAGGCAGGCCCGGCGAACCGGTGCCGATGACGCTGAGCAAGATCACGCCGGTTACGCTCGCCGAGGAAGGACGCAATGCTTTTCGGATCGAGGCCCGCCTCTCGGAACCGGGCATTGCACTGCGCCCCGGGATGGAAGGCGTTGCAAAGATCAATTCGGGACGACGCTCGATTGCGTGGATCTGGCTGCATCCCGTGATCGATTGGCTGCGCATTGCCGCTTGGAAGTACCTGCCGTGAGAGGGGCGATATGACCACAGCCCCGTTTCTGAGCTCGTCCTGGTATCGCGTCGCGCAACTCAGGCCGAAGCTTCGCGACCACACCTCGATCTACCGACATCGGTATCGCGGCTGCATCTGGTATGTCGTTCAGGATCACGCGACCGGCCGCATGCACCGCTTGTCGCCCGCCGGCTACATGATCGTGGCCGCGATGGACGGCGTGCGAACGGTTGACCAGATCTGGCACGAGGTCGGATCCGCTCTTGCTGAGGAGGCGCCGAGCCAGAGCGAGGCCATCCAATTGTTGGCCGAACTCAGCGCTTTCGACCTGTTACAAACCGAAGTGACTCCGGATGCAAGTGCGCTGGTCGCACGTGCGGCGAAAGCCAAACGATCCAGGTGGCTCGGCAACGTGCTCTACCCGCTGGCCCTGCGGATTCCGCTCTGGCATCCGGTCAGGTTTTTCGAACGTACCCGGCCGCTTGCAGAATGGTTATTCGGGTTGCCGGGTGCCGTGCTGTGGCTACTGGTGGTGTTGCCGGCACCTCTGCTCGCGGCACAAAACTGGCAGGAATTAACAGCCGACGTCTCCGACCGAATTCTAGCCACCGATAACCTTCTGTTGCTCGCGCTGGTGTATCTCCTGCTCAAGACGCTGCATGAATTTGGGCACGGATTTGCGGTCGCGGCGTTCGGGGGAACAATACCCGAATTCGGAGTCATGATCCTGGTGTTCGCCCCATTGCCCTATGTCGACGCCTCTGCCGCATCGGCATTCCGCAGCAAGTGGAGGCGCGCGCTTGTTGGCGCGGCCGGAATGATTGTCGAAGTGTTCTTGGCGGCGCTCGCGCTCTACGTATGGCTTACTGTTGAGGCTGGACTTGTCCGCACGCTCGCATTCGACGCATTGGCCGTCGCCGGTGTCTCGACCCTGGTATACAACGGCAATCCACTCCTGCGATATGACGGCTACTACATTCTCGCGGATCTGCTGGAAATCCCTAACCTGGCGCAGCGTGCTACCCGGTACTGGGGCTACCTTGTCAATCGCCATGTGTTTCGCGCGGACGGGTCGAAGGATTTCGTGGCCGCGACTGGCGAACGCATTTGGCTACTTCTATATGCACCGACTGCCTTCCTTTACCGCCAATTCGTGATGCTCGCGATCGCCGTGTTCGTCGCCTCGCAGTATCTCGCCTTCGGCGTCTTGATCGCGGTCTGGAGTCTGCTGACCGGTGTTGCGCTGCCCATCGGCAAGGCCCTGTGGTTCGTGCTCGCGAGCCCGAAGCTTCAACGCAATCGCGCCCGCGCAGTAGCTGCGACTTTCGGCATGATCCTGGCCGTCGGGTTGATGCTTTTCCTAATTCCGGCCCCTTCTTACACTACGACGGAAGGCGTTGCCTGGTTGCCGGAGAATGCAATCGTGCGCGCGAGAACCGATGGCTTCGCGCGCGTGCTGCTGGTCCATCCCGGCATGAACGTCACGGTCGGGGAAGCGCTGGTCGAAAGCGAAGACTCGACACTCAAGGCCGAACTCGTAATTCTCCGCGCACACGTCGCCGAACTCGAGACGAGGCTTGCCATCGAGCGCTTTACCGACCGCGCGAGCGCAGAGATCACCTCGACGGAAATAGGACAGGCACGCGCCGAGCTTGCGACCGCAACCGATCGCGCCGCGCGCCTCGTCGTGCACAGCCGCAGCGAGGGCACCTTTGCCGTTATGAAGCCACAAGATCTGCCCGGACGGTTCCTGCGCGAAGGGCAACAAATCGGCTACGTACTTACTCCCGGCTCTCGCATCGTGCGCGCAACGATCCGTCAGGACGACATCGACCTCGTTCGCCATCGGCTGCAGAGCGCCGAAGTCAGACTCGCAGAGCGCCCAGATGAGACATTGCGCGTTGAGTCCATTCGCGAAATACCGTCAGGCCGTGACGTCCTCCCCAGCAGAGCTTTGGGAGGCGCTGGCGGCGGCGCCTTCACCGTCGATCCCGGCGATCCCGAAGGCGTAAAGACGCTGCAACGCGTCTTCCAGATCGATCTTGTACTGCCCGAAATTGCACCGGCGGCCACCGCGTTCGGCGGCCGCGCCTACGTCCGCTTCAACTTCAATTGGGAGCCGCCGGGCCAGCAGATCTGGCGTCGTCTGCGACAATTGCTGCTGTCTCAGCTGCAGGTCTGAAGGCATCCGTATGCTCACGCGCAAACGAAACTTCTTCGGTTTGGCCTCGGTGTCAGTAGACGCACCCTATGCGGAGCAGGCCGCTCGTCAAGAGATTGGACTCGATGCTGCCCTCCTCGAGGCTTGGGGCCGGGTCTTGCCTTTCCTTCAGCCGGCCCTCGCGCGTGACCGCCTCGGCCGCTTCGTCCGGTCGGTCGGTGATCTGGAACCGCAGTTCGCTGTCCTGACGGACCGGCGCTTGCGCGAAACCGCGGAGGAGCTGCGCGCATCATTGCTGTCAACTCCCCCCTACTCGCATCAAATGGCGCGTTCGTTTGCGCTGGCGCGCGAGGCGGCGCGTCGTCACGTCGGGATGCGTCTCTTTCCGGTCCAATTGCTCGGCGGCGCCGCCATGATGGGAGGCGCAGTCGCCGAAATGGAAACCGGTGAAGGCAAGACTTTGACGGCGCTGCTGCCGGCGATCACCGCCGCACTCATGGGACGTCCGGTTCATATCATCACGGTCAACGATTATCTCGCGCGCCGCGACGCCGAACAGCTCGCACCTATCTACAACGCGCTTGATCTCACCGTCGGGCTCGTCGAGCACGGACAGTCGCGGCAGGAAAGGCAAAGAGCCTACGCGAGCGACGTCACCTATTGTACCAATAAGGAGCTTGTGTTCGACTATCTCCGCGATCGGCTCACGCTCGGCCCTCGCCGTGCCCGTTCTCGGCTTTCTCTCGACACAATATTCAAAAGCAGACTTGCCAGCCACCATCAAACACCGCTTCTGCGCGGTCTGCATTTTGCGATCGTAGACGAGGCAGACAGCGTCCTGATTGACGAGGCTCGCGTGCCGCTGATCCTCTCCGGAACGCAAGAAAGGCCTGAGAATGCCGGGGGCCTGCACGAGACCGCACTTGATCTCGCTCAACGCCTGGTGCCCGGCGACGACTTTCATGTGCGCGCAAGCGAGAAATCGGTGCGGCTAACCAGCCGCGGCGAAGGCCGGATCGCTCAGCTCGCTGCAGGACTAACGGGCCTATGGGCAATCCGACGCGCGCGCGAGGAACTCGCGCAGCACGCGCTTGCCGCCCTTCATCTCTACCGACGCGACGTTCAGTATATCGTCGCCGATAACAAGGTGCAGATCGTCGACGAGTACACCGGGCGCATCATGCCAGACCGTTCGTGGGAAGGCGGCATTCACCAACTTATCGAAGCCAAGGAACATTGCACCATCACGGAGCAACGCACGACCCTTGCACAAATTACCTATCAGCGCTTCTTTCGCCGCTACGTGCACCTTTGCGGCATGACCGGAACGGCGATCGAGCCGGCAGGTGAACTGTACGGCATCTACGGCCTCCGCGTTGTACGCATCCCAACAAACCGGCCTTTGCGACGAATGAATGCCGGCACACGCTTGTTCCCGACGGCCAACGTCAAATGGGACGCCGTGGTCGCTTCTGTTCACGAGATCGTTCGCAAAGGTCGCGCCGTGCTCGTCGGGACCCGCTCGGTTGAAGCCTCTGAGCAAATTTCGCAGTTGCTTGGCAGATCGGGCCTCGAATCCGTGGTTCTCAACGCGCGCCAGGACCACGCAGAGGCCGAGATCATTGCGGGCGCGGGTCAACCGGGCCGCATAACGGTCGCCACCAACATGGCCGGCCGCGGCACCGACATACAACTACATCCTGCAGTCCGGAGCCGAGGCGGCTTGCATGTCATCCTGACCGAATATCACGAGTCCCGCCGCATCGACCGCCAACTCTTTGGGCGCGCCGGCCGCCAGGGTGATTCCGGTAGCTACGAAACGATCGTCGCGCTCGATGATGAGCTTTTCAGGCGCTTTATCAATCCGAAGCTTCTTCGGTTACTAGGCAAACAATCGAAACGAACGCAGCCAATTCAAGGAGCCTTGGGACGCGCATTGCGCAGCTACGGCCAACACGCAGCCGAGCGTCTTCACGGGCGAGCCAGACGTACCGCCCTCGCCGAAGATCTGCGTTTCAACAGAATTCTCAGCTTCGCCGGGACTGAATGATGGTCCCGTGCCATCCGCAGCACACACGCAAATATTATTATATCTTGGAATCATTAATATATGGCCAGCACGGTACATTATGGTAATATTTAATTGGAAACTAAATATCAGTTAATTATCCAGCGCGATTTCAGATTGTGGCGTTCGGAGACAACGATGTCGAATTCCTGGGGCTTGTTCGGCCATCTGGCGCAACGGATCATTTACGGCAGCGCGAGAAGCGATCGCAAGACGATCGTCGATGGCAAACGCGATGCTGGTCATTCGGCTAGTCATTCGCCGCTGATCTTAGAGACGCTCGAGCCGCGCATGCTGCTCGCCGCGGATCCTCTTGGCATCACGGCAGGCTACGCCTTCAACGAGGTCTCGGGCACCACAACGGCTGATGCATCTGGTCACGGCATCGTCGGCACGCTCACGAACGGTGCGACCTTCACAGGGGGAAAATACGGCAATGCGGTCGCACTCGACGGCGTGAACGACCTGGTCGATCTCGGGAATCCGAGTGCGCTGCAAATGACTGGCAGCATGACTCTCAGTGCGTGGGTCTACGTCCATTCGTTCCCCGCTGACGATGCGCCTGTTGTGTCCAAGCGCACCTGGGGCGAATCCGGATACCAGCTTGACATCACCGCGGACACCGGGCCTCGCACGATCGGGTTCAAGCTCACCAACAGCTCGGGCGGGCAGATGTTCCGCTACGGCGCGACGGCGCTGCAGCCCAACACGTGGTATCACGCCGCCGGCGTCTATGACGCCGCGGGCCAAACTTTGAACGTCTATCTCAATGGCGTCCTCGACAACGGGCAGTTGACTGGCACAGTCACGAGCTCCCAGCAGAATTCGACGGCCAACGTGAATATCGGCAGTCGGCCGGGCCGTACAGGATTCGATTTTCCTGGCCTTATCGATGACGTGCGCATCGCCGATCATGCGCTCACCCCCGATCAGATCCAAACCGATATGGCGACTCCCCTCGCCGGAACGGCAGACACGATTGCCCCGGCGGTGTCCCTCACGCCTCCGGCCCCGATCGTATCCGGGTCTGTGAGTCTCGCAGCGAGCGCATCGGACAACATCGGCGTTGCCGGAGTCAAGTTTCTGCTCGATGGCAACACCCTGATCGGCACGGAGGATACCACCTCGCCGTACGGTGTCTCATGGACCACTACCACGGCATCGAACGGCTCGCATGTGCTGACCGCGCAGGCACGCGATGCTGCCAACAACATAACCACCTCGACGCCAGTCAGCATTACGGTCGACAATCAGGCGCCGACCGGTACGGTGACGATCAACGGCGGCGCCGCGGCAACCAACAGCACCTCAGTCACGCTTACGATCACTGCGACCGATGCAGTGACTGCCGTCAAGCAGATGCGCTTCTCCAACAACGGGAGTTCGTATTCGACGGCGGAAGCCTTCGCCCCGACCAAGGCCTGGACGCTATCGAACGCAACAGGCACTAAGACGGTCTTTGTCCAGATCATGGACGCCGCAGGAAACTGGTCCGCGGCCCTGACCGATACCATCGTGCTCGACACCACGGCGCCGACGATCAGTGGGCAGACGGCGACGAACCTAACCGCCAACACCGCACGAGTCACCTGGACCACCAACGAGCCCGCGACTTCGCGGGTCGAGTACGGATTGACGACCAGTTACGGATCGTCGACGACGCTTGATGCGACTCTGGTGACGGCACACAGCGTTACGCTAACCGGCCTTGCTCCCAACACTATCTACAATTTCCGCGTTCGTTCGATCGACGCTGCCGGGAACGAAAGAATCGGCTCAAACGCCACATTCACGACGACCGCCACCCAGGACACCACGCCGCCATCGACTCCTACAGGCCTGGTGGCGACCGGGGCTTCGACAACGCAGATCAATCTGTCGTGGAACGCCTCGACCGACAACGTTGCGGTCACCGGCTATCAGGTCTTCCGCAATGGTACGCAGGTTGGTACCCCGACGACGACCACGTTCGGCGATACCGGCCTGTCGCCAGGTACATCCTACACTTATACCGTGCGGGCGAGGGACGCGGCGTCGAACCTCTCCGGACAGTCCACAGCGGCCGTTGCCACTACACTGACGCCCGACACGACACTACCTACGTCCACGATCACAGGGCCGACGGGATCAACGACCGTTTCGGGTACGATCACGATCAGTGCCAATGCCTCCGACAATGTCGGGGTGGCGGGCGTGACTTTCCTGGTGGACAATATCGCGGTCGGCGGGGGCGAAGACCTAACGTCACCCTACAGCGTCAGTTGGGATACGACGACGGTCGTGAATGGCGTCCACACGATTACGGTACGCGCCCGGGATACCTCCGGAAACACCGGCGATTCGCTGCCCGTCAGCATCACGGTGTCAAACACTCAAACACCGGGTCTGGTTGCGGCCTATTCCTTCGATGAAGGATCCGGAACGACCGCGGGCGATTCCTCAGGGCAGTCGAACCTAGCCACACTCAACAATGGCGTCGCCTGGGTGGCCGGCAAGCATGGCCAGGCCGCAAGCTTTGATGGAGTGAATGACTACATCTCTATTCCAAACTCTGCCTCGACCAACATCTCCGGTAGTGCCCTTACATTGTCGACGTGGATCAATCCCCAGCCGCTCGCGAGCGGCGACTCCGTCGTTATCGGGAAGTTCTGGAATACGACCATGTCGTCACCTTACTACCAGTATGGACTGGAACTGCGCGGCGGCAATCAGACCGATTTCTATATTGGGACATCCAGTGGCGCGCGCGTCGCCGCCTCGGGAACCACCTTGCCATTCAACCAGTGGTCCCACCTCGCCATCACCTTCGATGGCGCGCAAGTCAAGACATATGTCAATGGAAACCTCGTCAACACACAAGCGCTGTCAGCGACTATCACGGCGCGCGGCAACCCCATGCGCGTCGGAGCGGATGCGTCGACCGCGCAATTCTACAAGGGAGCGCTCGACGATCTGCGCATCTACAACCGCGTGCTGACCTCGGCGCAAGTGCAGTCGGACATGACGACGCCGATCGGCAACCCGACGGCCGGATCACCGCAGGTCTTGATAGATTCCCCAATCAACGGGGCGCAAGTTAGCGGCATCGTCAATGTGACTGCAGATGCAACCGACGATACCGGCATCGCCAATGTGCAGTTCTATATCGACAATGTCGCAACCGGATCCCCCGATGCGACCGATCCTTACGCGCTTGCGTGGGACACGCGTACGGCGAGCAACGGCGCGCACATTATCACCGCAAAGGCGACCGACATAGACGGCCATACGACGTTGTCAGCACCGATAACCGTCAACGTCGCGAACAGCAGCTTTTTCCAGAACGAGATTCTCGCGACGGGGTTCAATCTGCCGAGCGCGATCAAATTCCTTCCCGATGGCCGCATGCTGGTGGTGGAACTTGCGGGCACAATCAAGGTATTGCCGCCGCCCTACACCACGCCCGATCCAACGCCGTTCCTGCAACTCACCAATATCGGCTCGGCGGGCGTACAGCAAGGCATCTATGACATTGCACTGGACCCCAACTTCAACACCAATCATTACTATTACATCTTCTATACGCTGGGGACGCCGAACGTGGATCGCTTCTCGCGCTTCACGGCGAACGCGACGCTGACGGGTACTGTCCCTGGCAGCGAGTTCGTCATCTATCAGGATACGGAAATTGCCAATGCCGAGCACCACGGCGGAGCGATCAACTTCAGCAACGACGGCAAGATCCTGCTCACGACCGGGGAGCATTTCCAGGCTGGCGACGCGCAAGACCTCACGAAGCCGCGTGGCAAGATCCTGCGATACAACATGGACGGCACCGTTCCCACCGACAATCCGTTCTACGACGGCAACGGACCGAACTACGATGCAATATGGGCGCTTGGTCTGCGGAATCCCTTCCGCGCCTACTACGACGCGCCCACCGGGCGGCTGATCATCGGCGATGTCGGCGGGAACGGCTATTCAACCGCAATCGAGGAAATCGACATCGGAGCGAAGGGTGCCAATTACGGCTGGCCGGACGTAGAAACTCCGAACGGGAATCCCGCCTACACTGCACCGGCTTACTACTACCCGCACTATGGACGCGACGCCGCGGTCGTCGCTGGATTTGTCTATCACGGCACACAATTCCCAAGCAGCTATCAGGGCAGCTTCTTCTTCGCGGATTACACTCAGAACTGGATCAAGCGGCTGACGTTCGACGCCAACGGAAACGTCGCCGGCGTCTTCAACTTCGAGCCAGCCGACGGTTCGGTAGATGGCCCTTACGGCGACATTGTCTACTTGACCGAAGGCCCCGATGGCGCGCTCTACTATGTCGACCTCGGCTACTCCGATATCAGCGGCACATTCGGCCTAAGCAAAATCCGCCGCATCGAATTCATTCAATCGGATCTGCCTCCTGTAGCGACGGTTTCGGCATCACCAACGAAAGGACCCAGCCCGCTGACCGTCAACTTCTCCAGCAACGGTTCATCTGATCCGGAAGGAAAGCCTCTCACCTATTCGTGGAACTTCGGTGACGGCGCGACTTCGACCGCGGCCAACCCATCGCACACCTATACGGTCTCCGGCCCTTATCAGGCCCGGCTAACGGTCTCCGACGGAGTCAATTCGACGCTATCGACCCCGATCGCAATCAGCGTCGGCAATAGTCCCGTTGTGAGCCTCCTTGGACCAACCGACGGCGCAATCTTCAGGGCGGGCGATGTGATCACATTTAGCGGCACCGCAACCGATGCCGAAGATGGTACACTCGCCGCAAGTGTCTACACCTGGAATATTGACTTCCTCCACGAAGGTCATGTTCATCCGGGCACCCCCATCACCGGCGTGACCAGCGGTACGTTCACGATTCCGACCAGCGGTCACGACTTCAGCGGATTCACGCGGTATCGAATAACGCTGACCGTGACCGATTCCAGTGGGCTGCAATCGAGCCAATCCGTCACCATCCTCCCCGATAAGGTCAATCTCAATTTCAGCACGACGCCTGCCGGATTAACGTTGTATCTGGACGGCATCGCGCACACGACGCCGTTCACCTACGACGCGTTGATCGGCTTCAATCACGAGATCGAAGCGCGCAACGCGACCGTCGGAACCACGACCTACAACTTCGTCTCCTGGTCGGATAGCGGTACTCAAAACCACATCATCACAGTCCCCGTCGGCGGTGCGACCTATACTGCGACTTATAATGCCGTCACGACGCCGGCCCCCCTGGCATTCGTGCAGGCGAATTCAGCCACGCCGCAAACCAACCAGACGCAGGTCTCGGTCGCCTACACGAACGCGCAGACAACAGGCAACACGAACATCCTCGTGATCGGATGGAACAACACGACATCAAATATCACATCCCTCACGGACTCGGCCGGCAATGTCTATCAACTCGCCGTCCCGACAGCGAGAGGTAGCGGCATCAGCCAGGCGATCTACTACGCCCCGAATATCAAGCAAGCCGCCGCCGGCACGAACACTGTGACCGTGACCTTCAACACTGCGACTCAATACGTGGACATTCGCGCTCTGGAATACAGCGGTCTCGATGTCATCAATCCGTTCGATGTCGGGGCCTCGGCGGCCGGCACCAGCAGTTCAGCCAGCAGCGGGGCCGTTACAACGTCCACCGCGCATGAGCTCATTTTTGGTGCCGGAACGACGACGGGTGGTTTCACTGCGGCAGGCAGCGGGTTTACCACGCGCATCATTACAACGCCCGACCTTGATATTGCCCAGGACCGGTTCGTAACCGCGACAGGTAGCTACAGCGCGACCGCATCTCTCCAAGGCTCTGCGGCATGGGTGATGCAGGTCGCGACCTTCAAGGCAGTGAGTTGATCTGCATGCCGCAGTCCCAAGGCTTATGCGCCAACGCCGTTGCGTACAACCGCGTGTGCAGCAACGCCGTTGAAGTGGCACGAGGCACTATATTATGACTGCTTCGGATGAACCGATTGTTGGTAGTTGCGCATCGGCGCTGGCGAAGGACCTAACTCGAGGTGAGTTCTTCGCGGGTCTATTCGCTCTCGGTTGTGCGAGTGGCCTAGCATCCCGCGTCATTCAATCGGTCCATGGGCTTGGATGGCTAGATGCGCTTCTTGGCACGTTTGAAATCAGTGTACTCGTTTGGATATCATGCGCCGCTGGAATTTCCCTCGTTCTTCAAGACCGAACGATCGGGATTCGCTCTTCAGAACTCGTCTTGGGAGCGGCCTTTGTGCTGCTCGCCATTCTACCGGTAGGTCCCGTCAGTTGGCTGGCAGTAACCGCGCTCAGTCTCTATGTCATCAACACGGCCGATGCCTCATCATCGCGGCGCGGCGCTCTCATACTACTGGCTGTTACCGTGCCCATGTTTTGGAGCCGGCTATTCTTTCATTTCTTTGCCGAGCTAATTTTGCGGATCGATGCGGGTCTCGTGGGCTGGATACTGCGCAGCTCTCGAACCGGGGACGTCGTCGAATTTGCCGACGCTTCCGGCGTTCTGGTCATTCTGCCAGGGTGCTCTTCGCTCGCAAACGTATCGCTTGCAGTTCTATGCTGGGTGACTGTGAGCCAGTTAGTCAGCCACAAGAAATCTGCTTACGATCTATTCTGGTGCCTGATGGCTTGCATCTCCGTCGTAGCGGTGAATGTCACTCGCATCAGCTTTATGGGCCTGAGCCAATGGCACTACGCCATGTTCCATAGTTGGTGGGGCGACGCGGTCGCGAACACGACCATTTTGGGCCTGACGGTCGGCTTCTGCGTGCTGGGGGTGAGGCGTGAGCTCTTCCGCCGGATTTAAGTGGTTTATCGCGGCCGTGCTATTACTGGCCACTGGATGGAAGATTGCGATTCCATTCGAAAATCCAGGCCAGCTAAGAGAGGATATTGTTAGATTCCTCGAACGAAATCACTTCAGCGTCACAGCAACCAATGAAGTTACGACAGGTACTCTGATCATCCGAGCCACCAGAGCGTCGTGTCAATTGCAGGTCGCTAAGCTTACTCCGGACGGATCGAACCGACATCTCATTCGACATCTTGCAACAGGGACCGATCGCTCGTTCGTCGTATTTCGGGGCGAAGTGTACACGCAGCAACCGACCGCATGGACAGTGTTGCACTATCTGCGATCCAGATTTCTTCGCGAACTTGGATTCATTCGACAAATCACTCCCGTCATCGACGTGGCGGAAAGCTTGGCCTGCAATGCAGAACGGCTCCCATGGAGTGAACTTCAGGATCGCCCCGCGTGATTCAACGAGCTCTCGGATGTTCACGACTCTCCTCATATGGATATCTGAACTTCGATGCACCGACGTCAAATTGTCGCGCGCGTATTGTCAGCTGGTATCTACCCGAGATTTATGTTGACTGAATTTAATTATTATGATTATTAAAAGATCAAATATTTATTAATGCGCCGTGCTAAGGGAGAAGAAAATATGACCTTGCCTGGGTGGGTCCTTGCGATTTTCCTCACGATGGCCGCGGCGGTGCCGGCCGGCGTCTATTTCACGGCTACTCTGTTCTTTCCTCCCGACCAAAGCTACACTTACGTCGGTCAGGGGACGGCACAGGGCGCACCTGGACCGATCGCGGGCGCGGGGCTATCCTTCGCCGCAGTTGCGTATGCGGCCTATTGGGTAATCAAGCGCCGTCGACGCAAACCGGACTAAGCAATCGACTCTGTTCAGAGCGATGATCGAATGATCCTGCTCGGGGCGTATGCTTGCGAGCAGGACAGGAGAAGTCGGATTGAGCCCACGCTGTTTGCAGGCTTGCAAGCCGAGTACCGGCCGCTCGACCGACAGGCCATCCCTGCGCGCAAGTGGATGAATGCCGATGATGAGGCATCAGCGCGCCTTGAACGCACGCTCCGCCTGATCTTCGCGCTTCGTATGAGCCGGCGCAGCCATTCAACGGCAAAGACCATAGCCGTATTTCTCCGGGGTCAAATCTTCATACAGTGATAGCTCGGGTAGGACGGATTTCACATGCCGAGTGAGCTGCTAGTCGTTCTGGGGGCTGAAGCTACAATACTTGCCTGCGTGGCGGCGATGACCCTGTACGCCAGGCGAATGGACGTACTGAGCGGAAGGTCGATCGAGCGATCGCTAGTTTCGCCCACGGGCAGTAGACATCCGTCACGCTCGATCCGCCGAATGCCGCGCGATTTGCTGCGGTTGATCAGGAGGTGGGGCGAGCTCACTACGCTCGCCCCGCGAAATCTCTGGCAGCGATCTGATATCCCCAGAACGTCGCGGTTAGGCCTTCAAGCCAGATCACAAACTCCGTCCCGGCTCGTGACGCGCTTTCGTCCGTCGGGCACGCCCGCCGGCGATGCGTCCGGCCGACCAGCCCTGGTTTCAGAGCCGGGCCGCAATGTCGACCCCACCGAATAGGCGTCGACCCCGCTTGCGTGAGGTCAAACGCTGCCCAGCTTCCGCGAAGACTCAGCGCTCCTTGAATGCACGCTCCGCCTGATCGTGCAGCGGCTTGAGCAGATAGGACAGCGCAGTCCGACCAGCCGTCTTGATAAAGACCTCCACCGGCATGCCCGGCAGCAGCTTGGCCGACCCGAGTTTTACCAGCTCTTCGGGCTTCAGCAGGACGCGACCCGTGTAGTAACTCGTGCCGGCACGCTGATCCTGTGTGATGTCTGCCGAGACCAAGCTGACCTCTCCGTCGATCTCGGGCGTGGTCTTCTGGTTGAACGCTGCGAAACGCATCGTCGCGGTCTGCCCCATATAAACCTGGTCGATATCGCGCGGTGCGATCTTGACCTCGACTGCAAGCGAGTCCGCATCAGGTACGATCAGCATGATTTGCTCGCCGGGAGAAATGACCCCTCCAACCGTGTGGACGCTGAGCTCGTGGACGCGGCCGGATTGTGGTGCCCTGATATCGATCCGATTCAACTGATCGACCGCTGCAGTCTTACGCTCGCCCAGTTCGGAGAGTTTCGAGCGCGTTTCGATCAGGTCCTTGCCGACCTCCGTCCGCAGATCCTGGTCAACCTGAATGATCTGGAGGCCAATTTCGGAGATCTTGCCCTTCGACTGCGCAACCATGCCGGCCAACTGGCTGCGCTCGCCTTCGAGGCGCGCGGAGTCGCGCTCGAGGGAATTGAGCCGCGTGATCGGCACCAGATTCTTCTGCCAGAGGCTGCGCACGCCTTCCAGCTCCTGGCGAATGAACTCAACTTCCTTCTGCTTGGCCTCGATCTGCCCCGTATAGCCCTTGATCTCGTTTTCCAGCTGGGCGCTCTTCTCCTGCAACTGCGCTTTTTGGCCGCTTCTCGCCTGACGACGCAGATCGAACAGCTTCCGTTCCGCAGTGATCGCGCGGCTCGCCTCGGAGTTGCTCTCCTTGGCCCGATCGAGCAGCAGCTTGGGGAACATGACCTGCTCGGCGCCATCACGTTCGGCCTCGAGACGAGCCTGCCGCGCGAGCAGCTCATCGATGCTGTTGGTAACGATCGTCGCATTCGCGAGCGTCTGGGTCTCGTCGAGGCGGATCAAAACGTCGCCTGCATTGACACGGTCGCCTTGCCGCACGCGCAATTCTCCGACGATCCCGCCGGTGGCGTGCTGAACCTTCTTAACGCTCGAATCCACCACGACCACGCCCTGGGCGATCACCGCACCCGACAACTGAGTCGTTGTCGCCCAGCCGCCGACCCCAAAGGTCACCAGAGCGAACATGATCATTCCAACGATCATGTAACGCTGGATGGATTGCAACGCCGGCGCTATCTGACCGCTCATCGGCCTCCTCCTTGAGCTTCCGCGACGACCTTGAGCGGTACCGGATTTCGCAGCACTTGCCTGAGAACCTCCTCTCTCTTGCCGAAGGACTGAACCCTGCCTTCGCCGAGGCACAAGACATGGTCCACGCCTTCCAGCGCCTTCGGGCGATGCGCGACAACGGCGACAATCCCTCCCCGGCGGCGCACGTTCAGGATCGCCTCGGTCAAGGCCTCCTCGCCCTCGGCATCGAGATTGGAAGAGGGCTCATCAAGCACGACCAGGAATGGCTTGCCGTAAAAAGCGCGCGCGAGCCCGATACGCTGCCGCTGCCCCGCCGACAGCGCCAGTCCTCCCTCGCCGATCTTCGTGCCGTAGCCGTCCGGAAGGGAGAGGATGAGATCGTGCGCGCCCGCGGCATGCGAAGCTTCCAGAACTGCGGCGGCCGTTGCATGCGGGTCGAACCGTGCAATGTTCATCGCAATGCTGCCGTCGAACAATTCGACGTCCTGAGGCAGATAACCGATGTGCTTGCCGAGGGCGTCCGAAGACCAGTGATCGAGCGCGGCGTTGTCGAGCCGGATCCTACCTCGCATGCATGGCCACACTCCCACCAGCGCACGTGCCAACGTCGACTTGCCCGATCCGCTCGGACCAATGATTCCAACCGCCTGCCCGCTCCGCAGCTGGAACGACACTTCACTGACGGTGGGCCTCTGCGCGTTTGGGGCGCCGATATAGAGGTGCTCGGCAGTGAGGGTCTCAACCGGCGGAGGTAGCGCCAACCGCTCCTCGTCGTGAGGCAGAAGCTTCAGCAGCCCATCGAGCCGTTGCCCTGATTGCCGCGCGGCGACGAATCCTTTCCAGTTCGCGATGGCCAGTTCGACGGGCGCCAGTGCCCGCGCGGTGAGGATCGATCCGGCAATGATGATGCCGGCCGTCGATTCCTGGTTGATGACGAGGACGGCGCCAACGGCGAGAACCAGCGATTGCAAGATCGCCCGAAAAAGCTTGGAGGCACCACCGAGTCCGTTTGCGACGTCACTGGCTCGCTCATGAGCCGCGAGGTACTTCGCGTTGACATCCTGCCAACGTAAAGCCGCCTGTTGCCGCATGCCCATGGCCTGTAGAACTTCGGCGTTTCGCCGCCCCTCGAGCGCCAGTGCGGTTCGCGAAACGGCGAGACGCGAGGTCGCCTTTGCCGGGCCTCGCGTGCGGGTTTCCGTGAGCATCGTAATCCCGACCAGCACCAGCGCGCCGGCCAGCGCAGTGACGCCGATCCAGAAGTGAAAGAGGAAGCAGACGCCAAGATAGATTGGCATCCAGGGCAGATCGAACAGCGCCGTCGGCCCTCCGCTCGACAGGAAGCTGCGGACCTGATCAAGGTCCCGCATTGGCTGCAAGCCATCGCCATCGGCTCTGGTCTTCAAGGGCAGGCGAACAAGCGCATCGAATATGCGAACGCCGAGCGCTTCATCGAAATACCGGCCGACCCGGGCGCTGATCCTGCTCCTGACGAGGTCGAGCCCGCCCTGAAACAGGTAAAGCACCGTGGCCAGAACCATCAAGGCGATCAGCGTCGGTATGCTGCGCCCGGGCAGCACCCGATCGTAGACTTGCAGCATGAAGAACGAGCCGGTGAGCATGAGGAGATTGCTCATCCCGCTGAAGGCCGCGAGAGCCCAGAAAATCCGGCGGCAAGACCGCAGGAAAGCCGACAGCTCTGACCGCGACTCATCATCGTCGCCAGCCGACCGCGGGACACCGGAGAACAGTCGTTGCCGCAAGACTTCGACGAGACGCTTTGCCCAGCCGATCGGCCCCTGCGTCCGCAGTTCGGCATCTTCCGCCCACTGTCGTGCGACGACCCCAAGTCTCGTCAAACGCGAAAATTGGATCCGATAAAGGCTTGCTGGCAGGGAGATTACGCCCCACCGTTCAGAATTTGTCATGGCTCCCGCCCTTGAACCGTGCCTTAAGTGATGATCCCCGAGAGGCTCCCCAAGGCAGATGTGAGTTTGATTTCCCTGTCATCGAGCTACTGTTACGCGAGATAGAAGTCAGACCGATTTTGCACCGAACCAAGCCAACTTGAGCGTGTCGCCTCCCCGGTAGCCGGCGCGGACATGATAACCGTCCTGCCATTTAATTCGCTCAATCCGCTCTCCCAGCTTCCAACACGTACTCCGCCGCGAAGTCGTTCGCAGAGCGCGATGTCGTGGTGATTTGTATCCACCACCTCATGGTTAATTAGCTTGGCCTCACGTGCCGGTCGCCATGGGCTTTTTTGGGACCAGATGGGGGCCGGGCCGAGGTTTTTTTAACCAGCACGTCAACTCGCGGTACTACAATAATCGCGCGATACGCCTTCGATTAAATCGTCACGAATTTCCCTGATGTCATGCCCAACCACGAAACTCAACACGCCTCCATCGCGGCACGGCCTGAACACACAGAAATCGTTTACTAAAAAAGCTCGGCAAGCCGATCCGACCAACAACTGAGCACGGACTTCCGCGCGATATTTAATTTTTAATATTCAATTTTCACGCGCTCACATTTTTTAATGCGATGAAGGCCAAACAAGGCTGGTGATCGGAGCGAAGACAGAATCGCGCCTGGACGCGTTCGATGCTTGTCGCGACCGGCCTGAGAATCACCTTCGCACGAAGCGCGACTGGCTCCAGTCGCGCGCCTCGATCTTGTTCGCGCGCTGTATCCAGCGATACAACGGAAAGCTGCTCACGCGTAGACCGCAATAGAGGCACAAAAAAGAAGGCGGGGACCTCCCCGCCTTCCATGATCTGCACCGCAGATCGGCTACTCCATGTCGCTGAATTCGCGACTACGCGAAATGGAAGTCGTGGCTGTTCAGCTTGTCGAGCTGCGTGTTCTTCAGCGTCAGCGTGTCGCTTCCCGTCGCGATGACGACGTCGCGGCCTGACTGAGCCGCGTGAGAGAGAACGCTTGCAAAGCTGTCGAACACGCTCTTGCTGAACTCGATCGTGTCGTGAGCAGGTCCGCGGGCAGCGAAGTCCTTGATGACGTCGTGACCGAAGTTCGACGCGAATTCGAACGTATCCGCCCCCCTTTTGCCGACCATGACATCATTGCCCGCGGTGCTGGTCAGCGTATCGCGGCGGCCGGAGCCAATGATCGCCTCGCCCGAACTGGTCCCGACCACGTGGCCGGTCGTGTCGACCTGCTCGGCGGTAAAGGCGTGGGTCCTGCCCGACAGATCGGAGGTGTGGAAGCTCCACTTGCCATCGGCTCCCGCCGTGACCGAACCGACCGACGTCGTGCCGTCAGACAGCCTGATCTCGCTGTTGGGATCTGCAATGCCCTTGATTGTTGCGGTGTGATCCCAATGCGGACGCACATTGGTGACTTCCACCGTCGAGCTGCTCTCCTTGGGGTCATGCGAGCCAATTGGCGGATCGATCGGCTGCGACAACGCGCTGGTGTTGCCGGCAGCGTCGGTGGCGGTCGCGGTGAAGGTGTGGGACCCGTGCTTGAGATTCGGGGTCGTCACGCTCCAGTCGCCGTCGCTTCCGACCGTCGTCGTGCCAAGCAGGGTCGTGCCTTCATAGAGCTTGATCGAGCTTCCCGCCTCCGCCGTTCCGGATACCGTTGCGCGGTTATGCGTGGTGGGATCGCTCAACAGAACCGGAGCATCCGGAGCAGTGGTATCCACCGTTACATCCAGCGCAGTCGATGCCTTGCTGGTGACGCCAGAGACCGTGTCCGTCGCAGTGAGGCTGTGCTTGCCGTCGAGCAGCGCAGCGGTTGAGTAGTGCCAGGCTCCGTTGGCATCCGCCGTGGCGATGCCGAGCTGGGTCGTGCCGTCGAACACCTTTACCGTGCTGTTGGCAGCTGCAGTTCCCGCCAGGGTCAGCGTCTTGTCGCTGGTGATGTGATCACCGGCGACACCGCTGTCGGTCGAGAAAGAGGTGATCTTCGGTGCGGCAGGCGCAGTGGTGCCAGTGCCCGAGGTGCCCGTACCCGAGGTGCCAGTGCCCGAGGTGCCAGTGCCAGAGGTGCCAGTGCCAGAGGTGCCGGTGCCCGAGGTGCCGGTGCCGGACGTGCCCGTGCCGGACGTGGCGGTGCCAATGACCGGATCCACGGCCGTCGACGCTGCGCTGACGTTACCGGCAACGTCGGTCGCCTTCGCCGTCAGGGCGTGCGAACCGGCCGACAAGGCAGACGTCGTGACGCTCCACGCGCCGCTCGAGTTGGTTGTCGCCGTCCCGACCTGCGTCGTTCCATCAAACACCCTGATCGCGCTGTTCGCTTCAGCGGTCCCTGACATCACGACCTGATTGGTCGCGTTGACGGTATCGCTCGCGATCGTTGGTGCGGCGGGTGCCTTGGTGTCGACGGTAACAGCCACTGCTGCCGAGGCTGCGCTGGTCTGGCCCGACGTGTTGGTCGCGGTCGCCGTCAGCGTGTGCTTTGCGTCGGTCAGGACCTGGGTGATGTAGTCCCAGCTTCCGGTCGAAGTCGCAGTCGCCGTACCGATCTGGGTCGAACCGTCGTAGATCTTGACCGTGCTGCCGGCAGCAGCCGTGCCCTTGAGCTCGAGCGTGCTGTCGTTCGTCACACCATCGCCGCTGACGCCGCTGTCGGTCGAGAAAGAGGCTACAACCGGCGCCGCAGGGGCACTCGGAGCAGGCGAGGTTGGCGGCGTGTAGGTTGGCCCGGTGTAAGCAGGCGCATTGGCATCCTGCTCGACCTCGCCGGTCACCATGTTCACATTGTGCACGAAGGAGGTCTGGGAATAGGAGTCGTCCGGGCCAGCGGCCGGATAGTTGAACCCGAAGGCTTTGGTTACATCGAAATAGTTGTCGTGCGTGGAAAATGCCCCGCTCAGATTGGCGGCATCGGTCCCCGGACCGGAGACGGACATCCAATAGCTGACGCTGCCGATCAGAGTGTTGCCGGCAAACTCGCCCGACTTGGTGTTGTCGGCAATGAAGCCCTGGGTCGTACCGCCATCCTGGACCGCCGTGTTGTAAAGAATGTGGGTCGAATCGATGGTCGGACCATAGACTTGGAGATAGTCGCCGTGGGTGCCAGCGCCGCCCATGCCGGCCTGCTGCAGCAGGTTATATTGAATCGTGATGTCGCCACCGTCTTGACCATGGCGGCCGATCAGGTCGGAGTTGGAATTCTTCAGCCACGAATATTCAATCGTGAGGCCGGGCCCTTCCATTTCGACGAGAAATTCGGCATGCCCACCGCCACTCAGGCCGTCGATGGTACAGTTGGTGATATGCAGATTTGAGGACGACGACGTCCCTGTAATAACCGCATCCTGCGGACCCGACGGATTGAGACCATTGAAGTTCGAGTTGGTCAGGGTGGTGTTCGCTGCCGTGGTTACGACAGCCCAGCCGCCGAAATCATAACCGTCGAGCGTGACGTTGCTGCCCGTCACCGTGATGCTCTTCTGAGCCGCGTCAACGGACACGCCTGCCATCGAGATCGTTGCAGGATCCTTGAGCGTCAGCCCCGTTGGGACGCCGACGTGATAGTCCACCCCCGCGACATTCCATGCCGGCCGGTTCGCACCATAGGTGTCCAGCAAGCTCGAAAGCTGCGCTGATCCAACCGGCGCGTTCGCAGAACCGTCGTTCACTGCCATTACCTGTTCTCCTGATTTGATGTCCATCCGCATGTGCTCCACCCCGAAGGGCCTTCCCCGAGCAACATGCCATTCACTTTTATTATTGGACAAACCACCACGTGATGATCGCCGAGGCGACTATTGGCTGGGTGCCGCAGGCTTTTTTGGGACCACAACTAGGCTACGCCGGGGTGATGTTTGGCTCGCACCTGCCACACTCACTCGAAAATAAATCAAACTGCAGAAGTGCCTACACGACCGCATTGTGAATCGTTCGCAATTCAAAACAAAGAATATTATCGTCTGTCACCATTGATTTCTGTGGAAATAGTTACCGTTGCGCATTGCGGTCCGACACTTTCGTCAATCCGCAGAATCCGCCATTTAATGTCTTCGTTTACATACGAGAGTTTAATCGACACGCGAATAAATATTGTGGCAAGAAAAATCCGAACTTCATCACACTCGGCGCGCGACTCGCACTTTTTTCGTAACGACACTGCACAGTCTCAATGTGCTTCATGCTCTTTTCAGACCACAACTGGATGCGTACCGACAATAGGCCAACGAAAGCAGTTCATCGATCTCGTGCTTGGCCGTTGACGATCCGGGCGAGTGCTAGACAGACAGGCAAGGGGATCGACGTCGTTCACCCTACAGCGGCGATGATGGCCTAGTGCTCGGCTTCTTAGTCGAAGCCTGCGAACCGCGCATTTTCCAAAGCGTGATCGGACGGATGAAGCGCTCGACCGCCCTGTTCTCGAGCGCGATGCGGCCATCTTCAGTCGTCAGGGCGCTCCGGTTGGCTCGCCAGCTTGCTCTTTTGGCTGATTCAATGCGAGCTCTGCACGGAGCCCCCTGTAAAGCTTCCTCCAGCGGCCGGTTCTGTTGCCGAACGAACAGCGCTCTTCGGTGCTACGGCCACCGATGTCCTTTTCGACAGGCTTGAGCGCTTCGCCGACAACGGGAGCCCGGCCGCTGTGGCAAGTTCGAAGAAGTTACCCGCCTGCGCCACGAACAGAACGCTGGTTGAAAGACATGCGCGAGGCAGATCGGCCTAGCTCCATGGCCGGCGTCCACCGCCTAGATCCAGAGCTGACCAGTCTTGCTGACCAGTCTTGGGGTGCCCACGGCAGGGGTTGAGCAGCGGCATCATCGTTTCGTCGGCGGATAGCTGATCCCTGCCGACGACGGAGACGCTCTTGCAACGGACGCGGGTCAATGGTCCTGGCCTCGGTCTGTCAACGCTGGCCGAGCTCAATAGGCACAATTCGCGCCTGCTGGTAGAGCGGCAGGCGGACGTCCTGTTCGGAGACCAGGATCTAGGCGACGGTCGACCTCGGTCCCCTTCGATCGGCCTAGCCGGGCCCGGTGCCTGCATTGGGGCTGTCTTGGCGATCACGCTCCGAACGGCAGCTCCCGAAGAATCAGACGAGGTCATCTGTGACCTCGAGCGTGCCCACGGAGGGCGCGCGCTCCGCCTGGGATAGACTGTCGAAAACATTGTTCGCGCCAGGAATTGCGCTCGCCGCGACAATCTTCGGATTGCAGCTTCTTGCGGCAAGATTCAGCGGGACCGTAAGCGGCGCATGGGATCGGGACCTCCGAGCGACGTGGCCGGCTCGCTGGTCTTAGGACCGGCATGCGTCTTACTCTTCTACGTAATTCCATACCCGCGAGAGCTATTCGAACGCATGCTGATTCGATTTCGGGATTACATGTATATTGTCCATGCACTTCTGTTCATCTTCTTGAGTGACGCGTCCATGTTGTTCATTAGTTTACAGAAGCTCGGAAAAGATCTTGTGCGATTGTTGGGCTAGCCACACTAGCTTGAAGCTCCGATAGTTTGTTCGCGGTCATATCGAGTCTACATCGGTACCCTCTGGCCAATACGACTGCGGAATCAAGGAAGCCCGCGGCGCTGGCCTTCTCTCATCTTTCACGGCTTGTCTGGAAGAGATCTGCAAGACGTTAAGGACGAACGACTTCTCCCAGCCGCTGCCGCGCGCGTTCCCTCGGGATTCTCAGAGGTACGATGGCCGACGTTCCAGAAGACGCTGGTGCACAGGAGTTCTAGCCAACCACGTGCAATCGGAGAGAAGCGTCCGGCTTTCCGGTCTTTCCCAGCGCTCCGTCTATCAGTCCCCTAATCGTGATCTTCGCGGCGGTTGGAGCCCCCATGGCGACATATCTGGTCGCATACAACAAGCCGAAAGCAAAATGGAGGCCCCATCGCCATCCTGCCTCCCGGCGAGCGTAGACAATGCTATTGCGGGCAGACAGATACACCGACAAGTAGGAGCGCTTCCTCGGATCTACGGCAGAACCGATAGCCGTGCCCCCGATGTGCCGTACGATCGCTCGTTCTGCAAAGCCGATCAGATGCTTGTCACGGCGACGCCCCCAGTCCAGATCCTCCATGTAGAGGAAGTAATCTTCGGTCATCAGACCGACCTCTTCAACGAAGTCGCGCGTGACCAGAACGCAAGCACCGCTGATCGCGTCAATCTCAGACATCTGCTCGTGCGACGGAGCACTCCCCGCCGGAGCGTTCCGACCAACCGCTACGACACGGCCCGTCGTGGGCGACCAGTGAAGACCGTAGTTGATAATCTTATCCGGCACGTGATCGAACACCAAGGTCGCACCAACCATACCAAATCCTGCGGCAGCCTTCGCCATTAGTTCGGACAGGCAACGACTGTCCACTTCAGTGTCGGGATTGAGAACGAGCACCGCATCCCAGCCCGGGCTTTCAAGGAATTGCTCGAGCCAGGCGTTGACACCACCGCCATAGCCCAGATTGTCCACCGCAAGTCCAAGCCGAACGATATTTGTCCCGCTCGGAAATCGACATTTTTCGACGGCGGCTAGTCTTCCTCTCGCTTGATCCAGAAGATCCGAGCCACTGTGCACTTGCCGGAGCGTTCGCTCTGGACCGGCAACTACCGCCATCAGCCGCTCGAACGCCTCCTTCCCACCGTTCTCACAGACAAAGACCTCGAAATCCTTCCAATCAGAATGAACCAATGACTTCAGACAGCGATCAACATCATCCGGATTGCAGTACGAGACGATGAGCACCGCAAGTTTGGCGCGATCAGTTGCCATAGCCTAGGCGCCCTATCATCTGCTCGCGGCGCCTGCTCGCGACCGCGGTCCACGTAAAACGTTGCGCATGTTCAAGTGCTGCAACCGACATCCGTTGTCGAAGTTCGGTATCCTCGGCCAACCGACGAATAGCCGCAATCCAACCAACTGCATCATACGGATCCAACACAAGACCTTCACGTTCATTTCGGACGATCCGTCCCGCGCCCATGCTAGTCGTTAGGACCGGTAGACCGCAAGCGCACGCCTCGTAGGTGACTTGAGGTCCGCCCTCCTCCAAGGATGGGAATACGAAGATGTCCGCCGATCGATAAAGCGCCCCGACATCCTCGACATAGTCAAGCACCGTCACGTCGTCCCGTGCGAGCAAGTCGCGGCATTTCTCTTTGATGACCGGCTCCATTCGTCCAGCCAACACCAGCCTGCCCGTCACCCCGCTTTTCGCCCAATAGTCGAGGATCAAATGGGCTCCTTTTCGCACGCCAATGATCCCGACGAAGACCGCGGTCAAACCATGGTTGGAGGGAAGAAGCCGATTCTCTCCCGAAAGGCGAACTGGGTCCCAGCCGTATGCTGCTTCCAAACATTTGCTTTTCGACACACCGTTCTCAAGCAACGAAGTTTCGACCGGTTGATTCGGGCAGAATATGTAGTCTATCGCCTCCAGAATTTTGGTTTCGCGATGGACTGCCGCGTCGGTAATACCATGCATAGGCGTCGCATCAAGCTTGCCGTATGCTCGGTCAAGAATTGTCTTGGCGGTCCTGGTATGACAATTGAACTGCTCCCGAAACACCGTGACGTCACGCCGTTTCAATTCCTGGAGCAACTCCATGCTTGCGCTGGGCCAGAGATAGGCAGCCAACCTTGGCGATCGACAGCCATCCAGATATGAGAGGAACGCAGCCTCCATGCTTCGGCCAGCGCTGTTCTTCACCCAGCCATATGGGAAGTACCGCTTCCAAGCTGGCAAGGCCTCGATCACTTCCACCAGGGGCAGAGGCCATCGGCTGCGCGGAGTAACGATCGTCACGCCAAAATTCTGATCGACCATAGCCTCTGCGAGGGAGCCGCAGGTGTAGCCCACTCCTTTGCCTGTAAGCGGCAATGGCATCAAAACGCCCGTGGAGACACTCAATGCAACCTCTGTAGTATGACCGTCCAGATTGGGTGCCATCCGCGGCGCATAGTTTTCCAGAATGCAAACATCCTGCGCCTCACTCGATGAGATCCTTTCACGTGTGCCTCTGTCAGGTACCAAGTGAAGGTTACGGATAGCGGTGCAGTTCCAGACCTAAAGCATCCCCGATCGTAGACGTAGGGGCGATAGCCCAGGTCAGACAGGAATTCAGTAACCGCCGGCGAGGCAAACGCACACATCAATGCAGGTCTCAGCTGTTGTAACGTTCCATGCGCGCCCTTGAGGATATCCAGCTCCGCTCCCTGGGCATGAAGCTTGATGAGAACCGGTGCCAAGTCGAGAGAATCTAGCGCTTTGCACGTAACCCGATGCTCTCGCACTGTTAGCTTCTTGGCGTCAAAGCGGTACATCCTTCCCGGATTCTTTAGCCATGCCGTCGCCTCCTCGTAGGAAGTCGCGGCCATCCCGTCGCATTCCCATCGGCCGTATCTTGGGAGAAAAAAGTCGATAACTTCGGATCTGCAGCCAAGCGCGCAGTCGAGAATGGTCACAGCGTCATCACGACAATGGCGAAGTGCGAGTCGCTTCGCGGACCTCGGCTCGGGCTCGAAGGCTATGATACGGGAGTTTGGCGCAAGTCTCTTGAACGCGGCAGTGCTCTGGCCTCGGTTCGCGCCCACATCCACTATCAAGGCGCTTCCGATGCCGAGCAACCCAACTCCACGAAACTCCGGCTTGAAGAAGTACGGCGCAACACTGTCTTTAATAGCAAACCTGATCGCCGCAACGCCGGGAACGTTGGCATAAAGATAGCGGGCTACTGCCTTCAAATTCATAGTTGCTCGATCACTATCCTTGGGGAACGGCAAACAATTCCTCTGATATGTTTTGTGCGGCGGCCACAACTCCACACCTGAAGCAGGATGAGGTTGCCACATCGACGATCAGGTACCGCTCCAACCTTTCGTGCGCCTCGGCGTATCAATGCAATAGTACGCGGACGCACGACAAGGCGAGCGCGGTCAGCGAGCGGCCTCATTCGGCGATCCTCCAGCTAAACGGCTTCTGAGGTTCCTCGCCATCGATGGCCTCTCCAAGCATGATATACTGCTTCGCCAGATGATGCTTCAACAAGCCAAACGAAAGACGATGGAGCGTCTTTGCCTTGTAGCCTTGCATTCCGGAAATCAGACCCTTGGAGACCTTCAGACCCGCGTCGTTCATGAGCCCGATCGCCGTATCCTCGACGAAGAACCTGAGATGGGTGCGGTCCAGAATACCCGCATCCTGATATTCAAACCGGCGCTTGAACAGAAGTGGAATCGCGACACTGAGATGCGCGACATTTGGCACGGACACCACGACGTGACCACCAGGCTGGAGCAATCCTCGCACCTTCTGCAGAACAGCTTTCGACTCGACCAGATGCTCGAGGACGTCGAGCAACAATATGAGATCATACTTCTTGAGCCGAGGTAGGCATTCATCAATGCTACCCAGGATCGCCACATCCGCATTGCGGCTAAGTTCCTCTGCGACCGCGTCATTTATCTCGACGCCGGTCGTCATTGCGTCCGGGTAGATCGTTCTGATCCACCGCAACGTCTGCCCGGAGGCGGCTCCAATCTCGAGGATGCTCGTTGCGGTCCTCGGCAGCAATGGTCGTATCTCCTGACGCACATGATGAAAGTAGCAGCTCACGTTTGCTCCGGGCGCCAAGGCCCGTTGCTTGTTCAAATCGCTCAACAAAGGAGCACGGGGGTCAACCGCATGTTCGAGGCTCCGCATCTTCCAAACCCTTCCAGTCACTATGTCTATCCAAAAGCGGCCAGACCTTCACCCGGAGACCTCCGGCTGTGGCCCAGGGTGTAACGCGTTGGCATGCTGGGCCGATCAATGCAGTTGGGTTGCCCCTTCAGCCTGATTCATCTCGCCCCTTGAGGGCGGCTTCGGCACTCCCGCATCCGCCAGCATTCTCGCGAAGTCGGCCGGGTCCACGGAGTCCGGATCAACGACAATATGATCGGCCCGGTATTTGCGTTGGGCCTGAGCTGATTTGAAGTGATACGAGAGGCTTCGAAAAAGGAACGGACCTATGAACTCATGAAGCATGCCCTTCCACCTCGGAATGTTCCGTCTATCCCAGGCGGCCCAGCTTCCGGTAGCGAAGCTCGACCAGGTCGCATCGTAGTCTGACTGTTGCACGCTCAGGTCGGAAACGCTGCGCACCTTTCTCGAGAACACCATCATCACCTTCTGCTCTTCAAAGGGGATCTGATTCCTGCGGTTGAGGGCCGCTGGCGGCCTAATCAGATGCCACTTCACCGGGCGGGATGACTTGATCAGGAAGATAGCGGTATCTTCGAAGCCATTTCGTTTACTGAAAAGACTGTAGAAGAATTCGGGCGAGTACTGGTAAAGGCCGTGCGCAGGAAAGCCGTTTGCGTTCGTCGCTATAAGGACGTGTCCGCCCGGCCTGACCAGGTTCACTATGTTGTCGACCACCTGCGCGACATCAAAGATGTGTTCGATCGACCCGAAGTCGAGGAACGTATCAAACTTTTCGTGCATATCGCTCGGTATCGGAAGATTGAAATCATGTATAAGCGATGCGCCTTCGAAAGCTGATGCGTCAATCGAGACGATGTTCTCGGCACCAAGCTTGCGAAGGAGCGACTCGCAGTAGCACCCGACTGCAATCGACTGATCGTATGCGAGCTTTGACTTCTTCTGAACCGCATGAAATTCCTGCTTCCAGAAATGAACCTCATGTCTTCCGAGAGTGACCGTATTCCGAAAATCGAATCCATAGACTCGGTTCGCGAAGCTGAGCGCACGGAGGCCCGTCAGATCGATACCCACAACTCTCTCCCTCTGGACGCTGGACCATGACCTGGCCCCTCCTGCGAGGTCACGTCGTTATCGCGGCCCACTGACAATTCTCAATCTCCAGATCTGTGTATTCGGTCGACATCATCGTGCCGGACTCCAGGCTTTGATAAAGCCGGACCGAGCATAGTAGACGCGTCTACGTGCGCCTCGAACCATTCGGAGACCTTCACGCGCAAGCGAGGATAGAAGCGAAGATGGCACGGCGACCGGACCCAGAGGCTCGAGCCATTCACGGATTTGCGGATGTCCAGGTACGAGCGTCTCGAGAAGCTTGTTCCAGAGCTTCGGCTCCATGGAATCGTGAAAGTGAAGTACACTCACTCCCGTTATCTTTGCCCCGTCATAATTTCCCGGCAGATAGCTACACAGGGGGAAGTTGCTTGAATCCGGGAGCGCTTGCCAAGCCAGCCCGAGCCGGATCACCGTCAAACCCAGCACGACTTGATCCATGAAGTGCACTTGCGAGTGTGTACGGGCCACTTGCCGGTCAAGAAATGTCTTGAAGTCGGCGAGAAATTCCCTCCCGAACCGCGTGTTGCGCCGATACACGTAGAGGCCCGCGTTCCAGTAGAACCTAATGCGGTGTCCATCGCCCGTCTGGAGCCATGGAAGGTCGTCAGCAACTCTTCCGATGAGTGCAGCGGACCGCTCCCAGAACGGATCATTTGGATCGGTTACTCCCCCCGACCCGATCACACCGGCATCCGGAGCGCTCGCGATGAAATCTACCCCAGGAGGAAGTTCAAGTCCGTTGGGCTCACGCAAGAACAGGATATCACTGTCGATCCACGCAATCGCCTCTGTTGTGACCCTGCTCTCGACGGCAGCAATCGCCTCCGCCTTATTCATATAATGGTGCCAGACATACGGATTATCGGGAAAGACGCGTAGATGCTTGATCCCAAGCTCCTCCATTCGGCGATGCGTCTCTCGCGTGAGAACCGGAGTAGACCGAGGCGTGACGGCAATAACTTCCAGGTTTGCAAAGCGGCCGCCGAAGCGCCGAAGGCTCTCCACCATGCGCAGCGTAAGTGGCTCCAGCATCCCTGACTCGATGCAGACCACAATCGTCATCGAAGGCTGCTGCTTACCAGCAGCATCGTCCTGCCTCTGCACGGCACCACTCAAGCAATCGGTCAAATGGCATCCTCACTTGCTTGTGCAAATCCCAGTTCCCTCGCCTTTGCTTCAGGACACTCGAACTTGGGGGTTAGCGTGGGCGCGCTCAGTATCGCCCTGTATCTCAGCCGGAGACGACGAAGCAGCAGCGGCAGGGGATTCCTGGTCAACTGAACGATTACCGTCGGCCAAGGAAGTTGCGCCGTCCACTTCCGAGTCATGAAGCGGTAGGCCGCCAGGTAGGAGTGGTCGAGACGAAGAGTTGCCTTGCTATTGTGGATAATCGGCAGGTCGATCACGTAGGACTTCATGCCGGCCCTCTTTGCCTCCAGCACGATGTCTGTTCCGTACAGGTGGAAGGAGGGTAGGCTCGGATCGAACAGGGTGCCCGCAGCTCGGCGCACGATCAAAACGACCTCATCGAGACTCGCAGCAGGGCGGGGCCGGTCAAATCGCCCGCCGCATACGGTGCCCAGGCCGGAATCCCACAAATGCCCGACGAACTCTCCATCGGGCGTCATGCCGCAGATACCGGCGACAGCCCATGACGGGTCAATCGAATTCAATCTCTCGCAAGCTGCCCGCAGCGCCATAAACCAGCCCTCGGGAAAATAAACGTCCTGATGGGCGAATACGACGATATCCGACTTGGCCGCCGCGATCGCCTGGTGATATGCCGCTGATGCGGCGGTGGCCCCCCAGATAACGGAAACCTTAATACGGTTGTCCGCAAGTTCTGGAGATCGGTTCAGATTTCGAGCAAGTGTCGCTTGCTCGTTGGCGACGCAATAAACCTCGATCGAACAGGTCATTTCCCACCTTCGGCCGCACGGCCAATTAAATTAAATATACAGCCGCAAGATTTATTATCAACATATTATTTGGCAATGGACATTAAATAATATATACCCTGACCTAAATTAATGTTTCGATCGAGAAGGGCTCATGTCGTCCTACGGCCTCAATGGATCCGGCCTGGCGGAAAGTGGACCGCTACTCCAGGCCGGTGCGTTTGAAAGGAAAAACGCGACGGGTTCAAATGGATGGGTGGCATGGCTGCTTTTGGTCGGGTGCGCCATGCCCTCGTACATGACGATGTTCGTGGGGGGTGCCAAGTTCATTCCGGCGCGGATTGTAATCTCCTTGCTGATGATTCCTGCCCTGGCCCAGCTGTTTCAAAGAGGGCGACGGCTATGCGCATCGGATTTCTTCGTATGCGCTGCGTCAGCTTGGATGTTCGTGGCGGTACTGCAAACCGATCAAGGGTCGTCTTCCGCGGCCGCTCTCGTCCTCGAATTTTCCGGCGGCTACATCGTAGCTCGCGCTTACTTTTCTGGGCGCCAGGGGTTGGAGACTTTTGTTCGAGTCCTGAAGCCTGTTACCGCAGCGATCGTTGCTGTTGCGGTCCTGGAGCATCTCACCCGGCACAATGTCGTCGCAGCCCTTATGGGCTTGCAGAGCACGGGCTATGAATATCGTTACGGCTTGCTGCGAGCGACCTCAACATTTCCTCACGCGATCCTATTCGGCTCATTCTGCGCCGTCGCCGGCGCCATCTTTCTGTACTCGGAGCGCAGCTTCCTTGGTCGAACTTTGTATTGCGGGCTGTGCCTTTTTGGATGTGTCCTATCAATGTCTTCGGCGCCGCTGATGGCATTCGGGATTGTACTATCCGTCTATTTTTATGATCAGATGCTGCGAGGGCAACGCTGGAGATGGCACGCCTTGGTGGCAAGCCTTTTCATGTTCCTTGGAATCGTATTTCTGGCCGCTAACAAGCCATTCTCTTGGATCGTCGCAAACCTGACGCTCGACCCAGCTACCGGATATTTCCGCGTCGCGACTTGGGAAAGCGCCAGCTACTATATCGATCTCTCTCCTTATGTAGGGTACGGATTCGGCTCGTACGCGTCCCCTGATGATTTCTTTGGCAACGCCTCAGTCGACAGTGTTTGGCTGACCTTGGCGCTCCGGTTTGGTATCCCACTGGTCATATTTATTCTGCTAGCGAATATTGCAGCATTCTTTCCGTCCAGGCGGACCGCCAGCATTCCGCACGGCCTTGATGCTTATATGAGGAATATGCGTACGGCATTCACATTGGGTCTCGCAATGTTCATGTTCGTGGGCTTGACAGTCCACTATTGGAACAACAGCTGGATACTTTGGGGGATTTGGATCGGCATTCGCGCGTCGCTAAAGGAGGACTCCGTCGCGGCAGCCGAAAGCCTAGTGCTCTATCGCCAAGAGATGGCTAGCGCCGATCGTGACCTCACCGTCGGGCACGTAACTCGGGGACTCTATGCGTCTAGGTAACGAACCTCGCCGGGCAAGGCTCCCGCTTCCCCATGACAGCCCGCTATATTAAACCTCTTCTCGTGTTCGCGCTGCCTTGGTCGATAGCCGCTAGCCAGGCGCAAAACGTCCCTTCCGCAGAGATGCCCGCGCCGGAGCGCTCTGCAGTCGACAAGTCAGCCCACGACGACGGCTCCGGCCACGCGCCCGCTTGTACAATTCAGTATCCGTCTCTCCTGACCAAGTACAGAGTCCGTCCGCAGTGGAGGGTAGCGGGTGTGGATTATTGCGTTGGCTATTCGACGAATACTCCTATCAACGATCCGGCAACGATCTCGATGGAAGGCGTTTCGCTCGACCTGGCTCAGAAGAGCATCACGGTGACAGGCGACGATGTTACGCTCGACGGTTATGATTTCAGCGGCTGGTCCGTTGTGACTACGGCAGCAAACACCAGCCTGATCAACTCGAGATTCGACGGTCTGAATCCAGGTGGTCCGCAGAGTAGTGTCATCAGCGGCACACCGTCCGCCTCCAATTTGCGCATCATCAATTGCATCATTGACGGCCTGAGCGGGGGCGGACGTGCCGAATTCCTGGTCGAAATGGAAGGGCCCGGCCTCACGATCGAGTATTCGTGGCTGAAGAGTTCCAATTCCGATCTGATCGGCCGGCATGGCCGAGACGGCGGCAACATCATCATTCGGTATAATTTACTGGAACAGGCGGGAATGCGCGGCCCAGGGACCCACGGGGACTATCTGCAGGTTTACGGGCCGACCGTGGAAGCGACCCGCATCCTTTACAACACCGCGGTCCAGAATGGCGGCAGCACTCAGGGGTTCATTGCCGATAACACAAACTCGGGCGAGTTTGGCTGCAATACCCTGATCGGCAGCGTCACCTACTGGATGTCGGTATCCGGTCCGGGCACCGACGCCGCCAATCTGTCCGGGATATTCTCTACGCATGACAACTATTTTGATGTGACAAAGGCCTTTGGCTTTAACTATCCGGCAGCCGGGCCAAACGACCGTTACGCGAAGACCGTTTTCACAAACAACATAAACATGGTAACCGGGCGGGTCGTCCAGGACGCCACAAGGCCGAAGCCGAAACCCTCACGCCCGTGACTTCGCGCATCACTCAACATCCGACGTGGCTGCTACGCCTTTGACGTGAGCTTCCTCTTGAGGCGGCGAAGCCTGCCGATAATCGGTGCAGGGAGAAGCAGCCAGCAGGCCAGTCCCATGAGCGCGAAAGTGTCCTGCCCCCGCAGGGCCAGCAGGTAGCGGCCCCGTTGCCTCAACACTGGAAGAAGTTCGCGAAACCGAGTGCCCCTTCTGCGATACGAGGCAATGATCCCGACGGCCTCACGGGCCAGGAAATGTCTGGCTCGCAATTGCAACTGAACGCGCTTTCGTTCATTCCCGATTCTGCGCTCGGCGGTGAGCGTTATAAGATCAATCAGTTTCTTGAGATCCTCCAGGTGGCTCTCGAGAGCTAGCCGAGATGTCTGCGTGGCGTCGTGAAGGGAATAGGAGCCACAGCATTCATTTATAAAACCTGCCTTACCTTCGAGCAGCAATGGGAGATGCCTTGAAAGATCACTCGCGAACGGCCATCCTGCCGGGAATCCTCCCCAGGCCCGGAGTCTCTCGGTACGAAGAAGCGTGGTGCAACCTTGCACCATGATGCGCCGTCTCAGATATTCATCAAGGACATCCACGCCGTCCCAGATTCCAGTCGTCAGATTTCGACTAGCCTGTGGTGGCAGGTTGCGCCCAGACGCGACGATACGAGCCTCACCCAATGCCATCACGATCGGTAGTTCGGGCTCTCTTCGGATCAGCGAAAGGCATCGTTCCAACAGCCACGGCGCAATTCTGTCGTCGTCTGGAACAAATACGATATAGTCACCTCTCGCCTGTGCCACGCAAGCATTCCAGTTTGCGGTCGCCCCTATGTTCTTGGGCTGACGCACGACGCGTAGTCTTTCGTCATTGAATTGGCCCAGGACCAGGGCAGTTTCATCGGTCGACGCATTGTCTGACACGAGCACTTCGAAATGTGGATACGATTGATTCAGCGCCAGGCGAACACAATCCCGCAACCACGTAGCTCGATTGAACGTAGGAATTGCAATGGTCACCAAAGGGTCGGTCCACCGCGAGACAGGATCCGGTCCCGCGATGGCCTCTTCAGCTTCCGACCGCTCCAGACTGACGGCTGAAGCTGAATTCTCGATCTCGCTTGAAACTCGCATGGCGAACTCGAAGACCTGTGTCATTCCCTCGGTGGCGATCACTGACGACCGATCAATGTTCCATTGCTCCGATTTTCCCGGCATCCGAAGTAGCATGGGGCCCATCGACTAGCTCCAATCGCGATCTCTCCTTTAAACGACCATCAGCGAGTCCCCGCTCGTGCGGTGCGTCAGTAATCCTTTCCAGCCACACTTCACGCCACCAGGAGTAGATGCTCCTCGGGCAGAACATTTTGCAATTGCTGTATCGAGACCTGCACCAAACGTCCTCCAAGATCACAGCCGGAGTCTTGAGTGACCTCATCCTTCCGGTCTTCTCATCGATGAATCTGGTCATCTGTGCCTTAACCTTGTAGACGCCGCCGCAATACGGGACCAGCTCCGCATCAAAAGCCATGCCTCGATTTATGTTTTCGGCATCGACGGTCGCGAGAATTTCCTTGTAAGTCTTCACTCGCACTAATTCACCAGGCTGGAGGTTCAAGGTGACAGTCGGAGTCTGATGCCGATGTGGTATTTTTCCCTTCCACCTCGGAAACGGAATGCCGCCCCGCAGTTCCTGGAAGAAGTCGTAAGCCAGGCGGGAAACGTGACCCAGTCGTGCCCTCTTGGCGAGTGCAAGATGCCAGTAGGCCAGGTATACGAATCCGCGCGCGATCCGTCCCAAGCTGGCGTTCCCGGAGGTATAATCCTCCACGTACTGCCTGACGTCCCACCATCGAGCCAACGTGGTAAAGCGCGGCAATTCGGTTGCCTGGCAGGAGTATCGGATCTCTGCATCCGCGGCACTATCGCCGATACGCGTCCCGCGAAGGACGTCTTCCTCTGTACATTGGCCTTTGCCTTGTCTGACGCGCTCGTTCCGACGATCTGGTGAAATCACCACACCGTTTTCGGTTTCGTTGATGGGCCTGAGCCAAGCCTCCTTCCAGAAAATGAGACATGCAGCTTGGCAGCCACCATACGCCTCACCGTCGCATCGTAGATCAAGATGGATACCGTTCGGGAGCCATCTGCCACCGGTGTTTGTGACGGTGTCACAAGTCTTGTGGGAACGCTTGTAGACCTTGAATCGCTTACCACAATACTTGAACATTTGCGGCATGAACGGGAGCCCCTCGAAGCGACCACTGCTGTCGAGCGTTCCAAGGATTTCTTCCTTTGTCCGCACTTCTACCCAGTCGCCCGCTCGCAGCTTAGTCATCTTGCCCTCCAAAGGCGGCGGCGTCGTCCACTATTGAACCTTAGCCGCGCTTTTTTCGTGAGTTTTCGTGGAAAGTGCGCCTTGCAGTTCCTTCAACAGATCGAAGTAGACTGTCTTCTGTCCCATAAGGAACAGCAGCATCCAGACATAGGTTGCGACGATAGTGCAGCCTCCAAGAAGGAGCCTCAGGAGATGCGACTCTGAACCTCCAAGACAGAGTTGCGCTCCGAAAGCTACTGCTGCCGCTGCCGCTCCTGCGAGCAATGGCCTGCCTGCTGCGAAAAGAATATCCCGTGGAGAAATAACCGTGCCGTGCAAACACCAGAGAACGTGGGGGATGAGCCACAATACCATCGCGGAGGAATACGCGAACGCGACACCCGTCGGACCGTACGGCAATCCGATGAGGTAAGCCGCACCTACCAGAGGAGCGATCACTAGGGCGATCTTCAGACTTCGTACTTGTAGGCCTGCGGAATACAACAACCACGCAAGGGGATTGATAATGCCGAACACCAAGATAGTGGGAGTCAAAAGGCGGAAAATGACCGCCGTATCTCTCCACTTCGGCCCAAGCACGACCTCGACGATGTCATCCACGAACACGGCACAGAATACCGTGATGGGTAGCGTCATCGACAGGACGATGGTATAGCCCTTCAGGAAGTAGCTCTTCAGTCGAGGCAAATCGCTCTGAATCCGCGACAATCCTGAAAACGCGACGCCTCCAATCGCTCCGTTGAGCTCTGCCGTTGGCAGATTGACAAGCCGATATCCTCGTTCATAGATCCCAAGAGCATCGGCTCCCCAATACCGGCCGAGAAGCAACTTCTCGAAATTGTAGGCAACGTACACCACGAGAGAATTCAAGGTGACTATACCGCCAAAACTCAACATGCCACGGACTCCGGCAGTCCGGCGCGGTGGGCCGGGAATCCACCCCGCGGCGACCCATACGCACACGATGTACACCGCAGTCGAAATCAGCGTCATTCCTAGAATGGCCCAATATGCCAAACCGTAAAAGGCCATAGCAACTCCCGCAGCAACGCTTACCGCCTGTGAGAGCACTTCAATGGCTGTCAACGTTGTGTACCGCAGTTGACGCTGAAGCAGTGCTGAATGCTGCACTGCTACGGCGCTCAGGAAAAATCCAAAGCCTGCTGCGACAGTCAGCCAGAACAGACGAGGCTCATTGTAGAACTCCACGAGAGCAGGTGCGGCTGCCGCGCAGATGAGCGCGAGCATCATTCCGACCGCAAGATTGACCCAAAACAATGTCGACATTTGTTCGTTGGTGACGGTCTCTTTCTGAACTGTGGCCGACGACAATCCTGCCGTTGTGAAGAGTTGAAGAGCCCCAGTGACGGCCGTTGTCATCGCAACCAATCCGAAATCCTGCGGGTCCAGCAGGCGCGCGAGGGCTGCCATGACACCAAGTCGAAGAGCGAAATTCGCCGCTTGGCCGCAAAGCCGCACCACGCCGCCGCGAATCATCATCCCCTTGAGGTTGTCCATTCCAATCCCCGGTAGAGAGAGTTCGGCATCGGCTCGCTTTTGGACACGCTTCCCCAACGCCTTGTCACCACAGGGTGAGTTTATTCGCCACAAATGCCTCAGCATATTTTTCCGGCGCCCGACATTCCATGCCCCGCAGCCGCGCTAGACCGCGAAAGACCTCCGGATCGAACCATTGTTTGGAACGCTGGCTTCCAAAGTGCGACATCAGCAGATCGATCTTCCGTTGCAATGCTCCAGCCGAAACGGGCGAATACATATTCGGTCGACCGAGGTCTCCATCCCATTTAGGAATCTCATACTCGAGAATGAGATGATCTCTGAATGTATTCCAGGTTAAACGCGACACCTGACGATGATCTTGATGGGCGTCGTTTCCGCGGTGCGTCAGGATCAGATCCGGCTCGACGCGTCGCTTCAACGACTCAAACCACTTCTTGATCTCGTCACCCTGCTCCGGAAAGAAGCCGTCTCGAAATGCCATTGCTTCAATCTGAGAACGAGCGGCTTCGGACACAAATTCTGCAGCAGACGCCCTCGCCTCACTCTCACGTTCACCTGGCGCGCTAAGTACACACCAATGCACGTCAAGCCGAACGCCACGCGCAATCAAATTCAGAATTGTCGCACCGGCACCTATTTCGATATCATCCGAGTGCGCACCGAGACAAAGGATCGAGAGACGCTCTCCGGGCGCGGCAAGTCGGAAGCCCTTCATGAAGCCGCCTGCGTGCGCGCTTCCGGAATAACCTTCCAGGGCATTTCGCCGCGCTCGATCATCTCCTCAAGAACCTGGCGATCCCGCAGCGTATCCATCGCGCGCCAGAACCCTTCGTACCTGTATGCCATAAGTTTTCCGTCCTCGATCAGGCGATTGAAGGGTTCGAGCACGAGCTCCTCGCCCTCACGTATGTAGTTGAAGATCTCCTTCCGGAAAATGAAGTAGCCCCCATTGATCCAGATCTCGGACTGCTGACTAGAGCGCAAACGCTTGACGGTGTCTCCGCCGTTGAATTCAGCAAGGTGAAAATTGAACGGAGGATGCACGGCAACAAAACATCCCACCATTCCACTCTTCTTGAATCGCTCGATCATTTCAGGTAACGGCGCGTCGGTCAGACCGTCACTGTAATTTGCAAGAAAGACATCCTCGTTCTCCACGAGAGAGCGCACCGCCATCAAGCGCTGACCGATGTTTCGCCAAATGCCAGTGTCAACCAGCGCCACCTGCCAATCTGGTGGCTGCTCGCCGATGACCTCAACCTTCCTGCCGAAGTTGGAAACAACGCAATCGCTGTGAGCCCAACGATCCGAGTTCAGGAAATACTCCTTGATCGCGTTGGCTTTGTACCCGAGACACAATATGAAATCGCGGTGACCATACTGGCTGTAGTATTGCATAACGTGCCAGAGCATCGGGTGTTGTCCGACCGGCACCATGGGCTTCGGAATGCTTTCAGAATATTCTCGTATGCGGGTTCCGAGGCCCCCACAGAACAGTACGACTTTCATAGCAGCGATTCCCATGTTTCTGCCGGCCTTTTCGATCGCGGCAGATGGCTACAAGCGGGGCAGGCGTCTATTTAATATATAACACCATCACTATTTAATTCACATTTTACATCACGAGCCACATTAATCAATATTTTTCGAAAACTATTTTGAGATTCCGCTCTTAAGCACTATAATTGTTGATATTTCCAGGCATTTGAGCGCCTCGCGGCGTATTCAGGAGGGAATTGAAGTGATTATAAGCGAAACCAAACTTAAAGGGGCCTATATTATCGATATTGAACGGCGCGAAGATCCGCGCGGCTTTTTTGCCCGAACTTTTTGCCAGAGAGAGTTTAGGGCCCTCGGCCTCAATCCAAGCATTGCGCAGGCCAATATCGCGTCAAATGTCCGGCGGGGAACCCTGCGCGGCATGCACTTTCAGTTTCCGCCGGCGCCCGAAACGAAACTGGTTCGGTGCACGCGTGGCGCCATCCTCGACATTATAGTCGACCTGCGTCCCGAGAGTTCGACCTTTCTACAACATGTCGCTGTCGAGCTGAACGAAATCAACCAGCGGGCGCTCTACGTGCCCGAACGGTTTGCTCACGGTTATCAGACTCTCGCCGACAACACCGACACCAGCTACCAGGTGGGAGAGTTCTATACTCCCGAGGCGGAGAGCGGGCTGATGTACAATGATCCCAGGCTCGGGCTGACCTGGCCGCTTCCGATTTCCGTGATCTCGGAGAAGGATCAGAACTTTCGCTTACTCAGCGAGGTCGAAGCCGAACTGAAAGGGCGGATGGAACTCGCCGACATCGACGGTTGACGCGAAAGCGCGTTGCCAGCCCCCCCTACCGATCCCTTCCTGCTGAAAGACCTTACGATGATACTCGTCGATCACGCACTGCAAGTTCGTCATGCGGCCGGAAAGCCTATCCGTGTCGGTCTTCTCGGCGCGGGCTTCATGGCTCAGGGGCTTACCAATCAAATCAATAACAGCATTCCCGGAATGCGGGTCGTTGCCATATACAGCCGAAAGCCTCAGCGCGGGCGTGACGTGTTCGGTTATTCCGGCCAGACCGACGTCGCTGACGTTGACAGCCAAGGGCGGCTCGACAGAGCCATTGCCGCCGGCATTCCGGTGGTCACCGAGGACCCGTTCCTGCTCGCCAGATCGGATCTGGTCGACGTGATCGTCGACGTGACCGGATCAGTTGAGCTCGGCGCTCAAGTCGCGCTGGAAGCCTTCAAGCACCAGAAAACCGTCGTCCTCATGAATGCGGAGATTGACGCTACCATCGGACCGATCTTGCAGGTCTATGCAAAGAAGTACGGTGGCTCCCTGTCCGCATGCGATGGCGACGAACCGGGAGTGCAAATGAACCTGGTTCGATGGGTAAAGGGCCTCGGCTTGATCCCACGCGTGGTCGGCAACATCAAGGGACTCCAGGATCCGTATCGCAACCCCACCACGCAGAAGGGATTTGCCGAGCAATGGGGCCAGAACCCGGCCATGGTCACCAGCTTCGCCGACGGATCCAAGATCAGTTTCGAGCAAACGATCGTGGCCAATGCGACTGGCTTCAAGGTAAGATCACGCGGCATGTCGCGCGGGCTGGAATATCGCGGCGACGTTATGAATATTGGCAAACTCTACGACATAGATGAGGTCCGCGCCCTGGGCGGAATCATCGACTATCTCGTCGGCACACCGCTGACCAAGGTCTACGTGCTTGCCGAGCACACCGATCCGAAGCAACAGAAGTATTTGAGCTTGTACAAAATGGGTGAAGGCCCCTTGTACTCGTTCTTCACACCCTATCACCTCGTTCACTTCGAAGTACCGAACTCGATAGCCCGCGCGTTTCTTTTCAAAGATTTGGTCGCCCCTCCCATCGCCGGTCCCGTTGTCGAGGTCTGTGCTATCGCCAAGCGTGACTTGGAGGCGGGCGAGGTCCTCGATGATTATGGAATGTACATGACCTATGGCGAAGCCGTGAACTCCGAGGAAATGAGCCAAATGCAGTACCTTCCTGAAGGTCTCGTAGAGGGTTGCAGGTTGCGGCACGCAGTGAAGAAGGATGCAGTCCTGACGTATACGGATGTTGATCTGCCGCCGGGTCGCCTGGCCGACAAGTTGCGTGCAGAACAATACAAGCACTTCAATGGAGACACTTGGCTTGAGCAACGCATTGCCCGGGATGCTTCATTTGCTCTCACGGCGTGAAGGGGCTGAGTGGGTGACCACGTCTTGCCGAGCCATGTGACGCAGGCTTGCGAACGCGTCGCCAAGAGCCCGCTCGCCCTCCTGACTCGTCGATCTTGAGCGCGCGGATCCCCGCATGAATATTCATTGGGAAGCCACGCCCGACGTGATCTGCGGCTGCATCCAAGCCGCGGCGCGTTTTCCCATCTTGATCCCCGGCAGTTCAATGTAGCGATACGTGAGTTCTGAAACGATGATCGTGGCGGGTATGCTCAGGCACGAAAGCAGCAACATCCCAGGAGCAGTCCCAGAGTAGCTGAAGAGGAGCCAAACAATCGCGGAAATGACAGGGTAGTGACACAGAAAGATCGAGTAGGAGCGCGAACCAAAATATTGCGCCACGGGACTCATGAGCGCGCAGGAGTATATATTGCCGGCAAGTCCCGGCCGCTCATGGCACTTCCGCGGAAGACCAAAAAATACAATAAGCCAGATCAGGAACGGTCGCAGTTCATTGCGCAACGGAAAAAGGACGATCGCCAAAGCCACGGCCGGGACAAGCCAATTGTGGCCTTCCGCATACGGGTAGGTGAATCGGCTCACAATCCCCACCACAAAGTAACTAACCGCGAGCGGCAAGGCACCGGGCTGAGCAGTGCCGACGAAACTCCTGAACCAAAACTCACAAATCGCAACTGCAATGGCCAGCAACGGGATGAGCAATTCATTTCGGATGATGCAGATTATCAGCGGCGCAACAAGATAGAATTGCCATTCCAGGGAAATGCTCCAGGCTGGCATGTTGAATGCGTACTCCGAATACGGCAACGCCGCATTGGAAATGGCACCGTGCAGCATCGTGAGATGCGCGAGAACGTGTGACCAGAAGTACTTATGATTGCTTGCGGCGACACCATCAACAACTCTTGCGAACTCGGAATCGCTAAAGCCGGGAGCAGCTAGCGAAATGGCAAGTAGATCGTTGGTGAAGAAACCAAAAAAGCAAGTGGCGGCAAACAACGGAAACAGTCGAGCAAAACGCTGGATGATATAGACCGGATATGGCTCTGCTTTTTCGATAACAACGTGTGTGATCACGAAGCCGCTGACGATAAGAAAAACGAGAACAGCCGGCGGGCCTAGCGATCTGACATGCGATCCCAATGCTCCGCTACTGAAGCCCGAACAATATGCGAGGTGCGCCAAGACTACGGTCCACGCCAGCCAGCCTCGCAGTCCTTCGATGGCTCGAAACTTCTTCAGCGCAGCGCCCTTTCCCTCTTTCGGTGGAATCGAAAAGGATGGCACGTATCGCTAACGTTGGTTCGGAGAACATTATTTTATTTCCATTTGTCGGGATTTTGACGTTTGGTCATTAACAAATCTAAATATTTCGACTTTGACCCAGAATAAGGCGGACCATGATCGCCGCAGTTCCCGAGGCCAGCGCGCGCGCTCGGCTTATGTCCTAGTAAAAGCTCAGCCGGCCGCTACTCGAGAGATTCCGTCATTTGGCGACTTTCAAGAGGACGCGACCTTGCAATGCGCTACCCGCGACATCTTCGGCGAACGACGCCCTCTGGGTGACGATCGCCAACGCGGCGTACTGGTCGAGGCAACGCCCGAATCCAGCCAGTCAGCGCGGGCCTGCGCTGACTGAATCGCAGGGGCGCGACGGCAATGTACCCGCGCTCGCTTCCCTCGCCCGCCCAAGGTCCACGGTGAGCTGACTATTCAGGACACCGCTGCAAGCTGCAGTCTCGTGTGGCGCAAGTCGCTACTCAGAATTCTTTCCGCCAGCAGCTTCCGAATATGGCCGATGCGTTGATATCGCGGCCCTTCGAATTCTTCCAAAGTCAACTTTGACGAACGATAGACCCTGTAGAGCTGCTCGGCGCCCATTCGGGCGTCCCAGCGGGGCTGGAACCCTGGCAACCTGCGGCGGATCTTTTCGAAGCTCACTCGGTAGGATCGCTCGTCTGGACTCGCATCCTCGGCAAACTCCACCGTAGAATTCGGCACCACACTCGCGACGATCTCGGCCAAATCCCGAATTCGATAATTGTGAGCAGTCTGACCGACATTGAATGCCTCATTGAAGACGGCCTCGGCAGGTGCCTCCAATGCGGCTATGAAAGCTCGAGAAATATCCTCGATGTGGACGATCGGCCGCCAGGGCGAGCCATCCGATTTCAGATGAATTCTTCCTGTCGTAAACGCCCACGCAACAAGGTTATTCAGGACAATATCGAAGCGCAGCCGCGGTGAGACTCCGTACGCTGTAGCTGGCCTCAGAAACACTGGGCAAAATCCGTCGTCGGCCAGCGCCGAAATACCGCGTTCCGACGCGACCTTGGATTGTCCGTAGGCCGTCACCGGATTGAGCGCCGCGGTCTCATCGATCATTTCCTCACCGGCTTTTCCATAGTTGCTGCAGGATGAGGCAAACACGAAACGACGCACGCCGGCATGCTTTGCTATCTCGGCCATGCGAACGCTTGCGCGATGATTGATCTGGTCGGTCAATTCAGGCCTCAGATTGCCGAGCGGATCGTTGGAGAGTGCGGCTAGATGCAGCACAGCGTCGAAGCCAACGAGATCCGCGACCTCTGCGTCTCTGACGTCCTTCCAAATCGTCGGGACCTCGAGAATGCTACCGCCAGGGGCGTATGTGCACCGGGAGTAGATATCGCTGTCCATTCCAGTCACCTCGTGACCGGCGCCGACCAGCATTGGGGTTAAGACCGTGCCGATGTAGCCAAGATGACCTGTTACCAGAACTCGCATTGCCATTCTCCCTCGCACTCAATTTCATGAACTAAAGTTGCCCGCTGTACGTGTTTCGGCCAGAGTTCTGTCAAGTGCCGCCCCTGCCATCGGGAAGACCGCCTCGTCACGCAGAGTGCAGAGCCAGGACGGCTGCTCGTACGGCTTTGGCTTCTTCACGGGACGCTGTGGCACAGCCAGCAGGCTCATGAAGCCAGGGCCTGCCGATGCCGCCCGGTTACAAGTCCCCGTTCGGAGCGCCACCACTTCACAAACTCGGTCAGTCCGAGTTCGAGCGGCACCGTGGCTTGGAAGCCCAGCAGACGTTCCAGCTTGCCTGTCGACGCCACCTGGCGCTGTATCGGATTGATCGAGTGCTCGGGCGCGATTTGCGGGAGCATGCCGTCATGACCCATAGCGGAAGCCAGGGCCGAAGCGAGTTGCACCAAGGTTGTTTCGATACCGCTCCCCACGTTGAACACCTCGTCGCTGACCCTTGCCCTCGCCGCAAGGATGGTCGCGCGTGCGGCATCACGGACATGCACCAAGTCCACGGTCTGCCGGTCGTGGTCAACTATCACCGGCGGCGTTCCAGCCTCCAACTCCTCCATCCAGCGGATCAACATCTCGGCGTATCGACCGTGCACGTCCATTCGACTGCCATACACGTCAAAGTATCTCAAAGCGATATAGTCGAGGCCGTGCATATCGTTGAAGGCGCGGAGCAAGCCTTCATTGCAAGCCTTCGCTGTTCCATAGACCGTTCGGCTTCCATATGGATTCTCGTGCTCCGTCGTCGGAAGCTCCTCCGCTACGCCGTACACCGAAGCAGATGACGCGGCGACGATCTTCTCGACGTCGTACTTTACGCAGAGTTCAAGCAGTTCGAAGGTGCCGTTCACCATGACTTCCATGGCAAGACGCGGTTCGGCCAAACAATCAGCGCTGCACGGCGCGGCGTGGTGAAAGATGATGTTGGCCCCTCTTACCAGAGCTTCAACCAGCTTCGTGTCTCGCAAATCACCGCGGACCAATCGCACCGGTCCTCGGTTAAGCGACCTCCTGAGGTTCTCCGGTCGTCCGGTCGACATATTGTCGAGCGCCACGATCTCGATGCAGCCTTCGTCGCACAAAGAGTCCACGATATGCGAGCCGATGAATCCGGCACCTCCGGTAACGAGAACGCGTTTTCCCTTGAGATCCAGCACGACCGCCCTCCTGGTTCTAGGCTACTAGGCCATGTCGAGGCATTCCGTCCTGGAATGTCCAGCCGCTCCGGAACGTTTGCTCCCCTCCCGCAATTTTCTTCACTTCGGAGCCAACGATGCCGGTTTGCTCCGGTAACATCTCGGGATAAATGGGGAGCGATAGAAACTCGCTCGCAAGCCTCTCACTTACAGGCAGGTCGCCGACGCGATATCCAAGCTCTGCGTAACGCTGTTGTAAATGGACCGGAACGGGGTAGTGAACGTCGACCCCGATCCCCGCGCGTCCCAGCATGGCAATAGCCTGATCGCGGTGCCGAAGTCTCAGGGCGTAAATATGATAGACATGCCGGCTGTGGCTGGGTGGCCGCGGACGCGCGACCGCCAGACTGGACAATGCCTGATCATACTGCGCGGCGATCGATCGACGTGCCTCGGTCCAGGCTTCGATGTAGTCCATCTTTACGTTCAGCACTGCCGCCTGAACTTCGTCCATTCCATGATCGCATCTTGCAAGAGCATGATTGCCCTCGTCCTCCTGCGTCCGGTCGAGAAGCCAGGACACGCGTCGCGCAAGCTCCGGATGATCCGTGACAACCGCGCCAGCCTCGCCATAGGCTCCGAGATTCTTGTCGGGATAGAAGCTGAAGCAGCCGAAATCTCCGATCGAGCCGGACCGCCTGCTCTTGTAGCTGGCGCCATGCGCCTGCGCAGCGTCCTCGATTACCAAGAGGCCGTGGCGGCGGGAGATTGACATGATTGAATCCATGTCCGCCATCAGTCCATGCAGATGGGCCGGCAGGATTGCTCTCGTCTTGCTCGTGATCGCAGCCTCGATCAAAGCTGGATTCATCGTCCACGTGACTGGATCGACGTCCACGAAGACGGGTGTTGCACCGCACCTGATGATGGCGGCCGTCGCCGCGACGAAGTTCATCGAGACCGTGATCACCTCGTCGCTCGGCCCCACTCCGGCGGCCAGCAATGCGAGATGGAGCGCCGATGTGCCACTGCTAACAGCGCGGCAGCACGCAACGTTGCAGTAGTCCGCAAAGCGTTCCTCGAAAGCGCCCGCTTCAAGCCTCGATGTAGCGCGCTCATGTCGGATGGCACGCCTGATCGCGGCGTCGATTTTCGATCCGACCGTCTGAGCTTGTGCTTTCAAGTCCAAGAATGGTATCAATTCGGTATTCCCGCTTCTGGAACGTTCGGCAGCTTCACGTCCGCACAGGCATGTCTTGCCAGATACCTCGCGTGTCGATTACGTCAAGATGACGGCGTTCGGCCAGCGGAACCATCTTGAACTCGTCGTGGTCGACCAGGAGAAGGGCAATCTCACACGTGCGCAATGCTTCGTCGATGTTCAGCAAGCCGATATGGTGGTCGGCAAGCTCCGGCGGTGGCCGCCGCAGATTAGGCTCGACAACCTTGATGCGCTGTCCGTACTTCTTCGCCAGATGTACGGCGATCTCCATGGCCGGGCTTTCGCGCAGATCGTCGACATTGGCCTTGAAGGTTAGCCCGCAGCAGGCCACGTTTGCGTAGGGATGATCCTCGATCAGCGCCTCTGCGCGCTCAATAATTTTCTGCGTCTTGGCGTTGTTGACCTCACGACTCGTTCGCATTACGCGCGCAAGGTCGGGCGCCGAATCGATAATGAACCACGGATCGACGGCAATGCAGTGCCCGCCCACGCCTGGGCCCGGCCGCAACACGTTCACGCGTGGATGGCGGTTCGCGATATCGATCACCTCCCAGACATTGATGTCGAATCTGTCGCAGATCATCGAGAGTTCATTGGCAAAGGCGATGTTCGTATCCCGGAACGCGTTCTCCGTTAGCTTGACCAACTCGGCGGCGCGCGCGGTGGTGGCAACGCAAGCGCCGCGAACGAACATCTTGTAGAAGCGCTGAGCGCGCCGCGCACAGGCAGGAGTGATCCCCCCAATGCATCGATCATTATCGATGAGTTCGCTCAAGATCCGCCCAGGCAACACGCGTTCAGGACAATATGCGACGTACACTGCGCCGTCCTCGCGGCCATTGACGCCGATTCTCAGGTCCGGCCTGCTCTCGTTAATCCGTTTTGCGATGCCTTCAGTGGTTCCGATTGGCGAGGTCGATTCGAGAATGACGAGATTGCCCGGAACAAGCAAATCGAGAATGCTTTCCACGGCAGCATTCACGTTGGACAAATCCGGCCGATTATTGCCGTCAATGGGTGTGGGTACCGCGATGATGAAGACGTCGGCGGCCTGCGGCTTGCTTGAAGTCGTCAACGCGCCGCTCGACACTACTTTGGAAACCAGACCGTCGAGATCGGGCTCCGAAATGTGAATGGCTCCGGAGGCCACCGTCCTGACCACATACTCCTTTGTGTCCACGCCAACCACTTGCAGGCCGCGGCTGGCTATCAGCGCGGCCGTCGGCAAGCCGATATAGCCAAGCCCGAGGACAGCAACCTTCTGGAGTTCAGGCATCGAGAAGCACCTTCACAATCCGCTCGCTGGCACGCCCATCGCCAAATGGATTGTGGGAGCGAGACATAGCAGCATAAGTCTCATCATCGTCGAGTAGCCGGAACGTCTCCCCGACGATCCTGTCGTAGTTCGCTCCAACCAGGCGCGCGGTTCCCGCGTCGACTCCTTCCGGGCGTTCGGTCGTCTCCCGCATCACAAGGACCGGCTTTCCGAACGTCGGCGCCTCTTCCTGCACGCCGCCTGAGTCGGTCAGCACCAAATGCGCCATGGAGAGAAGGCTGACAAAATCCGTGTACTCTTGGGGGGAAATCAGCACGACGCGCGGATGGTCGGCGAGCCGTGTTGCGAACACGTCGCGGACGTTCGGGTTCGGATGAACCGGAAGGACAACGGCAACGTCCTCCCGGCTCAAGATCGTCTCCAGTGCATTCACGATGTTGAGAACACCTCCACCGAAATTCTCCCGGCGGTGGCAGGTGACCAGGATGATGCGACGGTTGCCGTGCCGCTTCTTGATTCCGTCCCAACGGGATGAGAGCTCCGGATCGGCCTCTACCATGGCTTTCGCGATGATCAGCGCGTCAACAACAGTATTTCCGGTGACGTGGATGCGATCGTTGGAGACGTTCTCCGCCCGGAGCGCTCTCGCAGCACGCTCAGTCGGCGCGAAATGCTGATCGGCGATCGAGCCGACGATCTTGCGATTCACCTCCTCGGGCCAGGGCGCGAAGATATCTCCACTTCGCAGTCCCGCCTCGACATGCGAGACCGGGACGCGGTGATAGTATGACGCCAGCGCACCTGCCATGGCAGTCGCAGTGTCGCCCTGGACGATCACTCTGGTGGGCTTCACCCTCTCCAGGACATCTCCGATCTGCGCCAATAGCCGGCCGGTCAGATTATCGAGAGTCTGATTCACCGTCATGACGTCGAGATCGAAATCCGGGACCACCTTGGCCATCTTGAGAACCTGGTCGAGCAGTTCTCTGTGCTGCGCTGTCGCGCAGACCGTGAGGGAGATGTCCTTGTTCTGCTCGGCCTTGAGCCGGTTGATGACCGGAAACAGCTTGATCGCTTCCGGCCTGGTTCCCAACAATATGAAAAAATGCTTTCGCACGCCTCACCCTCCGATCCGGCCTGTCCCGGGGGGCAGCACATTGTACATGCTGGGCGGCCGTCTAAGTGCCTGCCGCGCGAACGCTTGCGTCAAGATTCCTGCAAACAGCGTGTTGGTCCTGGCATACCGCCACCACATCCGTCTGGGCTCCTGATAGATGCGGTACAACCATTCCAGGCCGAGTTGCTGCATGTGAATGGGAGCTCGCAGAACCGAGCCCGCGAGAACGTCAAACCCTCCGCCAACGCCCATAATGAACGGTACGCCGAGCTCGTCGCGGTGGGCCGCAAGGAAGCGTTCCTTCCGCGGCGTGGGCATACCAATGAACAGGCAATCGGCGCCACTGGACCGAATATCGCGGACGACCTCGTTCTCCTGCTCGCTGGAAAAATAGCCGTGCCTCACCCCAGCAAAGACAAGCGAGGGGTGCTTGTCCCGAACACGCTGCGCCGCCTGTTGCACGACGGCGGGTGAGGCTCCCAGAAAGTACGGTCGGAAGCCCTCTTGCGCGCACACTTTCAGCAGCTCGCCGAGGAGATCTACGCCGGTGACTCGTGACGTTGCCGGGAGACCAAGCCCCCGCGCTCCCCAAAGGATTCCCATGCCGTCGATTCCGACAATGTCGCTGCTGGCGACATCAGCGGCGAGCACTGGATCGGAGCGCATGTTGACGAACTTCGCCACGTTAAGGGCGACATGCTGCAGACGCTGGCGGCTTCGCATGGCCTTGCGCGCAAGGCCGACGGTCTCTGCCATGGTCAAGATATCGATGGGGCACCCCAGAAAGTAGGCACGCATGGGTTCCTCCCCGGCCAAGATTCGCTTTGAGCGAAAGACCGCTTTCAATTGAACTAATTAATATCGCGATAATAATGATAGCGATTTTATTTGCAAGTTATATTGATATTATATTTTCGGCTTGAATACGCGATAAGAGGCTCCAATCAACGGCCGAGCCGCAACGTTCGCGTCGGAGGAAATTAAATGGACATTAAACGTCTGGCGATTTCGGTGATTGTCCCACATTTGAATCAGCCAATGGCGCTTAAGACCTGTCTGGCCAGTCTCGAGGCGCAGAGCATTCCCCGGGATTCGTTCGAGATCATTGTCGTTGACAACGGCTCCGTTACGTTGCCGACCGACGTCATCGCTCAATATCCACGCGTACGGCTGTTGCGCGAGGCACGGCCCGGGCCTGGCCCGGCGCGTAACACCGGAGTTGCTGCTGGGAGCGGCGAGGTGCTTGCCTTCATCGACGCCGATTGCAGGGCACATTGTGATTGGCTGAGCAGCGTATGGCGCTCACTGCATTCGCTCCCGCCTCGGACAGTGCTCGGAGGGGACGTCCGCATCTGGCGCGACGCGAAGCCACACCTGGATGCCATCGCAGCCTACGAGAGCGTCTTCGCCTATCGATTCAAGCTCTACATCGAGCGCGATGGCTACTGCGGCACAGGCAACATGGCGATGTTTCGCCGGGATTTCCATTCCGTCGGACCGTTCGCAGGGATCGACGTGGCGGAGGATATGGAGTGGGGACAACGGGCCCAGCGTGCCGGGCTTCGGTTCCGGTATATCCCGGAAATGATCGTCTTCCACCCGGCCAGGAGTTCTCTGCAGGAGCTATATGTCAAGTGGGACCGACAACTCCTGCACTACCGCAACATGGCCGACGGCAAGCCGGCATGGAGATTGCGCTGGATTGCGCAGGCCCTGCTTGTCCTAGCTTCGCCCGCTCCCGGCATCATCACGATCTTAACGAGTGACCGGCTCCACGGTATCGGAGCCCGTATCAAGGCTATCGCCGTCATGTGTGCCGTACGAATGCATCGGGTTATGACAATGCTGTCGCTACTGCGCAATCGGCGAGCCGTCGCCTGGAATCGTTAGCAGAATATTCTCGGCATCAGGCCGGTATGGGTATCTTGCCAAATGCCGAGTTGTGGGTCAGTTCCAGCAAGTCAGTTCGCTGGCCGAACGACCACAACATCCAACCCAGTTCGTAGCTACGGCATTCCAGCCGAAGTCCAACACCGGAATCTTCAATTAGCCCAGCCTCGCATCCGGAGTAGGCGTTCTTGATTGCGCGCAGCATCCTCGGCGCCCGCGTTGTCAGCTCCCGCTTTCGAATCTGGGATCGGATAGTCAGCCCCAGATCGGGCACCAGCATCGAGCGGCGAAGCTGGTTCTGGCCCAGCACCCAATTAAATCCCTTGATTAAGGCACTCCGTGCCCCCCGAACTCGATAGCGCTCCGCCCATTCCAGCAGAGCCGGAGCCATGCCATACTGGTGCACCGAGTAGACTTCATAGAAATCAAGCACGCGCCCCCCAGCCGCATCGAAAAACCAGGGCCACTCGCCGTCGGGACCTTGAAGTGCAATCAACTTGCGAACGCAGGCGTCGGCCATGGCGAGCGCCGATGACTCGCCCGTGAACTCGCCGTAGTGATAGCACGCAATTGAAAGATAGATCTGCGTGGCGAACGAAGCGAAGCGTCGCCGAAATCCTGATGGTGCGTCGAAGAATAGCCCCGATCCGCTGTGGAATCGCTCCTGGAGAAAGCGATACAAAGGAGCGGCGAAAGACACCCACTCCCTGTCGCCCGCCCGGGCCCGAGCCACGACGCCCGTTAACAGCATACCCAGATCCTGAGCCCGAAAGGTCTTCCAGCCCGCCTGATCGCTCAGGAGCGCTCTCACGTCGCGCTTCACCTGCTCGGGTAGCTCGAAGCGGAGTTCCGCGGAAGCCCAGAGCGCCATACCTAGTGCATACTTTGGCACCGCAAGGACCGTGAGTTGGACCGCATTGTGATGGAATGTTTCCAATAAGTTGAGGCCGCTAGGAACCTTCTTTATCCTCGACATTCCGAGCAGAACGTTAAGCGTGTAGAACACATCGCTGCGCCGTAAGGACTCGTTTGGCGACGCGCGCCCGTCCAGATGGTAGATATGTGACCAGCAGCGATGTTCAGATAACCAGCACCGCTCCAATCCTCTGAGCGCATAGCGCACCAGGGGCGAGTCCTGCGAGGAATCGGGTATCAAAGACCCACTCGTAATAGGGCTGATGTTCATCGAAGAACCACGGTTAGCTCGTTTCGACCTCTGTGGATGATTCAGCCCGACCTCAAGTCAGGAGAGAACCGATCTCGCGCAGATACTGACCGTAACCGCTCTTCTCCAACGGTCGCGCCAGCTCTTCGATCTGGTCGCGCTCGATGAAACCTTGCCTCAGCGCAATTTCCTCAAGACAGGCAACCTTCATGCCTTGGCGCTTTTCGAGCGTCTGCACAAACATCGCCGCATCGATTAGCGACTCCACTGTTCCGGTATCCAGCCAGGCGAACCCCCGCCCCATCCGCTCAACATGGAGTGCCTTGGCCGAAAGATATCGCATCTGCAGATCGGTGATCTCGAGTTCGCCGCGCGACGACGGCTCGATGCGCCGTGCGTAGCGCACCACGTTGTTGTCGAAGAAATAGAGACCTGTGATCGCCCAGTTCGAGCTCGGCTGGCTCGGCTTCTCCTCAATTCGCAGTGGGCGATCGCCCTCGTCGAACGTAACGACGCCATACCTCTCCGGGTCTCGTACGCGATAGGCGAAGACGGTTGCACCTTCCTGACGCCCGGCAGCCCTTGCGAGCAATTCGCTCAGGCCGTCGCCAAAGAAGATGTTATCTCCAAGAACCATCGCAACGCGATCGTTCCCGATGAAGTCGGCGCCGACAATGAACGCATCGGCCAGACCGGCGGGTCGGGGCTGCTCCGCGTAGCTGAGTCTAATTCCCCATTGTCTACCGTCCCCCAGCAAGCGCTCGAACTGACACCGGTCTGAAGGAGTGGTTATGATAAGGATCTCGCGCACCCCTGCCAGCATCAGCGTTGACAACGGGTAGTAGATCATCGGCTTGTCATAGATGGGCAGTAGCTGCTTGCTGACCGCTCTCGTGATTGGATACAGTCGAGTTCCGCTGCCGCCAGCCAGCACTATTCCTTTCAGCATCGATTCCACCTTCCACGAGTTGGCCGAGACAGGTTTCGAGAGAGCAACGCCATGACGGCAATCGAAGGCCTAAGACACGTTCGGCCTTGGATGAGTTGAGGCGCGAATTCCGTGGCCGTCGCGCGGCGGTCTGGTACTGTTCGCTCGTAATGGCCTCAAGCTGCGGCACTCGGATTCCCCGCTGAGCGAGCAAGTCGAAAATCGCTTGGGCAAACCCATGCCAAGTCGTCTCACCTTGTCCGGCAAGATGAAAGATGCCGGCCAGGGCTCTACGATCTTGGGTTAGCAGCCGTCCCGAGAGCTGAAGGATCGCCGACGCAAGGTCGAGTGCGGATGTTGGACTTCCGCATTGATCCTCAACGACTTTGACGATCGGTTGCGCTTCACAGAGCCGCAGCATCGTCCGAACGAAGTTGTTGCCATGGGGACTATATAGCCATGAAGTGCGAATCACCGTTGCGAGCGGATGAGCAGCAAGAACCGCAGCTTCGCCGGCCAGCTTCGATGCGCCATACACATTCAATGGCGCAGGAACATCGCTTTCCTCGTAAGCATCCAGCTTTGTGCCGTCAAAGACATAGTCGGTCGAGATGTGGATGAATGGTATATTCATTTGCCATGCGACGTCGGCCAACGCGGCCGCTGCGTCGCGATTGATGCCGAATGCTCTTGCTACTTCCGATTCTGCCAGATCCACCGCCGTGTAAGCGGCAGCGTTGATGATCATGGACGGTGCGATCGGATCGATCGTTCGGCGGAGTTCGCCATGGGCCTCCAGATTGAGACCGCTGCGTCCAAGGGCGACCACTGACGTGCTGTGCAGCGCCGCCAGGTCATGAAGACACCTTGCCAACTGACCGTTGCGACCAGCAATCAGAATGGGGCTTTCCGTCATTTGCAGCCTCAATGTTGTGTAGCGAGGAGCCCCAGACGCGAACCGTCATAGACCCCGCTGCGGGCACGCTCCCACCACGCGCGGCTCTTGAGATACCATGCGACGGTCTCGGCCAGCCCCTGCTCGAACGTCCTTGTGGGTCGCCAGCCAAGTTCACGGTGAGCTTTCGATGCGTCGATCGCGTAGCGGATATCGTGTCCCGGACGATCTGGCACAAAAGTAATCATCGATCGTCTCGCTGCCGGACCCGGATACAGCCTGTCGACGACGTCGCAGATCTGGGTTACCACGTCGAGGTTGGAGCGTTCGCTATCTCCGCCGAAATTGTACTTCTCGCCGGGCTTGCCTTCGAACAGAAGCGTGATCAACCCTGCCGCATGATCTTCGACATGCAGCCAGTCCCGTACGTTTCGGCCGTCGCCATACACCGGCAACGGCTTGCGCTCGATCGCATTGAGAATCGTCAAGGGAATGAGCTTTTCTGGAAACTGAAACGGCCCGTAATTGTTCGAGCAATTCGACACAATGACCGGCAGGCCATAGGTCTTGAACCACGCAAGTGCGAGATGATCCGAGGCTGCCTTGCTCGCCGAATAGGGTGAGCTCGGCCGGTAAGGCGTTTCCTCCCGGAAGTAGTCAGCGGGTCCGAGTGAACCGTAGACCTCGTCTGTCGAGACGTGAATGAAGCGAAACCGCTTGCGCCCTGGTACCGAGAGGCCCTCATAGTATTTTCTCGCTGCTTCCAACAACGTGTAGGTGCCCACAATATTCGTGCCAATGAAGGCCGCGGGACCGGTGATTGAGCGGTCGACGTGACTCTCGGCCGCGAGGTGAATGATCGCGTCTGGCCGGTAGCTGTTGAACACGAAATCCATGGCCTCGCGGTCGCAGATATCCTGCTGCTCGAACAGATAGGACTTTAGCCCTTGGATGGGCGCTAGCGAGGATGGGTTGGCCGCATAGGTCAGCTTGTCGACATTGATTACTTCGGCGCCCTTCTGCAGCGCTAGGCTACGGCACACGGCAGAACCGATAAATCCCGCTCCCCCAGTCACCAAAACGCGCATCTGACCGCTCTCCATCACTCGAAAACGGCCGCAAGCTGGTCCAGCCTGGGCAGGGATCTATCTTTTGGCGACACTTGGGCCTCGGCCGTTGTCACCGGCCACTCAATCGCCAGTCCCGGATCGGCCCAATAGAGCCCTCCGTCATGGCTTGGAGCGTAGACTTGGTCGACCTTGTAGAACACGACGGTCTCTGGTTGCAGTGTGCAGAAACCGTGCGCAAAGCCCTTCGGGACAAGCAGTTGCTCTCCGGTCTGGCTATCCAGCTTGACAGCTATATGCCTTCCGAAGGTTGCCGACGAACGCCGAAGATCGACCACGACATCGAGAATAGCACCGCTTAGCACTCGTATGAGCTTGGCTTGGGCGAAAGGCGGTCGCTGGAAGTGCAAGCCTCGGACTGTCCCAACCTTGTCTGAGCTGGATTGATTGTCCTGGACGAAATCGACGAGAATCCCTTTCTCCGCGAAGGCCGATCGCTGAAACGTCTCACAGAAGTAACCCCGGGCGTCCGATAATCGCTCCGTTTGAATCATCTTAACATCTGGGATCTCCAAACACCGTACTTCCATCATGGAAAGCCCTCGGCCAAGTGCTGCTCAGTCCCGACAAAAGGCGCAACGAGGTCATCAAACCACTGATCGAAGATGCCTTCGTCGAGACTGCTCTTGCCGTTGTCGTTCGAGCTCACGATCGGCACGTGCGCATGCCACGCCTCTGCGGCGCGGGAGGAATCCCGGGCTTCAAGCGGACTCGCATCGCCCCGCCTTGCCAGCAACAAGGCGGCCCATTCGAGGCGTTCCACGGTCATTGGGAGGCCCGACACTGTCTTCACCATCACTATGTTCCCGCCTGGCTTTTAATCCTACGATCCAGGTCTACATTTAAATTCTATCCGCCGAACGCCGTCGGGCGCAGCAGCGGCACCCTGCGAACAGGCCAAGTCACCTTTCCGCGGCGGTCACAAATTAATATCAGAATAATATTTAATTTGGCAATGATATTTTTTTGAGATACCATTCAATTTAATAGATCAAATACCAAACGCCCTCATGCGGGCGACCAATCCGACGCGCTCCCGAGCCTGACAGGTACCCCATGCTTCAGAGTAATCTTCTACAGACCGACAGAACGCGCTTGCCTCTGGGCGGCCAGGCCCAGTCGAACGACATCAACGGCGGGGGAATCGGCGATCTTGTCAAGTTCGCGGTCATCTTCGTAAGGCGTCGATATCTTATGATCATCGTGACCGCGGCTCTCGTATTCGCTGCCGCGCTGCTCTACCTGCGGTTTTCTCCTCCCACCTACACGGCCCAGGTACAAATCCTGCTGTCGAATCCTCGCGCTCAATTCGTTCAACAACAGTCGCTTCTTCCGGAGCCCGTCGTCGACGCGGCCCAAATCGAAACGCAACTGCAGATGATAAGGTCGCGAGGAATTGCGGCGGCAGTCATAACGCAGCTAAATCTCGCCAAGGATCCAGATCTTTCAGGCTCGCGGTGGTCCTTCAGTTCGCTACTGCATCGCATTCGAAACCGGAACCAGCAGCCGGAGCCCGTTGCGGAGGCTGATACGCCCCGGGAAAGCGCGATTGCCGCGTTATTGGACAGGCTCGTCGCGTACAGGGTCGGATATAGCAAGATCATCGAGGTAAGCTACAGTTCGAGCAACGCGGAACGCGCGGCAGAGATCGCGAATGCCGTGGCTAACGCGTACCTTAACGACCAGATGAATTCGAAGTTCGAGGCCACGCGAACGGCAGCCAGTTGGTTGCAAGAACGTCTCCAGGATCTCAATGAGCAAGCGCTAACGGCCGAACGCGCCGTGAGCGCATACAAGTCCCAGAACAACATCGTCTCGACAGGCGGAAAATTGATTGACGAACAGCCTGTCAACGATCTCAGCGCGCGATTGGTAACCGCCCGAACCCTTACCTCCGATGCACAGGTCAAGTTCAATCGCTACGACGCGGTCCTGCGCGCCAATGCAGCTGGCTCCTCCACCATCAGCGCTCCTGACGCGGCGAGCGCCGATGTCCTCCAGAGTCCGATTATCACTACGCTTCGCCAGCAATATCTCGAGTTGTCACGTCGCGAAGGCGATTGGTCAACCCGGTTCGGGCGCGACCATTTGGCGGTTGTCAACCTGCGGGGTCGGATACGTGACATTCGCACGTCTATCCTCGAAGAGGTCAAGAGGCTCGCCGAAACCAGCAGAAATGAACTGGAAGCTGCTCAGCAGCGGCAGCAGGAACTGGAGAAGCAGCTTGCCCGAGCCGTCTCGCAATCGCGCCTGACGAACTCCGCAGAGCTAACCATACGGGAGTTGGAGAGCCGAGCGAGAAGTCTGCGCGCCATGCATGAGGCGTTTCTGCAACACTCCATGGGGACGACTCAGCAGGAGACATTTCCGATTTCGGAAACACGGGTGATCTATCCCGCCGCCCCGCCAGAGCGCAAGAGCAAGCCGAAGGCAAACTTGGTGCTGAGCTTCGGCCTGGTCGCTGGACTCGCACTCGGGATCGGCTTGGCTCTTCTGAGAGATCTCATGGATAGAGTTTTTCGCACGTCTTCACAGGTGGAGGCCGCACTGGAGCTACCCTGCTTGTCGCTGATCCCTCTGCTGTCGCCCCCGAAGGCGCAGAAGTCGACCGTCCGATCCCAGCAAGCGGATGAAGATCTGCGATCACGCACGATGTCAACCGTGCCAGCGCTTCACCGAACCGTCATCGGAATGCCCCTCTCCCGCTTCACGGAAGCCATCCGTTCGATCAAGCTTGCTATTGACCACACCCCCGCGAGGGCCTCCAACCAGGTGATCGGAATCACCTCGGCTCTGCCAAATGAGGGCAAGACGACGATTGCAGCCTCTCTGGCTCACCTCATCGGACATAGCGGAAAGCGGGCTATCGTAGTCGATTGCGACCTCAGAAACCCTTCGCTTTCTGCGGCTATGGCTCCGAAAGCTGCATTTGGATTGATTGAGGTGGCAAACGGAAAGCACTCGCTCGAAGAAGCGCTGTGGCACGATCCCAGAACCAATCTCGCATTCTTGCCAGCTGTCCGGCGTGGACACCTGCTTCACACGAGCGAGATCCTTTCCGCCGAGAACATGACCAAACTATTCGATCGCTTGCGGCAGTCCTACGACTACGTCATTGTGGACTTCCCTCCGCTCTCGCCTCTGGTGGATGTGCGCGTCACTGCGCCGTTGATCGACTGCTACGTTCTCGTCGTCGAATGGGGACGGACCAAGATCGATGTAGTTCAGCATGCCCTGCATACTGCGCCGACCATCTCCGATTCCTTGATCGGCGTCGTCCTCAACAAGACTGATATAAGGGCAATGGCACGGTACGACGCCCATCGAAGTGATTACTACGATGACAGCCACTACCTAAGATATGGCTTGTCGGATTCTTAGGGTGACTTTGACATACGTCGCACCTAACGATGGAGTCAGCACCTTCTGCGATATGCTCTCCGTTTTGGGCGAGTCAGAGATGGTGTAAAATGTTCCAGTCTTCAGTGCTCGCTACGCTGGCGGCCGTTGCTGCGGATTTTGCTGTGGTCCCGAATCTGCTGAGTCTAGCGGCGCTATCGGGCGTTCTTGCGGCCGCTATACTGGCCGCCGGCCTTTTCGCCACGTCGTCAACCCTCGCTTCCTTCGCGAAGCTTCTGCGGCCCCTCGTCATTCTGGCTCTCGCCGCGCCCGTGCTCTGGATTGCCTTGCAGGTGGTTCCGATCCCGCTCCGTGGCCTTGGAAATCATATCTGGGCGACTGCATCGGCAGCCCTAGACCAACCTCTCGCAGAGAGGTTCTCGGTTGATGTCCGCGAGACGATACTGGCGCTTTCGCATTACAACGCTGTCCTCGCTGCGGGCCTCGTCACCGCAGTCGTTACTCTGGACAAAAATAGGGCGGCGCAGGTCCTCTATACCCTCGTATCGATCACCGCGGCCATCTGCATCTTTTCGGTATGGAGAAGTAGCAATCAGAGTGGTTCCTGGCCCGCCGAACAAGTCTGGACATCGACTGCGGCGGCACTTGGTGCCCTTCTCTCCACTGCAATGGCTGTCCGTGCGGTCGATCAATTCCGGCGGCCTAGAAGGTCCCCCCGCTCGCCGGCAGGACCGCTCGTCATTTTGACCTGCGCCATTCTATCATTGATCGTCTCCGTTGCGGCGGCCGTGCTTTGTGGCGGCTGGATCGCGCTGATTGCCGTCCTGCTCGGAATGACGACGATCCTCACAGTGGTCGCTATTCGCAAATGGTTCTTTGGCCTGTGGGGCAGAGCTGGCGTTCTCGCGACCGCCGCCATGTTGTTCGTCGCCAGCTTCACCTTCATTCCAATTAATCGGAATTCTGACCTGACGACTGCCCTGTCGACGCAGACTCGGGCAGCAACTGAGCGGATGCTACAGGACACTCACCCGATCGGGAGCGGTGCAGGTACGTTTGCTGCGCTTCTGCCGATTTATGCGGACGTTGGCATGCTCGCAATGCGCGAACGTCCGACCGCCGCCGCAGCGGTCGCGGTCGAAATGGGACGTACGTTCCTTTGTGGCCTGTTGATTGTTACCGTCATGAGCGCCTGCATGTTGTTCGGGCGCGCCTTGTCTCGCAATCACTCCTACTTATACCCAGCCGTCGGCGCCGGCGCTTCCGTATCGTTGACAATACTGGCCTTTGCCGAAAACAGCCTTCTCGATCTATGGGCATCACTGTTGGTGGCGGCGGTCTTCGGCCTGGCTTTTGCTCAAAGCCTGTCGGGGAAGGCTCGCGACGTGGAGACCATCGAGTTGCGGCCGCCTACGGAGGCCAGCGCCCAAACCACGGCCGCGCGACGGATTCCCTGGCCTGTCTTCGCTTCCCGATGGCCTCCGACCCGCGTTGCTCTGACTATGATCGGATTGCTGTTGGCTGCGCAAACGGGTTGGATCGTCTCCCAAAGGTGGCCTTTCAGTGATCGACTCTCAGTTACATCGGTTGCCGGCTCGAATGAAGCCTTGGCCTCAACGCACCAATCCACGCGCGAGCATGCCTCGACTGCCTCAGGATTCACTGCAATTCTGCCCCTCAAGTCCGACAAGGCAGCCGCGATCAGCCGGTCCACGAACTTGAACGCTCTTTCTGCGGTGCTGCAATATTCACCCCTTCGGGGCGACGTTTGGCTCATGCTTGCGGCGCTTTCAAAGCAGCACGCGGCGCCTTATGACACGACAAGCTTGCTTAAGATGTCCTACTATACTGCACCAAACGCGGTGGAACTCATTCCACTACGGCTTTCTGTCGCTCTCGGCACTGATGCTGCGATCAAGGAGCCTGAGCTTCGAGATCTTATCCGGCGCGACCTTAAAGTTGCTATTACTGGCCGGCCCCCGCTCCAGCCAGCCATCGCCGCCGCATACCAGTCGGCGTCAGCAGACGGCAGGGCGTTTGCCGACAGCTCGATTTTGGAGCTCGATCCAGGTTACGTTCAGAAGTTACGCTCGCGAAGCCCATAGCCGTTTTTCGGCAACGTGCCTCCGGACGATCGCGCCCAGGTCGTTCCCAATTGATATCGTGCCAGCATGAATAGCTCCGATTAATTTTATTGAATCCATCGATTCAATTGCTATTATATTTAAAATGGTAGTATATTAAATCATCCTTCCGTTTCTTGTTGGTTAGCCATGAATTTTATGAACCGGCATATCGCAGACGATGGGAGCGCTCTAACTGTCGTCGACTCCCCATCGCCCATTGCTGATGAAGGGAAATGGCCCGTCCGGTACGACTCGGTCGAGTTTGTAGTGATCTGCGCCGATATCGCGACCATTCTATTCGCCGGTTTCCTTTCCGCGCTACTTTCACCCGGCGGCCCGCCACAAGCCGGTCTAATCCAAACATTCGGCTACGCGGCGGCAGCAGCAGTGTGTTTGGTCTACATTCTGAAAGGCAGGGGACTGTATCGGCCAACCGAACTCCTGGTACTTCGAAGCCAGGTTCGCGGCATCTGCCTCACGTGGATTTTGTTGCATGTCCTGGCCGCCACTGTGGAGATGCTCGATGACAATCCGAGCTTCTTCCGAGGCGCCGGCCTCCTGTTTGCGGTACTCGGCCTGGCATCATTGATCGTGCAACGGTGCGTTGCCAGGGAACTGCTGATAAAATGCTTCAGTGGCAGGAGGTTCGCGCGGACGAGTCTCGTCCTCATCACCGATCAGCCGCCGTCGAGTCATGCAGGTCTGTCGGAGGCCCTTGCGGTCCTCGGCTATTGCGTCAAAGGCCGCTTTGATTTGCCTGCGATGGGCTCGGACCCTGGTTCCAGAAAACAGCTCAGCTCCCGCGTGATCGAACATATTCGTAATTCCGAAGTCGATAAGATCGTGCTGGAGGCCAATCCTGCACGATGGGCCGACCTTCGTGCCTTTATCTCAGATCTGAGAGTGCTGCCATTCCCCATCATGTTCGTCCCGGTTGGCGCTGCATCGGAATTGCTTCGACATCCGGCAAGGAGCCTGGGAAGTGCCGCTTGCCTAGAGATCCAGCCCGGCCCCCTCACCGCAATCGAGCGCGCGAGCAAACGAACAATTGATATTATCGGTGCGGGACTTGCTTTGACAGTCCTTGCACCGTTTCTCGCGATAGCCGCCGTCGCGATCCGACTGGATTCTCCCGGCCCGATCCTCTTCAAGCAACGACGATGCGGCTTCAATGGCCGAGTATTTTCAATCCGCAAGTTTCGAACGATGCATGTGCTTGAGGACGGCAGCGTAATCGCTCAGGCCACCCCACTGGACCAACGCGTCACCCGGGTGGGCAAATGGCTGCGTCGGACGAGTTTTGACGAACTGCCACAGCTGCTAAATGTTCTTGAGGGCAGTATGTCGCTGGTGGGCCCGCGTCCCCATGCCTTGGCCCACGACGGACAGTTCGACAAGCTCGTCCGGAAGTACGCCTTCCGACGCCGAGTGAGACCAGGATTGACAGGATGGGCTCAAATCCATGGCTGCCGTGGACCAACGCCTACAGCGACCATGGTAGAGAGACGTGTTGAGTACGATCTCTGGTATATCGACAATTGGAGCCTTCGGCTGGATCTCGCAATCCTGTTGCGAACTCCATTGGAAGTGTTGCGGGGGCGCAATGCTTACTAGGACCCGATCGCCATACACCAAGTTGCGCCAGCCCGCTGGCGCAACCAGCTCTCACGCCCGCTGCCGAAGCTTCGGAGCCGCCTCCCCGATGCGGAAATCCTCGATCCGACGGCCGGATTTCATGGCAGCGACCAACCAACGCGGCCGCTTGCCTCGTCCCGACCAGGTTTCGGAAGTCTGCGGGTTACGATATTTCGGCAGTACGCGCGGATATTTCCGCCTTTGCTTGCCGGTCGGAGAGACGCCCGGCCCGGTTGCCTCGGCCAACATAGCCATCCCGCCGCCGAGAACCGCCAAACGCTTCTCCAGCTCCTGCTTTTCCGCCTTGATCCGATCCGACAAAATGCCGCTAATTTCCTCATGAAGCGACCATAGATCGTCGATGGACATCGCTTCTAGTTCGAGCTTCTTGGTAGACATGCTAGCATCCTGTAGTTGCGCCCATTTAATATCGCCCCTGCCCGATAATCAAGCCCCCAGCGTCGGGTTTTACGCAGAAATATGTGGAACCGGCAGAAAGTTCGCCCTCCACATAGCTGCGCCGCCGGTTCCAATCAAGACCAAAAAATACATTATCCGCCCAATTAATAACAGCACAGGCTAAGAACACGCGCTTTACGTGCACCGGCGCCTTCCCTCAAGCGAAAATTGGCTGTTAACCGGGGCGCGCGATCGATCTGCCACGCCGCGCCCTCGACGAATATGACCGGTGCGCCAGGCCGGCCTTTGCTGGCAATCCGCCTGAGCTCCGACCATCGGCACGCTGCAACCGCGCGCTTATGACCGCGATGTCTCTCAGAGCAAGCCTTCGCAGCTGGATCTGTAACTGCAAAGCCCGGATGTCGGTCGATGCAGCCGAGGGAGCGATAAACCGACTCACCGCCGCTCGAATACGCCCCAGTGGGCAGCCGATAATATCCAATGTTTCTCTTGGAGCTTCCAGCAAGATTCCCTCACCCATCAAATAAACAGATAAAAATAATCCTCGCTATATATATTAAATAATATATTATTTATTTATTGTCGCGTCAATTTGAAAGACCAGCCCTTGCCTTGCCAATGTTGTTCGCCATTCGAAACGCGATATTCGGCGTGAGACGACAGGCAGGGGAGCGACGGTCGAACGGTGCCGAGAATGTTATGCGCAGGCAGGATCTCGAAGCCATGGATTTCGAAGAACTATGGCTCCTCCACGAGGAGCTAACAAAGATTCTCGCTGAAAAGATCACAGCCGAAAAGCGGGAGTTGGAGAAGCGCTTGGCGCAACTCAATCAACCGGATCAATTCGGCGGGGCGGAGGGCGGGGCGACAGCCACGGGCCCGGGCCAGCCCCCTCGCCGCAAATACCCAAAGGTCGTACCGAAATACTTCAACCCCCTCAAACCGACAGAGACTTGGTCTGGGCGTGGTAAACAGCCGCGATGGCTGGTCGCCGCGCTCCACTCGGGGCACACGCTGGACGAGTTCAGGATTCACGAGAACGGCGAAGCCTCCCACCGGGATGCTGGCGGTCACGAGCATTGATAGCTCTGCCACGGCAAATGCCGGCATGCGCGATATCGTCGGCCCACGGATCTGGAAGCCCGCTAACTTGCTCCGAACGCTGTAATTGAAGCGCCAGCCGAGGGCATCTGCCGCAAACGACGAAGTGGTTTAGGCCTTCCCTGCGCGCACCGCGACGGCCGCCTCCAGCAGAAACTGCAGGGTTCCCATCCTCGGCAAGGACCACAACCCGCGCCGGCGCGCGGGTGGGATGGCGCCGTTCGCCACCTTTCGGTAGTTTCCGAGATCCAGCACCATCATCGCGAGGAAGGGCACACGAGTGGCTGGAAAGCGTGCCTGCAGCAACTGCCGCACGAACTGCAGACGGGGAATCAGACGAGAGCGCAACTCTCGCGGAATGTCGACGCCAAGCAACTCGGCAAGAGCGAGCAGCTGGGTCTCAACCGCATTCTTCATCAATTCGCCCGGGACAAGAGAGGTAAGCTCCCTCCAATCGAGGCCATCGACAGAATTGTTTAGATCGCGCAATTCAACAAGGTGCCGCAGGTCGAGATCGCCGAGCCAATAACCATAGTCTTGAAACTGATCATGGATGATCAACATGAGGGCGCCGTAGATAGGCGTGGGGATGTAAACGCGTCCCCGCCCCAGCGGCGCAGGGACACAATGGTCCAGCGCCTGCCCGAAGCTCTGATAGAGGTACGCGGGACCTGGAGCTGCCGTTTGCAGGTCGATGGCCCCGACATCCTGCGAGCGAATCAAATCGACATGCCACCGCTGGCTTTCGGGCGGGGCCTGGGCATGAATATCGTAACCAATTGCACATAGAGCGGCGACCGCCGTCCTGGCCTCATCTGGCATGATCATGATATCCAGATCGGACATCAATCGAACGCCTCGTCGCGCCTCGTGCGCGGTCGCCAGCGTTGATGCCCCCTTGAGCAGGATTGGCGTAATGCCGTAGCCATTCAGCGCAACGACGGCTTCTTCGAGTTGAAGGAGGAGCCGATTGTTGCGCAGCACGTTTCGGCCGTGGATCTGCCGAATGTATTGGCTGACGTCCTCCGGAAGGATCGATGCAAACTTATCGACAAAATCGATGAGCGCCGGCGTCGTCAGAGTCTGATTTGCAAGCCCTATGACCGAAGTCCACTCGATATCAACAGGCGGCAGGCCTTGCAGGCAATTGCAGAGGCTCGTTAGCGCCGCGCTATGCCTTGCCATTGCATAGATCCATAAGCACGCGCCGAGCCTCCACGGCTTCGCAGTAGGTCAATTGAAGGGATCGCGCGCCCGTGACTATCCGCTTCAGAGCGACGAAGCCGGCCTGCGAAAGTCTTCCGTCAGCAGCAAATGCGTTCCCAATGAGCCGCCTCATCGAATCCAGCTGGTCTATCGCGGTCAATTCGGCCGGACCGCTCTCGACCCGGTTCAAGAAGATGAGCCAACTCGCGGAAACGCTTTGGTTGTGCGCATCCGGAATCGGCACGTAGCGCACCGAAATGCCGTCCGCGCGGCAATGCGTCGTGTCGTACCGGTCACCATGTAGTCGCGAGAGCAGGTCCCACGACCCCTCCTTCAAGGTGAGAGCAAACGGAATGCCGCAGATCGTTCCGTCAGCCCCAACCAGCGCAACGTCATCCCCGGCATACCGAAGTCCGGCGTCCACCAGCTGCAGTGTGAGGGTCGACTTTCCAGCTCCTGGTTGGCCACACAACAACAGGCCTTCACCGTTTTTCACGAGGGAAGCGGCATGAAGAGAGAAGGTCCAGCGATTGCTTCGAATAAGCCGCTCGGTGATGTGAGCTTTGACCGTGGGTGCCAGTGCTTCGACTTCACATCTGGAGATGCTGGAATTCTCTCCGCGCAACAGCACCTGCTCATCCAGCATCATCGCCTCGATCGCTATGTCGTCGTCGCCGCGGGCGCTCTGGTCGGAAACGCAAAACAGCGAATGCAGCCGTCTTAAGAGGTCCCGACTTGCAGCCCGGACTCCTATTCTGAGCGGGCCCAGAACCGCTGAGAAGGCAAAATCGGCCGGCATTCGCCCGTCGACCTCGAGCAACGCCCGATCGATCCAGACATCTACAAGCTGTCGCGTGAACTGGCGTGCCGTGTGCTCGTCGATGCCTAGCGCCCCAAGATCCTGATAGGCGTCTTCCAACGAGGCACCTTGCGCCAGCTTACACCAGATGAATGCTCCTACTCGGTCCAGCTCAAAGATCTTCTGCCCTGCTTCGCTGAAGAGCGTTGATCGACCGTTCAGCAGCGCGAACACTGCATCCGAAGCCGGTCTCAACACCATCTCTGCCGACGATCTTTCCAGCATGGCTCCAACCAACGTGAAGAAATCCGCCTCGCCAGTACCGATGCGGCGACGCCAGCGTCTGGGGCGCTGGCGTCGCGGCGCTCGGCACCGAACGAAGTACCATCTGACCCGTCGCGGCGCGCAATTCCCATCTGCCGGGCACAACTCGCCCAATCGGTCTCGTTTCGAAACAACAATTCCGGTCAGTCATGCCGCAGCTGACCGGCCCTCGTCTCTCCCTGCGGAGAAATGTTCAACACCTGCTCTCAACGAAAGCTCGCTCGCGCTCAACCGATGAGCATCCAAGAGGTACCGATAGGCCTCACGATCGGCACCGCGTTCTCGCAGAATGCGCTCCTTCTCCCTGATACTTGCCAATTCCGCGCGCATCTGGGCCAACTGCGGGGCATCGGGGGCGAGGTCGTACTCGCCAAGAGTTAAATTCCACATTGTCTCCTCCAGCCGAACGAACCTGGGACGAGCTCAGCTTACGTGAACGGCAGCCATTAACAACGAGATTTACGCACTTTACCATATAATCAAAATTTATTTCATAGTTTAACCGCGCACCGACCCTCGCTTCCAAAAGGCCCGATCGGCGCGCACCGGACCGATGGCCAAGAATCGGAGATACCGAATTTGCTAGAATAGGCCGACGTTTTCGATCGACGACATCGCTCCCGCGCCCCCGCAAAAAATAAATCGGGCGAGAGTCGCAAACCGGACCGACAGCGCAGATTTGATTTGCACATTAAACGCAAACAGAGAAAAATTAACCAACCGCGTGTGAGGGGAGTGCGACCTGTGATCCAGTGGGCTGATCTTTCCGTCAAGAGGAAGATAATGGTTTCGTTGCGAGCGGAATATTCGGCTCGAGTCGCGGGGATCTCGAGTCGCCCGGATTTGGATATGATAATTGTGAGGGACCTCCCAGAAGCTTTCGGTTGAGGTCGAAGCACCATTCAGGCTTGCCGAGCCCCAAGTCGGCAATATCCCAGGAATTCGCCAAGCAGGAGATCCGGTCGGCTGGAGAAGCGTCGTCACGAGCAAGCTGCCCATTGCTCGCACAACGACCCCAGGTGCGATGCCCCCCAAGTCACCCGCACCGACGAGAGCGCACTCCAGCCGACCGGCCCTTTCTTGTTTCAGCAATATGTTTGAGGGAGGCACACATGGGTATGATCATGGTCAACTGTCCGCAAACGGGTCGCGCCATTCCTACCGGCATCAAGTCCGATCGCGAGACTTTCCTTCGGAGCATCGTCTTTTTCGGCAATACTCGTTGTCCAATCTGTGAGGCCAATCACAACTGGTTCGCCCGCGAGGCCTGGGTCGACGAGCCAATCGTTCGGACGTCGGATGTCCTTGGTGCTATTCCCTCGTGCTGATGCAAATGCCGGGGCCGTTTCAGAGAGTGCGTTCATTCCCATGTTCTCCAGGCATTTCGGTCGCAACGCATCAGAACATCGAAAACATTTCCGGGTGTCGTCGTAGAGCGAACGGACGCTCGAGACTCCATCGCTTAGACGGTCTTGGCAGATCATCCCACAGTCAAGCTTCCCGTCACGGAATTCGGCAGAGGGTGTTTTAGTGAGTGGTAAGGTCTGCAGCCTGGTTGTTCTGAATGACACAAGGACCGAACTCGTTAGCCTGCTGGCTCAATTGAAGCGACTCCGCGAGAGAGTACGAAGGGCGGAAGCGCGGTGCTCGGAAGAACGGCGGTCAGCGTCGTCGCCGCGCGCGCGAGGGTCCCGAGCAGCGAGGGATCGGGCGCGCGGGCTTCCCAAGTCAATGCATTTATGGTCATTATGCTGGCTGGATTAAAACCAGCACCGATGTGTTCGGGAGAGGCTTTTTTATAAGATAGGTAATGAGCACTGACCGTTCAGTTTAATCGCGATCATGAACCATTTTAGTGACGCCATGGGCGAATTGAATTTTTGCTAGATTTTCCCGCACTGAGGCTGCAGATTGCTTTTACTGAGAATCTATTGCTGAGAATCTATTCTTTCGGGGGAACTTCAAATGGGAAGACCTGCTGTTTCCCGTGATGCCTTCCGTGGGCTGCTCGCTTTCTATGCGGCAAAGGCTCATCGCGATCATAAATCTCAGGGCGAACATTGCCTCTTAAGGCTGTTCGGATCTGCAGATGATGTACCCGATACTTTATTGCTGCACTGGTCGGGCAGAACTGAGCTGGTCGGCTCCGAAGCCGTCGGTCGGTTAAAGGATCCGCTCGTTCGTCCAATCACGAGCGGCAACGCTCAATACGACCATGCCAGTGACTTTCTCCACACACTGCTGAGAGACCTCGGGCGAAAAATGCAGTGATAGCAATTCGCCGCGCTATAGTCGCCAGGCGCACGAATTTTCCGCGCTAACCGCTCTCGCCGACCGCCTGCCGATAGCAAAGCTGAGTACTCTCAGTGTCCGCGATTGAGAGCAAACCGGGCGTTGGCTGGCCTGGAGCGCATCAACGCTTTGACCCGCGCTAGGGTTGGTCAATACGAGAGGTTCAAGGCGCACTCCCTCAGCGAGTTCGCTCATTAAGCCGCAACGTCTGGCCGTGAGGATTGACAGAGTGTAGCGGGATTGCTGGCATTTTAGCCTCTTTTCAGCCCAAAAATTGGTTGTTGCTTGGGGCGGGGCAGGATCTCAGCTCGGAGACCTGCAATGTTCAAGCAAGTATTTTCTGCGTGTTTCTTCGTTGTCATCAGCACGATCTGTTCAGAAGCAAGACCTTACCGCATCAGCCACGCGCCCGAGTGCAATGTCATCATGCCATGTGACTTCTCGTCCACGCAGGCGCGCCGCCAACAAGTTTTACATCACTCACTGCAGGCGTATCGCTCAAAGCAACTTGCACTAACCACGTCGAGCAGCGTAGCGGCGGTGAACGCCCGTGCTGACAGCCGGATCGTCGGCGGTCGGCCGGCCGGCTGCCCGTCTTCATTCTGTGGTTGTGGCGCGGCGCTGCGAGTGTTTGGTCGTGTCGTGCCTGAATTAAATCTCGCGGCCAACTGGCTACGCTTCCCGCGTACCTCGCCCGCGCCCGGAATGGTCGCGGCGCGGCGCGGGCATGTCTTCGTTCTAGAACAGCATCTCGAAGGCGATGTTTGGATGGCGTATGACGCCAACTCGGGCGGACGCGCGACGAGAATGCATCCACGATCATTACGTGGCTATACGGTTGTCAATCCTCGTGGTGCGGGTTGAAACAGTTCGCACGACCGTTGGCCTAACGGCCCTCAATCTGGGCGAGGATTGCAATGCCTGCTATTGAAGAAAGCGGCAGTGGCCCCGTTACCCCCGAGCCCAGCTGGTGACCTATTGCGGTCCTGGGCCACTGCCGCGGCTGAGGCCGCAACAACTCTGACAAACTGCTCAATTGCGAGCGCGCCGAACCATAGGTCTCGACGTTCTTGGCGGCAGCCGCCCGCCAGACTGACATGCCGATCGCCACCGCGATCGAAACGAGATTCCCCGCCGCTGCGATGAAAGCAGGCGACATGCAGACCGCCCCCCGCACAACTCCGCCGGCTTGAAGCGGCGGCCCGTCAGCAGCGGCGCTCACGGGTGACCCGCGCTCAAAGGAAGCGCTTCTGGAAATCTGCGGAGGAGTACCAACTACGAGCGGAGTTTCAGGATCGGCAGGCGCCGGCGAAATCCGGTCTGCCCGCTGAAAGTGAGCAAAATTGACCATCCTGCAAGGACGGCATATGCCAACTTTTCCCGATTGCCGCTTGTTCAGCGGAACGGGGATCGCATGCAAAAGCGCCTTCATTCCAAGCTAGTTTGCACCTTAAAAGACCTCTTCCCGCCCATTACCCGGTCGATTCAGATCAAAACGCTATCGGGGGCTCAGCCACAGGAACAAGCCAGGGTATGGCACCTCGATGCACGGCAGATGTCGACTACGGAACTCCATGATTTGAAAGAGCGGGTAATGGAGGCCATTCAAAGAAAGCATCTACATTCTTGAAGGGCCGCGGATATCAGCCTTCGCTTCAAGACCACAGCCCTAGCCTAGGCCAGGTCTCCGAGCCCCTGGGCGTCTTCATCGCTTCTGCAGCATTGTCGACAGCACCGAACGGTCGCTCAAGATCGAAAAAACCTCCCGGGACGAAAGATATGCTGCGGCTTGCTCGAAAGTATCGCTCGCATCGATCTTGGCGCGCCCGACCGCCAGGTGCGCGTCGATCGTGTCGGGCCGAATGGCGCGAGGAGGCGGCAGCTGCGCGAGATGGAAGCTCGAGAGCGCGGCGTCTTCGCGCAACGCCACCAATGCGGGTTTGACCCCTGCATCGGCCAACGCGCTCAATTCGTTCGCTCGATGCAGTACCGGAGGCGGCTTCGCTGCTTCGGGCGTTATGAAAAGTTTGCTGGGAGAGGGACCGGCAGTCAGGGCACCTATGGGAACTGCGAACAGCAGTCCCACAATGACCGGCGACATCCAGAGCAACAGGGGCAGCGAAACGGCGTACGCGCTTGCGGCCATAGCGACACCGCACGCGGTCGGGATGCCGTATTTCCGATAGAGCTCGCGACGCTCCACCGTGCCGTCGTCGCGCCTCTGCGTCTGCCACCCCGCATCGCGGCCGGCGAGGATGTCGAGGACGGCGACCGATTGGAATATCATCATCACGGGCGCCAACAACGCCGAGACGACGATCTCGGCGAAAACGCCGGCCAGGACTCGGAATGCGCCGCCGAATTGCCCTCGAACCGACTGCCGCGTCCAAACGAGAACCAGGCTGAGCAGCTTCGGCACCAGCAGCAGACCCATTGTCGCGACGAACACCCAGATGGCGAGCACGGGATCCTGGGCTGGCCACGCCGGAAACAACGAGAAGCCCTTGGGAAAATACTCTGGGCGCACGAAGCGGGCCTGCAGCGAGATCAGCATTCCCAGCAGCAGGAACAGCAGCCATAGCGGCGCCGTCAGATATGCCCCGATGCCCACTATGAAATGCAGGCGCGACACCCAATGGAGACCTCGCGCAGGGACCACGGCCAGATGCTGAAGATTGCCCTGACACCAGCGTCGGTCGCGCGCGGCGAAATCGAGCAGCGAAGGCGGCACCTCTTCATAGCTTCCGCCGAGCGTCGGCAGCATGTGGATGCCCCATCCGGCCCGCCGCATCAGTGCGGCCTCGACAAAATCATGGCTGAGGATGTGCCCGCCGAACGGCTTCGGTCCCCGAAGCTGCGGCAGCGCGGCCGCTTCGGCAAACGCGCTGACCCGGATGATCGCGTTGTGTCCCCAGTAGTTGCCTTCGGAGCCATGCCACCAGGCGACGCCGGCGGCGATCATCGGTCCGTACAGGCGGCCGGCGAATTGCTGGACGCGGCTGAACAGACTGCGAGCGTTGACGATCATGGGGAGCGTCTGAACAAGCCCGGCCGTCGGATTGGTCTCGATGGCATGCACCAATCGTACGATGGTCTGCCCGCTCATGAGACTGTCTGCGTCGAGCACGATCATGAAGTCGTAGACACCGCCAAACCGCGTGATCCACTCGGAGATGTTGCCGGCTTTCCGGGCCGTGTTGTCGGCGCGGTGACGGTAGTATAGCCGTGGCGTTCCGACGGCCTGTCGCAACGCCAGAAGCGCTTTTTCTTCGGCGACCCAGATGTCCGGATCGGTACTGTCGCTCAGAACGAACCAGTCGAACAGCTCTCCGTGAGAGGTCGCCTCCAGGGATTCGATCATCGCACGGAGCCGGGCTGTCAATCGGTGCGGGTCTTCGTTGTAGGTTGGAAGCAGCATGGCCGTGCGGCTTGCGATAGCGGGCAGTTTCGCGACAGACGCGACGTCGTCCTCGTCTGGACGATGGACCAGCAGCACAAAGAAGCCTGCCACCGCGGACGCGAACGAAAAGGCGACCCAAGCGAGCAGGACCAGGAACAGCGCCAGCACCATGGCTTCGAGAACGGTGACGCCGCCGACCTGCAGCACGCGATACATCTCGTACCCGCCCGTCCCCGTGAGCGCCGCCGTCGAGAAGAGGATGAGGCCGCGCCGCCAAGCCATCGTGGTGGCGACCGGCGCAGGAACGCGGTCCGATACCCGGCTCTTTCCTAAATCGCCGGGAGCCATGGGAAGGGGGGATTCGGGCGGCAAGAGGCGTTGGCTTGCGATGTCACCGGCGATCGGTCGCGGTGCCGTGCTCAAGGTGCCCATCGGTAGACCCAAACTTCCGACAGGGGCTTGTCACCTGCGGCCAGATACGCCCGCAGCTCGATCGGTCCCCCCTTCACTTGGCACTGGAAGCTCAGCCGCCAACCTCCAGTGTAGGGATTGGGCTGCGTGACGATGTTCTTCACCTCGGACTTATCAGCCGTCACCACGCCCTTGACGCCCGCAGGATCTACGCCTTTCAGGTTCTCGCCAGCCATTTCCAGGACGAAGAGGCGGGCGTCTTCGCCCCTGGCCCCAATGCCTGTGCGCGTGAAGCGTGCGAGCGAATGCGCTTTCGGACTATCCGGACCCCAATGCAGCCGATAGGTGTAGTTGTGTTCGCCCTTAGCCTGCAGCGGGTTTTTTGGCCGCCAGAATGCGGCGATGTTGTCGTGGACCTCCTCCTTTGTCGGGATCTCGAACAGCATGACCCCGCCCTCGCCCCAATCCCCGATCGGCTCCATCCAGAGACTTGGGCGTTTTTCGAAGCTGGATTCGATGTCCTGATAGGCGAAGAAGTTTCTCTCCCGCTGCATCAACCCGAACCCGCGCGGATTTAGGTCCTGGAAGGCGCTGATCTGGAGGTCACGGGGATTGCTGAGCGGCCTCCAGAGGCTTTCGCCCTTCCCGTTGAAGATCGCAAGCCCGTCCGAATCGTGGACCGACGGGCGGAAATCATCGATGTCATTCCGGTCGTTCGGACCGTAGAAGAACATGCTGGTCATCGGCGCTAGTCCGGCACGCTGCAATTCCACGCGCGGGTAGACCGACATTTCGACGTCAAAGACGGTCGTTTCCCCGGGGCGCACTGTGAATCGGTAGCTTGCAGCGCAGCTTTTGCTGTCGAGCAGAGCATGGATCACCAACGATGTCGCACCCGGCGCCGGCCGTTCGAGCCAGAAGGCCTTGAAGAGCGGAAACTCCTCGCCCTTGGCTTCGCCGGTATCGATCGAAAGTCCCCGGGCGGAAAGCCCATACGTCTGTCCTTTGGCGACGGCGCGGAAGTAGCTCGCGCCCAGGAAGACGCAGACCTCGTCATAATAATCGGCGCGGTTCATGGGCGCATGTATGCGGAAGCCAGCAAAGCCGAGATCGATGTCCTCGAACGCCGGGACCTTCTCGCCGAATGAGAAGTCTGCCTTGCGGTACTTGAACTCGGTGGCCTTTCCGTCCGCGACCTCGAAGATGGTCACTCTGTTCTTGTAGAAGAAGCCGCGATGGAAGAACTGCGCTTCGAACGGAAGATTCTTTCCGCGCCAAAGCGCGCGCTCGGGTAAAAAGCGGATCGAACGGTATTGATCGTAGTCGATGTCGTTCAACCCGCTCGGCAACTTCTCGTCCGGAGCCTCGTACGGTTTGCCCGCCAGCATACGGGCCAGGTCCCGCACCGTTGATGGCCCGAACGCGCCAGCGGACGGACCGGCGGCGGCGAAACCGCTTCGCCAAGCGAGCAGCAACGTCGGCAGCACCGCCGACCCTCGAACAAGCTGGCGTCGGTTCACGCGCTCTCCTACCCGTTACTGTTACCGCGGCCAAAGCAACGACCGCGGGGCCCGCGAGTTCCACCGCCGGCTATCACCGGCGCGTCGACAAGTGCGCAACGGCTTTGATCGACTCGCGGCTTATTCGCACGGTCCAGAGGTCAAGAAGGCGCGAACGCGAGCTTCTAGGAAGAGACGATGAAGATGGCCGAGGACGTCGGTGATTTCGGAAAGTCGCATAGCAGGCCGCACCGGCTCTCGCCGAGGCCGTCTTCAGCGGCTATCTCAGGGGGCGCAGCGCTGTTGGCAGACTGGACGCATGTCAAAACCTCGCATTGCGGCCGGACTGCGAAGCTAAAGGCGCGTATTCACATACAGTTAGATGGTGGGGGAGGCAGGACTCGAACCTGCGAAGCCATGAGGCGGCTGATTTACAGTCAGCTCCCTTTGCCACTCGGGACACTCCCCCGCTCGACGGCAGCACAATCGGGCCGGACCTTGCCGGCGGACCGAAGACGGCCATGGAACGTGAAGGCCGCGACAGCCCGGATGGGGGTGCGACCGGGCGCGTTTATGGGCGATGCGGTGGGGCAAAGTCAACCGAGGCGAACAGCTAAAATCGCCCTTGCGGGCACTCAAATTGCCATATTCCGGGACCCGTGACACAAGCGAGCCCATGAAGGATCGAAAATTCGCACCAAAGGGTCCCCGCGGCGGGGCTAAACCCTTCAAGAGACCGGGCAAATCGGCCGGCCGGCCAACCTGGCGGGACCGCGATTCGCACCCCGACGGGCCGGTCATCCTCTATGGCTGGCACACCGTCACCATGGCGCTGGCCAATCCCGAGCGGCGGATCCGCAAGCTGACGCTGACCGAGAACGCGGCGAAGCGGCTCGCGGACGACAACATCGCGACCCCAGTCACGCCCGAGATCGTTCGGCCTCAGGAGATCGACCGTCTGCTCTCGCCCGACGCCGTGCACCAGGGCCTGCTCGCCGAAGCCGATCCCCTGCCCTCGCCCGATATCGAGACCCTGAAGCAGGAGGGCATGGTGCTGGTGCTCGACCAGATCACCGACCCCCACAATGTCGGCGCCATCCTGCGCTCGGCCGCCGCGTTCGCGGTCAAGGCGATCGTCACCACCGCGCGCCACAGTCCGGAAGCGACCGGCGTGCTGGCGAAGGCCGCCTCAGGCGCGCTCGAGCTGGTGCCAATGGTCACCGTGCAAAACCTCGCCCGTGCGCTCACCGCGCTGAACGAACGCGGCTTCCAGACCGTCGGGCTCGACAGCGAAGGCAGCGAGGACCTCTCGGACGTCGCGCTGCGCGAGCCGCTCGCGCTCGTGCTAGGGGCCGAAGGAAAAGGTCTGCGGCAATTGACCCGCGAGACCTGCAGCGTCGTGGCGCGGCTCGACATGCCCGGCGAGATCAAGAGCCTCAACGTGTCGAATGCCGCCGTGCTCTCGCTCTATGTCGGGGCAAGCCGGCTGGGGCTGATGAAGCGGTAGGCCGCGAGCCACGGACGCAACTGCGCTCCCTCGCCCCGCTTGCGGGGAGAGGGTTGGGGTGAGGGGGAGTCTCCACAAGGACGGTGGCAGTGGGACTCGCGGAGAGTCCCTCACCCGGATTGCATCGATGCAATCCGACCTCTCCCCGCAAGCGGGGCGAGGTGAAGAAAAGCAAAACGCCCGTCCACATCGCGGACGGGCGTTTCGTCAGTCAACCGATCAGAGATCAGTAATAGCGGCGCAGCACGCGGTGGCCGCCGTAGTACGGCGCCGGCGCGTGGCGGTGGGCGTAGCCGTAGCGCGGAGCGTGGCCGTAACGCGCAGCGTGGCCGTAGTGCACGCGCGGCAGATAGCCATAGCGCGGACCGTAGCCGTAACGGTACGGACGGTAGAGAGGGCGGTGATAGGGAGCCACGGCGGCGCGATAGCCATAACCGTAATTGGCGGGCGCGACGACCGCGTCTTCACGGTAGGTCGGATACGGCGCGAAGGCGCCCGGGCCGGTGTAGGTCGGGCCCTGGTTGACGTAGTAATATTGCGTGGTCGGCTCGGCGAGACGCTCATAGGCGCCATAGCCATAGCCGTACCCATAGCCGCCGCAGCCGGTGTTGCAGCCGGAATAGATCGGCGCAACCGGCTGGCACGGATTGAAGCCGCAGGCCGCGGCCGGCGCGGTGGCGGCGAACATCACGGCAGCCGCCGCGACCAATCCCGAAATCATCTGACGCATTACTCTCTCCTGTTGATTTTCGTTTTGTTGGATTTCGACGTTTCTTAACCCGGCGGCTTGCCGGGGACTTCGACATGCGGCCGCGGTCGCGGTGGCCGCGGACGATTGTTGATCTCGGGCGCGAGGATCACCGGCGGCGGATCGACGGGCACGTCCATCTGCGGCGGCAGCGGCGCCGATTGCGCGCCCCAGCTCTGGTGATAGCTCTCGGCCGGCTTCGGCAATTTGCGGTTTGCGGGCGGCTCGACCTCGAGCCGGCCGTAGCCGGGCCGCAGGCCCAGCGTCGGATAATAGTGGCCGACATTGTCCGGCTGCCGCTCGGCGATGTAGCGTCCGCCATAGATCGTGGGCTGCACCTGCTGGTTCTTGCCCAGGCCCCAAACACCTTCGACCACCGCATAGGACGCGTCGATGTTGTTGATGATGATCGGCACGCCGGGACGGCCGGGAATGACGACGTCGAAGCCGCCGGCAAACGCCGTCGCAGGCAGTCCGATCAGAAAGGCGGCGAGCGCTACAGCGCGCATGAGGAGACCCCGGTTATGCGGCTGCAACCTAGCCGATCACGACGCAGAGAGGGTTAAGGCCCACTCGCCAACTTCTGGTAAGCCTAACGTGTAAGGATCGCGCGCCGCTCAAATGCTGCAAAGCGGGCTAGCGAAGCGTTAACGCAGGCGCGGCCGCACGGAACCGCGCTGCGCGCTCACCTCTGTTTGAGCGTTTGGCGTTCGAAAATTCAAGGTTTCACCGGAACGTCCGGCGCCGTGAGCGTTTAGCTCTCGTCAACAAAATGGGAGCCAACAACCATGACTATCAAACTTCTTGGAGCGACGGCGATTGCGGCGACCATGCTGGCGGGCTCTGCCATGGCGCAGACCGTCGTCAATGAACCCGGCCGCTGCTCGGCGCAATTTTCCAACGCCAAGTGCCAGAATCTCGGCCCCGGAAACCCTTACACCGATCGCGGCTATCGCCAACGCCGCGTGACCTACCGCCAGACCAATGGCGATTGGAATAACGACTGGAACAGGAGCCGCACCGGCTTCTGGCCGACCGACGTCGCAGCCGGCGTAGCCGGCGCCGCGATCGGCACCGCCGGCGCGATCGCGACCGCGCCGTTCCGCGCCTGGGACGATTCCTACGCCTATGACAATCGCTGGAATAACTCCTGGGACAATCGCAGCTGGGACAACCGCACCTACGCCCAGCGTAACGGCTTCGTCTGCACGCCCGGCACCTGGTTCAAGGGACAAGACGGCCGTCGCCACATCTGCCAGTAAGACGATCCAAATCGATGCGAGAGATCAGGCGGCCCCGAGGGCCGCCTGATTCATGCTGGTGCGACGACCTTTCGGGTTCTGGCACTTTCCTATCAAGTCTGGTATTGCGGCGCGCACGGGCAGACAGCCCCGGCACCTGCCGGCCCTGCCCGCGTCTTTCAGGCGTCGCCGGCTTAGCTCAGCGGTAGAGCAGCGGTTTTGTAAACCGAAGGTCGGGGGTTCAATCCCCTCAGCCGGCACCAGCGATTACAATTACTTAGCGGACGCCGTCCCGTTGCAGACATTGGAAGGGCACAACAGGGGCACAGCCACTTCCCCCGCTTGACGCACCTTTAGCGCGCTGATGCATTACCCCCGGAGGGGTTGCTATGATGCTTGTGCTCAGGCTTAGGGCGTGGCGGCGGAAGGCGGTGCGTGCAGGGAAAACGCTCTCAAAACGAGCCGAAGTGTTCACGCGAGCGCTCGCGGCCAGTCGTCAGCTTTTGCACGTGCGACTCAGAGGCGCTGCTTCAACGCTTAAGCGCGTTGCGAGGCGGATGACAGGGCGTGTCAGATACCTCCATCGCACGCGAGGACCGAAGGCCCTGAGCAGCCTAAGGACAAACCTTGCTCTGATTGACATCCGTCTCATTGGTCTCCGCTACAGCGTGCAAAGTCGGCTCGAAAAGCGCGGCACGATAATCGTTAGCGCCACGATCATATTCGCGATCATTTGTAGCTACCTGCTTGCACCGTTAGTCCAGAATCAACTGGGCGGATACTTCAACCTAGATCGCCTTGCAGCTCTGCGGTCCCTTCTTGGCACGATTGGAGGAGCGTTGGTGGGCGCCACTGCAATCGGATTTTCAGTGGTGACGGTCGCGGTGCAACTCAATTTTGCCCGGATGCCCCACGGGCTCTTCATTCGGCTCAGCTCCGATCCGAAACTACTAGGCGCATTCGCCGGAACGTTCTTGTTAGCGGTGGGTGTATCCACCCTCTCACTCATCCCCGACGCTGAATGGGTAGCTTTCGCTTTGATCACCGCTGCGTGGGGAACGCTTCTCATTCTAGTACTCTTCCTCTACGGCTATCGCCGCGCGCTAAGTCTGATCAATCCGGCTGTTCAGCTACGACTACTGGTTACCGATGCACAGAAGGATCTGGGTAGATGGGCTCGGCGCGCAGATCGCATAGCACCCCTGTTAAGAAGTACCGCCAAAGGTAACGATGATGACGACCGATCAACTCGTGACTTTCCGCGCGCCGTTTTTTATCGCTCTAATCCTTCGTGGACGAATAGAGCGAAACGCGATATCGCGCACGCCGTCTCCTTCGCAAGACGATACGCAGACCAAGGCGACTTTGAGGTCAGTGCACACGCGTTAAATTCGATCTGTACAATCAACGCCACCTATGTTGCAGCAAAAGGAAGGACATTTTTTGCCTCAAATCCTCTGGTCGAGGCTCCAGATTCAACTGACGCATTCATCAACGATACACTCGAGCACCTCCGGAGGCTCACGCACGCGGCGACGGCCCGAGACGACGAAGAACCGACGCGTCAAGTCTTCGCAGCGCTGGCTTTATTGGTCCAAGTTTACCTGAGCATCGATTACGGTAATCAGGAGACGAAAGAACATGCCCGGCTTGCCGCTGGATATTTGACTGACGCGATAGAAAAATCAGTTAGCGGCGGTTCTCCGGACTTGCTGATGGAAGGCGTACGCTTCGTCGGGCGATCAGGGGGGCTGTTTCTGACTGCCGGCTGCCCAAATGACACTACCTTGCTAATAGAGAAAATCGCTGCATTCTCAATAACGGGCGCGATCAAGCCTGAATATCGGCCCGTTACCCTCACGGGCATGGACCAACTGGCCCAACTCACGCTTGATCTGCTTAGGGTTCAGAAGCACGACATCGGCTTTGCCGCGGGCCAGCTCCGTAATGCTGTGGAGATGGTCTCCAAAATGTTCTTGAATGTACCGGATACGCCGCTTTTGAACGCCCACAGCAGTTACTTAGCGCCATATTTCTCACTCACGAAAACGCAAACCCTGGCAGACAAACTCACGACACTAACGAACGCATTGGTCGCAGCAGACAAAGATGACGCTCACGCGAAGTCGATTTTGCGCAATTTTGATGAGTGGTCTGAGGAAGTCTACAAAACGGCAAAGACACTACTCTTGTTGAGTGTTGAAAAACGATCAAATTTCGCTTTCGACATAGTTCACTGGATCCAACATATAACGAAGTTGCTTGTTGGACTGTCTAGAGCTCCCGCGGCGGATGATCACACTCGCGAAGAATTGGAAAAGAATGCTGTCTGGCTAATGTCCACACTGTCTTGGATACCCAATGACAAGGAGACGATCAATTTCGTCGAGAACTTTTCGGTGACAGAGCTAATGTTTGAGATGGCAATCGACGCCATCGACCATGGTAGCGTGCCGGTATCAAAGTGCGGTCGGGACCTGCTGGTCGGCTGGGCATTTAAAGCGGGCGCATATGAGACTGGCTGGAGGACACTGGAGAAAGCACTACTGGCTCTCACCACGATCGCATTGTGGAGAGAAGAGCTTGGATTGGCTAGCCCACTCAAGCTAGAGATTAGTAAGCTTCTAGAGAGGACGTCCATTGCGCAGGAGGTTCTCGACAGGACGGCGCGCAACTTGCGCCAAGAGGCTACATTTCCCCGTAGCCGGGAATATGAGTTCGATCGCATCCATCACGCCAAGAAGCAGCTTGAGCGCGCAAAGGTCGGCGCCCTTTTGATCGAAATTGCCGACATGATTTCACCTGCGACCGCCAACGAAGAAGTACGCCGTCGTCTATAATCAAAACGCCTTTAGCACCACGATTGGTGGTACGCCCGCGGATACCACCCAAATCTGTCGCCACGGTGGCCCTGCAACGATGAGATTCGTCCTGATGGTCACCATCAAAAACCCAGGATTCCGCAGACCACCGGGACAAAGAAAAACGCGGCAAGCCCGAGAAACATGCCAATGACGAGCTTCACGTGTCGCCCGGCAAGATTTGCATCAAGCCACTTTCCCGCCTTTGTGAACAAGGCGAGCGACCGGTCCTCGACGAAGGACCTCACAATCGGAAGCAGCAATTCTCTGATGATGCCGGTCATGCCACTTTGTGGCGCCAGGCTCCGAAGCGGTTCAATGCCGCAGCGTCCGAGGCGCGGGTCTCACGTCGATGGCTTCGCCGCGCTGCCTTGCTGGAAGTGCTCGGCACCTGACATCTCCACCCAGCCATGTTTCGACTGCTCGAACACCGATCTGATCGACGCCGTGAAATCCGGATCCGCGATCGCGCCGACGGCAACGCCGATCATCGCCGGCAGATTGTCGGCTTGCCAATAAACCGTCGAGCCGCAGTCAGGGCAAAAATAGCTGCGCACCTCGCCGCCGCTTGCGCCTGTTCGAACGTATTCCTTCGGCGTTCCAGAGATCGTGACGGTCTCAATTGGATAGAAGGCACCGACGCCGAACGGACGCAAATGGAGTTGCGCCCGCAGCTGTCACACACCCGCCGTCATGCGGTCGCGATCCGGCAACTCGTCCAGCCGCCACAGGGCGAGGCTCTTGTCGCGCCAGCCGCCGTCGCCCTCCTCGCAGCGCTCGTCGATCAACTCCCGCGGCGCGGGCCAGTCGAACGGTGCCTTCGTCATGTTCAGCGCGCGCCAGTCGCCGTCCTCGCAATCGCGATTGTGCTCGACTTCCGGAAACGTCGTGACGAGCAGGAATTGCGCGCCGCTCTCGCGAAAGCGGGCGGTGACGCGGGCGATGTTCTGAAAACTCAGATGCACCAGGCAGTCCCGGCACAGGATCAGGTCGGCGCGCGGCAGGGCATCGCGCGTGATATCGGCAACCAGGAATCGGCCGGTCAATTCGCCGTCCGCCACGCGCCGGTTGTTGGCCTCGATCAGCGAGGGCACGATGTCGATACCGATATAGTCGAGATCGAGCTTGATGCGGCCGATCCAGCCCGCATCGCCGCAGGGCGCATCGAGCAGCGAGCGCGCGCCGAGCCGTTGCAACAATGGCGGAAGCGCCTCCCGGATCGCGGCGGTGGCCGTGTCCTCCGAGCCGAGCCCGGACACCGAGCTGGCCGCGCCCCAGAGGTTCGTCCGCTCGATCCGCTCGAACCGCGCAGCGAGATCGAGGCCCGCGAAATTATCGCGGTCAGCAACGAAGCGTTCGTGTGCGAGCACGGGGGGACGATTGGCGATCATCTGACGGGCGCGAGTCGAAATTGCGATACGGGACACTATACAGCGAACACCGCCGATGGGTTACGGCCATCGTGATGACGGCCATGCGTCGTCATCGCGTCGGATTTCTGCTGGCGCTGTCGACGGCATTTGCGTCCCGAATATGGGACCGCCCGGAACCAACGACGCACGTTGTTCGTTCACGACCCATGCGAATTCACGAAGAAAACCGGAACATGTTTCTGCTGGCGATGGTGACACTATGCTGTGGCGCCGTGGCCGGCACGTTGACGCTGCTCGAGCCGGTGTTTCAGCCGGCCCCCGAAAGGCAGCTCGCCGAGCGGGCGGTGATCGACGTCATCAGGATATCGGACCAGACGCCGGTTCGGGTGGTGGGCGCGCCGTTCGAGCCCAACGTCAACCCGCGCGAGCGATAGCGCTTACCTCGGCGATGCCTCCGTGCCCTCCTCGGGCCGGCCATGGGCACGCGCCAATTCCTCCACGAACGCGATCACCTCCGCCCGCTTGTCGGGCGGAAGCGACAGGAACGCGCGGATGAGCCTCAGGCCCTCTACTTCGGCCGAACGTTCTTTTCCGGAATCCATTCGCCCACTTTCGGGCGACCGGGAAAAATATGCAACCCTTGTTAACCGTCTTGATTCGGCGCAGCCGCTTTGCTGGAATGGCGACGGCTGAGGTGGATCATGAACTGGATCAGGGAACGCGACGCGCTGATCGCGCAGACACTGGCCTTCGTCCAATCGGTGACCGGCAGGAAGGATGACCTGCTGCGGCCGGGCGCGCTGTCGGATGCTTCGGCTTCGACCGTCGAGGTCGTCGCGGTCGAGGCCGTCATGGTCGAGACCGAGGCGCCCCAGGCCCCTCCGCAGCCTCAGCCCACCCAGCTTTCGCCGCCGCGGGCGATCGGCGATTTCCGCACCGAGATGCAGGCCCGCATCGCCAATTTCCGCAAGCATCAGGAGCGGTTCGAGCGCGAGCGCGAGGAATATTGTGCCGAAACCCTGACCAAATTACGTGCCGCCCTCCGCGACGCCCCCGGCCCAATGGCCAAAAAGTAAGGCCGCCCCTCCCGTCAGCGGGCCTGCAGCCAAAACCTACAGCCAGGACCACACCAGCCAAAGATTGGCCGCGCAGGCGCCGAACAGCGCCAGCGTCAGCGGCAGGAGCATGTGCCCACAGGAGGTGTTCAGGTCGCTCGTCATGGCGGAAAACATCCGCTGATTCCGCCAAATGAGTCCCAGGGATTCTTTTTTTCGTGATTCAGGACTCGTTAAGGACTCAGGCCCCGGCGAGCCAGATCACGGGTCCGTGATCGACCACTGCCTGAACCCGCCGGCATATGAGGTCGTTAATGGGCTTTCCGGGAGCGGGAAGAGATGCCCTACGCCCTGTTCTGCAACGACGCCCAGATCAGCAAGGCCTATCCGAGCGAGTCCGACGTCTGGAAGCTCGCGCAGCGGAGTGGCCTGGTCGTGGATGTCAGCGCCGACCAGGACCGTCCGGGGCCGCGCCGGGTGCTCGATAATGATTACGAGATCAAACCCTGCCGGGCTGCCCAGGGCGAGGATCCAGCCAAGAACAAGGCCGAGGCTGAGCGCCAGTCCAGGATCGAGCTTGAGCTGAATTCGTGAGGGGCTGCCGGCGGAAGCCGCAGGGGATCAGGGCGTCGCGGTCGCCAGCGAGGCCTGCTCACCAGGCATCGCCACGCAGGCCTTGCGGCGGTGCAGCCCGCGGATCGCGCCGGTGACCTTCAGCACCTTGCCCGACGGACACGCGGCGTCCTTGACGAAAGCCACCTCGTAAGGTGCCAAGATCAGAGGCTCGGATTTGAGGATTGTCTGTGCAGAGCACGGCAGGCCAAGGAAGCACGAGAGCACCACCGCCGACACCAAGATACGCATGTCCGTCGTCCCACCAGCCCGGTAATTCTCATATAACGCCTTCCGGAGCACGAGTTCCGTAAGCGGCAAAAATTATTTTTGCTTTACCCAGGTCCCATGACGCGCGTGAGAAGGCGCGCGCCGGAATGTTTGCCTGCAAATGACGCGCCAGATGGTTCACGCATTGCAAATGCAGGGCTGGCCGACGCCCCGCGGACAAACGAAAGGCCGGCAGAGCCGGCCTTTGTCAGAGCGCGATCGCTGGCGGAGGGTCAGTAGCGCGAGGCTGCCGGACCGCCCCAGCCGAAACGGTAGTTCACACCGACCTTGACGGTATGCTCGTCCTCCCGGCCGCGGACCCCGACGATGTCGGCCGGCCCCGAGGTGAAGGTGGTGCTGCCGAAATTATAGTACTGGTACTCGGCCTTGGCGGACCAGCTCGGCGCGAACATGTATTCGAGGCCGGCGCCGACCGTGTAGCCGTCCTTGCTGTTGCCGGTCGTGGTGAAGGCCTGTGGCACGCCGGCGATGTTGACGCCGAGATTGTTGTTACGCCAGGCGTAACCGCCCTTGGCGTAGAGCAGCGTCGGTCCCCAGGTGTAGCCGACACGGCCGGTCACCGACCCGATCTGGTCGGTGTTGGACGTCACCTGCGTGCCCAGCGGGAACGTGACACCGTTGTTGTTGGTCGGCAGCCAGGAGTACTGAGCCTCGATACCCACCACCCAATTGGGGGCGAACTGGTAGTCGAAGCCGCCCTGCACGCCGCCCATGAAGCGGGCGTCGCTGGACTGGAAGCTGTTGTCGCCGGCAAACGCGCCGCCGACATGACCGCCGATATAGAAACCGGTCCAATTATAGATCACCTGCGGCGGCGTATAGGCCGGCGCCTTGGCATAGGTGCGCGGCTGCACGTCCGCGGCCGCCGCCGGCGCGGCCAGCGCAAGCAGTGCGGCTGCACCCAGCAAAATCGATTTCATGATCATCCCCGTTCTTTCATATACGACACTCAGGAAACAACGTGGCGTGAATTGGGTTGCTTCGCGACGATGCCGGAACGTTGATCGTTCGTTACTGTGACGGGGTGGCAACATCGCGATTTTGTTCCATCCCGCCGTCCCGCGCCGGCTGTTTGTCGCCTGCGCAAGACCTGCTGTACCAATTTGTCGCAACGCCAAATCGCCCCGTTCAAAGCTCGCCGAAATGTGATCCAGCGGCTCCGGCATCCTCGTTCTAGCACCGGGCCATGAAGGCCGGCTTTGCGCTACCGCGTCATCTTTTCAAGTTCCGGAAAGGGTGCGTAAACCGCGCCGGCACAGAGCTCGCTGGTCCGGTCCACGACTCGATCCGCTCGACCGTTGACGAAGATCACCGCGCGTTCCCGCATGGCCTTGTAGCTGCCGTCGGTCTCGCGCGGGGTGAAGTGCAGACAGCTCACATAGAACTGCCGGCCGCCGACCTCGCGCTGGACCGGCTCGGCCATGCTGGCCTCGCGCACGCCGACCGGGTTGTTCAGATAGGTGCGCATCAGCGCCAGCGTGTCGCTGCGGAAATTGTCGGGAAACGGCTGCGGTCCCCCAGCCTGGGTCCCGCCCATGAAGGTCGGACGGTCACCATCGCTGCCGAAACATGCCGCAAGCGCCAGCGGCAATACCAGGACCGATGCCGCGCGCACCGCACCTTTCGCCAATCGCCCCACAGCTCACGCTCTCCACGCGCACAGACCCAGGTCATGTTCTAGCCCCAAGGTCGCGCAAAGGGAATTCGATCCTGCGCGGAAGGCACCGTCAACAGCGCACCGCACCGCCGCCGGCGCCTGCGCTTTCGCACAGGCGTCGGGACGGGCCTGAAGTCCGTACGCGGCGGCGGGCAATGCAAGGTGCCGCCGCGCGGAATCAGACGTTAGCTGCGCTTCTCGCTGGTGGCCGGCTTGGTCAGGTCCGGCTGCGCCTTCTGCGACTTCTTGGCCGACAGATGCTTGTGGTGATGGCGATGCGTGCGCACCGTCTTGTGCTCGTCCGTGACCGCGGCGTTGGCATTCATCGCCTTCGATTTGGTATCCGCCTTGGTATCCACCTTGGCGTCCGCCTTGACGTCGGCGGGCTTGACGTCAGCGGGCTTGATGTCAGCGGCCTTGGCGTCGGGCTTGACGCCGGCGTCCGGCTTTGCGGCGGTGGTGGACGCCTTGGTCTGGCTCTGGTCCGCCTTGATCACAGGGGCGGTCGTGGTGGTCTTGCCGGCCTCGGCGGCGAAGGCTGGGGCTGCGATCACGGAAGCTGCGAGCAAGGCTGCGGAAATGGTCTTCAGCATGGTGGTCTCCTCTTGGAAGGATCTCGAGGCGGCGCCCTCTCGCCTACCCTTCGATCGTAGGTCGGAACCTAGAGGCGACGCACTGAACCCAGTCTGAAGCCCCTGGCAGGCTTCCGTTCATCTCGATGACAAGTTTGTCATCTGCAGCTGGGCGAACAGATCGTGCGAAGCGGGAATGTTTCCGCCAGACGGGTGTTTCGGTCTTCGGGCAATCGTGTAGGATCGCCACGTTCCATACGGGAGAATTTAGATGCGCAAACTCTCAATGCTTGTCGTGCCGGGACTGGTCGCCATGTCGCTGGCGGCCGCACCGGTGCTGTCCAGCGCCTATGCCGCGGGCGGCGACTCCCCTTCGCCGCCGCCGAGCTCGGACTCATCGACCAAGAAGGGCAAGAAGAAGAGCTCTTCCGTCAACGATCCCAAGTTCCTCGCCGCCTATCGCACCGCCTACACCGCGATCTACGACAACCACGACTACACCGGCGCGATCGGCCAGCTGAAGTCACTGAAGCGCGATGACGTCGCCGACGTCGCCAATCTGATCGGCTATTCCTATCGCAAGCTCGGCGACTACCAGTCGTCGAAGGTCTATTACGAGCTGGCGCTGAAGGACGATCCGAACCACGTCCGCACCTGGCAGTATTACGGCCTCTGGCAGCTCGAGCAGGGCAACCGCGAACAGGCGCAATATCATCTGAACAAGATCGCTTCGCTCGCCGGCACCGACAGCTCCGAATATCGCTCGCTTGCCGCCGCACTCGACAAGCCGACCGGCGCGACGCTCGTGTACTGAAGACATCGCATCTTCATGAAGCGAACGGGCACAACCTTTACGGGTTGTGCCCGTTCCGCTTTCTCGGCTAAAGCATGATCCGGAAAAGTGCGCAGCGGTTTTCCGGAAAGATCATGCTCAAACAACAACCTAAAGCGCGATGACGATTTATCCTAATCGCATCGCGCTTTAGCCTCCAGCACCAACCTCCCCCTCGCAAATTGGTAGCGCAATGGACCCGTGGCTGCGATCCGCGATCGACTACATCGGCTCCTGGATCGAATTCCAGCTGACGACAATCCAGCAGCCCGGCGTCATCGTCGCCTTCGCCCATCGCGGCGAGATCGTCGCCGAGCATGCATTCGGCCTTTCCAATCTCGACACCGGCGAGAAGCTCACCCCGCGCCACCGCTTCCGCATCGCCTCCCATTCCAAGAGCTTCACCGCGGCCGGCATCATGAAGCTGCGCGAGCAGCGCAAGCTCCGGCTCGACGACACGATCGGCCAATATGTCGGCGGCCTGCATCCGCGCGTCGCCGAGACGACGATCGCGCAGGTGCTGTCGCACAGCGCGGGGTTGACGCGCGACGGTGTCGATTCCGGCCAGTTCATCGACCGCCGGCCCTATCTCGATGCGAAGGAGCTGCTCGCGGAATTGAAGCTGCCGACCGCGATCGAGCCCGGCAGCCGCTTCAAATATTCCAATCACGGCTTTGGCCTGCTCGGTCTCGTCATCGAAGCCGTGACGACCGAGCCTTACTCGGTCTGGATCAAGCGCGAGGTCATCAAGGCCGCGGGCCTGCGCGAGACCGAGCCGGACGCGCCGCTTCCCAAGGGCGCGCCGTTCGCGCGCGGCCACACGCGAAAGGTTCCGCTGGGCGAACGCTGCGTGATTCCCGGAGACAATCCGGCGCAGGCGATGGCTGCGGCCGCAGGCTTCGTTGCCACCGCCGGCGATACCGCCCGCTTCTTTGCGCAGCTCGCGCCCAATGCCAAAAAGAGCATGCTGTCAGCCGCAAGCCGCCGCGAGATGACGCGGCATCATTGGCGCATCCCGCAGAGCTTCGAGGGCTATTACGGCTTGGGCGTCAATGCCGGCAAGACCGACGGCTGGGACTGGTTCGGCCATGGCGGCGGCTTCCAGGGCTACATCTCGCGGACCTGCGCAATCCCGGCTTGCGAGCTTTCGATCAGCATCCTCAGTAATTCGATCGACGGTGCCGCGCCGTTCTGGATGGACGGCGCAATGCAGATCCTGCGAGTCTTCCAGACCCGCGGCGCGCCTGACCGCCGCCTGCGCGACTGGACCGGGCGCTGGTGGACGATCTGGGGCGCGAGCGACCTCGTTCCCGCCGGCAACCGCGTGCTGGTCGCCAATCCGCAGTTCAACAATCCGTTCATGGACGCCGCCGAGATCGAGGTCACCGGCCGCGACGTCGGCAAGCTGGCCTGGGCCGCCGGCTATTCCAGCCATGGCGAGCCGGTGCGCCGGATCCGCGACAAGCGCGGCAAGGTCAGCGACATCTGGATCGCCGGCGCGAATGTGAAGCCGGAGCGCGTCGTGGCGAAGGAAATCGCCCGCCGATATCCGCCGCGCAAACGGCGGCCTACTCCCTGATCAATCGCTCGACCTCGCTGCGCAACGCCTGCCGCGAGCCGCCCTGCGAATAGAACATGTGGCCGCCGGGATAGACCACGAACTTGACGCGCTGCGTCACGAAGGCGGGCAGTTGATCGAGCACCCGCTTGGTGCCGAAATAGGGCGTGGCAAGGTCGAACAGGCCGTGCGCGACCAGCACGTTCAGCTTCGCGTCGGTAGCGAGGATCTGGCGCAGCTCGGACACCGATTGCGGCGGGTTGATGCCGCGGCCGAAATCCCAGTGACCTTCCACAGTGCCGTTCAGAACCTCATAGGAGCCGTCGGGCTTCCAGTTGAGCTTGCGTGAGAGCACGTCGACCGCGGCGCTCGTCAGCGGCGCCTGGAGCGCATCGCCGGAGGGGTCGCCGAAGCGCGAGCTGCTCGAATCCGGATAGGGATCGAAGCCGCGCACGGAGCCGTCGTAGCGTCCCGTCACCTTGCCGTTCTTGCGGTCGAATTCGCGGCGAAACTCGCCGACGTCGAAGCGCCCGGCAAGGCGGCGGCTCACCGCCTGGTCGATGCCGGTGAGCTCGGCGACCTTGTCGGCCAGACGATTGGTGGCCTCCTTGTCCGCTTCGCCCTTGACGAGGTCGGCCAGGAATTCGCCGCGCGCGTAAGCCTCGACGTCGGCGAGGTCGGCGCGCTTGACCGGCCCTTTGGCTTCGCGCGCCACCGCCACATAGCTCGGCAGCGTCGCGACATATTGCAGGAGGCTGGTGCCAGTGAACTCGCGGAAATCCAGGAGCGGCGACACCAGGATCAAGCCCCGGACGCCGACGCCGTGCTGGAGCTGCAACTGGCGCACGACCTTGGGCCCGCGAATACCGCCATAGCTCTCGCCCGCGACGTATTTCGGCGAGGTCAGCCGGTCGTGCTTCTCGAGCCAGCGGCGGATCACGAGCGCGATCGCGTTGGCGTCGCCATCGACGGAATAGAACGACTTGCGTGCGTCCTCGCCGCTCGCAATGAAGCGACTGTAGCCGGTGCTGACGGGATCGATGAAGACGAGGTCGGTGAAGTCGAGCCAGGTCTCGGCGTTCGGCTTCACCTCGGGCGAGGCCGACGGCGACAGCGCATCGCCATCCAACGGCAGCCGCCATGGACCGGCCGCGCCGAACTGGAGCCACGCCGAGGATGCCCCGGGTCCGCCGTTGAACAGGAACGTGACCGGGCGCGTGGCGCGGTCGGCGCCGTCGAGCTGGTAGGAGGTATAGGCGATGTCGGCCAGCGGCTCGCCCTTGCCGTCGAACACGCGGATGGAGCCGGCGGTCGCGGCGAAGTTGAGGGTACGGCCGGGCAGCGCCAGGGTCTGCTTCGTGGTCGAATCCGGCGGGAGACGGTGCGGCTCGGCCGAGGACGAACTCTGCGGCCCGCTCTGCGCGCCGCTCCCGCGCCCGCCCTTCTGTCCGGTTGGCGCCGCCGTCTCGGCGCGCGGCTGCGGCGGATCCTCCGCGCGCGCAACACTTGCAAATGCGACCAGGGCCATGGCCAGTACGACCCCGGTTCGTCGCAGCGTCGGCAAGATCGTGGGCATGATCGTTCTCCCTGCCCGGCTGTCATAGCCGAGACGCAGCGAAGCTAGCGAGGAATTGCGACCGTTTGCGGGATCACCCGTCGATGGCGCATCCCTGCCGGGCTCAAATCAACCCGTTTTGTTCTCTGGATCGACAATGGCCCATTTGTCTCGAAAGGCGGTCATCCTCGACAATGGAGCCAAACCTCGTATAGACGAGCCCGGCGGAACTTCCTCCAGCAGCGGCCGTGCCCGACAAGCCATGACCAAGCCCCAGCGATACGACCGGATCGCCTTCGTCGCCAGCTCGAGCAACGAGGCGCAGGTCGCCTTTGACCAGCTCACCAGGGACTATGGCAATTGCGACCCCAAGGAGGCCGATATCGTGGTCGCGCTCGGGGGCGACGGGCTGATGCTGCAGACGCTGCACCAGAACATGCGCACGGGAAAGCCGATCTACGGCATGCATCGCGGCACCGTTGGCTTCCTGATGAACGAATACTCGACCCACGACCTGCGCGCGCGGCTCGAGGCCGCGCATGAATCCGAGATCAATCCGCTCCTGATGCGCGCGACCGACGTCAACGATTGCGTCCACCTGCACCACGCCATCAACGAGGTCGCCCTGTTCCGGCAGACCTACCAGGCCGCGCGCCTGCGGATCATGATCGACGAGCGCGAGCGCATGCCCGAGCTGATCGCCGACGGCATCATGGTGGCAACGCCGGCCGGCTCCACCGCCTATAATCTGTCCGCTCAGGGACCGATCCTGCCGATCAACGCGGCGCTGCTGGCGCTGACCCCGATCAGCGCCTTCCGCCCGCGGCGCTGGCGCGGCGCCCTGCTGCCCAACACGGCCTATGTCGTCATCGAGGTGCTGGAGGGCGACAAGCGACCGGTGGCAGCGGTCGCCGACCACGACGAAGTGCGCGACGTTCGCCGGGTCGAGGTCTTGTCCGACAAGACCATCTCGATGCGCATGCTGTTCGACCCCGGCCACAGCCTGGAAGAGCGCATCCTGCGCGAGCAGTTCGGCTACTAGCACCATCTCGCGGCCCGCCGCCGCAGCTTCGGTCGCAACCCTTCGTTAACCTCCGCCGCGATATGGTTAACGAAGGTTGACCGCTTTTGGCCCGGGCGTCATGTTCCGTATCGACTTCAACAAGCTGCGCTTCCTCGTCTGCGACGACAATCCGCACATGCGTCGCATCCTGCGGACGCTGCTGCATTCGTTCGGCGCGCGCGAAGTCTATGAAGCCGAGGACGGCGCCACGGCGCTCGAGATGTACAGCCATTACGTGCCCGACATCGTCATCACCGACTGGGCGATGCCGATCTTCGACGGGCTCGAACTCGCGCAAATGATCCGGCAGCCGGAATCCAAGGGCAACCCTTACGCGCCGATCATCATGCTGACCGGCCATTCCGAGAAGCGCCGCGTCACCGTCGCGCGCGATGCCGGCGTCACCGAATTCCTGGCCAAGCCGATCTCGGCCAAGGGGCTCTATCAGCGCATCCTCAACGTCGTCGCCAATCCCCGCCCCTTCATCAAGACCAAGACCTATTTCGGGCCGGACCGGCGCCGCAACACCAATTCCGCCTATATGGGTCCCGAGCGCCGCGTCGGCGAAAAGCACGAGGTGCTCCAGCAGCCCTCGCTGCTCGACAAGGCACGCTCCACCATCTAGCGCAACGTCTTCAGGCGAGGCAGCATCATGGCGAAGAACAGCGCAAAGGACATCGAGGTCAAGGCCTTCGCCACGCATCAGATCATCACGCAGCCGAACCCGCTGCGCAAGGTGCTGCGCCGCGTCGACGACAAGGACCTGGACGATCCGATCGGCCGCGCCGAACAGGCGCTCGCCGGCCTTTCCGGCGAGTTCAAGCACTGGATGACGACCGAGGTCAACCGTCTGTCGGCCGCCTATGTCGCCATCCGCAATGACGGCTTCACCAAGGAAAGGCGCGACGAGCTGTTTCACGCCGCTCACGACATCAAGGGCGACGCCGTGACGTTCGGCTATCCGGCCGCGGCCGGAATCGCCGAGAGCCTGTGCCGCGTCATCGAGCACGCGCCCGATCTGGAAAAGGTCCCGGCCGAACTGTTCACGCATCACATCAACGCCATCCTCGCCATCGTGCACGAGAATACCAGGCTCGACAGCATCAGCGTCTCCACCGAGCTCAACCGCCGCCTGCGCAAGATCGCCGACGACTATCTCGCGCACGTCAACCGTGACCGCCCCGAACATCTCGAGGTGATCCTGGCGCCGAGCATCGCGCCCGGGGAGTAAGGTCCAGCTCTCTCCTCGTCATTGCGAGCGGCACTTGCGACGAAGCAATGACGGAATGTGAGCCCGCTCCATCCACGCGGCAGTATCGTGGGCAAAGCGAAGCGTGCCCACCAATCGATTTTGAGCTGCGCGGATAGATGGTAGGCACGGCGCTTCGCGCCTTTGCCCACCCTACGGCATCTTGCTACGCCGCGATCAGGTCGTCGTAGAGCGGATCGATTGCATCGTCCGCGACCAGCTCGTCGCAGAACAGTCTTGCCTCTTCCCGTGCCGATTCCGTGGCGAAGCGGCGCAGCAGGACCATCAGCGGCTCGGTGGCGCCGCGGTCGGTCTCGCAATGGGTGAGCACGCGCTCGACCATGCGGCGGCGCAGCCGTGCCGCACCGTCGTCGCTGCCGACAAAGCCCTGCTCATGGCAGGCATCGAGCGCGACCTGGAACGCCGCAAACGTCGCCTCGGGCAGCCCGGCGCGCCGGAGCAGCGCATGCAGGCTGTTGCCGCCGCGATCGTGCAGCAGCGAAGTGACGCGCGCCAGCGGCAGATCGGCAAGCTCGGCCAGTGCCGCGTCGAACAGATCGAGATTGCTCGATAACAGCGCGCGCAGGATCAGGCCGGCGGTCAGCTGGCCCGTGACGCGCAGATGATGCACCAGGCCCTGCATGTCCTCGCCGCGCGAGCGCGCCGCGATGTTGATGGTGGAGCGGTCGCGCGCCTCGATCGTGATGCGATCGGCACGATCGGCGCTCAGCCAGTTCCGCGCCACGACGAATTGCGCCAGCGTCTCGGAGAGTTTTGCCACCAGCGCGGCGCGGGTTGCTGACGGCAGGTCATCCAGCACCAGCATCGCCTCGCGGATCGCCGCGAGATGGCCGTGGCGCTCGACGATGCGATTCCACGAGAACGGCGCAAGCTCGGCATGGGGATTTTCGATCAGCTCGAGCGCGGCCGCCGCGCAGCCGACTTCGGCGATGGCGGCGCAGACCGAGACCGGCAGCGCGATGCGGCGGGCGACCGCGCATTGCACCTCGTCATTGCCGGTCGCAACGATGTCGACGAGGTCGGCGTCGATCAGCAGCGGGGAATGTTCGAGCACCGGCAGCGCGACCGTCGGCTGGTCCGCCGACAGCGCCCGCACGATCGATGCCGGCGCGTCCGGGCTGCGCGCAAAGGCCTCGGCCATCGCCTGCCGCACCAAGGGCGAGGGATCGTCGAGCTGCATCAACAGCGCGCCTTCGGCGGCGACGCGGTCCTCTGTCGAAAGGTCTGAGATCAGCCAGGCCCGGGCCAACGCCCGTGTTGCCTCGGCCCGCTCGCCGGCGGACGCCGTCCTGATCCAATTAATGAACTGCCGAACAATCATCCTGCTTCCGGCTTACACAAACAAACGAAAAGAGTGACGGCTCGTCACCTGCAACACAAAATAAACCATGACGCTTAACAAAGCGTTCACCATAACTGACTGGTTTTATTGACGTTTTGTTAATGGAACAAAAGCGCTACCCACACGTGCACCCACAGCAACGCACGCCTTCAGCGAATGCGCTGCTGAGCCGGGGCCCAGAAATTTTCGAGAGGAATTCGCAGCACTGGGTCCCGGCTCAGCGCAGCAGCGTTTCACGCTGCAGCACGTCCGGGACACGAGACAGCGCTAGCTCGAGAACGTGCCGCTGCGATCGCTGAACAGATCGAGCGGTTGCGGCGGACGCACGTCAGGCGTAGCTGACGCGACGGACGTCAGCGAGGCGTTGTTGCCCCACAATTTCTGCACCGTGGTCGAGACCGGCTGAGTGGTGTCGCCGGGCTGGTAGATCGAACGGAAGGCCGGTGTGGTCGGCGCATTGTCCGCGACCGTCGTCGGCGATGTCGCACTGACGGGCGTCGCCGCGCGTGTATTCGGGAAAGTCTGGAGATAGCTGGCGTTGTCGATGACCGGCACGGTCGGCTGCACGCCATTCGCGCTCGCGACCTCCGCGGTCGACGGCGTGCCACCATACATAGCCATTGCGCTGCGGGTCACTTTCGAATTGGCCGCGCTGGCATAGCGCGCGTCCAGCACCGAATAGACCTCGGAGACGCTGCGGGCGCGGCCGTCCCTCGTGTAGAAGATCGAACGATTGGCGGACGCTGCGTTCGGAAACAGCCGCGCACCGACCGCCTGCGGATTGTCCTCGGCATTGGCGATCAGTTTCGCGGCGCCTCCGACGCCCATGAAATGCGCCATGTAGAGCTCGCTGTCGCTCGGCCTGCGCCCGAGCAGGCCGGTCAGCTTGAAGCTGTTCGACTGCGTCAGCGCCGCCGCCATGCTGGAAGCGGCTTGCGGATCGTCGCGCAACTTCATGATCGACCGCTTCATCACGGGATCATCGACGGCGTAGCTGCCCGACGACGTCCTGGAGATGGCATCGGAATAAGTGCCGTAGCCGAGCTGGGTGCCGGCCTCCTTCACGGTGCCGAGCCAGGTCTGGTCGATGAACTGGTAGAGCCCATGCGCGGACGAGGTGGTGGCCCCTGCCGCGGGATCGAAATCCGATTCCATCTTGGCGGTGGTCAGCATGTACTGAAAGCTGACGCCGCTGATGTTCGAGGCCTGTTTGATCGCACCGGCGACGCGCGCCCGCGCCGGATCGAGACCGGCCGTCTGCGTGGCGCTGGAATTGTCGACCGACATGATGAAGTGCCCGCCCCGCGCGGCGTTGAGCGGCGCCGGCAATTCGGACGCCTGTCGTCTCACCGTGGGACAGGTATGGTTAATGCGGGGTTAATCCTGGTGTCGCCGCCCCACTTCAAGTCATTCCGGGGCGCACCGCAGGTGCGAGCCCGGAATCCATTTTGCCGCGCGTGATGCCGTGCGATGGATTCCGGGTTCGCGCTTCGCGCGCCCCGGAATGACAGTTACTTCTTGTAGACCGCGTCCGGATCAAACAGCCGCGCCGCATCGGCGAAGACCAGCTTGGCTCCTCCGCCCTCACCCTCGACCTTGCGATAGAAGCACGACCGCCGCCCGGTGTGGCAGGCAGCCCCGATCTGCTCGACCCGGATCCAGACTGCGTCCTGGTCGCAATCGGTGCGCATCTCGACCACGCGCTGGGTCTGACCCGAAGTCTCACCTTTTCGCCACAAGGCATTGCGCGAGCGGCTGAAGTACCAGGCTTCGCCGGTCGCGATCGTCTTGCGCAGCGCCTCCTCGTTCATGTGCGCGACCATGAGCACGTCGCCGGTGGCGGCGTCGGTCGCGACGCACGTCACGAGCCCGGCCGCGTCGAACCGCGGCTGGAAGGACAGGCCTTCCTCGATCTCATGGGAGTGAGCGGACACAACGACCTCGCAAGAGCATGACCCGGAAAAGTGCGCAGCGGTTTTCCGACAAGGTCATGCCCAACATGACCATCGCGAGGTCAGCGCGTGCCTCGCACCAGGGACAGGAAGCGGGCCTGCTCCGCAGGATTGTCGCGGAACATGCCGGTGAAGCGGCTGGTGAAGGTGGAGGCGCCATGCTTGGCGACACCCCGCACCGACATGCAGGTATGCTCGGCCTCGATCAGCACGGCAACGCCGCGGGGCTTCAGGACCTCGTCGATCGCTGCCGCGATCTGCGCCGTCAGGTGCTCCTGGGTCTGGAGCCGGCGGGCGAAGATGTCGGTGAGGCGAGCGAGCTTGGACAGGCCGACGACGCGCTCCACCGGCGTATAGGCGATATGCGCCTTGCCGTAGAACGGCATCATGTGATGCTCGCACTGCGACGTGAACTCGATGTCGCGCACCAGCACGAAATCGTCATAGCCGGCGGTCTCGCCGAAGGTGCGGTCGAGCACCTCGGCCGGACATTGGTGATAGCCCTGATACAGCTCGTCGAAGGCCTCGACGACGCGGCGCGGCGTGTCGAGCAGGCCCTCGCGCTCGGTGTTTTCGCCGATATAGGCGAGCAGTGTCTTCACCGCCGCTTCCGCCTCGGCGCGCGCCGGGCGCGGCTGGTCGGCGCGGACGGCGGCCGCGAGGAATTCAGCGGGATCAAGCTCGGCCGGCCGGCTCTCGGGCTGCCGGTCAGAGGGCTTGCCCGGGCGGATGGATTTGATTGCAGCGTCCATATCGACTCCGTTCGACGGCCTCGCGGCCGGAGTGTCACCGGCAGACGGGGCGACCAAGCCGCCGGACGCCTGAACAGAACAGTTTCGGCGGAAAGGGTCCTGAGCTCAAAACGCTGACGGCATAGATCCGGATCGCCGCCCCGTACCGCTGGACTGTATTTCCACCAGTTCCGACCCTATATAGGACCCTGGACGACGCCCGCCAAGGCCGATCGGGCGCCGAAGTGGGCATGGACGCGCTGGACTCCATCACATGCTGAACGACATTTATAACAAGCGGATCATCGAGTTGGCCGGGAATATTCCGCGCCTCGGACGGCTGCCGGACCCCGATGCCTCCGCCACCGCCCACTCCAAGCTGTGCGGCTCGACCGTCAAGGTCGATCTCAAGATGACCGGGGACACCGTCACCGACTTCGCCCATGACGTGAAGGCGTGCGCGCTCGGACAAGCTTCTTCATCCATCATGGCAAGTCGGGTTGTCGGCTCGACTGCGAGCGAACTCCGTGAGTTACGCGAGACTGTTCGCAAGATGCTGAAGGAGAACGGTGCGCCTCCGGAAGGCAAATGGGAGGAGATCAAGTTCCTCGAGCCCGTCCGCGACTACAAGGCGCGCCATGCCTCGACGCTGCTAACCTTCGATGCCGTGGTTGACGCGATCGGCCAGATCGAGGCCAAAGCCAAGCAGCCGGCTGCGGCACAGGGCTGAGCCCAATATTGTATTGTCGTTCCGGGCGCGCCAGCGCGAACGCCGGTGCGCAATTGCGCACCTGAGAATCTCACGCTTCAATTTCTGGATTCCGGGTTCGTCGCTTTGCGACACCCCGGAATGACAACGGGTGGAGCTTACTTCGGCGTCGGTGCAGCCGGCGCGGCCACACCGCCCGTCGCCACGGCTTCCGCCGTCTTGGTCGACTTCGCAGGGTGCTCCGGTTCCACGCCGAACTTTGCCTGCGTCTTCGGGGTAAGCTCCGCCATCGCCGGTGCGGAAATGTCCACATGCGGCAGCACGTCGGTAACGAGATCGGTCGTCACGAGATTGGTGAGCTTGAGCTCGCCGGCGTCCAGCTCGTGCAGATCTTCCCAGGGCGGAACGCTGAGCGCGAGCGACAGCAGATCGCCGGCGCCGCCCATGTCGAAGGTGTATTTGGCAAGCCGGCCGATGTCCCGCTCCACGATCATCAGATCCTGCGCGCTGTAGCTCGCCGCCTTGGCATTATCGGCGCGGTCGCCCATCCAGATCTGGTGGACGCGGACATGGGCGGCTTCCGGCACGTAGCGCTTCTTGCCGGCCAGCAGCAGGAACACGCACATGGATTCGCAATAGGCCTCAGGCGCGACCGTCGGGCGGGCCGACTGCCCGCCGCGCAGGCTCATGCCGACCGTGGTCAGCAGGCCGAGATTGCGGAAACGTCGGCCAAGCGTGATTGCGTCATTGACGGAACCACCGCTGGAATCGAGCACCACGGTGGCGCCACCAAGCTGGCGTCCGCGAGAAAATTCTTCGAAATCCTTCGGTGTGTCGGCGGTGATGACGCCGACCGCGCTGACCCAGCCGCGGCAATTCGGCTCGCAGGCGACCCAGCTGAACTTCATCGGCAGCTTGCGCTCTTCGAGCGCGCTCCCCGCTCGGGCCGACGACCCGAGTGTCGCGACGGCGCCAGCCAGCACGATTCCGCACGCGGCGGTTCCCACCAGCAACCAACCGCGAAGATTAAGGGAGTTCAGAAGTCTCAATCTGGTTCCTTCCCCAAGCCCCTAAGGTCCCCAACAATCCTCGGTAGCGCCCGCTGAGTCCATCATACAGGCGTATGTTTCTCACATGGACGTCACAAAAATGGTATCCGTGGGAATACAGATCGTCCACAGGTACTTGCTGCACTGCTCCCAAAAAGCATGCAAAATATGGCGCATAAACAACAGCTTACAGTTCCCTGCGCGGGAACCGTGCAATACCTCGCTTAACATCGCAGCACAGCGCACATGAAGCATTCAGCCTGCGGGCATTGTTCCAGTTCGCTCGATGGGGCGCTTCGGCTCCCGCGCAGATTCGGCCGTGCGCTGATCTGGCTCTACCGGCACACGCTGTCGCCCCTGGTCGGTTACAATTGCCGGCATCTGCCGACTTGCTCCGTCTATGGCGACGAGGCGATCGAACGGTTCGGGCTGTGGGCCGGCGGCTGGATGACGCTGGCGCGGCTGCTGCGCTGCAATCCCTTCGGCACGTCAGGCATCGACAACGTGCCGCTTGCCGCACCGAAAGGCGCGCGCTGGTATCTGCCATGGCGCTATGGCCGATGGCGTGGTGTCAACGCATCCTGAGCCGTGCGATGCTCCTGAGCCTCAGTGGAACCTTGGACTTTGCTCCCGCGTTGTTTTGATGCTCCCCTTCGGGAGGAAACAACAATGCGCTGGAAAATCAGCCCTCACCTGCACACCAGGCTTGTTCACAGGCTTGGCCCCGCCCCCGGCTCCAGGCGGCACCACGACCCCCGCACCATGGACCTGCTCGCGATCGTCGCCTTGCTGGCGCTCGTGCTCGGCTCGGGCTGGTACCTGGCGTCGAGCCTGGCGACCCCACCAGGCACGACGGCGTTCATCGTACCGAGTCAGAGCGTGCACTGGTAATCAGCGGAACCAGTAGAAGCGCCCGTGCGACGGCGGGATCGACTCGGGCGGTCGCAGCCGTTTGGGACGCGGCGGCTTTGGCGTCGGATCGGTTGACGAGGTCGCCTCCCCGCTTGGCGGGGTTTCGCTGCCGGGCACCTTCACCGCCAGCAGCAAATTCGACTCGTGCATGCGCCAGCGGTAGCCGACGCCAAAGTCAATCGGCTGGGCGCGTGTGAACAACTCGGCGTAGCGCTCCTGGTAGCGGCCGGGGAATTCGTCGATCGGCCCGAGATAGCGGCCGAACGGGAAGAACCGCCACTGCCGTGCGCCGTAATTCGCAAGCGGAATGCCGGAATCGTCCTGGATGATGGTGGCGCTGTTGGCCAGCAGCCAGTTGCGGACGACGGTGAAATTTCCGGAGTGCATGAGATAGGACGCACTCTTGAGCAGGCTGTTGCCGGGCGCCAGCGTCTCGCAGAATTTCAGGAATCCGGTGTTGCGCGCACCGGCATTGGAAAGGTCGGTGGAAAAATAATACAGCGTGCGCGCCTCGCCGTCGCTGCCGGCGAAGGTGATGCGGACGCCGTGGGTGGCGTTCGGTCCCGGATTGTCGCCTGCGGCATGCATCCCCCCCTTGGCATCGAGCGCGACCATCTCGACGTTGCGGATGGTCTTGCCGGAGCGGGCGAGGAAGACGTAGAGGATCGGCAACGTGCCGTTGACCTGATTGGCGTGCAGGTCGACCTTCATCTGCTTGGTGATGAAGAACGAGAAGCTCAGGATCGAGCCGAGCGAACGTTCGATATTGTAGAGCGCGGCACCGATCGAGCCGCGCGGCAGCCGCGTCAAATCGGGCACGGCACCGACCGGCTCCAGCGCACCGAGCACGTAGGTGCTGGCCTTGGAATAGAAGGCGTTGGCGTAGATGAAATCCGGGCCGCTGAACATGTAGAACATGGTCGGCCGGGGCGCGGCGAGATTGACGTCGGCCCAATCGCGGATCTTCGAAAGCTGGCGCTGCTCGAGCTGGGCGAAGGCGCCGTCGAAGAACTTGGCATGGCGCTGCCAGCCCGGCTCCCTTGTGAGCGGCAGCAGCGGTGAATCCGCCGAGGGCTGCATGCCCGCAAGGAAGCGCGCGGTGTCATCGAAGGTGACTTCGGCGGCGCGGGCGGACGAGACGGCCGCGGCCAGCAGGGCAAGAGCGGCGGCCGCGATTCTGAGGGATCGAAACATATCTATTCGCGATTGTGTGAGTTGCCGACGGCGACCGGCCGCCTGCGGAAAACGGCATAAATCAACAGGCCCGACAGCATGACGAGCATCCCCGAGAGCGACTGCACCGGCCGCTCGGTCAAGAGGTAGTACATCATGAACGCAGTCACGAGCAGGAAAACCAGGGGCGTGAACGGGTATCCCCAGGCGCGATAGGGCCGGGGCAAATCGGGGTCGGTGATGCGCAGCTTGATGACGCCGGCGACCGTGAAAAACGAGCAGAACAACAGCGCGAACTGGATGAAGTCGAGCACCGCCTCGAAGCTGCGCGTGAACAGCAGCAGCGTCGCGACCGCGAGCTGGAACAGGATGGCATAGGCCGGCGCGCCGCGCCCCGATCGCTTCGAGAACACGCGCAGGGCCGGAATGTCCTCCCCCATCGTCATCATGACGCGTGGACCGATCCACATCATTGCAGAGATCGAGGAGATCAGGCCGACGCAGATCATCGCGGCGACGATCCGGCCGCCGAGACTGCCGAAGATCGCGCTGCCGGCAACGCTGGCGACATCGAGCTGGCCGGCAAGCGCACTCACCGGCGTGGTGTAGAGAAACACCGCGTTCAGCGCGACATACAGCACGAGCACGATCAGCGTGCCCGTCAGCAGCGCGCGCGGCAGGTTCCGCTGCGGCATGTTCATCTCGCCGATGATGTAGGTCGCGGCATTCCAGCCCGAGAACGAATACATCACGAAGACGAGCCCGATCGCGAACGGCGCGCTGACGATGTGGGCGAGATCGCCCGGCTGCGGCGTGAAGGCGATCGGCTGCGGCACGCCAATGACGAAGCCGGCGACCAGGAAGGCGACGATCAGCGCGACCTTGATGATGGTCGAGATCAGCTGGAAGGTCGAGGAGTGCCTGACGCCGGTCAGCTGCACGAGCGAGACCAGCCACACCACGGCGATGGCGAGCGGGATCGGCGGCAGACCGGGCACGACCGATTTGGCATATTCGCCGAACGCCATCGCGGCAAGCGCGACCGGCGCTGCGAAGCCCACCGTCGCCGACACCCAGCCGGCGAGAAAGCCGAAAGCCGGATGATAGGCGCGGCCGAGGAAATTGTACTCGCCGCTCGAGCGCGGAAACATCGCCCCAAGCTCGCTGTAGGCGAACACCCCGCAGAGCGCGACGATGCCGCCGACGGTCCACAGCAGCAGGATCGAGAAGCCGGACGGGATATCCTTGACCTGGAAGCCGAGGCTGGTGAAGACGCCGACCCCGATCATGTCGGCCACGACGATGGCCGTCGCGACCAGAACCGAGACCCCTGTCCCGCTTCCGGTCAGCCGGCCAGTCCAGGGTTCGGTTCCCGCATCTGATGCCGTCATCGGGGTCCTTAACCTGAGGCGTGGTGCCTCGCGGGGCGCATCGTGCAGTTTGCCCCAGTGAATTCAAGCAGGGTTAACAAGGGTTAAATGAGGCAACGGAAACGGGGTACTTGGGCACCACTATTCCCGTTGCCGAGAGAAAAAGCGGCATAAGCCCCGGGAAGTCCCGTCCCCCGTCCCCACAATCAGGACACGATTGCATGGTCCTTTTGAGCGTTCCGGATGTGGGGAAGTTTCTCCGGACGCTTAACGTCGCCTAAACGTCGGTCGGCTCAATTGCCTAGAGATTGCCGATTGGACGTGACTTTGGGGTCATGGGTGGATGGTCGGGGCCGTTCCGAAACCGAGAGCTGACATGCGTGCCGATCGGACACCTTCCGATGCGCGCGGCCGTGTGCTCCGGCGCGCCCTGATCTCAGCCTTGGTGCCGCTGTCGCTGACGCTGGTTCAATGCGGCAAGGCGCCAAGCCCGGCGGCGCTCGCGGCGAACTCGCAGGCGAACGTCCAGGTCGTTGCGAAGACAAACCAGAAAGTGGCGAGCGGCGACACGTTCGAGGATCGCTTTCCGGCCCCGCAGTTCAAGGAGCGCTTCCCGTCGGCGAGCGAGAGCCTTCTGCAGCGGCAGATGTCGGACTTCTCGCCCAAGCGCGCTGTGCAGCAGCAGCCGGAGCAGGCACCTTACAAGGTCGCCTCGCTCGAGCCGCAGGTCCCCTACAAGCGCCCCGCCCGCGAGGACCTGACGACCCTCGTCAGCATGAAGTCGTCGGCCTTTCCCTATTTCGGCAACAACCCCGCCTCCGACGCACCGTTCCTCAACATTGCCAAGGGCGACCGTCGCGGCCACCGCAGCTATTCCGGTCGCGTGTTCTGGCAGGACGAGACCTATAATGACAGCCGCGTATTGGTGCACGTGCCCGAGCATTTCGACGTGCGCAAGCCGGGCGTGATCGTGGTGTTCTTCCACGGCAACGGCGCAACGCTCGAACGCGACGTGCGCGATCGCCAGCTGGTGCCCAAGCAGATCACCGATTCCGGCGTCAACGCCGTGCTGCTCGCCCCGCAGATGGCGGTCAATGCCGCCGATTCCAGCGCCGGCAAGTTCTGGCAACCGGGCGGCTTCAAGCGCTTCATGGCGGAATCGGCCGAGCACCTCGCCCGCGTCACCGGCGATCCCAACAGCGCGCGCGCCTTCGCCTCGATGCCGATCGTGATCGTCGGCTATAGCGGCGGCTTCCTGCCGACGGCCTGGAGCCTGGAGGTCGGCGGCATCAGCGACCGCGTCCGCGGCGTCGTGCTGCTCGATGCCGTCTATGGCGAACTGGACAAGTTCGCGTCCTGGATCGAAAGCCACCGCTCCGGCTTCTTCGTCAGCGCCTACACCCGCCACACCGCGCGGCGCGACCGCGAGCTGATGAGCATGCTCCGCCAGAAGGGCATCAGCGTCGCCGAGGACATGGATCAGCCGCTCCGTCCAGGCAGCGTGGTGTTCGTCGAGACCGCCGACGGCATCACCCATCGCGACTATGTCACCCGCGCCTGGACGCAGGATCCGCTCAAGGACGTACTGGTGAAGATGGCGGCGACGCCGTCGCTGGCGCTGACGCGCGTGGCCTCGAGCCGCTAAAGCGCGACGCGATTGGGATGAATCGTCATCGCGCGTTAGGTTGCTGTTTAAGCATGATCTTTTCGGAAAACAGCTGCGCACTGTTCCGGATCATGCTTTAGCCGTGCGGCGCTCAGCCGGATCAGCAGCTGAGCATGTCCCGCACAGCATCAGTTCTTGGGCAGCTTCGGAATGCTCTCGGCAAAGCCGTTGAAGCAGGTCAGGCGCTCGTCCTCTTCCTTGAAGAACCGGCAATCGGCGTAGCCCTTCGCCTTCGCAGGCTTCGGCTTCGGGGCCGGCGGGATCACGGCGTCGTAGCAGTTGAGGCGGTCCTTGGTGCCGTCGTCGATCTCGAGACAGGCCTGGAGCCGCACGGCGATCGATTGCGGCTTGCCCTTCGGCGCCGCGGCCGCCTCCTTGGTTCCTTTGGGCTTGACCTGCACCAAGGGCTTGTCCCCGACCATCGGTGGCTTGTCGGCTTGCGCGAACGCGGAGGCTGAATAGAGCACCGCGGCAACCGCCAGAATCATCCTCATTTCAGTCAACTCTCTTTGGTCCCCATGACCGGCCTTCTAGCGCTCCGGCGCGCTGTTTGCCAAGCACCTTGCGCACGCCAGACGCGGGAGTCAGGCCAGGGCAGCGGCCTGACGGGGCCGGGTCAGGACCACCAGGATCAGCGCCAGCACGACGAAACCGACCGCGACGAAGCCGAGCGTGTGCAGGAGCTCGCGGGCGAACAACAATCCGCCGATGGCGGAGCCGACCGCCTGGCCGATATAGAGGACCGAGGTGTTGAGCGCGACGGTCGCCGATGCCAACGACGGCGCGGCGGCGACCAGCCGGACCTGCTGCATCGAATTGGTCGAGGCAAAGCCGAGGCCCCAGATCGCGACCCCGCATGTCATGAAAGCAAGCGTACCGGCGCCGAGCGCCCAGCCCGTGATCCCCGCCAGCAGCAGGCAGGTGAACAGCAGCGAGGTCCGATAGGGCCCCGAGGTGTCGACGATGCGGGTGGCGATGACGACGCCGAGGAAGCCGCAAACGCCATAAAGCGCGAACACCATGCCGATCGCATCGGGGCCGGCGCCCGTGAGCCTGTTGAGCAGCGGCCCCATGTAGGTGAACACGACGAACTGTCCCGACATTTGCAACATGGTGATCGCAAGCAGCAGCAGGATCGTCCTGCTCCGGCCGACGGCGGCCCATGTCTTCAAATCCACCGGCGCCCCCTGCAAGCCCGCCGGCAATCGCAGCAGCAACAGCACGAAGCTGAGACAACCGAGCACGCCGATCTCGCCATAGGCTGCCCGCCAGCCATAGCGGCTGGCGATGAAGGTGATCAGCGGAAGACCGACGGCGGCGGCCAGCGACCAGCCGAGGAAGATATACGCAATGGTGCTGCCCCGCCGCTCGGCCGGCACGATCAGCGCCGCCGTGCCGGCGGCCTGCGGCGTGTAGAGCGCACCGACCGCGAGCATGACGAGGCGGATGACGAGGAGGCTGGTGTAGTCAGGCGCAAAGGCCGAGGCGATATTGCCCAAGGCGAGCACGGCGAGCGTGGCGGTGAGGAGCGTCCGCCGTTCGATGCGACTGGTGAGCCAGGCCGTCAGCGGCGAGCCGATGCACAGCGTCACCGCGCCGAAGGTGATCAGCAGCCCGGCGGCATGAATGCTGACGTCGAGGCCCCTCGCCAACTCCGGCAGCATGCCCGCCGGGGCCAGCACCGAGCAGCCGGTGACGAGGTTGCCAAGCATCAGGGCGGTTGGCGCGAAACGGCCGGAGGCAGGGGATTTTTCCATGCAAATGCATGTAGAGCGTGCCCGCCACCCGTTAAAGGCCCAGCTCGAAATAGTTGGTGCAAGGTCCCGGCTTTTGCGCGCCACTTTCTTGGAATTGCCGGATTGCGCAGGCCGAATCGCCTGTTATATCGCTCGTTCCCGCTTACCTGCGCTCGTTCGCAGGAGTGAGCCTCAGGAGAAAAGCAATGACCGATCAGCCCAAATCCGAGTCCGGCTTCCAGTACAGCCTGTCCAATCTCAAGCCTGTGACCCCCGCCGCCAAAGTCACCCTCACCTTCCCCGACGGCGCCCGGCGCGAATACGACAAGAGCATCACCGGCCTCGACATCGCCAAGGGCATCTCGCCGTCGCTGGCCAAGCGCACGGTAGCGATGGCGCTCGACGGCGTGCTCACCGACCTCAACGATCCCATCGAGGACGACGCCAAGATCGAGCTCGTCAATCGTGACGATCCGCGCGCGCTCGAGTTGATCCGCCACGATTGCGCCCACGTGCTGGCCGAAGCCGTGCAGACGCTGTGGCCGGGCACGCAGGTCACCATCGGTCCCGTGATCGAGAACGGCTTCTACTACGACTTCTTCCGCAACGAGCCGTTCACGCCGGAAGACTTTGCCGCGATCGAGAAGAAGATGCGCGAGATCATCGCGCGCGACAAACCTTTCACCAAGGAAGTCTGGGACCGCGAGAAGACCAAGCAGGTGTTTCGCGACAAGGGCGAGGCGTTCAAGGTCGAGCTGGTCGACGCCATTCCCGGCACCGAGCCGATCAAGATCTACTATCAGGGCGACTGGTTCGACCTGTGCCGCGGCCCGCACATGACCTCGACCGGCAAGGTCGGCAACGCCTTCAAATTGATGAAGGTGGCCGGCGCCTATTGGCGCGGCGACAGCAACAACCCGATGCTGACCCGCATCTACGGCACCGCCTTCGCCAAGCAGGAGGACCTCGACGCTTACCTCAAGCAGATCGAGGAGGCCGAAAAGCGCGACCATCGCAAGCTCGGGCGCGAGCTCGACCTCTTCCATTTCCAGGAGGAAGGTCCGGGCGTCGTGTTCTGGCACCCCAAGGGCTGGACCATCTTCCAACAGCTGATCGCCTATATGCGCCGCCGCCTGACCGGCGATTACAGCGAGGTCAACGCGCCGCAGATCCTCGACAAGGTCTTGTGGGAGACCTCGGGCCATTGGGGCTGGTATCGCGAGAACATGTTCGCGGCGCAATCGGCCGGCGACGAGGCCGAGGACAAGCGCTGGTTTGCGCTGAAGCCGATGAACTGCCCGGGTCACGTGCAGATCTTCAAGCACGGCCTGAAGAGCTACCGCGACCTGCCCTTGCGCCTCGCCGAGTTCGGCGTGGTGCATCGCTATGAGCCGTCCGGCGCCATGCACGGGTTGATGCGCGTGCGCGGCTTCACCCAGGACGATGCGCACATCTTCTGCACCGAGGACCAGCTCGCCGAGGAGTGCCTGAAGATCAACGATCTGATCCTGTCGACCTATGCCGATTTCGGCTTCACCGGCGATCTCACCGTGAAGCTGTCGACCCGGCCGGAGAAACGCGTCGGCACGGACGAGATGTGGGATCACGCTGAACGCGTGATGGCGACGGTGCTGCGCGAGATCCAGTCGCAGAGCAACCACATCAAGACCGAGATCAACCCGGGCGAAGGCGCCTTCTACGGACCGAAGTTCGAATATGTGCTGCGCGACGCCATCGGCCGCGATTGGCAGTGCGGCACCACGCAGGTCGACTTCAACCTGCCGGAGCGGTTCGGCGCGTTCTACATCGACCATGACGGCGGCAAGAAGCCGCCGGTGATGGTGCACCGCGCGATCTGCGGCTCGATGGAGCGCTATATCGGCATCCTGATCGAGCACTATGCCGGCAATTTCCCGCTCTGGCTGGCTCCGGTGCAGGCGGTGGTCACCACCATCACCTCGGAAGGCGACGAGTACGCCAAGCAGGTGCTGGAGCAGGCACGGCGTGCCGGGCTGCGGGTCGAGATCGACCTGCGCAACGAAAAGATCAACTACAAGGTCCGCGAGCACTCGCTGGCCAAGATCCCGGCGCTGCTCGTGGTCGGCAAGAAAGAGGCCGAGACGCATTCGGTCTCGGTCCGCCGGCTCGGCAGCGACGGCCAGAAGGTGATGACGACCGCCGAGGCGATCGCCGCGCTGGTCGACGAGGCAACCCCGCCGGATGTCCGGCGGGCGCGTGGCGCCTTCTGATCCCTGAAATCGATCTAAACTCGCTTCCGGTTGCGGGCGTGCATGCTTATCTCGGCATGGCACGCCCGCAGACCCGTTGAAGAGGATATCGCAGTGCCCGACGCCATCGAACTCCTGAAGACCCGCCGCTCGGTCAAGCCGCGCGAGATGACCGGGCCCGGCCCCTCTCCGGCCGAGCTCGAGACGATCCTCACCATCGGAGCGCGCGTGCCCGACCACGGCAAGCTGGTCCCCTGGCGCTTCATCGTCTTCGAGGGCGAGGCCCGCCAGCGCGCCGGCGAGGTGATCGCAAAGGTCTTTGCGCGGAAGAATCCCGGCGCGTCGGCGGCCGACGTCGAGACCGAGCGCAAGCGCCTGATGGATGCGCCGCTGGTGATCGGCATCGTCAGCTTCACGAGGCCGCATCCGAAGGTGCCGGCGTTCGAGCAGGAATTGTCGGCGGGCGCCAGCGCCATGAACATCGTCACGGCCGCGACCGCGCTCGGCTACGGCGCCTGCTGGCTGACCAGCTGGTTCTCGTTCGATCGCGACGTGCTCGATGGCCTCGGCCTCAAGCCGGATGAGAAGCTCGCCGGCTTCATCCATATCGGCACGCCGACCAAGCCGAGCGAAGACCGTCCGCGACCGTTCCTTTCGGAAATCGTGACACGTTTTTAATCGATGGCGTGTTGACCCCTCCGGCGTCTTGCGGCTTTGATCCCGCCGAGGGAGGAAGGTCGAATGAGACGCCGTGAATTTCTGGTCGGGGCCGCGATGCTCGCCGGCACGGTGGCGCAAGGCCGCGCCGCCGACATCCCCGCCCCGTCGCCGGACGGGCTCGACCGCATCACGGCATTCTTCGACGACGAGGTGACGAGCGGCCGCCTGCCGGGCGCCGTGATCCTGGTGCAGCAGCACGGCAAGCCGGTCTATCTCAAGACCTTCGGCGTGCGCGACACCAGGACGGGCCTTGCCATGACGCCCGATACGATCTTCGCCATCCACTCCATGACCAAGCCGATCACATGCCTCGGCGCGATGATGCTGATCGACGAGGGCAAGCTTGCGCTGACCGACCCCGTGTCGAAATACGTCCCGCTGTTCGCCGGGACCAAGGTGGGCCGCGAGGTGACCCTGCCCGGCGGCATGGTCGAGCTGGACCTCGACCCACCGGACCGCCCCGTCAACATCGAGGATCTGCTGCGGCATACTTCGGGCATCAGTTACGATTACATCGGCAGCCAGTGGGTCGAGCACGCCTACAAGATGGCCAACATTTTCAAGGGTCACTTCAACAACAGGCAGTTCGCCGATCGCATCGCCGAACTGCCGCTGGCGCGTCAGCCTGGAACGCTGTGGCGCTACGGCCATTCCACCGACGTGCTCGGCAGCGTCATCGAGATCGTCTCGGGCCAGACGCTGTACGAGTTCCTGAAAGCACGCCTCTTCGATCCGCTTGGCATGAACAGCACCAAATTCGTGCTCGCGACGGAGGACGAGCTGAGGCGGATGGCCCGGCCGCTGCCGAACGACTTCATCCTGCTCGCCGGCGAGCGCGAGCGTCTCGACCATCCCGAATGGCAGTCCGGCGGCGGCGGCCTGCTCTCGACTATCACCGACTATCAGCGCTTCGCGCAGATGCTGCTCAACGGCGGCGAGTTCGATGGCAAGCGCTACCTGAGCCCTGCCGCCTTCGAGGCGATGACGACGGATCACATCGGACCCGGCTCCGGCGTCGGACGCGATTACTTCTATTTTCCGGGCGACGGCTTCGGCTATGGCTATGGCCTTGCGGTACGGACCGATCCCGGCAACGCAAAACCGCCGCCGCCAGGCTCGCTCGGCGAGCTGAAATGGGACTCAGGAAGCGGCACCTATTTCGGCGTCGATCCCAAGCTCGACATGGTCTACCTCATGATGCAGCAGACCCAGACCGAGCGCGGCCGCATCACGCCCGCGTTCAAGGCGCTGGTCTACGACTGCTATCCCGAGCGGCTACGCCGCCCGTGAGGCGCGCTGACCGAAATCGGCAAGCAGCTTTGCGATCTCGGCCGCAGGCCGCGCCGCGCTGAACAGAAAGCCCTGCACCTCGTTGCAGCCTTCCGCGCGCAGCCAGTCGAGCTGGTCCTCGGTCTCGACGCCCTCCGCAGTCGTGGTGATGTTGAGGCTGCGGCCGAGGCCCGAGATCGCGCGCACGATTGCGCCGCAATCGGGTCGCTGCGCCAGATCCTTCACGAACGAACGGTCGATCTTGATCTTGTCGAACGGGAAGCTGCGCAAATAGCTGAGGCTGGAATAGCCGGTGCCGAAATCGTCCATGGAGATGCCGACGCCGAGCTCGCGCAACTGATGCAGGATGGCGAGATTGGCATCGGTCTCGGCCAGGAAGATCGACTCGGTGATTTCAAGCTCCAGCCGTCGCGGCGACAGGCCGGACTGCGCCAGAGCCGAGATCACGACCTGCACCAGGTTGCGGCTGCGGAATTGCGCCGGCGACAGATTGACCGCGACCTTGATATCGCCAGGCCATTTGACGGCCTCGGCGCAGGCTTCGCGCAGCACCCACTCCCCCAACTGGGTGATGAGGCCGATGTCCTCGGCGACAGGAATGAACTCCGCCGGAGAGATCATGCCCTTGTCCGGATGACGCCAGCGCAAGAGCGACTCGAAGCCGGAGATGCGGTCGGATGCGATCGTCACCAGCGGCTGGTAGTGCAGCTCGAACTCGCCATTGGCGAACGCACGACGCAGATCGAGCTCCATGTCGCGGCGCCTCTGCGCCTGCAGGTCCATCTCACGCTCGAAGAAATGGTGCACGCCGCCGCCGTCGGACTTCGCCCGGTACAGCGCCATGTCGGCATTTCGCATCAGCTCCTCCGGCGTGGTGCCGTCGCCGGGCGACATCGCGATGCCGATGCTGGCGCCGATCACCATCTCCTGACCGTCGAGATCATAAGGCGCCCTCAGCATCTCTATCAGCAAGGTCGCGCAGGCGCTGGCCTCGTTCGGCGAGACATCGGCGCCGAGGATCACCGCGAATTCGTCGCCGCCGAGCCGAGCCGCCAGATTGGCGCCGCGGACCGCCTTGGTCAGGCGTCCGGCGACGTCCTTGAGCAGGCGATCGCCCACGGGATGGCCGAAGGAATCGTTGATGTTCTTGAACAGGTCGAGATCGATGTAGAGCACGCCGACGCGCTTGTCGCCGGCCTGATCCAGCGCCTGCTTCAGGCGCTCCCGGAAATATTCGCGGTTCGGCAGGTCGGTGAGCCCATCATGGTGGGCCATGTGCGCGATGCGCGCCTCGGCTTTGCGCCGTTCGGTGATGTCGACCACCGCGACCAGATAACCGTCGCGATCGTCGAAGGCGACGCGACGGCCGAAGGTGAGCACCTCGATCTCGCTGCCGTCGGCGCGCAGGTGCCGCCAGTTGCGCGAGGAATGGTAGGCTTCGCCGAGGCGTTCGAGCGCCTCGGCGTGGCTGTCCCACTCGTCCTCCGGCCAGATCTCGTGCAGCTTCATGCGCAGGAAGGTGGCGCGGCTGTAGCCGTAATGCTGCACCGCGGCGTCGTTGACGCCCAGGAATTGCTTGGTCTGCGCATCGAACACCCACATCGGCATCGGGTTGTTGTCGAACAGCAGGCGGAAGGAGGCGTCGCGCCGCTTCAGCGCGGTGACATCGGAGATCGTCAGCGAGACCACGTCGGCGAAGGCCGTGGCGCTGAGACGGAGGTGCCGGCCCTCGCTCTCGATCTCGAGCTGCTCGCCGCGGCCACCCGCGACGGCCTTGAGCAGAAAGTCCATGATCTCGGGCAGGGCCAGCAGCGTCGCTCCCTCGCCGATCCGCCGCCACAACAGGCTGCCGGTCGCGACTTTCAGCAGCGTGCTCGCGCTGTTGTTGTGATGCACGATCTGGAGATCGAACGGCTTGCCGCCGGCATTGCGCAAGGTGACCAGCGAGATCACCGCGTCGTCGGTCGAGGCGAAGATCGCGTCCAGCAGATTGTACTGCGCGCCGCGCTCGTTGACATAGGCACCGACCAGCGTGGCGCCCCAACGCGAGGCTGTCGGCAGCGCCAGCACGTCGTAGGTCCGCACCATGCCGTCGCGCACGCAATGCGCGCTGGCATGGTGCGGCCGTCCGTTGGCAAGCGCGCTCGTCGCTGCTTCCGACAGCGCAGTGGCGCAATCCGGCGACAATTCGGCGACGGGAATGTCCCAGCGCTCCTCGCCGAGCCATTTCTGCACGTAACGTCCGCTGCGGGACAGTTCGAGCACACCGTCGTTCTTCAAGAGCGCGATGTGATCGGCGAGCCGCCCAAGGCTGCCGAGCATGACGTCCTCGTAGCGCGGCAGCCGGTCGCCCGGCTTCAACGCCGCACGCCATTTGCGCTGAAGCACCGGGATGTCGTCGAACATTTCGGCGGCCGGTTTTCCCGACACTTTCTTGGCAGCATTCATGGCAGTCCCCAACGCACTTTCCCGACGCATCCAATGCAGGCGCACTTAACGACCTGTAAAAAGTGGGCAGGCAGGGGTTCCGTTCGACGATTATGACAGTTTTAAGTCAGGCATTGGTTAGTGCGTGTTAGCGACTATGACAGTGGTGCGAACGCGGTGCTCGCGTGTCCCGGACGCGCTGCGACGCGCAAGCGTTGCTGCGCAGAGCCGGGACCCAGGGGCCGCAGCACTCGCTGCTGCATGGGCCCCGGCTCGTAGCTCGCGCTGCGTCCGGGGCACGAGAGCGGAGTCCTCGCGCATACTGCGCCAACATCGCCAAAATCTCTCCACCGCGACAATAATCGATCCGTCATCCTGAGGTGCGAGGCATGCGATGCGGATGCATCGCATGCGGAGCCTCGAAGGATGTGCGGCCGAGCTGGTGCAGCGGGGCCGTCGCCCTTCGAGGCTTGCGCTGCGACGCTATCGCGCCGCAGCGCGCGCACCTCAGGGTGACGGTGATGCACAGGGTTTGCAACGTACTCGCCTTCATGCTGACACAGCATCGCATCCTCGCGGCGCACTTCGCCCGAGCTTTGCTTGTCGCCTCACCCTCATCAATTGAAAGAGGGCGCAGGGAAGACCGGGTGCCAGCCGGGCACCCACGGTCCACTGTGCGAAAGCGTGTGCTTAAGAAAAGCTGCACAGCGGCATACAGGTGGAGCCAAACATCCGGCCTTCCCTGCGCAGTGGTTTGACGGCTTATGTCGTGCTCTCCCCGGGGAGCGTTGCACTATTGCCCCCGTCGCCTTGCGGCTGATCGATGCGCGTGCCCGGTCGGGCCGCCACATCACCGCAAGACTTGACGCCAGACCCCGGGCGTCAGGACCACACGATTTTGCCGTACGCCGATCGCACCGGTCGTGTGCGCGAGACGTTTCGCTCACGGCTCTCCGCCCTGCGAAACCCTTCGCGCCGATGCCATCAGCGTCCACCGCCGCCCGACCCGCGTTCGTGACGATCGCGATACGCCCCTCTTTCCTGGGCCGGGTTGCGCGACACATACGCCATTTCCGAATTTCGGTAAAGTGGAATATTTTCGACGGCGCGCGTTGACCCACGGCTGGCGTGCTTTGCCCGTCGGGCAACGCAAGGCCTTGTAGGGTTGTAGCGCGGATGAGCGCAGCGGCATCCGGGATTCTCGGCGCGAGCTGTCCCGGGTATCGCTTCGCTCACCCGGGCTACGACTACGACCCCGCTAGTCCTCGCTGGACGCCGCCGAGCGGTTGCGCAAATAGGCCTGCGACAGCAGGAAGAACAACGCGCGCTCGCCATGATATTTCGCCGACGGCCGGGTGCGCTCGAAACCGTCGGCAAAGATCTTGCCGGACTGGTCGCACACGCGCCATCGCCAGCCGAACCGCTTGCGCCTGGTGAGGATCACTTCGAACATGCCGACGAGCTTGGTCCCCTGCTCCCCTGCCGGTCTCGCAGGCGCACTAACCTGCTCCGGCCTTCTCCGTTCGACGGAGGCCCGACATATAACGCAGCGGGATGGAAAGAGAACAAGATTGATGATCGGAAATCGGTATCTTCCACCGGCCGTGGTGAACGCGCGAGGCGTCAGGAATAAGCCAATGGTGCCGGTGTTAATAACTCCCGACGCAGCCCGGGGCGCTGACGGGTATTCAAAGCCCACTACTGGACTTGCTGCCGACGAGCCTCCGTGCATCCGCGCGCCGGGCGAGTGGTAATAGGAGATGGATCGATTGTGCACGGCATGAGAAGCGCTGTGCGAGGGGCATTGGTCCGGTGTCCCGCCGGGCGGCATCACCGCCCAAGCCCTACCGCGCGACGACCTCGACCTCGCCGTCGACGCCGTTCACGACGTTGAAGCCGCGCTCGTAGACCTTGCCTTCGTTCTTGGCGATGGCGCGGTATTCGCCCTCGGAGAGCACCACGCGCGGAAAGGCGCCGATCGATTCCTTGATGACGTCGCCGCCCGGGGTCAGCACCGACCAGGCGGTGTTGGCGAGCGCCTCGCCGCCCCTGTCGCTGACCAGCTTGAGCGTGATCACGGCGGCGCGGTGGGTGATGGTGACGTCGGTGAGCTTGCCGGCCTGGACGCGAATGTCCGAGCGCACCACCGAGTTGGCGTCGCCGTAATTGGAGATGATGTAATAGGTGCCTTCCGGGATCAGCACGACGTCGCCGGCGGCGACGTTCGGCACCAGCGAGGCGCGCTCGCCGGATTCGAACTGGCTGCCCTTGTAGATCGCGAACGAGATCTGGTTCTGCGGAATGCGGCTGGTGCCGACCCGGCCCTCGATGCGCAGGCCGCCGGCCGGCAGCACGAAGGATTCGCGGTCGGTCTCGGCCTTCAGGCTGACGGTCCGCACCGCGCTGACCAGGCCGAAGGCGACGTGCACGACGTAATTGCCCGGCGGCAGCACGATGTTGGGCGAGGCGTTGCGGTCCTCGCGGATCAGCTTGAAGGTGCCGTTCTCGTCGGGACGGTCGGCAAACACACGCCAGACCAGCCCGCTGGTGATCGCCGGCGTGTCCTTGCCGTATTTCGCGCTCAGCGACAGCACGCCTTGTCCGGGCGCGGCCGCATTGAGCGGCGCGGCCGGCGGCACGGTGGTGACCGCGGGCGGCGGCATGCTCGGCGTGACCGGCTGCATCAGGGTCGGCGGCAGGCTCAGGGGCCCGGCGCCTGGCCCGGAGGGTGGCGCAAGACTGACGGCGCCGCCGGGGTCGGGCACCGAAGCCGGCGGGACCGGCGGCGGACGATCAGAGAAAAGCTGCGCCTGCGCAGTGTTTTGGCCTGAGGTAACGAGGGCCGCGACGAGCATCAGCGCCGGCAGCAGCCCAAAGCTGCGCCGCCATCCGATGATGCCGTCACCCCCGCGTGTCATGCCTCCTGCTTTTCACCGAAAACGCGGCAAATTCAAGCCTCTGAAACCCCAGGAAATACGGTCCGGACGGTTCAGTGGAACCCGGTTGACGCCTGCGTGATTATCCCGGAGCAACGCTCCTCGCCATACTCCTGCCCCGTGCCCTCTCCAAAGCGGCATAAACCATGCTTCGCCCTGGTTCTGGCGGAGCGCGAGTGCAGTGCCTAGTCTGAGCTAGGGGCTGGCCCCGGCGTAGGAGAGTTTCGGTGCTGGACAGATTGAAAGGTCGGGGCGCGAACGGCTCGAATGGCGAGAAGGTCGGTCTCGGCAGTATCCGCAAGCCGGTCATTGGCCTTGCCCTGGGCGGCGGCGCGGCGCGCGGCTTTGCCCATCTCGGAATCCTGAGGACCCTGCTTGCCAACGGGATTGTGCCCGATGTCGTGGTCGGCACCTCCATCGGCGCCGTGGTCGGCGGCCTCCACGCGGCCGGCCGGCTCGATACATTCGAGGAATGGGGGCGCAGCCTGCAAGGGATGCGCAACATCCTCGGCTATCTCGACATCCGCCTCAACGGCTCCGGCCTGCTCGGCGGCGAGAAGCTGGCGACCCGGCTCGAGGAGGCGATCGGACAGGTCCTGATCGAGGACCTCCCGATCAAGTTCGCGAGCGTCGCGACCGAAGTCCGCACCGGCCACGAGATCTGGCTGACGCGCGGCCGCGTGGTCGATGCGATGCGCGCCTCCTACGCCCTGCCCGGCATCTTCGCGCCCGTCCTGATCGGCGACCGCTGGCTGGTCGACGGCGCGCTGGTCAATCCGGTGCCGGTCTCGGCCGCCCGCGCGCTCGGCGCCGAAATCGTCATCGCGGCAAACCTTTCCAGCGACATCTTCACCCATTCCACGACGATCTATTCGCACGGCGCACAGCCCACCCCGGTCGCGCCGGAGCCGGAGGAACGGACGGCCAAGCGGCGCTTCCCGCGGCTGTTCTCGCCGGAGAAGACGGTGAAGCGCGAGTTTTTCGGCGGCAACGGCCGGCCCGGCATCTCCTCGGTGATGGTCGACGCCTTCAACATCATGCAGGATCGCATCACCCGCGCCCGTCTCGCCGGCGATCCGCCGGACCTTCTGATCACGCCGCGGGTCGGCCAGTTCGGCTGGTTCGACTTCCACCGCTCCGAAGACCTGATCGCACATGGCACGCGCGCCGCCGAGCGCGCGCTGGAGTCGATCCAGGAGGCGATCCATGTGCTCGCGCCGGCGCCCGCGGGCACCGCGCCGAAAGCGGTCGATCAGGCCTGATCAGGCGGTCTTGATATAGTCGCGCAGGGCTTCCTGCTCGGACTCGTATTCCTGGACCCGGCGCTTGACGATGTCGCCGATCGAGATCAGGCCGACCACCTTGCCGTTGTCGATGACCGGCAGATGGCGGAACTTGCCCGATGTCATAATCTCCATGAGCTCGGAGACCGTGTCGGTCTCCTTGCAGGTGACGACCTTGCGGGTCATGACCTGAGCCACCGGCTCTTCCAATACGCCGGCGCCGCGCTCGCCGAGCACGCGGACGATGTCGCGCTCCGACAGGATGCCTTCGAGCCGGCTCTGGTCCATCACCAGCACCGCACCGATCTTCTTCTCTCCGAGCAGCCTGACCGCGGCAGCCAGCTTGGCGTCAGGCTCGACGCTTACGATCTGGTGCCCTTTGGTGTTGAGAATGGAACGTACCGTCATTGTCGCCTCCTGAATCCGAGCCGCCCGCCTCTCGGCGGTCCGGACCTGTTCTTCGAGTCTTCAACTAACAGTTTTGCTTGGCGCGGGTTTCACGCTCGCGCGCTTTGCGAGTCGCGACCAGGTTCTATTTTGAGCATGATCTTTTCCGGATCATGCTCGAGCGGCCTGTCGCTTCGAAGCATTCTTCGCGGGAATGATGGATGAATTCGGGCCGCGCCGCAAGCGCCGCTTCAAATACGGTCTGAAACGTCCTGTGATGACGCATCCGCAGCATCGTTTCGCACGCGCGGCACGGGATCGAACAGGGTGAACAGCAGCAGGCCGGCGAAAAAACCGCCGATATGCGCCTGCCAGGCGACGCTCGTGGTTTCGGCATCGATGCCGATCGCGCCGACGCCGAAGATGATGTTGACGCCGAACCACACCGCGAGGAAGCCGATCACGCGCCCGTCGCGCAACGCGCGCGACAGCGGCAGCGCCGAGACCCTTGCTGCGGTATCGGCGTCCGAACGGTTGAACGACAGGAAGCTGCCACGGACGAACGCGAAGCGGATCGCGGCTGCCATCGCGCCCGACACCGAGGCCGAGGCGCCGATCATCGGCGCCACCGCGTGCTCATGGGTGAGGAGATGGGCGAGCGCGCCGGCGGCCGCCGTCACCGCCAGAAACAGGAAGAACCTGACGGCGCCAAAGCGCCGCGCCAGCGCGCTGCCGAACGGCAGCAGCCACAGCACGTTGAAGCCGAGATGGGTCAGATTGGCGTGCAGCAGCGAATAGGTGACGAAGGTCCAGACCTTGGCCCCGGTGCCGCCGGGAATCTGCAGATTGAGCAGGGATGAATCGTAGCGTTTCGGGATGAAGCCGAAGACGTCGATGGTCCAGTTCTCGAGCTCCGGCGGCAGCAGCACCCGCAGATGGATCACCGCCAAAAGCAGGATATAGGCGGTCAGCGCCGCGGGCAGCGTCAGGATCGGCTCCCGCGGAGCCTCCTCGACGACGGCAGGCACGTCCGGTGACGAATCTTGCGGGGAATCCAAGGCAGCTTCGCTTTCAGGCGCGATCGGAGCGGTAGGCTTGGAGATAGTCGCCTTTACCGTCCCTGCGCAAGTGCACAAACGGAAAAGGCAGGGCCCTGGGAAATCTATCACACCAAGCCTAACCACTTGAAATTATTAAGGATGCTTTCCAATGGACGGCCTCGCCAACCCCATCAAACATCGTGGACAAAAAGAGATTTGGAAAACCAAATTCCCGTCCCTTAAGCGCGTGACATCGCGCGGCAAAAAATACGTGTACCTGCGCCGTACTGGCGCGGCGCTCGTTCGCGGATTCATGGGGACGGATGAGGAGCTAGAGGAACTGCTTGAAAGCCAAGATATCGCCAATTTGGCCGGCGCACCCGTCGTCCCTATTCGCGGCAGGCTGCATCTCTGGCGCATCGGGGCTGCGCGCGGCATCCATAAGACGACCAAGAACCGGGCCGCCACCAAGGGGCGGACTTACAGCCTCTCCGTCGAGACCATCGCTCAAATGCTCAAGGATGCCGGCGATCGATGCCAAGTAACGGGGCTTCAGTTCGACTACTACAACAACGCCAATCCAGACTGGCGCACGAACCCGCTCGGGCCGTCACTGGATAGGGTCAGCAATAAGGGCGGCTACGACGCCGAGAACGTTCGTCTCGTGTGCACCAGCGTCAATTACGCCATCAACGAATTCGGCCTTGATCACTTCGACAAGATTTGCCGAGCCTATGTGGAAAGGAACCCAAAATGACTGACGCCAAGGACCGCCGGCAGACGCTGGACTACCAGATCGAGAAGTCGCTGGCGCGCCTAGGCCGTGCGATGTGAGGAGCGAGCATGCCCCGCCGAAGAGACACCATCCCGCCCGGCCCGTGGATTGACCTAGACGGCGTCGTATTGCGGCTGCGCAAGTCCTGCAATGCAGCCGGGGGCCAGAAGGCTTGGGCGGCCAAGCACGAGATATCGGCCGCCTATGTGAACGACGTACTCAACAGCCGGCGGCTGCCAGGCGAGAAGATCACGCGAGCGCTGGGGCTGGAAGGCGCCCTCCTCTGGCGCACGCCGGCGCACTGACGAGGTCACTGAGGAAGCCATGAGCAGGAACCCTGACTACCCGCCAAATCCAACGTGGGACAATTGTGATCACGAATGGGCGGAAGAAGTTGACAGCATGTCCGAACGCGACATGCGCTGCACCAAGTGCAATTGCTGTGGCGAGCGCCAGCGTGACGGCTCTGTTTACTGGCCAACCACTTAACCACTCTGGCGGGGAGAGCATCGTAGCATGGAAACCGAATTTCGACCAGTGCCGGGATATGAGGGCCTTTACGAGCTATCCCGCGATGGTCGCTTGTTCGCCGTTGAACGTAAGATATTGCAAGTCGATACAGTCGGGCGCAAGTTTTTCAAGACGATCAAGCGGCACGAAAAGGCCGCTACAGTCAATGGCCGCGGCTATCGAGGTTTCAACCTCCACAAAAACAACAAGCAGACCTGCCGACTAATTTCCACACTCCTCCGCGAGACGTTCGGAGAAAACATCGGGAGCGTGACGTGAGCGATCCAACTGTGACAATTCCAGCTTCTGATTACAGGCGCTTGCTCGAACTGATCGGCTTTGATGACATGATCGTCATCTGCCAAGTTTGCGGAGCTTGGTTGGATCGTGACGATCCAGCGTGCGCGACTACGGACGATTTCGCGGGGTGTTGGAAAGTCGCATCAAATCGGCAGCGAGACCAAGAACTTTGCCGGTCCTACCGGGCAACGGTCTTGGAGGGGCTTCCACGGTGAGGCAAGGAGAATGAGGCAATGACATCAGAAGAGCGCGCTGAGATCAGAAGGCTTGTGGCGGACTACATGCGCAGCGAGGGTTGCACATGCTGCCGCGACGTCGAGGCCCACGAGAAGCACGCCGCAGAGCTGGCCAAAGTACTCAAGGTCCGGAAGTACGAGGACGGCAGCGGATACGACTTCGCCCACTACAGAACTGATCAGTAGGGACCACCGATGCCAGAATATTTCGTAGAGACAGAACATATCCGCGGTGAGCGGCGCGTCTATTGGGTGGCGAAAAAAGCCGAGACCGGACTTTATAGGGCCGCCCGGCCGATCCAGGTGACAGAAGTCACCACAAGCAAACGGAAAGCTGAGCGTGATTGCGATGCACTCAATAGCTCAGTGACGAATGGAGATCGAGCATGAGCCGCAACCGAATGTCCGAAAAGGAAAAGGTGTATTTCTTCTGCATCCTTTTCCCGGTCCTGTGGATCTTCCTGCCGGCGTTGATCGCATGCGATATCGCAGAGGCGATCAAGGCTTGGTGGCAGCGCCGCACCTGACCGAACAACTCTGGAGCTCCCATGAGCACGGACTGGTTTCTTCTTTCGCCAAGCCATCGCAAGAGCGCTATGGTTGGATCTGATGGCATGAGCGGCCCGAAGGTCTGGCCGACCGAGTACAACGGCCACAAGTTCTTGCGCTGGGCAATCGAGAACCGCGTCTTGGACGTCGTCCTTGTCAACGAGCACGATCCGCGGCTCGAGCTCGCCGAAGACGACCCTAGGCATCAGCGTTTCTGAGCAGGGAGTTCTGATGTGGCCTATTTACTTGTCGTGATGAGCTTCATGCAGGGGTACAATCGAGACGATTGGCGCACAGCCAACGTCATCCCAGTACCAAGTTTTGCGGCATGCGAGGCCGCTGGGAAGGCGATGGTGGAGATGGAGAAGCGCACGCTATATCGCTGCGTCGCGGTCCCGCAGTCGTAAGCGACACATGAGGATGCCATGAACAAGATTTTGGAAGGCGCCAAGGAAGCAGTTAAGGTCGCTGAATGCGACCACGACCTTGTGGTGCAGCCGCGAACCACGGCGAATCCGGTCCTAGAGCGGTTCTACTGCACCAAGTGCAAGGCGACGTTCTACGAGATGATACCGCTATGGCGCAGGCAGTAACCGCAGTCGTGGGCAATCACCGAGCAAGTGAGGGACACGTCATGTCGATGTGGCTGAGAGAACAGTACAATACGGCTTTAGCCGAATTAAACGAGCACCGGCGCACCGCCAAGCTCCGCGAACTGCTGCACCGTTTCGTAGTTGAGACGGGAAAGCAGAAGGAGTTCTTGGCTTGGCTGGCGAAGGACATGGGACTAGATAAGCCCGTGCCATTCTCAAACGCCCGCTATATGACTGCCGAAGAGATGGCCGAAATGGAGAAGTCCACCTTGGCACTCGACGAAGAAATCAAGACGGCGCTAAGGCATCCCCGGTGACCCTGAGGCACTACCGATCCGGTCCCCTGAAGGCAGTGCGCCGCTACCTTGAAGGGAGTGGACTCAGTTGTAATACGGTAGCTTGTAAGGCGCCCCATTGATCATCACCGACAGATAGCCAGCCGGAGCTGCGGGCGGAGCAGAGGCGGCTCCCGCCGCACCAACTGTCGTCCCTACAGCAGCGCTCGTCAGCTCAATATCGGCACAATCAAGCGTGTATTTCGGCGTCGAGAGGGTATACCCGGATTGTCCTGCATTTGGGGTTGAGGCGACCGTTTCGATGGTCGGCGAGCTTTGCCCGAAATTCCGAACGAACGTGCCGTTGACGGTCCAATATTGTGTTTCTGGCCAACTGTAGAAAACCGGAAGATAGTTTGGGTTCGATACGCGAGTTCCAAGCGTCGTATCCGCCACCGACCATTGTGAGAAGCGGGCGCTGCGCTGATAGCCGCCACTCTGGTTGAAATGCGCGCCGCTGAACCGCGTGCCGAAAGTGTAGCTCTGGCCGCCCGTCTTGGTCTGGATGCCCTGGAAACTGAGAAGGCAGTCTTGGAAGTGCACGCCAACGGCCTGATGGGTGGCGTCGCTGTTAAAGTAGATGTGGCCGAACGATCCGATGTAGCAGTTCCGAAACGAGGCATTCGAGATTAGGACCGGGAAAGACGCTACATCCGAGAACTGCGCTTGTGTCGGGTCTATGATGACGTGATTTGAGAACGCAGCCGGCGGATTGCCGTCAACGTTGGTCACGCTGTGATTTTGCAGGTTATACTCGAAATAGACGTTCTCGAATGTCGGGCTGTCCGCGCTGCGGATCAGGAGCGCTGCGATTTCGTTAAGCTTCCACGACCCGCCTGCGAACAACGGGCATTGTGAGAAGTTGATTTCGACCGCCCCCATAGACAGGGCGTTTCCGCCGCTCCAGCCGACGCCCTTCCCGCAGCTATAGACGTTCAGGTTATAGAAGCGGTTTTCGTTGGCGTGGCTGTTCTCGCGGGTATCCGTGGCTTGGTTTTTCCCGAGTGAGATGGCCTGCCGGCACTCGCCGATATTGACGTCAACGAAGGCATTGCGCTCGCTGCTCCACAGCGTCATCGGCCAGCCATTCAGATAAGAGAAATTGACCTTCTCCCATAGGCTGTAGAGCATGCCATAGGCGGCGATGCCGTGCCGCGTCGTGGTGAAGTCGGCGCCCTCGATCGACAGCCCGCGTATGTTGAGCGTGAAATATTTGCTGGTGGCGAACAGGTAGGAGTTGGCATCGCCGGCATGAACCAAGGTGGCGCCTGGCTCGCCAACGATGTTGATGCCCGCCAGAGCCGGAGAGTTGGCGCCGAGACTGCCGGGGGCCTCGTTGCGGCTAATCCAAGTCCCTGCGGTTCCGTCGCCCTTCTGGAAGCAATAGAGAGCCTTCGCCGCTGCATTGGCGAACGGATCTTGTTTCGCTTGCCCTCGCTCGAACGCGAGGCTGTATCGTCCGGCGGGAATCAGCAGCGTCGGAGGCGCCAGATGAGTGTTGTTGAGGGCGCGGCAGGATTCGAGCGCCAAGAGGAACGCAGGCGCATCGTTTATTACTCCATCCCCTATCGCGCCAAAATCCTTGACGTTTACAGCCGGGCGAATGCTGGAGACGGGGGCCTTACCGAAATTGCCTCCCGAATCCTCACCATAGATTTCCGTGAGTGTTCTGGACGGGTATGAATTTGCCTTGCCCATCTACTGCACTAAGATTTCGGAGCCGTTTTCATCCAGGATCGACGTACCGCCCTCGTCAAGTAAGGGCTCCATCTAACTGGCACCTATGGCCTGCATGTACGTCAAAACAGCGTTGTAAAAGGACGATTCGAGACCTGATAGGGAAGCGCCCCAGGCTGCGACGCTGATCTGACGTGTGCCGAATGACGTGGCATTCGCCGCGCAAACCCACTGCTCGACGCTCGGAACCGAAGTCGACACCACACCGCTTGCCGTCCCGACCTGAGCACCGTTCAGGAATAGGCGACGATCGGCAGAGCCTCGACGCTGGACACCATAAAAGCCGATCGAATTTGTATTTGCGGTCGAGATGGACGAGGCTGCGGCATTGTTCATGTCGCCCTGCAACTGGTCGCTTCCGTTCCTGCCAGTCAGGAAGGCTCGCGGCGCCGTCGCATTACCGAGATCGGCGCCGGCTGAGGCTAAGTTGGTTCGACTCCACGCCCACGCCGAGGCGCTATTCAGCGTAAAATTTACCCCGTTGGTGCTGGGCGTATATTGTGTCCGCAAATAGGACGAGGAACCGTTTCCTGTGTAGCCCTGATCGGCGGCAAACGTCGGGCTACTCACCTCGATCAGGTCGAACGTTCCTGGGTTCTTCCAATTGACGCGCCCGTTCTGACTGGCGGCTGCCGCCGTCACATAGAACAGGTCAAGCGCAGACCAGATTCCGGCAGATTTCAAGCCCCCCACCAAATTGTCGATCAGCGCCTTGCGAGCGTTGGTTGGAGCCGGGCTGAACGCAGCAGCAATGGCAGCGGCCTCTGGGTTTACGAAGCGGTAGCCCACTGACCCAAGGGAACCGAGGTGCCCCATCCCACGGCCCATTGCGCCGAGTTTTCCGAAACTCATTGATTTTTCTCTCTTAAGATGCGGCCATTCCTATGGCCCGATCGAATGCGCGAGATGTGAGATTGATCAACACCGTACTGTTTGGCCAAAGCATGCTGTGGAATGCCCTTGGCCGATCTGATAGCCAAGACATCTTCATCTGATAGCTTGCGCGATTGTCGCCCCTTGCTGACCTTATCGGCCATATTGTCAGCGTTCGTGCCAATAAACAGGTGGCCAGGGTTTACGCACCGCCTGTTGTCGCACTCATGCAAAACATGCATCCCCAATGGGATGCTTCCGTTCGAAAGCTGATAAGAAAGGCGGTGCACGCGATGCGATTTTTTGTCCATCGTCAGCAGCCCATATCCCTTGGGATGGATTGCCCCAATCCAATTCCAACAACCGTCCGTCTTCTCAACCTTGCTCCAAAATCGGTCCATGGATTATCTCCGCTGCAAATCAGCGCATTTTACCATCTTCGGATTCGCAGAGGAAACTCCGGCAACAGTTCATGCGACGTATCCACGGAAAAGCCGCCCGAAGGCGGCTGCGTTGGTCAGATTGTAGGGTGGGTTAGCGACGGTATTCTTTGGTGGAGACCTCGCCGGCACAGGCCAGATAGCCGGCGCCGTCGATCCAGTCGTCTACGTTGATGCTCCCGCTCTTGGTGCGGGCGATCTTGAGCAGCGCCATCATGTGCGGCACGTCTGCGACACTCATCGGTTGCTCGAGCTTGAGATAGGCGCTCCATAGAGCTGCCACATGAGCGAAGTGCTGATGCATGTCGCCGTGCGACTCTGCCCGGTCCCCGCCGACGAGTTCGGCTGCCTTGTTGGCGATCTCTGGAGCGTTCATCCAATGGCCTCGCAGATCATGCTAGCCGCGCGTTGCGCCCGAACCGAGTCCGAGAACTTCATGCGCTTATGCTTTGCACAGCGCTGGTCCTTCCACGGCTTGCACATGAGGCAACCGGAGCGGGTCGATTTGGGGCGCTTGCGTTTAAAGTTTGCCATTCTTCACCATAACACGAAAACCCGAATCCGCCTAGAACTAAAGGTGTTTTCGCCAATACAAAGAGTGCGGGAAGGCCCACTTTGCTTCCGGCTCGAACAGCCGATATCCGGCGCGGATGAAGTTGTTGGCAGAGCGGACGTTGTCCGTCGTGTCCGACACGATCATGCCCCAGCCATTCGATCGAGCCCGCCGCTCAAGAGCGCGCATGAACCGCAACTGGAGACCGTGGCCGGAGTGCTCGGGTACGACACCGACGCGGGTAAAATACCCGGCTTTCGGGAAGACCGACGGCACCAAGCCTGCGAATGCGACCGGCTTCCGATCTCTATAGCAGAGCCACCAGTGCCCCTCTTCGAAGCTCGGCACCTTGGCCTCGTCAAGGAATGTCAGGCCATGCAATTCCGCGAGCGTGTCCTCCTCTTCGACCCCGTCCACTTCACGGATTCTATACACGGATCAGCTCCCCACGGAATGATACGCGCTTGTCGTCCCACTTGGTCACAAGCTCTGGCTGAAGCAGCACGCCATCTCGATAGGTCAAGACCGTGAACCCAGATCTCCAGTCCAGCGGCGCATCCTGCGTGTAGCTGAACGCACGATGGTCCTTGTCAGCCACCATGCCAGCGTCAACGCCAAAAACGTCATAACGGCGATAGTTAGAAATACATCGCAGGCCCTGCCGATGAAGATGCCCGTGGACCGTGTGGACGCCCGCGTTGAGCGTGAAGTTTCGCGTTGCATTCACGCCGCCGCCTTGCGGGATGTGCTTGACCATCGTCGCCCCGCCCTCAACGCCCTCGTTGATGAAGCAGGACATTGCCTTCTGCCAGAGCGGGAAATGGTCGCTCAAGTGTACGCCCTTGACCCCGCGATATTGCGGGATCGAGTTGGCAATCATAGATTCAAACCGGGCGTCGTGATTACCTAAACACCAGAATTTCTGCGTGCCGCGCTTGCAGGCCTTCACGATGTCGTTGAGGTGGTCTTGAACAGCCTCGATTTCCTCCTGCGGATCTGGCGCGCTCTCCCAGCTCTGGGGGTGTCGGCTGATCCTCGGGAAGTCCATCACGTCGCCGTTGAGGATGACGGCGGCAGGTTTCAGGTCCGCAACGAACTTCTTGAATGCGCGGAGGCAAGTCGATTCCGCGCCTGGCCAGATATGGAAGTCCGACCCTATGATGACGACGCCGCTCTTGATGTCGTAAGGGACGCGGCCGGGGGCCGTAGGTCTTCCCCTGGTCGGGGCGTCGATCGAGCCGTAGCGCTTTTCCAAACGCTCGCGTCGGCCGTAGACATTGCGCTCGGTTATACCCAGAGCCTGGGCTGTGCGTTGCGCTCCGATTGAATTGAACAGTGAAATAAACTCGTTGTCCGAACAGCTTTTGATGCCTGGACTACCCATCAGGTCAGCGCCCCTGGAAGGAAGCAGCGCACCACAGGATTCCCATCGGAATGATATAGCCACACCAGAGCGCGGCCATCCTTGTTCGGGACAGGAACTATTGCGGCCGGCGGCACCTCGAGCCATTGCCCCTCAACAAACACCTCGTAGCCGTTGTCTTTTGACCGCCATTGAAGCTCGTCAAGGTGTGTGGCGTCTTCAGAAGGCCCGCCGCAACACGGCCCCCTGCCGCTCCGTAGCGAGCTATACCAATCGTCGAGTCCTGGCTTGTTGCGGTCGTGAGCCGGGCTGATATTCACGCTGAACAGGAGGACGATGATCCCGAGAACGACAGCGGCAGCCAGAGCGAAAGAGCGGTTTTCTGTGCTCAATGCTTCACCCAATGGTCGAGGCCGTATTTGATTCCTTCCCAGAGGAAGAACAGCACGCCGGAAACGATCGAGCCGCCGAGCCAGATGTATGAGGAAACGCGCCCCTCAAAGCTCTCCAGGCTGGCAATGCGTTTTTCGTGGTCGGCGCCGGCTTTGAGTGTGGTTTCGATCGCGCCAAGCCGCTCGTAGATATCCAGAAGGATCGTCGTCTCTGTCTTGTCTGCCACCGGGTATTCCTGAGGTTCCTGTTAAGACATTCCCGGTAGGGATATTCCTAGCCGGAGCCCGGTTCAGCGATCGGGCATCGGTTAGGGTCGTTGCCGCGGTGCCACCCGCCGGCAGCGGCCCGCTATCGTTTGATGATGTTGGCGATGCCGCTAAAGAACATGCCGGAGATGACAATCATCGCAATCTCGGCAGTCCCGCCCGTGAGCGGATCGGTTGACCATTCATAGCCGAATGCTGGCCCGATCACCTTGTCGCAGGCGGTCGCCTTGAAGAACCAGATGGCAACGCCGTAGCAGCAGATTGACGGCGGCGAGAGCGGATGCCCGATCCACGCCGTCATGGCCTGCGCTTGCGCCGACGCGATGCTGCCTGCCGATTGAATGGCAGTGATCGAGACATCCTTCGACTTGTTGTAGGCCGTGACTGCCGCAGTCGCGAGCGAGGTCAAGCCGCCGAAGATGATGCTGAGCATCAGCGCTCCCAACCCCTCTTGCGAGCCAACGCATACCAACCCTCGCAAATGACGGAGCAGAGCAGGCCAACTCCAAGCTCGGCAACGGTCATCACGTCAGGGTCGGTCACGTCGATGGACAGGCCGGCCTTGGTGATCAGGGCGGCGCCGACGTAGCGCAGCAGAACGCGCGTCAGCGGCCCCGCAAGCTCGCTCACAGCCTGGCCTTCAGCTTCTGGATCTTGTCGTTGAGCGCGCCGACGTAGTCCTCAGCACCCTTGAACCAGACGGTAACAGGCTCACGCGCGAACCAGATGAGGGCGCCACCAGCAACGAAACCAGCGATGAATTCGATCATTTACTTTCTCCTGAAGATGTTGAGGATTGCAGAGAAGAAGGCGCCCAAAGCCGATGACGTTGAGGTGGGTTTCGGACCAGCCTTTGGCGTGATGGGGACGATCTTAGCGCCCGTGAAGGTGATGGTCGGGTCAAGCGCCATCATCGACAGCAGCATGGCGACACAGCCGAGCTGCTGATCCACGTGGTTCGGATCGTACTTGCCGTCAGCGACGTATTTGCCGGACTTGTACTGGTTGGTGCCGGCCCAGAGGTACGGGCTTGGAACGCCTTTGTTGGCGTAGCCCATGCCGTTGTAGAGCTCGAGCGCGATCAGAACGCCGGCCAGCGACCAGTCCTTGCGCTTGGCGAGGTGCGGGTGGCAGTTGAGCAGCGCGTCGATCGCCGCCTCTTCCCAGGAGCTGAACGGACCGCGGCCGGCGGGGACATGGATCGAAACCCTATTCCAAGGATCGCCCTGGGCCAGCGACCGGCCCCAGTTCTGGGATGATTCCCGTTCATGGATGACGGCGATCACCGCCCACGGGACGCCGGTCTTGGCTTCAACCGCCTGATACCGTTTCTTGGCCGCCACAAGCGATGTAGCGACCTTGTCGCTCAGGGTCTTCCGGGTCAGTTTGGCATTTTGCCAGCGGGTTAGGCTCGCCCGCGTGAGGGCGTCGAAGTCTACCATGGGTTGACTCACTGTTGAGGTGGAGTAGCTTCAAGCGCATGCTTGAAGACGTTCATTTCCTGGCGCGATGCCTGCGATACAGATTCCGCACCGAGCGGCAGCAGTTGCGGTCGCTGCTCTGTCTCGACTTGACCGGCGCCACCGTCCTCGACATCGGCGCCAACAAGGGCATTTATTCTTATTGGCTGTCCCGTGCGGTTGGCCCGTCCGGCCGCGTGATCGCCTTCGAGCCTCAGCCTGAAATGGCCGACTACATCAGCCGGAGGCGCTTGCGCAATGTCGATGTTGTCAATGTTGCGCTATCGGATCACGCCGGACTGGCTGCCCTGTCCCGTAAGCGTGTGGGCGATGGCAGCGCGTCTCTTGGCCGGAACATTGGGGACACGATCGACGTTAAACTCGCACGGCTTGATGACTTCAGCCCCCTTCAGAACCTGAAGTTCATCAAATGCGATGTTGAGGGACACGAACTCAGTGTTTTCCGGGGCGGCGAGAAGCTATTACGAAGCGCACGCCCCATTATTCAATTCGAAAGCACGCCGGACGAGATTGAGCCCATCCAGTCGTTTCTTCGGGGCCTCGGCTATTCTGGCGTGATGTTTGGCGAGAACGAATATCTTGCGGTCGAGGACATTAAGAAAGTGCCGCACCGCAAGTTTGGCTTCGGCGGGCACCGTGATTTTCTGTTCAGCCCTAGATAATTCTTAAAAGCTTGTTGGCAACGATCGTAGGCTGGACGGTCACGATCGGAGTGCTCGTGCCTCCCTGCGCAGTGCCGGTGAAGGAATACTGGCTCCCGTTGACCGACACACTGCTGTTGGTGACGAGAGGGATAGTATTCGCACCGCCCGTCGAGACGGTGATAGTGCTTGTGTTCTTCTGGAAGTTAGAATCGCTGCTTAAGCCTGTTCCGCTGATGGAGCCGGACGGCGTATAGGCCGGCAGGTTTGCCGTGACGAGCGTCCGCGATTGAGCACCGCCGGCATCGCCGAGAGTATCAATACCCGCAACGGCATCCGTCAGGCGTCCGGCTGCGACGCCGCCCATTGAATCTGACCCGGCCACTACGCGCCCGCGAAGATCTGGAACGTTGAACGTGGTCGAACCATCTCCTGCCCCGTAGGTCGTGCTGAACATTGCGAACAGCGTCGAGTAGGTCGTCCGGGAGATTGCTTGCCCATAGGCAAGAACAAACGAGCTGTTCGGGGCAGTCGAACCCCAGAAATCGACGCTGGCACCGATCGGGATAGAATAGGGATTGGTGAAGAACCCATGAAGGTAAAATGCTGCATCGCTCGAATTGTATAGCACTGCGTAAGGCGTGCCCTGTACCAGAACACCCGCCGGGAGTTCGACCGATGGGGCCGAGCGAAGGGGCTTCGCACCCAACCCATCCACATTAAGCGTTACGGTCGCGCCGTTGGTCGTGTGGGGCGTAAAAGCGATGACTTGGCCGTTAAGGTGGGCAAGCGAGTCGAACACCTGGTAGCTGGTTACTGTGTAGGCCGTCGAGGTGCCGCCAGTGGCAATCGCACCTGCGATATCGTCTCGGTATGCCGCCGTCGAGGCCATCATGGCACGGGCCGAGTCGTTGACCGCGCTCGGCGCCATTCCTTCTGCCCAATTTATAGTTGAGTCGGCCGTGGCGTTGCTGGCCGCGGTGCGCGACCAGTTGTAGAACGGAAGAGCCATCGATTAGACCTTTGCGAAGATCGGAGCGCGCTGCTGCAAGGCGTTGCGCAAGCCAGTCAGGTTGACGGGGCGGCGTTGGGCGAAGTGGATCTGAGGGGCCTGCATGGCCTGCTCGGCGGGGATCTGTGCGAAGAAGCCGGGATCGGCCTGGGCGGCCTGCTGGGGTGCCTGTTGGGGGAAGATCGGAGGCTGAAGAAGCCCGCCGGGGATGGATGGGGCGGACTTCCCTGGAGCGGGCGCCGGGGCTTGCGCTAGAGGGCCGCTTGCTGGGGCTGCGGGGGCCGCCTGTGCGGACTGGGGCTGGCCGGCAAACCATGCCGCCTCTTTCTGGCGACGCGCTACAAGGCCCGGATTAACCTCCCCGCCGGCCTTGTTGTACTGAAGGAAGATCTCCCTCGCCTTGTCGTAGTCGCCGGCCTTGATCGCCTGTCCGAGGCCGGATTGCTGCCAACCCGGACCTGCGTTATAAGTCAGGGATGTAAGGGCGGCTCGAACGCCAGGCGGCAGATTTGGATTGAAGGCATCGACGCTGGCTGCGGCTTTGCTGGTTTCCTCTAGGAAGCGTTGCTCATGGACCGCCTTCAACTGATCCGGCGGAATGTTCTCGTCGCCAGGCTGAGCCTTGGTACCGTAGCCGGAGCTGCTCTGCTTGTAGTCCCAAGCCGGGGCGGCCGAGTAACCCTCGAAGCCCTTGATGGCATCAAGCAAGGATTGGTCTAGCGCCATGTGGTGGTATTGCCTTCAAGGTCTGATCATGTTTGCGGTCATGGCTTCGAACATCCACTATCAATGGACGCCGAACGGACTAATTCCGGCCCTATTGGGCTACGGGCTGGCCTACGGGCTGACCTATCTGCTGTCGCAGGGGTGGCGCCGAGAGGGCTAGGGTCTGCAAGATGGCCTGCGTCTTCGTCGGCAATTGAGCGACAAGCTGGGGCGGCAGTTGAGCGGCCACCTGCTGGGCCAGCGGCGACCTCGACCGGACGAGCGAATCCAGCGTCTTGATCGCGCTCTTGGTCGACATATCGCCGATCTTCTTGGCGAGATAACCGGCAGCAGGAAGCGCAACCGCGCCGAACGGGCCAGCGGCGCCGTAGCCAGCGCCAGCGCTCATTGCACCAGACACGCTGCCCGTAGGAGCGAGCTTGCCGAGATAGCGAGCCGCATTGCCAGCCGGCGTTCCTCGAGCAACCTGGTTCATCGCGTCGATCTCGGTCTGATTGAAGCCGAGACGCTGAGCCTTCGGAACGATGTCGTTATTGACCGGCCGCACAAGCTGCTTGATGGCTTGACGGAGGGCGTTGTCCTCGTTCGCGCCAGAGCCGGCCGTCGCGGCATTCAGATCGCCCAAGGCTGCCTTGCCCATGACCGTATTGGAGCGCTTGCTGGCGGCGTAGTTGCCAACCGCGTCCTGCATGGTCTTGCTGTAGGCCGCGGCATCGCCAGCGATCACGTCCGCCGCGGTCAAGCTCTTCTGCGTGCTCACCAACGTATCGAGGGCTTTGCGGGCGGCCTCACGGGTCGGCGCATCCGGGCTCATCTTCAGGTTCGTGAGCTGCTTACGAATGAGCTCTACCTCATTCATAGGAACGGCGGTCGGCGGCAGCCCAGGAGCCGATTGACCTAGAGCTTCAAGCCGATCGACGGCCTTGAACACGGGGGCCTGCCCCTCTGGGTCGAAACCCCTCAGTGCAGCGCGCATGTCGGCCGCAGCCGCGCTGGTGAAATCAGGCTTTACGACAAGGTTCATGTCCTCGGCTGACTTGAATTGCCCTCTTGCCGTAGAGAGCAGATCTTGTGCGGTTGGGATGGTACTTGCCGTTGAGCGAGCCGTGCCCATCTGCTGGAATTTGCGAGCCGCAGCAGACGCACCGCCCGCACCGAGCAAGGCGCCGGCAACCTCACCATAAGGCCCCGCAACCGCCCCGCCCGCCTCGCTCGCAACCGCTGGAATGGCAACCCGAGTTGCTGCCTTGAGCGCCAGCCCCTCAGGACCGCCGATCAGCGCAGGAGCGAAATCTGCGGCCTTCTGGAGAAGCCGCCCCGGCTCGTGCTGGGCCTGATAGTCAGAGCCAAGCGACTGACGGATAGCCTCTGAGCCGTATTCCGATCGCGGCGTCAGGTTGTCGCCAAGCGCGCGAAGACCAAGATGATAGAGATCGCCGGGCAGGCCAAGAGCGCTTGCAGCAATACGGCCCGGAACGGTCTTGGCCGAACTCGCAAGGTCCTCGCCCATGCCAACTGACGGGGCGGGAGCGGCCTTCGGCAGCGACTTGGCGATCTCCTCGACGGTCGCGTTCTGCTGTTCGGGGGCCAGCTTGAGAAAGCTGTCGTCAACCGATACGCGCGTGCCGCCGATATCGAGAACGGGCATTATTGCACGATGCTCCAGCTCACGCCTGATTGAGTGGTGTTGCCCCCGGGGGATTTGTAGCCGGGGCCGGCCGTCTTCTTCATCGCTTCCATGGCGACGCGCCGGGCTTCTGCCTTTTGGGCGACCACGCCGGGACCGTCTCCGGGCTGAGGGAAGAATTGGCGGTCATATTGCGTGTATTCATCCTTGCCGATCGCAGCGCCAGATTCCTTGCGGAGCAGAGCCGTCACCCACTCACGCTTGGACTGTTCCATCTTCTGGAAATTCTCTGTTTTCAGGAAGTTGCCGACGCCTGGGATAGCGCCTGTGGCGCTCTGCGTTGCACCTGAAAGCCCAAGACCCTCGTTGCTCACCTTGCCGAAACTCTTTTCTGCATTCTCCATGCGGTTTCCGAACTGCTCGGCAGCGCCCTGCACTTCGGTTTTTTTACCGCCGGCAGCGTCCGCGTTGATCTTTGCAATTTCGTTCGCAAAAACCTTGCGTCCAGCAGCATCGAGACCGGCGGGATACGGAATGATCTTGCCGTCAGGGCCGGCTACCCCCTGGCTATTGGTCTCCCCACCGCCAAAGGCAGTCTCGACCTTGCCCGTTTGCGGATCTGTCCGAACGAGCGTGCCATCATCTAGCTTTGTGAACCCGTAATTCTTCTTCTCGAGCGCCTGCGCAAGAATGGTCTTACCGGCCTCCGGGTTCAGAACGGCAAGCATTGCCTTCTGACGCCCCACCAACGGGACAAGAGCCTCATATTGCGCAGTAAGGTTTTGTTGCGCCTGAGATCGCGTATCATTCCCAGTCAGTTTCGCAATCAGACCGTTCGGATTGAATATGCGGCTGAGTGGTGACGGCTGCGTCAGAGCGGGTGGAAGCGTGGACTGTTGGGGGGTGTCAGCCGGCATTTGTCCTTGCGCTGGCACCGCATTCGACGGCGTCATTGCCTGCTGCGGAACGAACTGATCCGGGTTGCCGATGCGAGGCATCTGATAATTGCCAACCGCGATCGAGTTCTCGGGCTGCGGAGAAGGCTGTTGCGGTTGAGGCGCCGGCCGAGCCATCGGCCAGCTAGGCGTCTGCATGATCGGAGACGCGCCAGTAGTGAAGACGGACGGTGGCGCCTGGGGTTCCTGAGGCGCAATGTTGATGCCAGTGAACGAGCCCATCGCATCATACTGCGGGCCGCCGGCACTCGCCTGCGGCTGCGGCATATTGCGGTAATAGTTCGCAATATCGCCCAAAAGGCCCGCTCCAACCGTGCCGATTGGATTTGTGATGTAGTCGAGAAGACCAGCCATTGATGTCCTATAGGAAGTTCAAGAGGCCCATGACGCCACTACCGGAAGAGCCGCCCTGACCATTGTTCGCGAAGCTTCCAATGCCGCTCATGATCTTGGAGAACTGATCGACACCGGACATCTGGTTTTCCGTCGAGCTCTTGCCGCTCGAGGTGCCGCCTAGACCCGCAATGGGAACGCCGATCTGGGCCAGCAAGCCGAGATTCTGAAGCGGGATGCCGAGGCGCTGAGCTTCTGCGGCCAGGTTCGATTTGGCGCCCTCGTTCATGGCATCAAGGCCAGTTCCGACCGAAGACACGCCAGTGCCACGGTTCGAGTTGTAAAGGCTCTGCAACCCGGTATTGAGGCCCGCCGTGGTGTTGCCGGCGTTGTAGAGGTTGCCGGCCGCTCCCTGCTGGTTCTGGACGTTCTGGTTGTACTGAGCCGCGATCGTCGGCGCGATGCCCTGCATAATGCCACGGCCAAGGGTCTGTGAATTGGCGCCGCTGAAGTCCCGACCCGCCGCCGCAAACGTGCCATTGGTGGCGTTCGTAATGTCGGAAACCGCCGTGTTAATCGCGTCCTTGAACCCCGCCGTGTCATACGGATTATAGTTGGTGTTCGATGCCAGAGGGTTAGTCTGGTTATAATACTGCTGATAGGCGTTGTTGATCGCGCCCTGCTGGTTCAGCGCTCCACCACCGTTGAGCATGTCGGTGGTGTAATTCTGGATTGCGGGCTTATATGCGTCCGCCGTGGCGTTGTTCTGCTCGATCGTGTTGAGCGCCTGGCTCTGCGTGCTGGTCAAGCCGGTTTGCGGCAGGTAGCCATTGAGTTGCCCAAGGATGCCCTTGAGCGTGTCCTGTGCCGGCGCCCAAGGGTTGGTCTCGGACGACTGTGTGGTGGTGCTCGTGCTCTTACCGCCCAAGGCGCTTCTCCAGGATGACGTGTTCGGCTCGATAGCCGCTTAACACCCGCTCCCAACCCTTGCGGCCATAGATCCGCATGGAGGAGCAGCCTTCGTTTTCCGCGTATTTCTCAATCTGTTCGAACAGTGGCAGCCATTGCGCCCGGTCGTAACCGGAGCAAGCCGTTAACACGCAAACCTTATGGAACGGCCTCACAAGCTGCGTGGTCGCAGCCGCCATGATCTCGCTGCCGTTCCAGGCGATCCAGACAAGCTGCATTCCCGTCAGAACATCGCTCTCGATGTCCGCGAAGCTGCTCAATCCTGTCCGTTCGACCGCCGCCCTGATCTTGTCCCGCACATGCGGCCACATCTCATCGACCAGAGATGGATCGACGCAGATAAGCTCAGCGCTCAAACGTCACGCCCACGGCGGTCAATCCAGCCGATCGTGTTGAGGTACATCGACCCGTTTGAGCCACTCGATGTTGCTCTCACCTGCGCTGAGGTGTTGGTCCTGACATATGCTCCGGTCACGCCAGGATGCGTGCTATCGACGCTGTAGAGCGTGGAATCTGTCGCGGTCGTTACCGAGGGGGCCGTGATATCCGGCGAGGACACGAACAGATAGTTGCTTGCGCTGACGTTGAACCAAAGAATGGACAATTGCGCCGAAACCTGAACGCCGGTCGGAACTGTAAGAGTGTAGAGCGTCCCCGACGTTCCAGGGTTCTGCGCGTTCGCGTCGTTGACGATCGTATCCCACAGGAACTCATCGCCAAGCTGAATGAACTTGGTCCACTGCGCCGAACCATTGGTCTTCATGGCGCCAATGCGGCGCTTGAGCGTATAGCTCGTCGGCATCGTTGGAGACGATGCAGAAGTCGAAACAAGGACGTCCACAACGCCAGTATCAGTCCGCTTGATCAGAAAGACATGATACCAGGTGCTATTCGCGATCGACCCTGTGTCGAGGCCGCCGTTTCCTGTACCAACAGCCCAGGCACTCGTGGTCTTGCTGATGGCTGAGGCCAGGCTCATAAGGGACGAGCCGGCGCTGTCGGCAGCGCCACCGGCAGCAACCGAGAAGGTTGCGCTTGATCCCGCTGTCGATAGGGTCAGCCCAAACAGATGCCCTGGGGTCAGCACCAAAATATTCGCAGTATTTGCGGAGATTGATGCCGTATTCGTCGCAATGTCTGTCGTTGCAGTAGCAATCGCGCTGGCCTGCTGCTGCAAGGCCATGTTCTGCTTCTTCTGGTCGGTCTCGAGCGTACCGGGCGCGTAGACCATCAGGTCAGGCCCTCGGTCCTGACGTCAGGTTCAACTCCGGCCGCGAACGACCACGAGGTTGAGGCGGGGATGCGGATCTTGAACCTGGAATACCGTGTCGAGCGCCGCATGTCGCAACGGCCAGTCCGCGAGTTGCGCGCGACCTCCACCGTCGAAGTGGGCGTGTCCTGCTGCGTCTCGCGGTAGGAACAAGTGCCGTAGAACGTTGGAGCATCAGTCACGGGCCTGAACCCGTTCACGAAGATGCGCCTCCCATCCGTACCCTGCTCTGCGCTCTCGAGCGTTGCTTCCAGGTTTGCCCCAGAGAAAAAGCCCATCTTGTGAGCGCTAGAGAATTGAGCGATCAGGGGCTGAGTAGCCACCGCGAAGCTGTCAAGCGAGGCGGCGAGCGCGTCGATCGACGACGAGATGGAGTCCAAGCCCTCCAGCGTAATGCCGGGCTGCGAAAGACCGAGCAGATATTCCCCGCTCATATCGATCGGGAAAAATCGGTCCAGAACGTAGTCGTACCCAATGATTTTGTCGTAAAGCCCCGTCAGTCCGGAGGTGGACTTGTAGGCCCAGAACACGCGCGTAGACCTTGGGTCAGATGCTCCGATGAACATCCGCAGCTCGGTCTTGTCGAGATCGGTAAAGAACGTGCGGTCAACCTTCTCTCGCCCGATCGGCTCTGGAAGCCCGCCGGGAGCGATCTTGAAGAAGCCCTGCGCAGAGTGGAAGAACGTATAGATGCCTGCCCTGACGATGCTGTATGGCGCGAACAGGCCCTGATCCTGCGCGATGCGCTCGATCTGGAAGATCAGGTCGGAGCCGGGGATGTAGGACATCCGCCTGATAGCCTGATCCTGAAACACGGTCCCGAACTCGCCGCCGGCCACGCCGCGGACAACGCCGCCGTCCGGAAAGTCCTGATAGTCCGACTGATCGACGCCCGACGTCCATCCAGTCGTGTCGTTCAGCGCGGACCACTGGATGCGGAACGGGTTGGACAACAGCCCGGATAGCACCAAAAAGCGGCCCACCACAGAGATATAGGACGCCTGGGGAGGAGAGCCGGCGTTGTCCGCAAAAGCCGAGGATGTGCCGAGCGTGTAGGTTTGCAGAACGGCGTTTTTTTGCGTCGCCTTGACGAGATTGCCGAACTGCACGAACTGCCACTGCGCGTCGCTCGACAGTTCAGAATAGAGATGCGTAACCGAATGCGTTCCGGTACCAGTCGTCGCCGTGTTGATCGCAGCTCCACCTGGCGTTGCCGAGATCGTGTAGGTATCAACGGACAGAACCGTCTTGACGTAGTAGACCGTTCCTGCCGTGATCGCCGCAGGAAGCGCGCCGCCAGAGTTCGAGAACACCTTCGGCTCGTTGGCCAGCGAGTCGTGGGCGACTTCCGTAATGACGCCGGGAGACGCCGCCGATATCGTGCAGGTCGTGGTCTTAGAGACCGGAATCCACGAATAATCGGTGTTGTTGGCGAGATAGAGACGCTTGGATGTGCCCGCGAAGACAGCGACCGAGCCGTCAGATTTCAGCGCGTAGAAGCCGCCTCGGCAGGTATCGGGAAGCGCCTGCGAGAGAATGGCGAAGTCAGGAAACGGGCCATAGCCGTCCGCCCGCGGCAGCACGTTGTTGATGTCGTGCGCGTTGGTCTGGCTCTCGTAGTCGCTGGCGTCCGGATGCCATGCGCCGAAAGGCAGAAGCGGCATTAGGGTGTTTGACCAAAGACGCGAACAGCCATGCCGCCGCGCTCGTTGAAGTCAGCCATGAGGATTTCGCTGAACACCTCGTCGCGCCGCGCCTTCCAAAGGCCAGCAGGGTCAACGTCCTTGTTGAAGGCGTTGGCTTCCGCCAATGAACCAAACAGATAGGCGTCGAAATGGCTGGTATAGAGCCAGTTCAGCGCACTCTCGACGGCGGCGGTACGTTGATTATAGAGAAGATTGACCGCCGTATCGTCAGAGGGGCGGACTTTAAGAGACGTGCCCTCGATCGTGTAGAATGATGGCGTCCCACTCGGAACGGTCGGGAATAGACCTTCCAAATAGGTCGGATGGGCATAGCTCAGCTCAACGCGCGGGTCTCCCGTCCAGGTCGCACGCACGACGCCAAAGAAGTCGGTTGGAAGCGTGGCCGTGCCCGACGACGGTGTGAGCGTGGTGCTTGTCTGCGTCGGCCGCACCTTGAGCCTGCGCGCCGCGGAGCATTCGAACAGCCGAATGAAGTCAGGAATGTAGTTGGTCAGGTCGTCCCGTGCCAGCCAATTGGCAATCTGGCTTTGAAGATCGGCATAGGTTGAGAATGACATTAGCTACCAAACCCCAAGACGCCGTTAAAGGACGCATCCGTTCGAAACGCCCGATACTGAGGATCTTGCAGCTTGCGCTCCACCATCTGGAAGAACTCGTCGGAGCCGAACTGCATGTTGATGTTGCCTCGGTCCCATTCCTCGTTGAGCCATTTCTCGAGGATCACGTTCGGGACGCTGGCGACGTGCCGGCCCCAATCGCTGCGCTGCTCGAGCGTTTGCAAGGTCTTGTTGTGCTCAAGGATCGGCTCAACGTCCTGCACGCGCTCGATGACGATCTTGCTGCCGTCTGCGTGGTAAAGCGTGCTGACTGTCACGAGACCTCTGTCACATGCAGGGTGCCGCCGGCGGAGACCTGGATCGCGGAAACCTTCTCGCCGGAACGAATGGTGAAGTATTCCGGAGCGTCAGCAGCCATATAGACGTCAGAGGTCGTAGCGGTCGGGCTGCTACCGATCTTGATATAGGCGGCGCTCGTGACGACAACACGCACCTTCTGAACGCCCGTTGAGATCGCGTTATCGATCGTTCCAGCCGTTCCGGTATACGCCTTGCTTTGGTGCGTCCCGAGATAGCCCGTGCCCCAATACTGCGTAGCCATGCGGCTTAATCCCTGTCGATCACAATTTCAAAATGCGTAATGCAAGTCGTGTCGCAGGCGCCGGTCGTGACGATGCCGATATAATCGCCCTCGTTGACGTAGTTCGCGCCGGTCGGAATGGCGCTGTCCACGTCACCAGCGGCAGAACCGGATTGCGTTACGGTGATGGTGCTGCCGGTGACCGCTGTTCCGTTGATGGTCAGAGAGACCGAGCCATCCGCAGTCGTAATTGCGTTATCGATAGCCGAGTAGTAACGGACGATACGACCACGCCAGGGGCTCGGGATGTAAACCGTGTCCGACGTGGAAAGGTCGGGCATGGTCGCATGAATGGAAACCTCATTCAGGGGTCGGTTAGCCGGAAGTGCCATTTGAATCATCTCCAATAGGCCTCAGCATATCCGATATCGAGGCCGTGTAGGTTTTCGAGCCGATATGGCCCAGGGTTACGTTCGGGTCTAAGAACGTCTCAAACCCGAGGTCTTTCACATCGGCAAAAAACGCCATGTCCTCGCCGCGAGCGAAACCGTCGATCTCATCGCAGCGGAACATGTGAGCGATCGGCTCGTCAGAGCCGTTGAACTTGAGCTTTGGCGATTTAGCCGCCATCGCCTCGATGACGCGGCGGTTCATGACGGTAAAGCCAATGCCCCAGCCGCCGATTTTCAGGCAGCCGTATTCATTGCTTTCAATCTCTCCGCCTATTGAGGGATCGAGAAAGAAGACAATCGGGTCACGCTTTGCAGGATAAGCCCCGCCAACCACGTCCATCTTTGTCGCAAGCGCGCAAAGCCGCAGAAAGTCCTTGGCCTCCCACTCAATGTCGGAATCGACCCAGAACAGGAGCGACTTGTCCGACTTCAGGAAGGTATGGGCGATCTTTGATCTGGCGTGGGTGACGAGAGAATTCCCGACCTGCAACTGCACCTCGAACGGGATACGCTGCGCCGTGAGAAGGTCTTGCGTAGCCAGAAGCGAGGCAACAGTGCCGGCCGGGATATCCCGATGCGTGGGCATGGCGAGCATAACGCTGACGCCCGCCATGTCCATTTTCATGTTTAGCTGACCGTCGCGCTGAACGGGGTTGCTTCGGTGCCGGTCGGAGCCGTGAACAGCTTGACCGAGAAAATCCCGGTCTTGACGTCCTCGATCTCCACGATGTCACCCACAACGCCGCCAAGCGTGGTGCCGTTGAGCGTGATCGTGTCCGAAGTGGCCGAGGTCTTGAAGCCCTCCGCGTTGTCCGAGGTCGTAGTAACACAGAAGGCATAGCCCGCCATCACGTCAGTCGCGTTCGCGACCTTGATGGTGTGGCCGGTGGCCGTTGCAGCAACACCGATCCAGAAGCGGTACTTGTTGCCAGTGCCGGTCGCCTGCGGCAGCGTCACCGCGATTGGCGCCGCCGAGTTGACCACAACCGTACGGTTGGCGTGGGCCGCCGCAGTAACCGTCAGAGACGTTGCCGTGGTCGCGACCGGAGCCGAGACGGCGCCGCCCAGATAGTCTGCGGTGATCGTCTTGGTGCGGCCGGCGCTGGTGTCGTAAACCAGCAGGACGTCAGTTGCAGCCGGAGCCTCCGCAAGCGCGGGGCATTCAGCCTGGAAGGTATAGATCGTGCTCATGTGCTGATGCTCCTTGTCTTACGAGGTGGTCAGGTCGAAGATACCGCCCGAGGACTTCTCGTTGCGGGCCTCAAGCGAGTACTCGGTCAGGATCTGAACGCGCTTGCTGTCGCCGGTGACGGCCAAGTCCTTCATCTTCATGTTGCGGACGGTCGCCATCGCCCACATGTCCATCTGGAGAACCAGACAGTCACGAGCACGCATGTTGCGGCAGGCCATGACCTTCTGCTTGCCGAAGTCGGAATCGTAGAAGTCGACAGAAGCGACGATCTTCTTGGAAGAAGCCTCTTCCATCGGAGTCGCGCGGCCCGTGAAGGTCGAGAACGACTGCTTGTTAAAGCCGCCCAGAGCGATCGTTCCGGGCTTGCCGCCGTTGGTCCAGATCGACTGAAGAACGGTCTTGAGCTGAGACTCGGTGAAGGCGCGCTGGGTGCCGTCAGTGCGGGTGCCCGTGCCGTCAGCCGCCGCCGGGTCAGAACCGGACTTGCTGGTGTTGGTCTTGATCCAGGAGAGGACCGAGGCCACCTTGCGCGCAGTCGCCGCGGCGCCAGCGTTGCGGGCCTGGTTGGTGCCGAACAGGATCGCCTCGAGGTCGATCTTCAGCTCCTGGGTCTTGAGCGCGATCTGGTAGTCCATTTCGCTGCCACGGCCGGCGTGCTCAACGGCTTCCTGCGTGCCCGAGACGCGCGGCACCTTGTCCGAGATCTGGCAATAATTGCCGAGACGAACGGTCGGGGTCGCGGCGTCCGTCACAGCGTCGTCGCCTTCGAGGACGGCGTTCGCGGTGTCGGCGGCGGCCAGGGCCTGGGTCTGCCATTCGTGATAGACGGCAGTGGCCTTGACGCGCTCGATGGCCGAGATCAGGGGGGTGTCAGTCGGCGAGGTCTTGTAGATCTTGTCGATCAAATCCTCGCGGTTGCCGATAGCGTCGTAAGCGCTAAACGTGTTGGTCGGAAGTGCCATGTGTCTTGATCCTTATGCCCGGCGCATGGCCCCGATGAGGGCGCCAAGGTCCTTTGGACTGCCTGAGCGTTCGAGTTTTGCTGAGAGGTTTTGGATGGTTTCCGACTGTGCAGAGCCCGGAGGCTTCGCGGCGCCGGGGCGCAGGACGGGGGGAGCCGGCTTGGCGACAACAGCAATCTTGGCCTTCTGGATATCCCGGAGCTTCAGCCCATCGGCGAGCAGACGCTGAATGCGATGGTCGTAAATCGAGAGCTTCGATTTTCCGGCCGCCAGGTCTGCGAGCTCGTCTGACTTGAAACCAAGTTCGGGAAGCAGTTCTTCAGCCACACGCTTGACCAGCGCGGGGCCCTTCTCCTTGTCTGCAAGCTCAGGGATGAACTCGGCAGCCTTGGCGTTTTCCTCCTGGACGCTCTGCGCCCATTTGGTCTGCGTCTCGGTCGCCTTCCGCTGCTCTGCCTGCTGAAGCTCGGCCTGGACGCCCTGCATCTTCCACTGGTAGACTTGGAACTGCTGGAAGCGGAACGGGTCCTCCGCCTGAAGCTTTTCCACGTCGGCCATGTTCTGGATGTCGGCGAACGGGCTGGTTTCGTGCAGGGCCTGCATCAAGGCCGGAAGTTTGGCCTCATACTCTTGCCTTGCCTTCTCCGCTGCTTCGGCTTGGGCCTGTGCGGCCTTTCGCGTTTCAGCGGCTTCCTGCTGGCTTCGGAGAGTGCCTTTGTCGCGCTCCAATTCGCGCGCAACGATCTTCTGTTGCATGGCGCGGGGAAGGGATTGCCACTCGGCGTCTTCGTCCTTAGACCAAGACTTCGGTCGCTCGATGGGCGGCTCAGCCGCTTCGGCTTCCTTCGTCTCGCCGGGGTCCGTTGCCGGATCGGCGTTGGCTTCATCAGCCAATTTCGGTGCTGCGGTCGCGTCATCCGCGCTCTCGGCAGCTTGTTCTTGTTCCTGCGGCTCCTCACGAGCCTGAGTAAAAAGGGCGCTCAGGTCGCGGGCGTTTAGATCAGGCGCAGATGCGCCCTCGCTCACCGGAGCGATTGCTTGATCAGACATGCATATCCTTGGTTAGACGATGCCGAACCGCTTTTTGGGCTCGGACAGTGTTGCAAGCTCTGCCTTAGCGAGCTTACCGTTTTGAACAACTGAATTCAGATGATCGCGGACCTTGCCGACGACGTTGATGGCAACGAACAGCTTTTCCCGATCGGCCGTGGCGTGGATCGTGGTAGCCCGCCAGGCGTCAATGTAGCTTTTTTCGAGCGTTTCGAATGCTTCCTTGAGCAGATCGTCACCCAGAAGACGTTCTGCGCGAGAGGCGCGGTCAACGGCCTTGGCGAGCTTAACTTCGTCGCTCACTCTCCGCTCTCCGGCTTGCTACGCATCTGCTCCATCTTCTGGCCGTGGGCCTCGGCGCCGGCAACAACCTTGAATGCGCCCGCCGCCATAGCCTGCTGATGCTGCTCACGACGCATCTGCATCTCTTCGTCATGCATCTGCTTCTTGAGCTGGAAGTCCAGCAGCTTCAATTCCCGCTCTAGCTCGAACTTCTGCTGGGCCAGGGCCATTTCGGCCTCGGTCTTGCGATTCTGCGTCGCAATATCGGCCTGCGCCTGAACGCTCTCGATCTGAGCCTTGCGCTCGTCGGCCTGCTTGGCGATCTCGGCATTCGCCACGATCTCCTGGCCGCGCATCTGAAGCTCTTTGTCCTTCATCTGGGCGTCGGCCTGGACCTTGATCAACGCAGGATCAGGCGGCGGCGGAACGGGAGGATGAAGGGGCTGGCCGGTCTGCGGGTCCTTTGCGCTCGGGTCGTTCAGGAACTTGTCGGGGTTCTTATGCCCCATGATCTTCAGCAGCTCAGCGCCGGTATTATACAGGCCCTTGTCGTCAACCAGATTGGTCTTGCCTCCCATCAGCAATTCCTTCTGGAAGTTGGCAATTGCCATGGCTTGCGCGAACTGCTGAGCCTTGCCGCCGGAGCCGAGCCCGACGTTGATGGTCATGTCGTTGCGCGTTTTCCAGTTGCGCGGGTTGACCTCGACCCAGGTATTGCGCAGCCGAACCGTTTCGGCCTGTTGACCGTGCTTACGGATCGTCGCATGTAGCAGCGCGAACATGTCTCGCACGCCCTCAGCCAGGATGCGCGCAATCAGCTTAGTGCGCATCTGCGAGGCCGAGAACACCTGCGCAACCGCGGTCGCGCTCTGGTTCTGCAAGGCGTTGGCGTCGATGCCCTGCGACTGGTTGCTGACGCCCGTCCGCATCTCCCGCGTCGCGTCCATATACTGGAGCGCCGGATAGACGCTGCCGGTAATGTCCTGCACCTGAAGCGGGTTGAGACCGCCCGGAGTCTTGGTCCGAACAATGCCGCCCGGACGGCTCACAAGGAGGTCATCCAGCGTGTTCGGGCCTGCGTGACTCTCGGCGATCTCAGTACGAGCGTTGTTGTGCTGGTAAACGTTGTCCAGCAAGCCGCGGATCAGGGCGGTCTTGATGCGCTGAATATCCATCACAAGATCTGCGACAGACCGGCCAAAGAACCGATGCGACTGCGGGACCGGACTGGCAGCAGCAAACGGGTATTCGTCAACCCGCTCGATGTCTTCCTTGCCCTCGCGCTTGAGGATCATCCCGCCCTCGCCCGCGGTCGTCACCCGATAGATGCAGGGCTTGCCGTTGCCCTCGTAGTCCATGCGGATGTAATGCTCGGTCACGCGGACCAGGCGGGCCATTTCGTTGAGGCTATCGGCCTCGGGGCGCTCCTCGTCCACGCTATCGCGAGACAGATCTTCGGTAGTTGGAGCCGGCGAGCTCGAGGCGATTCCTTTGACCTGCTCGGCGTCATAGCCAAGCCCGATCAGGTCACCCACGGGACGGGACGATTCGTGGAAGCAATAGTTGCAGTCCTTGATCGTCCTGGCGCCGCGCTCAATCCCGAACTCCTCGGGAGGAACGCCCATCACCTTGACCTGGGCCTGCTTCTTGGTGTTGACGACGGTGATGTCGTGCAGCACCATGGGCAAAGCCGCAGGCATGGCTTGTGGCGCAAGAGCGTCCATTACGCCTGCGCTCCCATCGGCCTTGAGCTGTGCTCAACGATCTCCAGGGCCCCGCCAGAGGCTTCAACCTCGGCGACAACCCGCGCAAACTGTTCTTCGGTCAGGTCAAGATACGTCTCGCGCTCCTCGACCTCACGCTCCTCCCACCAGACCTTGACCACGCCGACCTTGGACAGCAGCGCGTCCTTGACGAAGGCGTAAAGCGTCATGAAGCCCGGATTCTGCTGCATGAACACATGGTTCACATAGTCGGTTTCCTGCTGGGCCGCCTCTTCGTCCTCAGGACCAACCGGCTCGAACCTGACAACCTCGTCAGACCCCGCGAAGATGTCCATAAGCTGCGGCATCAGCCCTTCGATCGTGTCGGCGACATCGGTTGAGACCGCGCGCGACCGGCCATCAGCCGCCGGCATGTCCTTGGACATATCGCCGAGGTAATAATCCATCGCGTCCGAGCGGTCAGACGAGAGCTTTGACGCCTCGATAGCCGCAAGCGCGTTGGTTCGCTCGGCCGCCAACATGGCCGTGAGCGCAGGCGTGTCAATCTTAGGCAACGCCCGCCCTCGGGTAGTTGATGACGCGGTTGAAGTTCGCAGCCCTGCCCGGCTCCTCGTAGCAAATAGCCATCAGGCCGAACGAGTCCGCAGCATGCGACGACCAATCATGATCAGGACCGAGACCAACATTGCGATTTTCGTCTTTCTTCTCGTGATAGAAGCCCAGCGCCTGGCGCCCCGACTCCGTGGTTTTTTCATTGAACCAGAGCTTGGGAGCGAGCCGGCGAACGGCCTCAATCCGCATTGCCGCAGCGCCCTTGCCCTGATTCTTGACTGGCGGCTCGACCTTGAAGCCCGCATCCCGAAGATGCTCTTCGTAGCGCTTGCCGGTGACGTTGTTCTCGTTCACGCCATCGTGCGGTAGGTACAGGATGGCGTTTTCGTAGCCATTCGACCGCAGCCATGCCACGTGAGACGCGAGCACCTGCCCGACCGCCTCGTAATAGTCGAGAACGCGAATTTCCTGCGCCACCCACTGGACAATCCAGATGGTGAAAGCGTCGGCATTGGCTCCTGAGCCGCCGATATCGATAAACGCACGGAGCGGCAGCAGAGGATCGGCTGTAACGACCCCTATCCGCCCCTGACGCTTGGCGTCCGCAAGAAGCCTGGCGAAGTAAGCGCCCTCAAAGGCCGCCGCATATCCGCCCTCGTAAGTGTGGTCATAGCGCTCGGGATAGCGCTCCAACTCAATCTGACGTTCAGCCTCGAGCTCGGCCGTCCAGAACGGGTTATCCCGCCAGTTGGCCTGCACGACCACAGCGCCCTTCGGCAGCCCCTGTGGGCCGCGGAAGAAATCATCCACCGCGTCGCTCTTGCGGGTCGGGTTCCAGCTCGCCCAGATCTCAGATCCTGGAGAGCGAATGGTCGGGCGAAGCAGCGATAGAGACCGCGCCGAGATCGACTGCGCCTCCTCCATCCAGGCCCGATGAAAGCCCTCCAGCGACTTCACCGAGTCCGCTGAGTAGTCCTTCATGCCCTTGAAGATCACCACCCCGTCCTTGGGTAGCTCAATCCGGTCATTCCATGGCCTGAAGCCATCCGCCTCGGTCAGACCCAGCCGCCTGATCTTGTCCTCGATCAGAAGTTTTGAGGACTGCGTTAGATCTTTCTGCACCTCTCGGATGCAGACCATCCGCAGGCCCTCGCCAAAGTCGCCAGGCGCTCTTAGTGCGTCCTCAACAGCGAGCTCGCCGAAGAAGTGCGACTTTCCAGAGCCGCGGCCTCCATGCGCCCCCTTGTACCTGGAGGGATGAAGTAGCGGCTCGAATACCCTAGCCGTCTGAATTTGAAGGCTGGACAATCACGCGCTCGATCTTGTGCAGAATGCTGACCGGGCCGCCCTCACCGTCCCCATCAACGGGCTGAGCAGGCTTACCCCACCCCCGATCCAGAAGGGCATTTGCCGCAGCTACGCGGGCTGCTGGTGCGGCCTCTTCCGAGTGCATGATGCTGGCAAGGGTAGCCAGTGCGCCCTCTGTGTGGCCTCGCGCCAAAGATCGGATATCGGTAGGAGTTTTAGCCATTTACTGAATTTGGGGTTAGATCAGCAACCAGGCTTGGGCTTGCCGGGCTTCATCGGTTTCTTCGGGGGCTTCTTTGCCATGGTGATCTCCTAGATCTTGATATCGCCGTAGAGTTCGTGGATCTTCTCGAATAGGCCGGAGTAGTCAGACCTCACCAGCGGCACCATCACGCCATAGAGCCCCGCATAGCTCGCTCGCTGCGCCTCTTCCTTCGCCTCGAACTCGGCTTTCTGGTCTTGACGGTCGAGCTTCTGCTTGATCGCCTTGAATTGGAAAACGGCTTCTGTCATCGGCCGCGCCCCTCGCCTAACCACCAGACTAGGTGGCGCAATTCATCATCCGGGATTGCCCGGAACATTCCCCAATGCGAACAACTGATCATGCTGGATCTTGCTCCGGCGCCTGATAGCTCGGCTGAACCGGCGGCATTTCGCACGGCGCGGTGTCGGCGTAATTCAACCCGCGCAGGCCAGCAGTGTAAGCCGAGCTATCGTGAGCCTGCTTGGCAAGCCTCACATCGGCCGCCTCGCGCTCCTCACGCCGCTTGTAGTCGCGGATGTAGCGAACGTTGTCGGTCATGCTCTCCACTCACATGCGGCACAGGCCAGCGCCTGAAGGCCAGCCACGATCAACGCTGCGTGCTCAAGGTTCCTCACCATCCAGTCAATCTCTTCGAAGGCTGGGCTGATTCCGAAGTTCACTTGGCACCTATGGGTTTCGCGCGGCGCTCAGCATGTCGGCGCTCTCGGCACGTAGTCGGCCGTGGCAGGGGGATGCAGCGCATCGGGTTGCTTGAGGCCGCGCGAACTTGGAGCCGCCTGCCGGAATCGAACCAGCAACCTGAGACTTACAAGGTCCCCGCTCTGCCTGAAACTTCGAGCTAAGGCGGCAAAATGAAAACCCGCCCATATGCGCATGTGGGGGAGCCCGTTAAGGCCGCATGACCACCTAGGCGGGGCGGGTGTATGCCGGAGATCAACCCGGCGGATAGTTAGCACGGGTCATGACCCCCGCCGCCCAGATCAATCTGGGTCTTAAGTGCAAAGAGGTTCGGCCTGATCTGGCTTAAAACTCTTGCGACAATGGCAATTTGCATGTTCTGAGCGTACGGTCAACTATTTTGTACCGATCCGCAAGTTATCCACAGACCTCAAGACGCTTCCGCCCAGTTCGCTCCTTCGCGAAGCCGTAGACGAACGCCAGCGTGTGCAGATGAAGAAACACAGTCGTTCCAAAATACCGCTCCCAGCGCTGTCCCGAGAAGCCACGCGATGCCGCGATCTGCTTGTAGCTCTGGCCGTGGATTAGAACGTCATGCATGAGGGCTGATCCGTCCGCCCCCAACTCCCTGTAGACAATGGCAAGCTGCAAGGCTGCCTTCTGCTGCGCCTCGGTGATGGGCTCTGGCATCATCCCGCCGTCAACGAACTCCTTGCCGGGATCTATCGCTCGAGGGCCGCGCTCTGCCGCCTCGAAATCCTTCTGGAAGGCAAGCCCGCCTCGGAATTGCGCCTCATCGATCTGCTTCCGGGCATGCATGTCAGCCAGAGGATCGTCCCGGCGAGACCGGGCTGCCAGGATCTTGGCGCCGGCCTCATACGGGTCTTCGATCTCAACGAAATAGACCTCTGCGCCGCGTCCGAGCTCTTGTGCTCTGCGATCGACCACCTTGGACGGATCGTACGGCGTCCGCTTCCGCCTGACGTGCTTGTTCATGCCCCTAGTACCCCATCTGATAGTCGGTTGAGACGTAACGCCCCTCACTCAACTTGAAATCCATCGCCAGCTTGCACGGATACCCCAACTCTTCGAAACGCGACTTCCGGTGATACAGGTGCGCTTCGGTCTTCCGGTTCGTGCCGTCGAACACCTCCGGCCGATGAACCACGAAACCCTGGTCCACCATGTTTTCCCAATTCTTGGATCCGCTGATGTCCTCAAGCCCAGGCGCTTGCCCCCGCCGTGCGCTGTCCATCTTGGCGGGATGCGCCAGAATCTGGACGTGGCAGTTCATGTCGTGGGCGAAAGCGTGAAGGGTGCGCAGGCAGCGCCCTATGTATTCCGTCTCGCTCTCGTCCCGCCCCCGTGACGCCTCAAGCCGATTCCAAGGATCTGCCTGGATGATCCTGGCGCCGTGGCGAACGACGGCGATCTCGGCCATGTCCAGGAACCATTCGAGCGTCGGACGCTGCTCGGGGTGGACAAGAAACAGATACCGATCGCGGATCCACGCATCGGCCCTGGTCTTGTCCTCCTGCGTCAAATCCTTTTCGAGCTTGCCAACCAGCAGCGTGCGGAGTTGCCGGCGAAGATGGGGCTTGGGGCGCGTCTCGAATGACGCCACGCAAGCCGGAACGCCGTACTGCTTCACCACCTGGAACCAGATTTGCGACCACATGGCCGTCTTGCCGTGGCCGGGATGGCCCGTCACCACGCTCAACGTTCGCGGCGCCAGCTTGATCTTGTTTTCCCACTCCGGGAATCCCGGATCCCAGAGCGTCAGCGGCGGCGGCTCAGGAAGCTCGTCAAGGCGATACAGGCCAGCCACGGGCCATTGCAGCGCCCCATCCGTAACAAGCTCGCTCAGAGCGTCCGCGCCGTCCTTGATGAGGTATTCGTTGGCGTCCTTGATGCCCTCCGGCCAGTCCACGAACCAGAACCTGGCAGCTCCGAGGATCCGAACCATGTCGGCCCGCAGGGCATGGCCGCTACCGTCAGCATCGCCACACCAAACGAACTTCTTGACCTTGGACAGACCGGCCGCGAGCGCTTCCTTCACGTAGTCATAGCCCCGCATGTCCTGCGGGTTGTCCGCCGCCTTTTGCTTCGCCCCGTTGGGGACGGACAGCACGCGATCGGGCGGGATCCCTGCCTCGACCAATGCACAGGCGTCCAGCTCACCCTCAACGATGAACACCTCGTTCGGCGCCGCCTTCAGAACCTGTTCAAGATTCCAAAATGAGAGCTTGAACCCGCCGCCGGCCACGAAGCCCTTGTCTGGATACGAACGCGCCTTCCAGCCGTCCTTGAAGCGGAAGAAAACCGCCTCCGACTTCCGGGAAAGGTCAGGAAAGAATGCCGTACCGGATGCGACGGGCAGCAGCGCTAGAGTATCCGAGCTGATCCCACGGGTCTTTTGCAGCCACTGGCCTGCGGCCGCGCTGATCCGCGAAGACGGCTCCGGACCAACCGCAGTGCCAACAGTGATATTTTCCCGCATCCCCATCAATATTCACCCCTAAGCAGCGATCGCGCTTCTTTTGCCTTGTCGGACTACAGCGAGGGCAAATCACCCTCTGCTCCCCTGGTTTGTTGCGCGCCCGGATCCCGAGCTTCTCGAGCTGATCAATCACCATGCCTCGCCCCTCGCTCGCAGGTCTTCGACCCCTCCCCCGCGCCCTCGGATGATTGCGCCGATGTATTCCCGAGGATCCGATTTGGTTGATGCAGTCAGCAGGGCTGAATGAGCCAGGGCGACGTTACGATCCTTCGCCTTGAGAAGCTGACCGGCCAGAGACCGCCCGCTGCCACCAAGGATCTGCGCCGCCTGATCGAAGAATGCTTTTTCAGGATTGACCAATTCGACAACCTGCGCGCCTTTTGGCGCGGCATCTTTCTTTTCTTCTCTATTCTCCTCTTTATCTTCTCTAGCGTTACATTGCGTTACATTGCGTTTCATTGCGTTACGATGAGCGCGAACACGCTCAGTCGAGTTGTCCTCACGCTTCGGCTGCCTTTTTTCCCAAGCCGACAAACACCCTGAAACAATTATGCTTTTCTGCTTAAGCTCCTCAACGATTGCGCTGACGGCGGCTTCCGAGAAGCCAGAAAACATCGAGTACGTTTCGATGTCGAAACCCTCAACGTTGCCCCTCTGTTCTGCCTGACTGGCACAGTCAAAGAGAGCCCAGACCACGGCGGAAACCATGCCTGGCGTGATCTGTGTTTCATGCGTTTCATTGCGTTTCATTGCGTTACGAGCAATGAGAAGCCATTTTGGATCGGTGGGCGCGCCGTGCCATGACCTGAACCAATCGACGCTCATGCTGCGTCTCCCAGGTAGGAGCGCACGGCTTCGGCCGCCAACGTCTCCGGCTTAATGCCGGATTTCATCGCCTCGGCGTAGAGAGCGACGGCGATGGGGCCGGCGAGCTCTACGTTGATAACGACCGGCGCGAGCCGATCAGTGATGCGCTGGGTAATGTCCCCCAGCTTCTGCCAGTTGTCGGTCACGCGGCCTCCGCGTTATCCTTCGTGTTGTCAGGAACGCGGTTGAAGATTGACGCAACAGTTACTCGGACGCCTTCGACATCGGGCGCCCACTTCAGCTTGATCTCACGAACGACCGTATTGTCGTCGGCCTGGATGATGCCATGGCTAACGAGCAAGTCGGTCAACGCCTTTTCACGATTTCCGAGATCGAACTTACGTTTGCCAGATGGCTCCTGAACTTCATACAGGAGGATTACGGGGCCAACGTGTTTCTTAGGGCGTTGACGCATGATCTCTGCGCCGGCCTCGTAAATCCAGCTATCGTATCGCTGGGTCCGAAACCTTCCACCGTTTCTACTGTTGGCCCACAGGCCATTGACAGACGGCGGCATCGGGAGAATGAAACTGCTCACTGCAACACCTCGATCGACCGAGGTGAGCCATATCGGCGGGAGATAAGTCCCTTGCGCTGCATGTTGTCGAGCATCCGGCAGACGAAGCCTCGAGAGTCCGTCTTCAGGTGCGCGGCGATCTGCCATTGAAACGGTGCGTAACCGAATTCACTCACATGACGCCGGATATAATCCATAGCCTGCTGCTCGCGTTGGGAGGGCTTCATACCAGCAACTCCGCGTGCGCGATGTCGTAGGCGACGGTCCAGTCCGTCTTCATCGCCTGTTCGATCTTGCGGTAGCCGTGCAGGACCGTGGTGTGGTCGCGGCCGCCGAATCTCTCGCCAATGTGCGGAAATGATTTCTTCGTCAGCTCTCGCGAGAGATAGAACCCGATCTGCCGCGCATAGGCCAGCGCCGCCACGCGGCTGGAGCTTTTCAGATCCTGAGTCGAAATATTGAAGTGCTGAGCGACCGCAAAGATGACCTTGCCGATCGTTGCGCAGTTCTGGTCAAACTCCTCGACAAGAGAGAACGATGGCTCGCGATGAGCCGGCAGAGGAATGGCCCTCTGCCGCTTGATCCAGGCCTCGATTGTGTCGAACTCAGTAACCGGGGCCGGTATCGGCTCCGGCTTCACCTCAACCTTCTGCCTCGGTTGAGACATGCGAATGAGGCGCTCTTTGCGAGCGCGGTGCAGTTCTTCTTGCAGTGACATCCCCTGCTCCATCAATGGCCCGCATGTTGTGATGCTGGCGGGCCTATTCAGCGTCTACGGATCTTTGCCCAGATGCGGGCCAACCACAGCCTTAGCCGCGCAAACAGCATTGCTGTCAGCCCCGGCGATTTCCTCTGTTTTTTTAAGGTCATTTTCCAGCTTTCGCAGTTGCCGTTCGCATTCCGCGCGATAAGCCGCCCTGATGGTCTCGTAGACCGAGACACTGATTATCCGCAGGCGCTCCCGGCGATATCGGAGCGACCAGAGGAAGCCGTAATCGATGCCGTATTCGCGCTCGATCTGGCGCATGGCATTTTCGGTGTCGCCAGGCCCGCGCGCCCTCATGCGCGTTAGGTCTTTCGACCACATCGCGGCCTGATCCAGATACGCGGCGTCAGACACTGGCAAACCCCTCTTGCTACTCTGCAAAAACTTCTTGGACACTTGAAAACTCCTCACGGTGTATATTGCCCACACCCATGAAGAACTCACCCAACGATAACGAAGAACTCAGTTTCATTACGCTGGCCGCTGTAACGGCCAACGTCGTGAAATATCTAATAACCAAGACGCTGCCGACGCAGGATCTTGTTGCGCCGGCGGAGACGGTGAGACTCCGTAATGACAACGATGTCAGCGACGGTGGTCACAACGGGGCGCTGGTTCTCGCGAACCACACTGGCCCAAATCTCAAACGGCAAGAACACCATCTCGAAGATGTTGAACATGAACTACTCCCAATAGATCAGAGTTGCTGCGACGAACCATGCGACGAAAAGGGCAAGACCGCCGGCCGCGACACAACCCCACACGAAACAGGCTGTGGCAAATTCTCGGATGTCAGTCATGCCGTGAAGAAAGGGCCCAGAGCCGAAGCTCCGGGCAGTCTGCCGGAAGCGCCGGGAGGCAGCGCGCGGCGTAATAGTTAAGGTCTCGGCACCATGTAAAGCGTATGTGCCGCGAGAGCCCGCGTGTTTGTCGGATCCCCCCGTCGCGACAACACGCGGGCTACTTTTTTCGAAATGCCAGTGAATGGTCATGCTGCATCCCCACCGTTATCGTCTTGATCCGGGAACTGGATTTCGCGGGCGACCTTCTTCAACTCTTCCGCGATAATGTTTGCGCAGCGCCCTACGCATTCGTTGCAAATCTTCACGCCATCAGTCGTGATGAGCCGAAAGACTTGGCTGCTGTCCTTGCCGCAGAATGAGCAATTCCCATTAGACATTTTCGGCCTCCGGGACGCCCCACAATTTGGAGGGCGCTGACTTGCCGCGCGCCTTCAAAGCTGCCCGCATGATCAGCAATGTGCTGCTCGGGAACGAATTGCGGTTTTTCCACATCGAGACAGCGTGCAGGCTTCTGCGGCCCGTCAACGCGGCAACCTCCCGGTTGCCTCCGAGGGCCTCGATAACCTCTTCAATGGAATTGAGCCGCGTGATCATGAAACCCTTCTACCTCACGAAACGTGAGGTCGTCAAGTCTCAAGAATTAGAAATAGGAATCTTCCCAAATTTGAATAGGATTGGTTCCATGTACGAGCGTAGAGAAACCGGGGGCAAGGCCGCTCCGATCGCCAGGAGGTTTAGGGCGATCATGCGGGCGACCGCAAAGCCCAACGAGAACGCCACCCAATGGGCCTATCGTATGGGCCTCGGACCTACCGCCGTGAGCAACTTCCGCAACGGTATTCCGGTATCATCGCGTGCGGCCGATCTCATCGCGACGAAGACCGGCATCGGGAGCGACTATATCCGGCGAGGGGACGAGAGGTTCCTTACCGTTGATATGCGCCAGCGCCTGGAAGAGGCAATGGAAGCGCTGGATCGCGAGGAAGGGCCTGACGCCCTACCCGGTAAACGGCAGAACGTTGGTACCTAGCCGACGCGGCTCTGTGTGAGGGACGTCGTTCGCCACGAGAAAGCTGTCCACCAGCTCCTTTAGCGCCTGCACTACCATCAAAGCGTCTGCCGAATTTTCGGGCAGTTGACTCGCCAGCACGATCGCCTGGCGGCGGTGCCATTGCAGCGGCATTTCCATTCCCAGCCCCCTAAATCAGGTCCGGCATCAGAACAGAACGCGAACCTGTTAAGGGTTGGTGTTCTTTTTATGTCGGGACGGCGGCTAAGGTTTCATAACCCCAGATAGTTGTAAACTAAACTTTCGCGCCCCGTTGCCTCACGCCGTAGTAGTACGGATATTCACATTCCGTGAAAAAAATATCCTGGACAGGCTTGCATACTCACAAAACGTGAGGTATGTTCTCCCCATCAGCACGGGGAGCCGCACACCATGAACCAGCATCTTCCGCCTTCCAACCTCCGCGAAGTTACCTTCGCCAAGCCGGCCGTTACCGAGCAGTTCATTGTCATCCGCGGAACGCGCCGGGGCAACGTGTCCTACGTCGAAGACACCCTCATGGGCCGTGCCGACGTGATTGCTCATGTCTCTGAGGACATCGAGCAGCTTCATCAGGTCATCGCCTTCGATCTCGGCAACGGCACCTCCCGCGACGCTACCAGCGAGATTACCAGCATCATCTTCGAGCGCTGGGCGCAGGATAGCAAGGAGCTGACCCGCTCGCAGCGTGACGCCGTCGCTTCGTTCAGGGGCGAGGCGTTCGCCAACTGCTTCCGTGTGGAGGCTGCGTGATGACCACCCACATCATCAACGGCGTGAAGATCCACACCAATCACGATTACCCGCCAATCCCGGTTCGCAACATGGACTGGTCCGCAGTCACGGATGACTACGACTGTGATTGCGATCAGGACGGCTTCTTTTCCACGCATCCGGTCGGGCGCGGCGCCACTGAGCAGGAAGCCATCGCTGACCTCCTTGAGCAGTTGGAGGAAGCGTGATGCGCTTCAAGATCGATTTCGCCCGCAGCTCATATCACCCGTTCGTCTTGTTCTGGCGCAGGCCGGGACTGCTTGGCGGATCATGGGTGAAGATCGATGACTTCCGAACGATGGAAGAGGCGAAGGCGCATTACGAGCTGATCAAGGACTTGCCGGAGTACCTGCCATGATCCCCGAGAACCGCATCGATCTTTTCTGCGCATGCCTGATCGCCGGCATGGGCGCCTTCGCAATCGCAAAGTGGATGCTGTGATGGAAACCGTAGATCTCGATCGCTTGGATGAAGTTGTTCGCAGGGCGATGGATGAACCGCCCCTCTCTGCCGAAGAGCAGATCGAAAGGCGCATGGATTACGTCCTCCGCGAGATGGACGAGTTCATGGCGATGGCAGCCAACCCCGAGACGGTTGACCTGATCGACCACAACCGCGTGCTGATGGGCCAGATCATGACCCGCGCACAACTGATCGGCGCGTTCCTGATGGCGCGCAACACGAAACCCGGCCTCCGCGTGGTGCAGAACAATGGCTAACCGTCTCCCCAAGGAAATCTCCGACTTCATGGAGAAGTACGGCGTCCGGTCGGATGAGGTCTGGCCGGTGCCGGGCGGCAAGGCTTACGCCGTCAAGCACAAGGCGCTGGAGCGTATTGCTGTTGCGCAGAAGATCACGTTCGAGCGGCCGGCCGTCATCGGCTGCGACTTGTCCGAGAAGTCCATGGTTGTCTGCGTGTTCGGCAAGATGGGCGACCGCGAAGAGTGGACGTTCGGCGAAGCCAATCCGGCCAACAACAAGAACCAGTATTTCGCGGCGATGACGGAGAAAAGGGCGAAAGACCGCGTGATCCTGAAGCTGCTGTCTGCTCACGGCGATCTCTATTCCGAGGACGAGGCCGAGGACTTCAAGCGCGCCCCTGCGGCAGATGATGAAGGCATTCCGAGGGCGTCCGGAGTCCAGGTTCTCACCGTTGACGCGCAGCGCCCGATCTTCTCCGAGCTTGAGCGCGAAATGCTCAACAGCGGCACCGTCGAAGAACTGAAGCGATGGAAGCTGATGGCGAAGGAGCGCGCGTCACGCCTCTCCGACAGTTGGCGCAAGGTGCTCAGCGACAGATACCTCGAATATCTCCGCACGCTCGAAAAGCGCGAGGCAGACGAATACATTGAAAGGATGACAGGCTAATGGCTTACGAACAGCGCGACAATTCCGGGGTTCTCTTCAAGAACGACCGCAAGGAGAAGGACACCCACCCGGACTACACGGGCAACGGCATGATTGACGGCCGAGAGTACTGGATCTCGGCGTGGCTCAAGGACGGCGCAAAAGGCAAGTTCTTCTCGTTCGCCTTCAAGCCGAAGGAGGCTGCGCCGAAGGAACAGTTCGTTGGCGGCAATGGTCGGGCAGCTCGCCAAGATCCGGTCTCAACGGGGCGTCCTCGCAACGCCGACATGGACGACGATATCCCGTTCGCTCCGGAGTTCCGCTGACGACTAAACGCTTCGGGGGAAGCAATGACACGCGCAGTTATCGTTCTGACACAAGAGGCCGAGCGCCAGAAGGCGGCTCGCTGGGCTGCCAAGCTGCCGCCCGGTACTCGCATCGAGTTCAAGGCTCCCAAGCGCTCGATTCCTCAGAACGATCGCATGTGGGCCATGCTGACCGATATCTCTTCGCAGTTGAAGTGGCACGGGCTGCGGCTGACCGCTGACGACTGGAAGCTGATCTTCCTGGACGCCTTGAAGCGCGAGGTCCGCATGGTGCCGAACCTCGATGGCAACGGCTTTGTCAGCCTCGGCCGATCGTCCTCCGATCTGTCCAAGGCCGAGATGACGGATTTGATCGACCTCATCAGTGCATTCGGCGCCAACCATGGCGTGGTGTTTCATGATCGGATGCCGGAATGAGACAGCGTCAACCCCGCGTCCACGACGAAGCTCACCTGGCCTTCATTAGAAGTTTGCCGTGCGTGATGTGCGGCGACGATACCTCAACCGAGGCCGCGCATCTCCGCACTGGAAGCCTGCGCTACGGCAAGAAGCCGACCGGGATGGGCGAGAAGCCGCACGATAGATGGTGTTTGCCGTTGTGTGGCCGCTGTCACCGCCGGCAGCACCAGGGGAACGAGCTCGAGTTCTGGCTGAACCAGAACATCAACCCGTTCGTCCTTTCGATGTCGCTGCATGCGGCTACGGGAGACCATGAGGCCGCAATGGAAGTCCTGAAAGAGCAAACGCATCAAGTGTTCGCATGACCATCATCGCCATCATTCTAGGACTCGCCGCCCTGCTTCTCGTTTCAGGCTGGGCCTATCGCGCGCTGCTGCGCATGTATCGATCGTGAGGTTTGAACATGGGTCCGGTCAGTCAGATCTCAATCTGGATTTTCATCGCGACGAGCGGCGCCGGTCTGCTGATGGCGCTGATCGTCAATGGCCTGATGGCGCTTGCTCGGTGACGCTACGACAACGGGGATAGCTAATTTGAGCCGAATTGAGACCATAGCTGAAGGCGTCACCCTATACCTCGGGGATTGCAGGGAAATCCTGCCGACGTTGGACGGCATCAAGCACATCATCTCGGACCCGCCGTATGAGGACGAGCTGCATGCTGCAACTGACAAAATTCGCCGCAACGACGGCCGCGTCAGCGTGCTTGGCCTCAATTTTGAGGGCATCAACGCCAGCCGTGACGAGGTGGCCGCCGCGCTGGTGAAGGCGTCTAACGGATGGCTCATCGTCTTCACCCTTGCCGAGGGTGTCCGCGCATGGCGCGACCCGATCCAGGCTGCCGGCGGCAAGTGGGACACCACCCTTGCGTGGATTAAGCCGGATGCCAGCCCTCGTTTTAACGGCCAAGGCGCAGCCCGCGGTTTTGAGTGCGCCGTCACGGCATGGTGCGGCAAGGGCTATCGCAGTTGGAACGCTGGCGGAAAGCGCGGAATCTACACCCACTGCGTCAACGTAGGACGGCAGGGAGAGCATCCAACCGAAAAACCCCTTTCCCTGATGGCCGAGATTGTCCGGGACTACACACAGCTCGGAGAACTGATTTGCGACCCCTTCTGCGGCTCCGGGACAACCGGCGTTGCTGCCGTCAAGGCCGGGCGCCAGTTCATCGGCATCGAGCGCGACGAAAAGTGGTTTGACCTGTCGCGCCGCCGCATCACCGAGGCGCTGCGCCAGCCCGACATGTTCGTGCAGGCGCCCAAGCCCGCGAAGCAGGAGGCATTCGAGCTATGACCTTCCACCGCTGGGTCATTCACGCGCGCGTGCCGGACTACCTGCTTTGCGGGTGGATGGCGCTGCCGACGCTGGAAGGCACGGGCCACGGCATCTACTCGGCGCATTGCGTTTGGCTCTGCGGCTGCAGGTTGGTCGAACCATATTTCGCATCATAGGGGGCTAAGGCATGAAGAATTTCACTAACGGAGCAATTGTCTTCCGCGTTTGGCCTGATGGTTCAGGCGAGATCATCGCCAAGTTTCAATATTTCTCACATGCGAAAGACTTCGCCGCAATGAGGTCCAACCAAGACCTGGGCGAGAGGTCGGACTGCACTCACTTCTACCTCGCAGTCTGCGAGGCAGAAAACGAGATGCAAGCCTACCGCCCCTCCGCGCTCTCATCGCCAGTGCTCTGAACCACTACAAACAAAGGGGAATTTTATGCGCGACTATGACGAATATGAACCCGAAGCGGAGGAAATGATGGACAGCGCCAAGCCGACCGGAGACGGCATAAAGGTCGAGATCAACCAATACGCCATGGAACGTATCGAGGCCGCCTGTATGGCGGGTGTCAGGCAGGAGATTTCTCGAAAGATCGAGACGATCATCGAGGAAAACATTCGCGAGATCGTGGAAGAGCGCCTGCAATCGGTCGTCGGTAAACTCGCGGAAGAGTCGATCCTGAAGTACCTGACCGAGCCGCGCCCGCGAACCAATTCTTGGGGCGAGAAGGTCAGTGGCACCCCAATGACGATTTCGGATCAGATCCCAGACAAGGTGGCTGGCTATCTTGCTGAGCACGTTGACCGTGATGGCCGCCCGGATCGCTCCTACGGCAAGGTTACGCGCCTCGATTGGATCATCAGCAAGTTCGTTACGACTGAGCTGGAGGTCGCGACCAAGACCGCCGCAAATCAGGTCTCGGAACAGGCCAAGAAGGTGGTGGCTGCGCACGTCGGCCGATTTGTTGCCGAGCAAATGATTCCGCAAATCGATGTGAGCAAGACGGCGGCCTAGGCCCCGTCCCACGTTCTCCTCTCCTGAACGGGCCACTCCATGAGCGAACCGAAAATGACACGGAAGGAAGCCGAGGCGATCAGTGGCCGGAGCGAAAGCTGGCTCAAGAGCCACACTTGCGCCTGGTGCGATCAAATCCTCTGGCGAGCCCTGCGCTACGGCTGCGGCGCGGTCTACGAGAAGTGCGACCCGTCCAAGAAGGACTTCTCTCCGGCTGGCAAGCCCAACACCGCCGGCCCGAGGAGCGGCACCGCAGAACTGTCTCTCCACAAACAGGCATCCACATGACACGCGACACGTTGATCAAATGCGGAATGAACGCCTTGGTGGTCGCGCTTGCCGCCAGCATCCCGTTCGGGATCGCGATGACGTTCTACATGGACGACGCGAAGTGGCTTTGGTTCTGCGCGCCGATCCTGATCTTTTTGAGCTAGGGGCAAACGATGACTGAGCATCAGAACTGTTCCGCTGCCACCACCGACGACAATACGATGCGCGATGACCCGATGTTCAACCGGGGCGTCCAGCACGTCGTTGACCTACTTTCAAAAACCATCGGCGCCGAAGGCTGGGTGGCTGGCGATGGATCTGAGGACTACGACTGCGATCTAGAGCAGACTTTGCTCAACATCCTTGCGGCTAAAGGGCTTTACGACAAGGACGAGGGCGAGTTCGCCACGCTTGCTCGCTCCTCTGCCGAGACCACCAATGTGTCGCCGGTCGAAATCGAACGTGCCGATGCGATGAACGCCGGCCTAAACGAGGAGGCTTTTCGCAAGGCGTGGCTGGCCTTCCAAAATACACCAATCGATTTGGTTGCGGATAGCGACGACGAGACCTGCAAGTGTCTGTCCAATGCGATCAGGACCTTCGTGCGAGCTGCCCACAATGCCAAGGAACCTCAAACCAACGAATACCTCAGGGGCTATGCAATCGGCCTTCATGACGGAAAGGTCGGCTCTTGCGCCGCTGCCGCGCTGGATGAGGAGGAGTCATATCTTCATAGCCTGATACCGGATACCGGCTCCATCACATCGAGCGATATCGAAGGCGCGTTTCACCGGCTCAGGGAGCGCATGAGCGCTCAACCGCAGAAAGCGCCCGCCGCCACGTTCCACGGGGCTCGGTGCTCGTCATATCCCAACTGCAATGGCGGATGCGGTCTCGGCTGCGCTCACGATATCGAACATTCATAGGGGAGCGGAGGAGATGGGAAGACTAGTTTTGGTTTGCGCAGTGATGGGCCTGTTCGCCGTTGGCGCAGTGATGCTTGGAGATGATGGCAACGGGTCTCTGCGTATTTGGGGGTGCTGCCGATGAACTCCGGTCGCGCGAGCCCTTTGAAGGAGAAGACGCTTTTGGGATGCCCATTCTGTGGCGAGAGCCGGATCTCGTTGAACAAGCCGAACGAGTTTTATCGATACGGTTCGATCAATTGCCCGGCGTGCTTGGTCACCATGCCAGGGGCCTGCAGAGACGAAGAAGAACTCATCGAGGGCTGGAACACCCGCGAAGGAGAATCAACAACAGGGATTAAGAGAGTGACACACGAACAGATTGTCGAAGCTGTAGGAGCGATCCGCACACGAGAAGATGCTCTGCGTCTTATAGAGAGGATCTTCGATCTTAGCCAAGCCAACGAACGGTCATCCACTGGAAGTGTGCGTGACTACATTGCGAACTATCGCTTCGAGATGGACGGCGGCGGTTCCTACCGCCCGACCGCGCATGAAGAAGCGATGATCGAAGACGCGATCGAGGGTTATATCGCCAGCTTACCGCAGACAGTCCCGATGCCGGCGAAAACGCGCCCGGCCGATTGCCTAGACCCTATGGGCTGTCTCTGGAAGCACGTTCCGACATCGCCTGAAATTGGTTTGCATCTATGCAGCCGGTTCGGCTGTCCTCACACGACCTCGGCCGGTTCGGCGGTGCCGCGCCCGCAGCTCGAGGCCGGGGATGGCCCACATCCTTCGCACAACCACCGGAGCCCGTCCGATGTTTAAGAGCCTATGGTGCGCAATTTTTCATCGCCGCAATCGATATCGAGTTTGGGCGTCGATGGATTGGGAGCACATGCGATGCGACAAATGCCGGCTGACTTGGCCTGAGCCTCGCAAGCCGCCTAAATCTCTTCGCAAACCAGCGGCGTCCACCTGGATGGACAAGCTGTGATGGCTCCCTTTCAGAAATCAGCCCCGGTTTTTAAAGCTGCTCAGCAAGCTGAGAGTGAGCCGTCGGTGACGCCGGCTTGTGCCGGGGCTGATACCCACACTCCCCAGGTCACGGAGCCACCCCATGAGTGAACTGCAAATCGCAGTCGTTGCGATGTGCTTGATGGGCATCGCATTCGCCTGGTGCGTCAAATGTCTGTTCGACGCCTTTGTGGTGCATCTGCAAAATCAGTCAGCATTGACCGACAGGGCCGTCAAACAGGCGGGCGAGGCCGTCGCGCTGAACGGGCGAATCCTGGAGGCGTTCAACCGTGCTGTCAAAGGAGCATCGAAGTGATCCTTTCCGCCGCCGAAAAGAAGGTGCTGACAATGCTCAGAAGCTGCGACGGCCCTATGCCAGTTGATTGGCTGAAGCCTCATTATCGCACCGCGATCCCACGGCTGCGTGAATTAGGGATACTTCGCAAGCGAGACCCAGAGTGGGCGCACCTCACGAAGCTGGGCCACACGGTTGATGTGGGATCACCGCGGGAGGGGCGATAGATGAAATTAAACTGCGGGAAATCTTGGGAAACTCGGCATCGAGAGAAGCAGGATTGGCACAGGTATTTCGCTTGGTGGCCAACGCGCGTCTCGGATTTCGATTGCCGCTGGCTTGAATACGTGGAGCGGAAAGGACGTTACATTTCCGGCCCTGGATACGGCCTATGGAATTGGACGTATCGCGCCCTCCCTCCGGCAGACCGACAAGTCACTAAGGATACTGAGGCAAGTCAGTCATGAACGAGAGATGGCCGGCGGCATTGAACCTTGCGGAGGCGGCCGAGTATTGCGGGCTGTCCGTCGTGACGTTCAAGAACGCCTGTCCGGTTAAGCCTATCAGCCTCACGGAATCCACACGCGGGAACCGATGGTTGAGATCCAGCCTCGACGGCTGGCTTTCTGCCCTCGACCCGAATAAGCAATCTTCCCCATCAGGACGACGGTTCGGGGAGAGACTAGGTGGTCAAGGTGCGGCTAGAGGGGCTTAAGATCGCCCGCGCTCGCGGCAAATATTACGTCTATGTCCGGGCGACAGGACACGCGCTGTTGCGCGGCTTCGAAGGCTCGCCCGAGGCGCTGCGGAAGCGCCTGGCGCAGCCGGACATGATTGGCGCCTACAATGTGCGCCGCCGCAAGCGGACCTATCCAGAGCAGAGCCTGGGCTGGCTGGTGGAATGGTTCCTGAAGTCGAACGAGTTCAAGGATCTTAGCAAGACCACGCAGGACGAATACAGCGACCGGCTCAAGTACCTGGAGCCCGAGTATGATTTCCCGCTTGAGGACCTGACGACCGCCGACATCTACGGGGTACGCGACAAGTGCGTCCGCGAGAAGTGGCCGGCCTTTGCCGACAAGATGGTGACGGCGCTGTCGTCCATGTTCGCGCTCGCGGTGCAGCGAGGCTGGATGAAGATCAACCCGGCGCTCGGCATCAAGCGCGCGTCCAAGTCCAACCCGGAAGCCAACCGCGAGTGGCGGCCGGAGGAGTGGCAGACGGTGATGGCGAAGGCCCGCCTCGAGCTGAAGACCGCTTATATGCTGGCGCGGCATCTCGGCTATCGCAGCCAAAGCATCGTAGCCGTGACTTGGGAGAACTACCAGCCGGACAAGCGGTTCGGCATGTGCTTCCGGATGCGCCACAAGAAGAACTCGGAGCCGCACTGGCTGCCGGCCTCGCCCGAGCTGCAAGCCTATCTGGAATCGATCCGGCCGGTGAAGGCGACTGGCCCGATCGCGCTGCGCAAGGGCAAGCCGTGGGCGACGCCGTACAAGCTCCAGAAGGCGTCGAGCAACTTCCTGCGCAAGCTGGCGGCTGATGGACTGGTTGAGCCCGGACTCACCGAGCACGGCCTGCGCGTCACCTTCGCGGCTGAGATCAAGCGGCTGACCGGCGCCAATGACGACCAGGTGGCAGCGGCTCTCGGCGACCGCGACACCCGCATGGGAGCGCACTACACGCGGCACGTGGACCAGGAAAACAAGATCATTTTCCTGTGGGCACAGCGGGCGAGAACAGATCAAGATTTGGAAAACAGCAACAAAGATGTTTTCCAAATCGAGAAATCTGATAGTATCGATAACGACTTAGAAGAATAAGAAAGGCCCTGGGAAAGCCCTGCCTGTCCGTGTCGGCCTTCCGATGCCCGGAATGAAGGTGTATCCCCACCCCTCCCCGGCCCGTGGCCAAACTGTTTGACGCCCTGTGTACAGACCTCGCCGAGAACCTGGAGAAAGCGGCGGGGCTTGCGACTGGGATCACCATAACAGCGCCGATGCCGACGCAAAGCGCATAGTTAACTTAACGTTAACGACGCAAAGGCGGGCGTAAGGCAGGCGAAAACGCGCCTGCGGCATGGACGCTGCAAATCCCCTCCTGCACAACAACACAAGGGATCGCGGGTGCACTGAAGCGGGACAGGTCTGTCCCTTCGAGGTTGCACCCCGGGGTAAGCGTTCAGACATGAAACATCCGTCGAGCCGCGCGTTCTTCGCGTATTGGGACGACAAGCGCGGCGCCGCACGGGCCCCTGACCGGGCCGACATCGATCCGGCCGCGGTCCGCGGCCTGCTCGGCGACATCTTCGTGCTCTCGTGCGAGCCGAACCTCGGCTTCCCGTTCCGCGTCGCCGGCACGCGCGTCTGCGCGCTGGCGGGGCGCGACCTCAAGGACACGAGCTTTGCGGCGCTGTTCGACGATGCGAGCCGCGGCGAGATCGAGGAGATCACGACCATCGTCGCCGACGAGGCGTTGGGTGCGATCGCCGGCGTCACGGCCGCGCGCGCGGACGGCAGCAAGGCCTATCTCGAGCTGTTGCTGCTGCCCTTCAACGCCCGCCCGCATACGCCAGTGAGCGTGACCGGCGTGCTCGCGCCGTTCGACGACGAATGCGGCGCGCTTTCAGCCTTCACCCTCACCTCCTGGCGCTATCTGCACCAGCCGGAGAAACTGTTGCCGCGCGCGATCCGGAAGCTGCAGATCGCACGCGGGCTGATGGTGTATGAAGGGCTGAGATAGCCCCACTCGGTGACAATTGATTGCGCTGGTACACCGCGACCGTTTTTGCGGGATCTGCGTCATTCCTGATCGTGCTGCGAACGGATAATTTCCGCCTCGCGTGAGGTAACGATCGTCGGGTGACATCGCATGAGCTGGCGAATTCTGGCATGGAGCGCGCTCGGCTTCGTGGCGCTGCTGGCGGCGATCGGCGTGACCTGGCTGGTCCTGCTGCCCGGCTCGCCGGCTCCGGGAACCGCGCCCGCGATATCCAGGGACGAGACCGAGGCCACGCTTGCGGCGTTGAAACCGCCGAAGCGCAAACGCCCGCTGATCGCCATCGTCGGCATCAACGACATGACCGAGACGACCGACTATCTGATGCCATACGGCATTCTCGCGCGCGCCGACGTCGCCGACGTGCTCACATTGGCGACGCAGCCCGGCCCCGTCGCGCTCTATCCCGCGCTGAAAGTGCAGCCGCATGCGACCATCGCCGAGTTCGATGCCGCGCATCCCGACGGCGCCGATTACGTCATCGTGCCCGCGTTGAGCCGCGAAGACGATGCGCTGGCCTTGCAGTGGATCAGAAGCCAGGCCGGCAAAGGCGCGACCATCATCGGCGTCTGCGTCGGTGCCAAGGTCGTCGCCAACACCGGGCTGCTCGACGGCCGGAAGGCCACCACGCACTGGTATTCCGTGCGCGATCTGCAAAAGCATGCCGCGATCCGCTACGTCGCGGACCGCCGGCTGGTGGTCGACCGCGGCGTTGCGACGACGACCGGCATCACCGCATCGATGCCGATGGCCCTGACCCTGGTCGAGGCCATCGCCGGCCGCGCCAAGGCGGAGGCGGTCGCCCGCGAGGTCGGTCTCGCGGGGTGGGATGCGCGCCACCGCAGCGAGGCGTTCCAGTTCACCCGCCCGTTCGCGCTGACGGCGATCGCCAACACGCTCGCATTCTGGAACCGCGAGCAACTCGGCATCGCCCTGACGCCTGATATCGACGAGGTGTCGCTCGCGCTTGTCGCCGATGCGTGGTCGCGCACCTATCGCTCGCGTGCCCTCACATTCGCGGCGACGGCAGAGGCGCAGACGAGTCGCGGCGGTGTCCGCATCCTGCCCGACACGGCCGTGGCCGACTGGCCGGCACGGCAGACGGCGCCGGCCGCCGTCGAGCTGCCGCCGGCGCGAGCGCTGGACCAGACCTTGCGCGCCATCGACGCTCGCTACGGGTCACGCACCGCCGACTTCGTCGCGATGCAGCTGGAATATCCGAGATAGCCGCACGGCACGCATCGACCGTCGCCTGCGACAGCCGATGCACAGAGCGCCGTTACGGCATCGCCAGGTGCCAGGCGCCGTTCAGGAAGCCGTCGCCGGTGATGTCGCCGGGCTTCTGGTCCTTGGCGAAAGTGTAGAGCGGCTTGCCCTTGTAGGCCCACTGCTTCGAGCCGTCGTCGCGGGTGATGATGGTGTAGCCGTCGCCGGCGGCATCGCTGGCCTCGGCCTTCAACACCGGCCAGTTGGTCGCGCACGGACCGTTGCAGGCCGACTTGCCGTCCGCATCCTTGTCGAAGGTGTAGAGCGTCATGCCCTTGGCATCGGTCAGCACGTTGCCCTTGTCGGTCTTGCCGGTCTTGGTCGGCGGTGCGGCGAAGGCGGCGGGAACGATCGCGAGCGATAGTGCGAGCGCGAGCGCAAGGCGGATCGAGGACGTCATGATGTCTCCTGTCATGCAATTGGCTTGCATGGGGTAGGACGCCGGACGCGGCCTCGTATTCCTCGGATGTCAGAAAGATATTTTTCGCTGCGCGCGTCAATGCAGCGGAATAAACTGGACCAACCGAGACAGAACGACGAAGAACATGAGCAAGCCGCACTGGCGTCCCGCACACACCTCCGATTTGCCCGCGATCAGCGCCATCGCGGCGCGGATCCATCCTGATTTTCCGGAACGCTCCGAGGTGTTCGCGGAGAAGATGCGGCTCTCTCCCGACGGATGCCGCGTGCTTGTCGCCGGCGATGAGATCGCCGGCTACGGGCTCGCGCATCCCTGGAAGCAGCATCAGATCCCGCCGCTCGATCGTTTCCTGGAACGACTCCCCGAAGATGCAGACTGTCTCTACGTGCACGATATTGCCGTGCTGCCGGATCAGCGCGGCGGCGTTACGCGCGCCTATGTGACCGGGATCGCGGAGCTGGCGCACGCAACCGGCATCGCGACGCTCGCACTGGTCTCGGTCTACGCAACGCGGCCGTTGTGGGAACGTCTCGGCTTCCGTGCCGTGGCGGCGGATGCGCTGCACGCGAAGCTGGCCTCCTACGGAGAAGGCGCGACCTATATGTTGCGCGACCTCGCTGCGACGTAACATCCCTCCCCGACCGTCCCGGGCTCACGCGGGCGTGAAACTGCCTCCTCGAACCGAGTCAGGTCAGCCGCCGTCGAAGGTGTGTGTGCGAGCCCTTCGGTCTCGCCGAACCGAGGCTGGAGAATATCCATGAAGCTCACATTGACGAAAGTCGCTTTGCTTGCATGCGTTGGGATTGCCGCGCTCACCGCGACCAGCGCCACCGCGAAGCAGTACCGGACCTATGGCTGCGACACCGCCTTCTTTGAAGGCTGCGGCTTCCTGATCGAGACGCCGAACGTGGGCAGAAAACCCACCACCGTCATCCATCGCGACACCTCACCCATCTACATGAAGCAGATCGATCCCCGCTACAGCTCGTCGATGCGCGACGCCGGCGGTGGTGGCGGAGGAGGTGGTGGTGGTGGCGGCGGAGGCCGCTGAGCCCGCGCCTGCCTTTTCAGATGATGTCGCCGGTGCAATCCGGCGGCATCATCGTCGTCTGTCGTGAACGGCGGCGATTCAGCCGCGCTGCTTTTTCTTCTTCGTCTTCTTTCCCGGTGCGCCCTTCACCGACCAGGGCGTCACCGACGGCTCCGCGCGGGCCTGCTTGTCGCGATGCTTCTTCTTTCCAAAAGGCGGCGCATCGTCGAATCTCGGTCCGCGCTCGCCGGACGGTTTGCCGCGCGGCTTGAATTCACGTGCCTCACGCGGTCGCTCGTCGCGGCGTTCGCGATGATCGCCATCGGCTCTCTCGCGAGCCGGCGCGTGTGACCGTTCCTCCGGCGGTGCCTGTCGTTGAGGCGCGTCCGCCATCGGCTCGATACGGATGCTGTCTTCCTTGTCCGGACGCTTGATCTTGGCCGCGAAGGACTCCGCGGCCCGCGCCGAGATCTCGAACTCGGTCGTGGTGTCCATGATCTTGATGGCGCCGATGTCGCGCTTGTCGATGCCGCCGCGGCGGCAGATCATCGGCAGCAGCCAGCGCGCTTCCGCGTTCTTGCGCCGCCCGATCGCGGCGCGGAACCAGACGCTGCCGTCGGCCATGCCGTGCTTCGACGACGCTTTTCCGGACTTCGCTCGCGGCCTGGCGGCACGATCGTCCCCGCCTTCGCCTTGAAATCTGTCGCGGCCGCGCTCGTCACGCGGCCGACCGCTCCGCTCGCCGGGATCGATGATGTCCTCGGGCGACGGCAGCCGCGCGCGATAGAGCCGCGCCAGTGCGGCGGCGATATCCTCGGCCGACCGCTCGGCCAACAACGCCTGCGCCAGCGCCAGATCGTCAGCCGTCGTTTCCTCGGTGAACAACACGTCCTTCATGCGCTCGTGATCGAGCTTGCGGATTTCGTCCGCCTGCGGCGCCGTGCCCCAGACCGCGTCCACCCCTGCGAGATTGAGCAGCAGCTCCGCGCGCCGCCGGCGGGCGGGCGGCACCAGCAGGACGCTCGTCCCCTTTCGGCCGGCGCGCCCGGTGCGGCCCGAGCGATGCTGCATCACCTCGGCATCGTTGGGCAGGTCGGCGTGAATGACGAGGTCGAGGCTCGGCAGATCGATGCCGCGGGCGGCGACGTCGGTCGCGACGCAAACGCGGGCGCGTCCGTCGCGCAGCGACTGCAGCGCCAGGGTCCGCTCGTTCTGGGTCAATTCGCCCGAGAGGGCGACGACGGAAAAGCCGCGCTCCAGCAGCGCCGCCTGCAAATGCCTGACCGCATCGCGCGTGCTGCAAAACACCAGCGCGCTCGGCGCCTCGAAGAAGCGCAGCACGTTGACGACGGCATGCTCGACGTCGGCAGGCGCGATCCGGATCGCGCGGTACTCGATGTCGGCATGGCCGCCTTCGTCGCCGGCGACCTCGATCCGGAACGCCTGGTGCTGGTATTGCTTGGCCAGCGCGACGATGCCGCGCGGGAACGTCGCCGAGAACATCAGGGTGCGGCGCGTATCCGGCGTGGTCTCGAGGATGAATTCCATGTCCTCGCGAAAGCCGAGATTGAGCATCTCATCGGCCTCGTCGAGGACGACCGCCTTCAATTCGGAGATATCGAGACGCCCGCGGCGCAAATGGTCGCAGAGCCGGCCCGGCGTGCCGACGACGATATGGGCGCCGGCCGCAAGCTCGCGCTGCTCGCGGCGCGGATCCATGCCGCCGACGCAGGAGACCACGCGCCCGCCCGTATGCCCATAGAGCCAGGCGAGCTCGCGCTGAACCTGCATCGCGAGCTCGCGGGTCGGCGCCACGATCAGGGCGAGCGGTGCGGCCGCGGATCCGAACTGCTCGGCATCGCCGAGCAGGTCCCTGGCCATGGCGAGGCCATAAGCGAGGGTCTTGCCGGAGCCGGTCTGGGCCGAAACCAGGAGGTCGCGATCGGCGGCTTCGTCCGCGAGCACGGCGAGCTGGACGGGGGTCGGAGAATCATAGTTCCGCTCGGCCAAAGCGCGGGCGAGCGGCGGGGTCAGGGCCGGAAAAGACACGGGATGGAGAACCTTGGTTAATTCAGGCGCGCAAACGGTGAACCGGCGGGCCTGAGCTCGCGTGCGCGGCAAACGGCCCGGCCGCACGCTGGATTTGATCTGGGCGCTCTTTACGCCAAGCGCGCGGGAATCACCATGCCTATCATGCATGGCTTGGCGGAGAGAGCCGCGCCTGAAGGTTGCAGCGGATTTTTGCGGCGACCTTGATTAACATCGGCGCAACCGGATCTGGCGGCGACTGGGCCGAGGTCGGACCCAAAGCGGTGGAGAGCACAACGATGCGATTGGCGGTCATTTCCGATATCCACGGCAACCTTGCGGCGCTGGAGGCGGTGCTGGCCGACATCAAGGCGCGTGGCGCCGATCGTATCGTGAACCTCGGCGATTGCGTCACCAGCCCGTTGTGGCCGAAAGAGACGTTCGAAGCCCTGCAATCGCTGTCGTTGCCGACCGTGCGCGGAAACCATGACCGCTGGATCGAGGAGTTTCCGGACGACAAGCTCTCGCCGGCAGGCCTGTTCGCCCGCAACGCATTGACCGCGGAGCAGCGTCGTGCGCTGCACAGCCTGCCCTCCCAGCTACGGCTGGACGACGGAATCCTGGCCTGCCATGGCACGCCCGAGAACGACACGACGTGCCTGCTGGAGGAATCGCTCGACGACGGCCGCTTTGTGCCGGCGCGCCGGGACGTCCTGGAGGCACGCCTCGCGAGCGAACCGGCGGCACGCGTGGTGCTGTGCGGTCATAGCCACCGCCAGGCGGTCGTTCAGGGTCCCGGGGAGCGTCTGGTCCTCAATCCGGGAAGCGTTGGCTGCCCGGTCTTCGCGGACCTTCCCATCGCCGCAAACCTCGAGCACCGCTCGCCTCATGCCCGCTACGCGATACTCACGAAGAGAGACAAACGCTGGCAGGTCGAGCTCCTGGCCCTCGAATATGATTGGGACGCCGCATCGGCGCGCGCGCTCGCCAACAACCGCCCCGATTGGGCGCAGGCCATGCTAACCGGGAGCGTCAAATAGCCGGTTGCGCCGAGATCTCCGAATACGCGGCGGCAGCAAGATCGACCGGCAATGACGGTGTTGTCGCGCCCGCCTCGCAATCCAAATCGTGCCCCACCAGAGAGCAACGGGTGAAACATGACAGGTAGCATATCGCTTGCCGACAAGCTCGCGACCTTCCAGGACTATTGGTCGCCGCGCACGGTCACGACCTTCAACGATTGCGACGTGATGGTGGTGAAGTTGAAGGGCGAGTTCACCTGGCACAAGCATGACGACACCGACGATTTCTTTCTGGTCCTGAAAGGCCGGCTCGATATCGAGTTGCGGGACCGCACCGTGACGCTCGGTCCGGGCGAGCTCTATGTCGTGCCCAAAGGCGTCGAGCATCGCCCGGTGGCGCGCGAGGAGGTTCACCTGATGCTGATCGAGCCGACCGGCACCCCGAACACGGGCGACAAGGCAACCGCTGCAGCGCGCAAGCTCGCGTAGCCTCTCCCGCAAAGTGAAAGCCGGAACTGGGCCTAAGTTTCACCTCGGCGTGAAGACTTCGCGGAATCCACGTGGAACTTTTCGGACCGCTCAGATCTCCGCATAGATCTCGAGCAGATTGCCATCGGGATCGCGGAAGAACAGCGTGCGGTGGCCGAAGGACTGGTTCGTCGGCGGCGATAGCAGCGCAACGCCCTGCCGCACCAGCTCGTCGGCGCATGCATCGACCTCGGCTGCGGACACCCTGAACGCCAGTTGCAGCGAGGCGCTGCCCGCCGGGATCGGCGCATCGGCAGAAGTGCGGCCCGGCCGTGCCAGCGCCAGCGTGTTGCTGCCGATGCCGTACTCGATCCAGTTCGGCGACAGCTCGCGCAGCAGCGGGAAGGCAAGAACGTCCTCATAGAAGCGCCGCATCGCCGCCATGTCGCGCACGAAGATGACGGTGTAATCGATCGCGCGGATGGCATGGAAAGGGGATTGTCGGTTTGGGTCGTCAGTCTCTTCGTTTGTCATTTCATCGTGCAATCCAAACTCTGACGCGTAGCCCGCATGAGCGAAGCGAGATGCGGGGAGTCATCAGCAAGGCCCTGGATAGCGCTCCGCTCATCCGGGCTACACGTCCTCATTCCACCAGCTCCGGCCACGGTACGATGGTCGACTTCACCGTCTTCATCGCCATCGCGTCCCTCACCGCCTGCGCGACGCCCTCTTCCGTGAACGGATAGATCGTCTGCATCTTCAGCCACGGGTATTTGTCGCGCGTCCGGTAGAGCATGTCCACGCCGAGTGGCAGGTCGTTGCCGGTAAAGCCCCAGGAGCCCAGCACGTTCAGGTCCTTGGTGCAGATGCGGTGCCAGGAGGTGTCGATCGAGCCGGCGTCGGTGAACTGGCCCATCTCGACATAGGTGCCGCCGTCGCGCAGCATCTCGATGCCCTCGGGGCCTGCGGTCGGATGGCCCGAGCAGTCCATCACGAGATCGGCCCCAAAGCCGCCGACGATCTCGCGGACGCGCGCGATGCGCTGCTGCGGCGACTTCAGCTCCTCGATGTTGACGGTCGCCTCCGCACCGAACTCGCGCGCGAGCTTGAGCCGCGGCTCCTCCGGCGCGCCGACGCAGATCACGCGCCCTGCCCCCATCTCCTTGGCGGCCGCGACCGCCAAGATACCGATCGGGCCGGAGCCCTGGATCACCACCGTATCGCCCCAGGAAAAACCGCCGGCCCGGCTGGCGCGGTTGAAGGCACGGATGCAGGAGGTCAGCGGCTCGGACAGCGCCCCGAGCCGCAGCGACATGTCGTCGGGCAGCTTGTAGATCTTGGTGCCCGGCAGCATGTCGAGATCGACATAGACATATTCGGCCCAGCCGCCCCACATGTGCGGCGCCTTGTCGAAGCCGAGATAGCGGCCGTAATAGACCGGCGTCAGGCACTTGTTCGCAGTCTGCGGATAGTGGATGCAGTAATAGCAATGGCCGCAGGGCATCAGCGGCGGGATCATCACTTTCGAGCCGACGGTCAGCGGCTTGCTCATGAAGTCCTCGGTGAACTCCTCCCCGCATTCGACGATGACGCCGCCAAGTTCATGCCCGAGCGTGAACGGCCAGGGCAGCGGCTTCGGCCAATGTCCCTTCAGAATGTGCAAATCGGTGCCGCAGACGCCGCAGGCGCCGACCTTGATCAGCGCGGCCTTCTTGCCGACCTTCGGCCACGGCACGGTGCGGATGACCGGCTCCGAGCCGGGACCTGCGTGAGTGCAAACGCGGATCTGTTGCATGGCGTTTCCTCGTTGCCCGTCTGTTATGATTGGTTGGTGCGGGCCTAAGGTGAAGCGTATGTGAGATGGGGGCTTGTGCCAAGCTGCGCCTTGTGGTCCGCATGGAGCGACCCTTCCGCCTTCGCTCGTCGCGCTACTGCGGACAAGTCGCTCCATCCGGGCTACGCGCCGGTCTAGAGACCGCAGACGCATATCTGCCGCATGCTTCCCGCCGTCAGCGGGCGGCGATCGAAATCACCAAAGCGCTCGATGAGGCTCAGGCCGCCGGAAGCGATTAGCAGCGGCATCTCCTGCGGGAAGACGCAGCGCATTGGCAACGGCACCTTCCAGAAGTCCTTCTCGGTCTCGCTCGACCAGTACCAGTTCACATGCTTGACCTGCGTCAGCGGGTCGTAGCTCGCGGTCTCCTCGACAATGATCGTACCGAGTGCAGCGTGAACCACGGTGCCGATCGCCTCGCGCTTGCCGGGATCGGCGTTGAGCATGGCGATATTGGGCAGGAACGCATCGAACACGAGCCGGCCGTTCGGCGATAGGTGTCTGCCGACAGATTTGAAGAAGCCTGCGAAGTCGTCGAGGCTGTGCAGGTGCAGGACCGAATTCATCGCAACGATAATGGTGTCGAAGGTCCTCTCGTCGAGATCGAAGTCGCGCATGTCCAACTGAATGAACCTCGGTTCAACCGCGTGCGATCGGGCGTAAGTCCCCGCGCGCTCAAGCATGACGGAAGACAGATCGGCTCCGACGACCTCGAGCCCGGCTTGCGCCAGCGGAATGGTCAGGCGGCCGCTGCCGCATGCAAGGTCGAGAACGCGGCCGCCGCGCTCGCACGCCGTCTCGACATAGAAACGTTCGAGGATTGGGTCTCGCAGCGCCATCAAGTCGTACAGATCGGGGCGGTCGTAGAGGCTGTTCTGTTCCATGAGCGCAATGTTAGCGGATAATTTCGTGACCTGCATGAGGTGACTTGTCCGCCGCAGTCAGCGAAGGCCGAAGAGGCAGCCCGCAGCCCCGGATTGCGCTTCCGCCTTCGCTCGTCGAGCTACGGCGGACAAGTCGCTCCATCCTGGCTACAGCGAGGCTATAACCACCGCCGTCATCCTGAGGTGCTCGCCTTGCGATGCGTCAGCATTGCAAGGCGAGCCTCGAAGGATGAGCCACGAGCGCTTGAGGCTCATCCTTCGAGGCGCGCAAGAGCGCGCACCTCAGGATGACGGCGGTGGTTATGGCGACAGTGCATGGCAGATGCCCACGCACGTCCAATTGTCTTGAGCGCTCAGTAACGAGCGTGTATGGCCCGATGAAATCTCACCTCAGGTCATCGCTTGAACCCCCTGCCCCAAAATCCCGTGGCCGCGTCCGGCTCGTTCGCGGCCATGAAATCGGTGCCGTACCGTCTCCAGTTCGGCTCTTACGTGCTGGCGATGATGGCCGACAATATCGAGCACGTGATCAGCTATTGGGTGGTGTTCCAGAAATTCCACTCGCCGGCGCTGGCCGGCTTTGCGGTGCTGTCGCACTGGCTGCCGTTCCTCTTGTTCTCGGTCGCGGTCGGCGGGCTCGCCGACCGGTTCGATCCGCGCCGCATCATTCAGTGCGGCATGCTGCTGTTCATCGTCGCGTCGAGCGGATGGGGCTTCTTCTTCCTCACCGACACGATCCAGATGTGGCATGCGATGCTGCTGCTGGTGATCCACGGCTGCGCCGGCGTGCTCTGGCAGACGCCGAACCAGCTGCTGCTCTACGACCTCGTTGCGCCTGCGGACCTTCCGAGCGCGGTGCGGCTGAACGCGATGGCGCGCTATCTCGGCATCCTGGTCGGGCCTGCGGTGGGCGGCGTGATCATGCTGACGCTCGGCACCTCGCACGGCATCATCTTCAACACGCTGTTCTACCTGCCGATGCTGCTCTGGCTGTTCCGGGCACCGGTGCGCGACAAGAGCGTGGCGGTGCGGCGCTTCGCCGTGCGCGGCCTTGCCGACATCGTGCTGACCGTCCGCGCCATCGGCACCCAGCCGGTGCTGACGGCGATGACGTGGCTGGCCGGCCTCACCTCCTTCATGATCGGCAATGCCTACCACGCCCAGATGCCGGGCTTTGCCGGCGATCTCGGCCATGGCGATCCCGGCGTCTCGTACAGCGTGCTGCTCGCGGCCGACGCCGCCGGCGCGGTGCTCGCCGCTATCGCGCTGGAATCCTGGGGCCGCCTCAAGGGCACGCCGCGCACGGCGATCATGCTCGCGATGCTCTGGAGCCTGGCGCTGATCGGCTTCGCACTGGTGCCGGTCTATCCCGTCGCGATCGCGCTCTTGTTCTGCGCCGGCTTCTTCGAGCTGTCGTTCAACACCATGGCGCAGGCGCTGGTGCAGCTGAATGCGCCGCACGACATTCGCGGCCGCGTCGTCGGTCTTTATAATATGGCCGGCCTCGGCATGCGCGCCTTCAGCGGCATCACGGTCGGGCTGTTTGGCGCGGCGATCGGCATTCACTGGTCGCTCGGCCTGTCGGCCGCGCTGCTGCTGGCAATGCTGGTCGTGCTGCAGCGGCGGGCGACGAAGCCGGCTTGAGCGGCTTTGGGTGTGGTCTTTCGGACGCATTGTGTCTGTCCGTGACCGCCTCATCCAATCCTAACGCGACATTAACCCTATGCACCTTAGGGTCGTCCCGGACTCCGCCCGGGCGGGGGGTCGGGTGTTGAAAATGGCGTTGGCGAACAAAAAATTTCTTCCGGCCGCCGAGGAGCGTCGGCGCTTCCAGCGGGTGAAGGTGCACCTGCTCGGCCGCTACATGCTGCCGGACCGCCGCGAATTCCCCTGCCAGGTGATCAACATGTCGCCGGGCGGCCTCGCGTTGCTCGCCCCCGGCATCGGCAATGTCGGCGACCGCGTGGTCGCCTATCTCGATCATATCGGCCGCGTCGAGGGCAAGATCACCCGCATCATCGACAACGGCTTCGCCATGACGATCGGGGCGACGCCCCGGAAGCGCGACAAGCTCGCCGCGCAGCTGACCTGGCTCGCCAACCGCGACATCCTCAACCTGCCGGAGGACCGCCGTCACGACCGTATCGTGCCGCGCAACCCGATCGCGGTGCTGACGCTCGAGGACGGCACCAAGATGACCTGCCGCATCATCGACCTCTCGCTGTCAGGCGCTGCCATCGCCGCGGAGAACCGGCCGCCGCTGAAATCGACCGTCCTGCTCGGCCGGGTCCAGGGCCGCGTGGTCCGAAACATCGAAGACGGCTTCGCGCTGGAGTTCCTGCACGAGCAGCCGATCGAGACACTCGAAGAGAGCGTTACCGCGCGGTAAAGCGCGCGGGCGGCAAAACCCCTGTATTTCCAGCCCTGAAGGCGGCCTCCGCGATGCGGACGCCGCCTTTTTCATGCGACCTGACGGCGTTAGGGCGGGTTAACGCGCGCCCGTTTCGACGTGGAAATGGCCGTTCCGTCAGCGTTTCCGCGTTAATCGATAAAGTTTGAATCAATTGCAGTCGTTTCAAATTTTACGAGAATTCGATTCAAGTATAGATCGAATTCGGCGCAGGTTTTACTTGCATTCGTCTCGACTTGACTTGGTCGACTTAGCGGCAACGCAAAAGCTCCGTGCGAATTGTGGTCCCAACAAGAAACGGGGGCCGCAATGTTTGATTTCAGGGGACAGGGGAAAGGGCTGGCGCTGGCCGCCATGCTCTTCGGGATCGGCGCGACAGCGCAGGCCGGCGAAAGCCGTCTGCTCTACGCGAGCCTCGGTGACGCCACGCGTGCACCGATCGGCTGGGTCGAATTCTGTGCGGACAACGCCGCGCAGTGCCAGGGCGCACCGGCGCAGCCGCGCGACATCGTGATGTCGCAGGGCGCATGGCGCGACCTCGTCAAGGTCAATCGCTGGGTCAACGAGACCGTCAAGCCTTTGACCGACCAGGAGCACTGGGGCGTGATCGAGAAATGGTCGCTGCCATCAGACGGTTACGGCGACTGTGAAGACTACGTGCTGTTGAAGCGCAAGATGCTGATCGATGCCGGATGGCCGCGCCAGGCCCTGCTCATCACCGTCGTGCGCGACAAGAAGGGCGAAGGACACGCGGTGCTGACGGTGAAGACCGACAAGGGCGAGTTCGTTCTCGACAATCAGAACGAGAACGTCGTTGCCTGGACCGAGACAGGCTACCGCTTCGTCAAGCGCCAGTCGCAGAGCGATCCCAACGTCTGGGTCTCGCTCGGCGATACCAAGCCGGCGGTCTCCACCGCCAGCGCCAGAGACTAGGCAAGAGATCAGGAACGAGACAACAGGTTACGCGACCCGGTCACATCCCCACCCCTCCCCGTCCCAGACCGGTTCGCGCGCGGCCAGCCATCCCCCAATGGCTGGCCGCAACTTTTTGGGCTATGCCGGCGCGGCCTCGGCGGCAGCCGGAGCCGCAGCCGACCGCGCGATCAGGGCGTAAGCAACGGGCACCACGAACAGCGTGAACAGCGTGCCGATCGACAAGCCGGTCGCGATGACGAGCCCCATGTTGTAGCGCGACACCGCGCCCGCCCCGCTCGCGGTGATCAGCGGAACGACGCCCAGCACCATCGCCGCGGTGGTCATCAGGATCGGCCGCAGCCGGATCGTCGCGGCCTCGATGATCGCGTCCGTCGCCGGCTTGCCCTCCAGGCGCAATTCGTTGGCCACCTCGACCATCAGAATGCCGTGCTTGCTGACGAGGCCCATCAGGGTGAGCAGCCCGACCTGGGTGTAGATGTTGAGGCTGGCACCGCCGATGCCGAGGCTGATGAAGATCAGGGCGCCGGCCAGCGACATCGGCACCGAGATCAGGATGACGATGGGATCGAGGAAGCTGTTGAACAGCGCGGCGAGCGCCAGGAAGATGATGATGACGGCGAAAGCGAACGTCGTGACGAAGCCGCCCGATTCCTGTTCGAGCTGGCGCGAGGCGCCGCCGTAGTCGATCGTATAGCCGACCGGCAGGGACTTCGCGATATCCTTGAGCGTGGCGAGCGCGCTGCCCATCGACACCGTCGGCATCGCGACGCCCGAGATCGTCGCCGCATTGATCTGCTGGAAGTGGTTGCGCGACTGCGGAACGGTCCTGTTCTCGAGATGCGCGACGGTCGACAGCGGCACCATCGAATTGTCGCTCGCCTTGATGTAATAGCCGAGCAGCTGATCGGCGTTGAGCCGCTCGTTCTGGCGGACTTGCGGAATCACCTTGTAGGAGCGGCCGTCCAGGCTGAAATAGTCGAGATAATTGCCGCCCAGCATGGTGGCGAGCGACCCGCCGAGGTCGCTCATCTTGAGGCCGAGGTCGCCGGCCTTGTCGCGGTCGAAGGTGACCATTGTCTGCGGCTTGTCGACCTTGAGATCGGTATCGAGGAAGATGAACTGGCCGCTCTTCAGCGCCTGCAACATGAAATTGCGCGAGACTGTGTCCAGTTCGTCGTAGGAGCCGGTGGTGCCGATCACGAACTGGATCGGAAGGCCGTTGCTGCCGGGCAGCGGCGACGGCTGGAAAGCGACCGTGCGCGTGCCGGCGATGGTGTTGAGCAGGTTCTGGAAGTCGGGCTGAAGCGTCTTCGTCGTCAGCGCGCGCTGCTCCCACGGCTTCAGCACCCAGCCGCTGATCACCTGCGTCGAGGTGTCTATCTGGAACACGGTGGCGGTCTCCGGCCGCTTGGCGATGAGGTCGAAAAGCTGCCGGCCATAGAACTGCCGTTGCTCCAGCGTCGCCGACGGCGCTGCGGTCGTCAGGGAGAGGATGACGCCCTGATCCTCGTCCGGTGCGAGCTCGCTGGTCGAGGTCGCATAGAGCCAGGGAATGCCGGCGAGCAGCAGCAGCGCGAACACGGCCACGACCGGCTTCATCGCGAACACGGCCTCCAGCCGACGCCGATAGGCGCTGGAGAGCCACTCCAGCACGTGATCGATCCGTCGCACCAGGCGCGCTTCCCAATGGGTCGCGTCGCGCTCGGTCCGGCGCAACAGCCAGGCGCAGTTCATCGGCGACAGCGTCAGCGCGATCACCGCGGATACGGTGACGGCACCGGCGAGCGTGAAGGCGAATTCGGTGAACAGCGCACCGGTAAGGCCGCCCTGAAAGCCCACGGGCACGTAGACCGCGATCAGCACGATGGTCATGGCGATGATCGGGCTCGCCAGCGCGCGGGCGGACTGGATCGCCGCCTCGACCGGCGACACGCCTTCGTCGATCAGCCGGTGCACGCTCTCCACCACGATGATGGCGTCGTCGACGACGAGACCGATCGCCAGCACCAACGCCAGCAAAGTCAAGAGGTTGATGGAGAAGCCCATCAGCAGCATCAGGCCGAACGTGCCGATCAGCGACAACGGGATGGCGATGACGGGGATCAGCACGGAGCGCCACGAGCCCAGAAACAGGAAGACCACGGCGATCACGATCACCACCGCTTCCAGCAGGGAGTGGATGACTTCGCTGATCGAGGAATTGACGAAGTCGGTGGAGTCGTAGAGCACCTCGCCGACCAGGCCGTTCGGCAGCTGCGCCTTGATATCGGGCAGGATCGCCTTCACACCGTTGATGACGTCGAGCAGATTGGCGGTCGGGGCCGCCTGGATGCCGATATAGACCGCGGTCTTGCCGTTGAAGCGCGTCTCGCTGTCGTAATCGTCGTTTCCGAGCGTGACGTTGGCGACGTCGCGCAGCCGGATGATCGCGCCGTTGACGGTCTTGACCACGAGGTTGCGGTACTGCTCCAGCGAATGCAGGTTGGTCGAGGCGGCGAGATCGACCTGCACCAGCCGACCCTTGGTGGCGCCGAGGCCGGAGATGTAATCGTTGCCGGACAGCGCGGTTGAGACGTCGCTCGCGGTGAGGCCATAGGCGGCCAGCTTGTCGGGATCGAGCCAGGCGCGGAGCGCGAACTTCTTGGCGCCGAGGAGCTCGGCGGTCTGCACGCCGGTGACGGCCTGGAGCCGCGGCTGCACCACGCGCGTCAGATAGTCGGTGATCTGGTTCGGCGCCAGCACGTCGCTGGCGAAGCCGATATACATCGCATCGATGGTCTGGCCGACCTTGAGCGTCAGCGTGGGCTGCTGCGTGCCGGTCGGGAACTGGTTCAGCACCGAGTTGACCTTGGCGTTGATCTCCGTCATCGCCTTGCCGGAATCGTAGTTCAGGCGCAGATTGACCGTGATGGTGCTGGAGCCCGTGACGCTATTCGACGTCATGTAGTCGATGCCGTTGGCCTGGGCGATGGCATTTTCCAGCGGCGTCGTGATGAAGCCGGCGATGATGTCGGAATCGGCGCCGGCATAGGTCGTCGACACCGTGACGATGGCGTTCTGGGTACGCGGATATTGCAGGATCGACAGCGTCGTCATCGAGCGCAGGCCGAGCACCAGAATGAGGGCGCTGACGACCAGCGCCAGGACCGGCCGGCGGATGAAGATATCGGTGAAGCGCATCTTGTCCTGAACTCGTTTCTCGCCACTCGTTGTTGCGGTATCGGCCGCGCCGTCGCCAAGCCTACTGATCGACCAAGTCTACTGATCGACGATGTTCGGCGCGGCTTCCGCCTGAGGCACGTGTGAATTGTCGATCTTCACCGGACTGCCGTTGCGCAGCTTCAGCTGGCCGGCGATGACCACGGTCTCGCCCGGCTTGATCCCATCGTTGACCGCGACGCGATCGCCCTTCGCGGGCCTCGTCTTGACGAACATCTGCCGCGCGGTGCCCTGCCCGTCATGGAGTTCGTCGACGAGGTAGACCAGATCGCCGTAGGAATTGCTGACGATCGCCGTCAGCGGCACGGTGACGACCTGCTCGGGCTTGCCGACCGCGATCTCGACCTTTGCGAACATGCCCGGCAGCAGCCGGGCCTCGCCGTTGCGCAAGGTGGCGCGAACCTGGACGTTGCGGCTGGCTGAATCCACCTTGGCATTGATCGCGGTGATCTGCCCGGTGAAGCGCTCGGCCGGAAAGGCATCGACTGCGACCGACACGTCTTGCCCGATGCGGATCGAGGCCAGCGCCTGCTGCGGCAGGTAGAAGTCGACATAGATCGGATCGAGACTCTGCAGCGTGACGATGCTGGTGCCGGCGGAGAGATACTGGCCGAGATCGACGGCGCGGATACCGAGGCGTCCCGAGAACGGCGCCTTCAGCGACTTCTGCTCGAGGAGAGCCTTCTGCTGCTCCACCAGGGCCTGGGCGTTCTTCAGGTTCGCCTTGTCGCTGTCGACCGTCGCCTGGCTCACCGCATTGAACTTGATCTGCTCCTCGTCGCGCTTGAGCACGATGGCGTAGTTCTCGGCCGTGGCCTGCAACGAGCGGAGCTTGGCGACGTCGTCGGTCGCCACCAGCGACAACAGGGTCTGTCCCGCCGCGACGCTGTCGCCGGAGGTGAATTCGATGCTCTGCACGATACCGGCGACCTGCAGCGCGAGATCGGCGCCGTTCACCGCGCGCAGCGAGCCGACCGCGCTCTGGCTCGACTGCCAGGGCGCGTTGGCGGCCATCACGGTGGAGACGGTCTGCGGCGGATTGGCCATCGCGCCGATCGCCTTCCTGATCATGATCTCCTTGAAGGTCTGGAATCCGTACAGGCCGCCGAACAGGATCGCCATCCCGCACAGCATGATTGTCATCCGCTTCATCATCGCAACGCGTCCTCGGTCTTCTTGTCGGTGCCGGCGAAGTACCCGGCATTGGCGCGCGGCAGCGCGTCCGGTGTCTCGTCCATGCGATTCCACCATCCGCCGCCGAGCGCCTGGAACAGCGCGGCGGTGTCGGTGAAGCGGGTGGCCTGCGCCTTGATGCGCGACACCCGCGAATTCAGGTAGGATTGCTGAGCGTTGATGACGTTGGCGTAGGGCACCGCCCCGGTCTTGAACTGCTCGACCGCCATCGCCAGGCTGTCCGCCGTCGCCTTCTCGGCCGCGGCCTGCGCCTTCAGCGTCGCCGCGTCGTACTGGATGGCGCGCAGCGAATCCGCGACGTTCTGGAACGCGGTCACGACCGTGCTCTTGTACAGCGCGAGATCCTGCTCGAACGCCGCCACATCGGCCTCCTTGGTGTGGTACAGCGTGCCGCCGTCGAAAATCTTCTGGCTGACGCTGGAGGCGGCGCTCCAGACGATCGTGTCGGGCGAGAACAGCCGCTCGGGGCCGCTGGCGCCGTAGCTGCCGGAGAGCGTGAGCTGCGGCAGCAGGTTGGCGATGCCGACGCCGACTGTCGCCGTCGCCTGATGCAAGGTCGCCTCGGCCTGGCGGATGTCGGGGCGCTGCCGCACCAGCGCCGAGGGCAGCGACACCGGAAGCCGCTGCGGCAGGCGCAGCTCGGCGAGCCTGAGATGCTCGCCACGATCCTGGCTCGGCAGCCGCCCGAGATAGGCCATCAGCTGATTGCGTTGCTGCGCCAGCTGCTTCTGGAGCGGCGCCAGCGTCGCCCTCGACTGTGCCAGCGTGGCTTCCTGCGACAGCACGTCGGACTTCGAGATCGCGCCGATTTCGAACTGGTGCTGGATGCGTGCGAGCTGGTCCGACTCCGCCTTGATGATCTCCTCGGTCGCGAGGATTTGATCGCGTAGCGAGGCATCCGTGATCGCGGCCGTCACCACGTTGGCGGTCAGCGCCAGATACGTCGCTTCGAGCTTGAACCCCTGATAGTCGGCCTGGGCTTGCAGCGCCTCGACCTGCCGTCGCGTGCCGCCCCAGAGGTCGAGCGCGTAAGACACGCTTACGGACGCGTTGTACAGCGTATAGGTCGAGCCTTGCGCGGGCCATTGTCCCGACTGCGCCGTCGTCACCCGGTCGCGCTCCGCCGAGGCGCTGCCGCTGACCTGGGGAAACAGGCCGCCCTGCTGCGCCAACGCGTTTTCCCGTGCGTAGCGCAACGCGAACTGCGCCGCCTGCACGTCGGGATGGTTGCGGATGGCCTCTTCGACGAAGGCGTTGAGCTGCCGCGAGCGGAATAGCGCCCACCAGGCGCCGGGAATGTCCCTGCCTGTTTCGAAGCCCTGAGAATTGCCGCCGGGCACCGGCGCACTCGTGGTGGCGGCGGGACGCTGCTCGCGCGTGTAGCCGTGCACCAGGGGGCCGGCCGGCGACCCGAAGTCCGGGCCGACGGCGCAGGACGCCAGCAGAACGCCGCAGAGCCAGACGCCGGTCCAGGCCACGGCCCGCGCCGGGCGCCGCCCTCCCGCGATGAAGGGGACGAGTCCGGATCTGCCAGAAAGAGGAGCTGCCAAAGAACTAAACCGTTTAGTTTTTTCCCGAATGGCTGTATGCTGCGCGTTGGAACCAAAAGTCAAGTCGTAGAGTTACCGGGTTCATGACAACAACAGTGCATAAGACGCAGACGCGAGAGACCAGAGAGCCGGCCGATGCAAGTCAGAAGCCGCGCGCTCTCGCGAAGCACCGCCAGATTCTCGACAGCGCCCGCGTCCTCTTTCTCGATCAGGGCTTCGACGCCACCAGCATGGACGCGATCGCACGCGAGGCCGGCGTGTCGAAGGCGACGCTCTACGTCCATTTCGACGACAAGGACGATCTGCTGCTGGCGCTGGTGAGCGAGGAGTGCAAGCGCTTCGGGCCGAAGACGCTATGGCGCGACCACGGCGGCAGGATCGATCTCCGGGCGGAGCTCCACGCCATTGGCACGACGTTCCTCGAAGCCTTTCTCGACCAGCGCGGGCTTGCCGTGCACAGACTCGTGATGTCCTGCGCCTCGCGCCATCCGCGCGTGGCGGAAGTTTTCATGAAGTCGGGACCGGAGCGCTGCGACACCGAAATGGCCGCCTTCCTGCGTGCAGCGCAGGCCCAGGGCCTTCTCGACATTCCCGACATCGGCATGGCCGCGACGCAATTTCTCAGCCTGATTCAGGGCAAGGAGATCCTGAAATGGACGCTGTCGATGAAGGCGCCGAGCCCGGCCCGCCATCGTGCGCTGATCGAGAATGGTATCAACGTGTTTCTCGCGGCCTATGAGCGACGTCCCACCGCCGTGAAGCAGACGCGGCGAAAGCCGGCGAAGGCACCTGCACGCCGCTAGGAACGAGACAACAGGTTTACGCGACCCGGTCACATCCGCACCCCTCCCCGTCCCAGACCGGTTCGCGCGCGACCAGCCATCCCCCAAAGCCAGGCCGCAACTTCTTTGGCGCCTTGTCACGCAGGATAGGAGTGGCCGCCTCGCCAGCCGGAACAGCGCTGTTGACTAGTCCGCCGGTTGCTTCATTGGGTAATGGCACAGGCAATCACGAGGAACTGCCATGACGTCGTTCCGCCCCGTCATCGCGTTGTCCAGGGGTCTCGAAGTCCTGCGGGTGATCAACCAGGAACGGCAGTCGACCGTCGGCTCGCTGCACAAGGCGACAGGGCTGAACAAGGCAACGATCGTCCGCATGCTCGAGACGCTGGAGCATGAAGGCTATGTGATGCGTCGTACCGAGCCGGCCAGCTACGCGCCCACGGGACGGGCGCTGCTGCTCAGCGCGGGCTATGACGAGCCCACCTGGATCGGCGGCATCGCCGAACCCATCCTCAACAAATTCCGCAAGCAGATCCACTGGCCCTCAGACATTGCCGTGCTCGATCAGGAATCCATGGTCATCGCCCACACGACGCGGGTGGACGGGTCGCTGCTGTTCAGCCGGCCGCCGGGTTTCCGCTTTCCTGTTCTGGGCACCTCGATGGGGCGCGCCTATCTCGCCTTCTGCGAGCCAGCCGAGCAGGAACGCATCGCCGCACGTCTTGCCCTCAGCCCAGAGCCCTGGAACGATCTGGCGCGCAACCCCGACAAGCTCGCCAAGACGCTGCGCACGATCCGCAAAGCCGGATTTGCGGTCATGGACGACAGCTACAGCCGCAGCATCTTCGGCGGCGCGGTCTGGGCGCTTGGCGTTCCCGTTGCGCTTCCGAACCGGCTGTTCGGCAGCATGAACGTGATGATGCTGCGCGAAGCGGTCACTCCCGAGGACGGCATACGCCGCTTCGTGCCTCAAATGAAGAAAGTCGCCTCCGCACTGGCGGAGGCGCTCGGCGCCAAGCTCGCCGCACCAGGCACGTCATCCCTCCGCCGCAAGTAGCCATTTCATACAGTGAAACGATATTTTGATTTCTTGACGCACTCTCCACCCCATGTGACACCTCGGTCCGGCGGCTGCGCTGCCCAATGACACAGGGAAAAGGGGGAAGCCGAAGTGTGGACATCCACGAGAATTCTGGCGGCCGCAATTGCATGCCTGACGCTGGCTGCCACTGAGACGGCTTGGGCCGACGCCTGGCCGACCCGGGCGATCAGGATCGTCGTCTCCACGCCGCCAGGCGGCATCACCGATGCCTTCGCCCGCGCCTACGGCGATTACATCTCGCAGAAGCTTGGGCAGCCCGTGATCGTCGAGAACAAGACCGGGGCCAGCGGCGCGCTGGCGGCGCAATTGGTGAAGGACTCGCCACCGGACGGCTACACGCTGATGTACACGATCTCGTCCACCCTGCTCGGTAACCGGTTGCTGCTGAAATCGCTGGCCTATGATCCCGACAAGGATTTCACCATCGTCGCGCTCACGCCTTCGGGCCATCTGCCGCTGGTGGTCCATTCTGCCACCAATGCAAAGACGATCGAAGAGTTCGTCGCTTATGCGCGGCACAACAAGGTCACGGCCGGCTCATACGGGATCGGCTCGTTCGCGCACATTGCGATCGCCGAACTCAACCGCCAATTCGGTCTCGACATTTCCATCGTGCATTACCGCGGCGAAGCGCCGATGTGGCAGGATTTTGCCGCCGGGGTGATCCAGGCGGCCGTCGGGAGCTATCAGGCCGCGCTTCCGGTGCTCGATACCGGCGTCGGCCGCCCGATCGCCGTGCCGACACCGGTGCGCATGAAGAAGCTGCCCGAGACCCGGACGTTCGCCGAGCAAGGCGTCACTGGGAATGTCTTCCAGCTCACGAGCTTTACCGCGCTGGTGGCGCCTGCGGCGATGCCAGCAGACCGGATCGACCTGCTCGCCAAGCTGATGGTCGAAGGCGGCAAGACGGAGCGCGTGCAGAAGCTGCTCGATGCCTTCGGGGTCGACTCCCCGGCAATGGATCGCGCATCTTCGATTGCGCTCTACCAAAAGGAAGGGCCGGTCTGGCTCGAATCGATCAAGACTCTCGGGTTGGAGCCGCAATAGATTCCCGCACCGTCACTCCCGCGGCCTGCGCCGTTGTCGCTCACGCACCGAGCACGTCCGCGAGCCGCAGCTCGTCGGGCACGGGGTCCTTCAGAAACAGCTCGGCTTCGATCTCGTCCAGATGCGACAGCATCTGCGCGCGCGCGGCCTGCTTGTCGCGTTTGCGAATCGCGGCGACGATGCCGGCGTGATGCTCGGTGCCGCAGGCCGGCGTGTCGTGGCGGCGGTAGAGCAGGATGATGAGCGAGGAGCGCGCGATCAGCTCCTTCAGGAAGCCGAGATAGATGCTGTGGCCGCTCATCTCCGCGACCAGACGGTGAAACTCTCCGGAGAGCCGGACCGAGGCTCGGGCATCGCCGCGCAGCTCGGCCTCGCGTTCCTCGGCAAGATGCTGCTGGAGGCGATCGATCCAGTCCGGCGTCACCGCATCGATGGCGTGATCGACGATGGTGGGCTCGATCAGGCGGCGCGCCTCGAACACTTCACGGGCATCGGCCGGCGTCGGCCGCGCGACGAAGGCGCCACGGTTCTTCTCGATGTTGACGATGCCCTCATGCGCGAGCTGCTGAAGCGCGGTGCGGACCAGCGTGCGGCTTGCGCCGTAGATCTCGCCGATCTCGTCCTCGCCGAGCTTGGTGCCCGGCAGCAGACGATGCTCGAGGATCGCGGCGGTCACACCCTCCCGGATGCGGCTGACGCGATCGTTCGCATCGGGCGCGTCGGATTTGCGGCGGGGCTTGGCGGCCATGAGTCCGAGATTGGGCTTGAGTGCTCGATCGACGACATTCGCTTTCGAATGTTAGTCGACGAGCTGTATGCAATCACAGGCGAAAGTTTATACAATCCTCGCCCGTTTTGTGTGCAGACGGCTGCACACAGGGCGGGCGGGACCGAGGCGCCGGATTCGATCTAACGATCTGACTCCGCTGCACAGTTTCGCAATTCGACCGGCAAGGCGGCGGTTGGCACGGACCTTGCGGAGAGAGCGGCAGCACCGCCCCTCCTTGGACACGCCATGGCCACTCCCGCCGCTCTCGAACTGGTCGCCGTCACCAAGCGCTATGACACGACGCTGGCGGTCGACACCGTCAATTTGAAGATCCCGGCCGGCACCTATTGCTGCCTGCTCGGTCCGTCCGGCTGCGGCAAGACCTCGACCTTGCGCATGATCGCGGGCCACGAGGCCGTTAGCGAGGGCGACATCATCCTGGGTAGCCAGAACGTCACCGACCTGCCGCCGGCCGAGCGCGGCACCGCGATGATGTTTCAGTCCTACGCGCTGTTTCCGCATCTCTCCGTGCTCGACAACGTCGCCTTCGCCCTGAAGATGCGCGGCATCGACAAGACGACGCGCCACAGGCGCGCCGGCGAATTGCTGGAGCTGGTGGCGATGAGCCAATATGCGGGCCGGCTGCCGGCGCAGCTCTCCGGCGGCCAGCAGCAGCGCGTCGCGCTGGCCCGCGCGCTGATCACCGAGCCGCAGATTCTCTTGCTCGACGAGCCGCTCTCCGCCCTCGATCCGTTCCTGAGGGTCAGGATGCGCGGCGAGCTGAAGCGATTGCAGCGCGAGCTCGGCATCAGCTTCATCCAGGTCACCCACGGCCAGGAAGAGGCGATGGCGCTGGCCGACCACATCGTGGTGATGAACCACGGCCGGATCGAGCAGCAGGGCACGGCCCGCGACATCTTCCACCATCCCCGCACCGAATTCGTGGCGCGCTTCATCGGCGGCCACAACGTGCTCAGCGACGCCGGCAAGCTCATCGCCGTGCGCGCCGATCAGCTCGGCATCGCGCCGTTTGCTGACGGCGCCTTCGGCGCGCCGGCGCTGCTGACCCAGACCGAGTACCAGGGCTCCTACATCGCCGTCTCGCTCACGCTCGACGACGGCACCGCCCTGTTCTCCCACGTTCCCGAAGCCACTTTCGACGTCCACCCGTTCCGTCCGGGCGATCGCGTGCTGGCGACCTGGGATCCCGCCAAGGCGCAACGCCTGCAATAGCGCCCTTCATCTTGGAACATGTGCAACACTAGAGGAGTGAGGGAAATGACCGAGACGACCAGGAAGACCGGCCTCAACCGCCGTACGCTGCTCAAGGGCACCGCAAGTCTTGCCGGCCTCGCCGCCGGCTCCGGCGCCATCACCGGCTTTCCCTATGTGAAGTCGGCCGATGCCAAGGTGCTGCGCTATCTCGGCACCGCCGTGAACGAGGGCGACGACATCGCCAAGCAGTGCCTGAAGGACACCGGAATCAAGATCGAATACATCACCGCGACCACCGACGACGTCACCAAGCGCGTGATGACCCAGCCGAACTCCTTCGACGTGCTGGACACCGAATATTTCTCGCTGAAGAAGATCGTGCCGTCGGGCAACATCCTTGCGCTCGACGCCAGGAAGATCAAACAGTTCGACAACATCACGCCTGTCTTCACCAAGGGCGAGACGCCCGGCGGCAAGAAGATCGGCGGCCAGGGCACGGCACCCTGGAAGGTGCTTTACCTCGAAGGCAAGGACTCCAAGAAGTTCGCGACGTCGGCGACCGAATTCGTGACGCTGATCCCGACCGTCTACAATGCCGACACGCTCGGCATCCGCCCCGACCTGATCAAGCGGCCGATCAGCTCCTGGTCCGAGCTGCTCAATCCCGAATTCAAGGGCAAGGCCTCGATTCTCAACATCCCCTCGATCGGCATCATGGATGCCGCGATGGTCGTGGAAGCCTCCGGCAAGTACAAATATGCCGACAAGGGCAACATGACCAAGGAAGAGATCGATCTCACCATGAAGGTGATGACCGAAGCCAAGAAGGCCGGCCAGTTCCGCGCCTTCTGGAAAGACTTCAACGAGAGCGTCAACCTGATGGCATCGGGTGAGACCGTGATCCAGTCGATGTGGTCGCCGGCGGTCACCAAGGTGCGCTCGATGGGAATTCCCTGCACGTTCCAGCCGCTCAAGGAAGGCTATCGCTCCTGGGCCTCCGGCTTCTGCGTCTCCAAGGGCGTCTCGGGTCCCAAGCTCGAATGGGCCTATGAGTTCGTGAACTGGTTCCTGTCCGGCTATGCCGGCGCCTATCTCAATCGCCAGGGTTACTACTCCGCCGTGCTCTCCACCGCGAAGGCGCATATGGAGCCCTACGAGTGGGCCTATTGGATGGAGGGCAAGCCGGCCGAGAAGGACATCAAGGCGCCCGACGGCTCGCTGCTCGAGAAGGCAGGCGCGGTGCGCGACGGCGGCTCCTACGAGGACCGCATGGGCGGCGTCGCCTGCTGGAACGCCGTGATGGACGAGAACGACTACATGGTCCGCAAGTGGAACGAGTTCATCGCGGCGTAACTGACATGTCGGAAGAAGTCCTGCAACAGGCAGCCCCGGGCTTGATCCCGGGGTCAGGCACAGCGCGCGCCGCCAAGCCGACGCGCCTGTCGCCGTCCTTCATCTCCTGGCTTCAGGCCGGGCCGATGATGCTGGTGTTTCTCGCCTTCTTCCTCATTCCGCTCGTCTTCGTCGTCATCGTCTCGTTCTGGGACTACAACGAGTACCAGCTGCTGCCGGCTTTCTCCGGCCGCGGCTACACCGACACGTTCGAGGGCTGCATTGCGCAGCTGCCCGATCTCTGCACCATCGGCAAGACCTATCTGAAGACGCTGAAGCTCTGCTTCATGGTGTGGGCGATCACGCTGTTCATCGGCTTCTGGGTTGCCTATTTCCTCGCCTTCCACGTCAAGTCCAAGACCTGGCAGATGGGCTTGTCGCTGCTCTGCACGATCCCGTTCTGGACCTCCAACGTGATCCGCATGATCGCCTGGATTCCGCTGCTCGGGCGCAACGGCCTCGTCAACTCAGGCCTGATGAAGACGGGCCTGATCAACCATCCGATCGAGTGGCTGCTGTTCTCCGAATTCTCCGTGGTGCTGGCGCTGGTGCACCTCTTCACCTTCTTCATGGTGGTGCCGATCTTCAACTCCATGGTGCGCATCGACAAGTCGCTGATCGAGGCGGCCTATGACGCCGGCGCCACCGGCTTCCAGACCCTCGTCAACGTCATCATTCCACTCGCAAAGCCCGGCATCGTGATCGGCTCGATCTTCGTCATCACCATCGTGATGGGCGACTTCATCACCATCGGCGTGATGGGCGGCCAGCAGATCGCCGCGGCCGGCAAGATCATCGAGACGCGGGTCAACGCACTGCAGTTCCCGGCCGCCGCCGCCAATGCCGTGATCCTGCTCGCGATCACCTTCCTGATCATCACCATGATGTCGCGCATCGTCGACATCAAGAAGGAGCTCTGAGCATGAGGGAAGGACGTCCGCGCTCTTTCTACGTGCTCGCGATCTTCTTCGCGGCCTATGTGCTGTTCCTCTACGGCCCGATGATCGCGATCTACGTGCTGTCGTTCCAGGGGCCGCAGGGCGGCCTCACCTTCCCGATGAACGGCGTGTCGACCTTCTGGATCGCAAAGCTGTTCCAGGGCACCGGCATCGTCGATCTCGGCGCGGCCTTCCGCCGCTCGCTGCTGCTCGGCATCATCGTGATGATCGTCACCGTCGTGCTGTCGGTCGCCGCCGGCATGGCCTTCCGCAGGAAGTTCAGGGCGCAGAGCATCCTGTTCTACTCGGCGATCGCGAGCCTGATCGTTCCCTCGATCATCACCTCGCTCGGCATCTCGCTCGAATTCCGCATCATCGACGACCTGATCAAGGCGCACTGGAACGAGAATTTCGAAACCTCGATGGGCCTGCTCACCTCCGGGCTCGGCGCGCACCTGACCTGGACGCTGCCGTTCGGCCTGCTCATCATGTTCGCGATCTTCAACCGCTTCGACCCGCGCCTCGAGGAAGCCGCGCGCGATCTCGGCGCCACGCCATGGCAGACGTTCCGCCATGTCGTGCTGCCGATCATCCTGCCGTCCGTGATCGGCATCGGCCTGTTCGGCTTCACCCTGTCCTGGGACGAGCTCGCGCGCTCCAGCCAGGCGATCGGGGCGGTGAACACGTTGCCGCTCGATCTCCAGGGCCTCACCACCACGGTGACGAACCCCGACATCTATGCGCTCGGCACCGTGATTTCGGCCGTCTCGTTCACGGTGATCACCCTTGCGCTCGGCACCATCCACATGCTCAACAAGCGGCAGGCGGCCAAGGGCTCGGACGCCGGCCAAGGACTCGTCTAACAACGCGCTCGTCTGACAAAGGACTTGTCTGATCCGATGCGGCTGCACGTCGTCAATCCCAACACCACCGCGTCGATGACGGCGAAGATCGCCGCTGCGGCGCGCAGCGTCGCCCTGCCCGGCACGGTGATCGACGCGCGGCAGCCGACGATGGGCCCGGTCTCGATCGAGGGATTTTACGACGAAGCCTTCGCCGTGCCCGGCATGCTCGGCTGCATCCGTGAGGCCGACCGCGACGGCGCGGACGCACACGTCATCGCTTGCTTCGACGACACCGGCCTCGATGCCGCCCGCGCCGTCGCCAAGGCGCCGGTGATCGGCATCGGCGAGGCCGGCTTCCACATGGCGAGCCTGATCGCGGCGCGCTTTGCCGTGGTGACGACGCTCGGTGTCTCCATCGTGCCGATCGAGCACAATTTGCGGAAATACGGCCTCGCCGATCGCTGCGCCCGCGTCCGCGCCGCCGAGGTGCCGGTGCTGGCGCTCGAGGCGCGCAACACGGACGCGCTCGCGAAGATCTCCGCGGAGATCGCGGCCGCGGTCCGTGACGACCGCGCTGACGCCATCGTGCTCGGCTGCGCCGGCATGGCCGATCTCGCCGCCGAGCTTGCCGCCACCCACGGCCTGCCCGTGATCGACGGCGTCGCGGCGGCGGTGACGCTGGCGGAATCACTGGTGCGGCTTGGCCTGAAGACCTCCCGCCTCGGCCCCTACGCGGCACCGCGGCCGAAGACCTATTCCGGACCGTTTTCGCCGTTTCAGCCTTGATTCCCAAGCCGGAGCGAAGCCTCCGAGGCCCCAAGGCCTGCTGATTGCTGGTTTTTTGGCCTTTAGCCTCTTTTTGGACCCATTCCTTGCCGACACGTAACGTTTTCGGGACGCCCCGGCCGCCTCAGCGCTGCCGGTCTTCGCCACTCACCAAGTTTCAATTTGGGTTTTGTCAGCGATGATCGATCTCGCCCAGGACACACCGTCCAATCCGCTTTTTCGTCTCGGCGCCCAGCCCATCGCGCTGACCGCCGCCGCGCTCCTGCTCCTGATCGCCGGCGTCACCTCGATCGCGATCTGGCGTGCCTATACCGGCGCCGCACCTGAGACCGACCGGGTGGTGGCATCGCGGCAGCTTCAGGCGCGGACCGCCCAGGCCTCCGAGCAGCTGGTCGAGAAGACCAAGGGGCTGGAGGCGACCCAGCAGGAATCGATCGACCAGCTCCAGGTGGTGCAGGATCAGCTCCAGACGATGAAGCGGCTGATGGCGGCGCAGCAGGCCGACACCAAGCGTCTGTCCGAGCAGGTGGCATCGCTGAACGAGTCCATCGACGGCCTGCGGCAGTCATTCGCCAGCGCGCGAGCCACCGACGTCGAAGCGCCCGCGGTTACCCGCAGGAAACCGGCGCGGCACCGCGTCCAAGCCAGCGCGCGCAAGCGCTCGCGCGGCTGAGCCGCCACAACGCGACTAATTTTCTCGACTTGTGAACTGGATCACATTCGCCGGTATGATTCCGCGCGATGCTCCCGGCTACCGGATGGCGTGAGCCGATTTCAATGTCCGGGGCTGGCAAGGTCGTTGACGGTATACTGCGTCAACGGCCTTGTTTTTTGGTCGGTCAGTCTCTCGTCGAGGACGCTATTCGCAGACATCCACACGGCGGATACGCCAGCCCGCGGGCGTCATGACGCGCTTCCGCGCGACGTAGCAGCCGCCATAACCATCGTTGTAGCCGTAGCCGGTACCATAATAGTAGGAATCGCCGTAATAGGGGTAGCCGTAGCCGTAATAGCCGCCGTAGAAACCGGCGCCGGCAATGCCCGCCCCGATTGCCACTCCAGGCCAGAAGCCGCCGCCGCGCCAATGGCCGCCATGGCCCCAGCCGCCATGTCCGAATCCCCGCGCCTGGGCCGCCTGCGGCACTGACAGCCCGACCGCCGCGACGGTCATCGCCGCCATCATCATCCTGCGTAACATCACTCGATCCTCCGCGTGGACACGCTCCACGCTTCAAAGCGGGATCAAGCTAACGTCACTTCGGCATTCCGGACAGCCACGCTGCCTCACTTCCGCGCGAGCCCTCAGCAGCCGCGGCAGATGCTCTTGAGCTTCTTGTCGAGCATCCGATTCTCGGCATTCACGGCTGCATCAGCCGCGCCGCTTGTACCGGAGCCGGTGGTTACTCCTGCGCCCGGCCCTGACGACTGAGCCGTGCCGAGGCTGTTGGTGCCGGGCGGCGGGGCCGGCGAATTGGCGACACCTCCGGCCGATCCTGCCGCGCCGCCGCTCGACCCGGCAGAGCCGCCGGTGGCCTGCGCGAAGGCCACGGCCGGCATCGCCGCGAGCGCGAAGATCAGGATCAGGGTTCTTGTCGAGACGGCTACAGGCGATGCTGCCATCGAGAATTCTCCTTTACCGGTCAACCGCCGCGGCGGAGTCCAGTTCCGGAACAAATGCCGTCACATCAGCTTGAGCGGGCATGATCGGGGCGCGCCAATCCGCGGACGCCATGCAGCGCTCCGGCGGGGTGCGCCGATGCTTATGCCGCCGCCGCCGTCTCGGTCCGGTCCTCGACCATGGTCACGAACATGTGGGACTCTTCGCTGGCGCTGCCCACCTGGATCCGGCGAGCGCAGATGACGCGGCGCCCTCGCGCGGGATTGTCGATGGTGTCGACGATCGGCTCGAGCTGCTGCTTCTGCGCGAGGAGCTGCTGGTCGCGCCGCTCGATCAGTTCAGCCGCCTCCGCGGAGAACAATTCCCGCGCGGTCTTGCCGATGATCTCGCCGCGCGTCATGCCGATCATCTTCTCGGCGGCCTTGTTGACGAAGACGTAGCGCAGATTGCGCGCGTCCTTGGCGATGATGCCCTCGGCCACGTTCTCGATGATGGTGGCGAGGAAGCGCTCCATCCGCTCCAGAATGCGCTCGCGCTGACGCTGTTCGGTGACGTCCTCCTGCACCGAAACCCAGCCGCCGCCGTCCATCGGACGCTCGTAAATCTTGATGGTGCGTCCGTCGTTGAGGGATATCTCGTAGACCGTCGGCTCGCGCCTGGCGATCCTGCCGAGAACCGCTGCGAGATATTTCGCGACGTCGCCATCGAACAGCCCGCTCTTGACCCGGTGCTGGAGGATTTCCTCGAGGGTGGATCCGGCCTGGATCGTCTCCGGCAGATTGTAGATCCGCCGGTAGTTCGAGTTCATCGCCACCACATTGGCCTTGCCGTCGAGCATGATCAGGCCCTGCGGCATGCTGTTGATCGCCGCCGAGAGCTGCCACTTCTTGGCCTGGTACTTGTCGTTGAACTTGTCGCGCTCGGTCATCGCGGCGTCGCGCGCCTGGGCGGTGCCGAGCTCGAGCTCCTCGAGCTCGAAGATGCGCGCGACGGCGTCGCGGAAGTTCTGCACGGCGCGCGCAAGACGTCCGATCTCGTCGTGACGGCCGAAATGCGGCACCTCGCTCTTGACGTCGCCTTGCGCGATCCGGTCGGTCGCCTGCGTGATCTCGGCCAGGGCGCCGACGACCGAACTGCGCATGACGACGACGTTGAGCGCGGCCAGCATCAGGGCGGCAAGTCCGAGCGCGAACAGATAGGCCGCCGCATAGCGGTTGTCGTCGGCGAGCTCGTCCGCCTCGCGGGCGCGCTGCTGGTAGATGCGCTCGAGCGCCTCGATATCGCTGTTGAGCTTGCTGCGCACGTTCCGGTTGGCGTCGTTGTCGCCCCATTCGCGCGCCGCTGCCGGGCTGATCTCCACGCCGCGCCGGACCAGCTCCTGGCGGAAGTCGATGAACTGGATGATGCGCTGGCGGAAGCCCGCGAACAGTTCGGCGTCGTCCTTGCCGACGTTCTTCTCCATGCTCTTCAGGGCCTCGGCGAGCTCGCGGTTGCGCCGGACCAGCCCATCGGCGAACTGCTTCGCCGCGCTGCGATCGGCCGACATGTAGATGCCGCGCGAATCCATCACGATGGCGTAGATCAGCGCATTGATCCGCCCGACGCCGATCGCCGCCGCGGCGGACGAGGCGTGCATGTGACGATAGGTCGTCTGCAACCGCACGGACTGGACCGACATCACCAGGAGGAAGGTGGTGACGATCGCAAGGAAGGCGGCAATGCTGTAGACCTTCTCGGCGACCGTCAGCGTGTCGGCTCCGCGCGCGAGTCTTACGAACTTCTTCAATAGATTGGTTCCGGCGCCAAAGCCGGATTCCAGCGCCGTCGCATCCATGGCGCCGCTCCTCCTGGTTGAAAACGCTGAACGATAAGCGTGATCGCGCTAGCGGAGGATTAAAGTCCCAGCCTGTATTTTTACGGTGCGGAACCGTGCCGCGCGGGCTTCTCTTAACCGATCCGCTTCAGGCCTTTCGTGAAGCGCGGACCGTTGGCCACGTAGAATTTCGCCGCGCCGCCCATCTTCTGCACCTGGGCGTCGTCGAGCGTGCGGAGCACGCGGGCCGGCGCGCCGATGATCAGGGAGCGTTCGGGAAATTCCTTGCCCTCGGTGATGACCGAACCGGCACCCACGATGCTGTTCCGGCCGATCCTGGCGCCGTTCATCACGATCGAGCCCATGCCGATAAGCGCGCCCTCCTCGATGGTGCAGCCATGCAGGATGACGTTGTGGCCGACCGTGCAGTTCCGGCCGACGACGAGCGGAAAGCCGAGATCGGTGTGGCAGGTCGAGCCGTCCTGCACATTGGCGCCCTCGCCGATCTCGATCCACTCATTGTCGCCGCGCAGCACGGCGCCGAACCAGACGCTCGCGCCCGGTTTCAGGCGCACCCGGCCGATCACGGTCGCGGTCTCCGCGATGAAATAATTGCCGTCGGCGGGAAGATCGGGCGCCTGCCCGTCGAGCTCGTAGATCGCCATGAAGGTCTCCTGTCACGTCGACCTCAGCCATAGCGAAACGGCGGCGAAGAGGCAAAGGAACCGGCGCGGGCGATCCGGCCGGGCGTCAGCCCAGAACGCCGGCCGCGCGCAAGGTCATCAGGAAGAAGGTGCCGCTCATCATGCTCCAGAACCCGGCGATGAGGGTTGCCATCATCACGAACTCGGCGCGGCGGCTTTCCAGCCGCCGGCCGCGCAGCGTGTTGCGCATGATGATGAAGGGGGCGGCGAACACCAGGAACGGCACCGCCGCGAAGGTCTTCGGCGCCACGCCGTCCTGCAACAGGCCGAAGCCGGCGGGGCGCTGCGCCAGCGCCTGGTATCCGTTCACGAGCGCGCCCGCGAGCGCGAACCCAATGCAGATCGAGAAGAAAGTGTTGAGAGCTTCAGGTGTCATCGGAACGGTCCGCCCTTACGCAACGCCACCGCCTTCCTGTGACAAAGAGTGCCGGTTAACGCTACATTATCCTTAAGGGAAGGTTAACGCCGCCGCCTGTTCCGCGCAGGGCCGTCCCCGCCCCGCCGCAGCCGGGAACGCTGCGCGAAATCGCGGCCGCGTGGCATATTCGCCGCTGATTCGTCGGCCACCGGCCGACGTCCGGATCTCTTGCGCTAGCTCATGACGGTGTTTTCGGAAGCCCCCTTCAGGTCCCCCCGCACGCGCACCCGGGCGCATGTCGTCCCGATCGTGCTCGGCGGCATTGCCGCGGCCGGCGCGGTCGCGCTGGTCGCCTATTTGCTGTGGCCGACCTGGGGCCCGCGCGGCGCGAACGCCCCGGACAAGCTGCCGGTGAGCGTCGGCGGCACGCTGTTCAACCTGCCCGTGAACGCAATCCGCATGAAGATCCAGCGGCACTCCGGACCGCAGGAGCGCATCGATCTCGACTTCCTCTATCCCTCGCTGGAGCCGCCGGGCGCACCCAAGCACGTCACTGCCGACACGGTGGAAGCGGCGGTGCAATCGATCGACCGCATCTTCCTGTCGATCGCGGCCCATCACGATGCGCTCTCGCCCGAGCAGCGAACAGCAACGATCTATCCGCGTTACCTCGACAAGGCCGCCGCCCAGCCCGCGGACGGCCTCACCATGCGGATGTTCCGCAACGACACGCCTTACGGCAGCGAGGACCTCTATTCCGCGGCAAGCCCCGCACTCACTGCGCGCTGCACGCGCGATGGGGCCACGCCGGGCATGTGCCTGTCGGAGCGCCGCGTCGGCGGCGCCGACCTCACCTTCCGCTTTCCGCGCAGCTGGCTGTCGCAATGGCACGACGTGGCGGACGCGATGGACCGGTTGACCGTGCAGTTGCGCGGGCCGAAGGGGTGAGCGAGGCTCGCTGCTCTGCCGTGGGATCGGCTGGGCTGGTGCCCCCAAAACAAAAACTGCGAAAACAACCCCATGCACAGTAGCCAAGCATCGGCAGCATCTCGCATTTTCGTATTTTTCGAAATGCCGTTGACCCGTCGGGCAAATCAGGAGCGCAATGGGGTCAAAAGGAGGTCGACCTAACGCGGTTGCGCATCTTCCGCCGGGACCGGAATTGCCCGGATCGCCGCACCGATGTGTGACTGATATCACTGATCATAGATTGCACTTGGTCATTCTGCGAGTAATCTGACGCTATTGCATTCGGGGGCTGGAATGCGGCTTCGGCTGTTTGTTTTATTGATTGTTGCGAGTTGGTGCGGGACCGGCGCTGCGCTGGCCGAGAAGCGCGTCGCGCTCGTCATGGGCAACTCGGCCTACAAGAACGTGGCGAGGCTGGCGAACCCCGCGAACGATGCCGCGCTGGTCGGCGGCATGTTCAGGAAGGCCGGGTTCGATACGGTCGACATCAAGCTCGATCTCAACGTCGCCGAGATGCGCAAGACGCTGCGCGATTTTGGTGGCAAAGCCCGCGAGGCCGACGTTGCGGTGGTCTACTATGCCGGTCACGGCATCGAACTCGACGGGACCAACTACCTGATCCCAACCGATGCGACGCTCGAGACCGACAGCGACGTCCTCGACGAAACGATTGCGCTGGACCGCGCCATGTTCGCAGTCGAGCCCGCAAAGCAGCTCCGCCTGATCATCCTGGACGCCTGCCGCGACAATCCGTTCGCCAAGACGATGAAGCGCACGATGGCCTCGCGCGCCATCGGACGTGGCCTTGCCAAGGTCGAGCCGACCAGCCCGAACACGATGATCGCCTTCGCGGCCAAGGCGGGCTCCACCGCCTCGGACGGCGATAAGAACAGCCCGTTTGCCACAGCTCTGGTCGAACGCCTGCCCACGCCGGGGCTCGACCTGGGCAAGGCCTTTCGATTCGTTCGCGATGATGTGCTCAAGACCACCGGCAACAAGCAGGAGCCTTTCGTGTACGGCTCGCTCGGCGGTGACGACGTGGCCCTGGTTCCGGCCAAGCCGGTCGCGACCGGGCCGCAAGCGAATCCCCAAGATGCAGTTCGCCGCGATTACGAGCTGGCGCTGCAGGCTGGTGATCGCGACGCATGGGAAGCGTTCCTCCAGGCCTATCCCGAGGGTTTTTACGCGAACCTTGCGCGGGTGCAATTGAAGAAGATCGGGGCCGAAGATGCCCGCGCCCTCGCAGCAGAGAAAGCCAAGCAGGCTGAAGACGAGAAGGCGCGGCTCGTGACAGAGCGCGCCAAGAAGGCTGAGCAGGACAAGGCTGCAGCCGCCGCGAAGGCTGCCGAAGATGCCCGCATTGCGGCCGAGAGGGCCAAGCAGGTCGAGGAGGCCAAGGCGGCGGCCGCCGAGCAGCGCAGGAAGGATGCAGAAGCAGCCGTCGCCAAGGCGCTGGCCGACAAGCAGGCTGCCGAAAAGGCGCTGGCCGAGAAGATTGCAAACGACAAGGCAGCTGCCGATTTGGCGAAACAGGCGGCTGAGAAGGCCCAGCGTGACGGTGAGCAGAAGGTCGCGGCCGTGGCCCCGACCCAGTCGCCGCCCTCTCTCTCGCCGCAGGAGACCGCCAAACTGGTGCAGTCAGAACTGCGCCGCGTGGGCTGTCTCGCGAGCAATGCGGACGGTGACTGGAATGCGTCATCGCAGCGCTCGCTGGCCCTGTTCAACAAGCATGCCGGCACGAAGTTCGACGCCAAGCTCGCGAGCTTCGAGGCGCTCGATGCCATCAAGGCCAAGCCGGGGCGGGTCTGCCCGTTGGTGTGCGACCGCGGCTTCAGGGCCGATGGCGATAATTGCGTCAAGATCGCCTGCCGCGCCGGCTACCGCGTCAATGACGACAATGAATGCGAGAAGGTCCAGGACAAGAAGCCCGTGGCGACCCGAGATGACTCTAACCCGCGAGATGACGAGCGGAAGAAGACCGAAGCCGCGCCGTCGAAGCAGACGACAGGGCAAATATTCTGTAATAACCTTGGTTGTCGTCCAGTTCGGCCGGGCTGCCGACTTGAGAGACAGGGTGTTGGCGGCGTTACTGGCATCACTACGCACGAGATCTGCAACTGAGGACGAGTTCTCCATGGCTCGCATGGCCGCGGCGAAGCGTGATTGACGCCACTGATCGCAGCTTTGCATTCGGCCATTCCTGCGATTAATCTGACGCTATTGCATTCGGGGGCTGGAATGCGGCTTCGGCTGTTTGTTTTATTGATTGTTGCGAGCTGGTTCGGGACCGGCGCTGCGCTGGCCGAAAAGCGCGTCGCGCTCGTCATGGGCAACTCTGCCTACAAGAACGTGGCGAGGCTTGCGAACCCCGCGAACGATGCCGCGCTGGTCGGCGGCATGTTCAGGAAGGCCGGGTTCGATACGGTCGATATCAAGCTCGATCTCAACGTCGCCGAGATGCGCAGGGCGCTGCGCGATTTTGGTGGCAAAGCCCGCGAGGCCGACGTTGCGGTGGTCTACTATGCCGGTCACGGCATCGAGCTCGACGGGACCAACTACCTGATCCCAACCGACGCGACGCTCGAGACCGACAGCGACGTGCTCGACGAAACGATTGCGCTGGACCGCGCCCTGTTCGCGGCCGAACCTGCCAAGCAGCTGCGCCTGATCATCCTGGACGCCTGCCGCGACAATCCGTTCGCCAAGACGATGAAGCGCACGATGGCCTCGCGCGCCATCGGACGTGGCCTTGCCAAGGTCGAGCCGACCAGCCCGAACACGATGATCGCCTTTGCAGCGAAGGCGGGCTCCACCGCCTCGGACGGCGATGCCAGGAACAGCCCATTCGCCACCGCTCTGGTCGAACGCCTGCCGATGCCGGGCCTCGATCTGCGCAAAGCGTTCGGCTTCGTGCGCGACGACGTGCTCAAGACCACCGGCTACAGGCAGGAGCCCTATGTGTACGGTTCGCTCGGTGGCGATGACGTACCGCTGGTTGCAGCGAAGCCGGTCGTCGCGGGGCCGCAGGCCAACCCGGACGCCGAAATCCGACGCGACTACGAACTGGCGCTTCAGCTGGGTACGCGTGACGGATGGACGGCCTTCCTCAATCGCTTTCCGAGCGGCTTCTATTCGGATCTCGCCAAAGGCCAGCTGAACAAGATCGCGGCCGAGGCAACCCGCGCCGCCGCGGCGGAAAAGGCCAGGCAGGCCGAGGAGGAGAAGGCCCGGCTTGCATCCGAGCGGGCCAAGAAAGCCGAGCAGGAGAAGGCCGCGGCCGCCGCCAAGGCCGCTGAGGACGCCAAGGCCGCGGCGGAGAAGACCAAGCAGATCGAGGAGGCCAAGGCGGCCGCCGCCGAGCAACGCCGCAAGGAGGCCGAAGCGGCTGCTGCGAAGGCGCTGGCTGACAAACAGGCCGCCGAGAAGGCGCTAGCCGACAGGCTGGCAAATGACACCAAGCCGGCTGCCGAACAGCGAACCACGGAGAAGCAGCAGGTTACCGACACCACGAAGGTTGCGGCTGTCGCACCAACCTCAACACCGCCGAGCCTGTCGCCGCAAGAGACGGCAAAGCTGGTTCAGTCAGAGTTACGCCGCGTCGGCTGTCTGGCGGAAGCTGCCGACGGCGAATGGAATGCGTCATCGCAACGTTCGCTGACGCTGTTCAACAAATATGCGGGAACGACCTTCGACGCCAAGCTCGCGAGCTTCGAGGCCCTCGATGCCATCAAGGCCAAGCCGGGCCGGGTCTGCCCCCTCGTGTGCAATCGTGGCTTCAAAGCCGATGGCGATGCGTGCGTGAAGATCACATGCCGCGCTGGCCACCGTGTCAACGATGACAATGAATGCGAAAAGGTGCAAGACAAGAAGCCGGTTGCGACTCGCGAGGATACCAAGAAGCGGGACACGGAGCGGAAGCAGGTTGAAGCTGCACCCACGAAGCCGCAATCGGCAGGTCAGATGTATTGCGACACTCGGACTTGCCGTCCGGTTCAGAAGGGTTGTCGAATTGAAATCGTGAATGGCCAGTATTCACACCGCGAAGTCTGCAACTGAGGACGAGCTTGGAGGCCTGACAACCCACTGGCTCGCCGTTGTGATGATGGTCATGTGGATGAAGTTGCTCTCGGCTGTACCCTGATTACGCCGATTACTTGGATGATTTGGGCTGCAATGGGCGCACTTCGGTTTCTCAGTATGATCATTCTTTCGACCTGGCTCGGGACCGGTTCTGCGCTAGCCGAAAAGCGCGTCGCGCTCGTCTTGCAACTCGGCCTATAAGAACGTTCGGCTCGAGCTAAAGGGCTCACCAACGTCGAGGTCTGCAATTGAGAGCGAGTGAAGGCCATCGGCACCTAGCGGGTCGATAAGCTGACGATACGGTGCGAGCACAGGGAAGTGGGTGCGCCGCTTCGCCTGGAAGGCAGAGTTACGGGACTGCAAATCTAACGCGATCATTGCGAGCGCAGCGTCTTCCCGCCGATGCGACGCATCGTCCGGTTCGACGGTGCGCGGCTGAGCCGGGGCCTGCGTTGCAGAGATCCGCTGTGCGGCTTTGGGTCCCGGCTCTGCACTGCAACGCTAAGAGCGCTGCAGTGCGTCCGGGACACGAGAGAGCGCCGCGCGCGGCGAAGATTTCGCTTCGCTAGCAACGGCGGCGTGACACCAACTGCTCCTGATCGACGAGATCGTCTTCGAGGATCGCCATCTGGAGCTGGAACGAACGAACGACGTTCTTGTCGCGACGAACAGCACGCGGATGCTTCCTCCCAAGCCGCCGTGCAAGCTCACTGTCTCTTCAGCTCTTCCCGGACCTGCTGGCGAATGCGCTCCAGCAGGCCCTCCGCCTTCATCTGCCTCAGAACCACGGCCAAGCGCGTCCCCAGCTCTGCATGCCTTTTGTTCAAATAGGGGTAGAGCGGGATCGGATTTCCAAACGTCAACAGCGGACGGATCGAGGTGACATTCTTGAATTCGGCCCCGTAAAGCGCGTTATTTATGGAGACGTCGAGATCGCAATAGAAGTCGACCCGTCCAGCCAGCAGCATTCTTACTCCGATCTCCTCGGTCGAAATAGTCGACAGGCGCTCGGCCGGGACCAGCGGCGACAATGAACGCTGGCACAGCTCGACTCCGCGGCGATAGATGCCGCTCCAGTTCGTCGCCTCAAGATCCGCCAGGCGCTGCAAACTGAGCTCCGGCCTGCTGACCCAAAGTCCGAACACCACATCGTAGATCGGCTCTTCGACCCTCACCTGCTCGGGGTGCGAATCCGCGTAGGCAAATACGCACAGGAACTGACCGTCCACGGCGCCGGAATCCACCATCACGGTCCCGCGCTGCGCCGGCATGGTGATCACCTCGATCGGAATGCCGAGTCGTTTGAACGCCTCCTCATAGGTCTGTCGCTGCCATTTGCCCTCAAAAGTGCTCTCCGATTGGTCGGTCGCCATCACGAACGGACGTGTCGGCTGCGATCGAACGTGCGAGGGCAGCGCGGCGAACAAGGCGAAAAGGCCCACGAGGAGATAACGTCCGCCCTGATGGCTGCGACCGAAGGCAAGCCAGCATCGGATGCGGTGCTTTGCCCGAACCGCGTGTCGTGGTTGGGATCCTGCTGTCATTTTGCGGCGAGGACCTCGCGGATCTCTTGCGACAGGTCCGATTTTCGATACGGTTTCTCAGCCTGATCGACGATCGCCCCCCTCCCAGACGGCGGCCTCAGTCCCGAATCTTCTGCGCCCGATACAGGCTCGGCGTCGTCCCGACCGCCTTGCGGAAGGCGCGGTTGAAATTGGCCTGCGACGAAAATCCCGTGGCGTAAGCAATGTCGACCAGCGGACGATCGCTGGTCGACAAGAGGTTCCTGGCGAGGTCGAGGCGCTGCCGGCTGACATATTCGTGCGGCGCCGCGCCGGTCGCCGCCTTGAAGCTGCGGGAGAAATGCGCCGGGCTCATGCACGCCACCGACGCCAGATCCTTCACCGTGAAGTCTCGATCGACGGACGCCGCGATGAACTCCGTCACGCGCGACAGCCGCTTGGCATCGAGCGGTTTCTGGACGGCATGGGATTGCTTCAGACGGACCGAGGTGGCCGAATAGCTGTGCACCAGATGAGCCGACAGCGCCCGTCCCAGGCTCTCAATCAGGAGGCGGCCGGTCGAGGTCTCATGTTCGAGCTCGCCGAGGATCCGGTCCGCGACGTGCTCGATGAAGATGTCGTGGTCGATGCTCTCGTAGCGGATTGACATTCCGGACGGGTCGATGTCGAGATCCCTGAGCATGGTATCATCGAACGGCTCGCCCGGCAGGAAGACATGCAGGCATTCCTGCATCGGGTTCTCGACGCGGATGAAATCCTCGCGGATGCCGGCCGGACAGAGCCACACGGTGCCCCTCCTGGCAAAGGTGCGCTGACGCATGCCGGCGCCCTCGCGGTCGACCACCGAGTTGCCGCGCAGCAGGATCGCGATCTCGGTGTCGCGCGGCAATTGTGGCGGCAGATCACCCGGATCATGGCTCCACCGCTCCGCGAGCAGGTGCGACCAACGCCGCTCGTTGGATGTCTGAAGCATTCTGCCGGTAACATATTTATCGACAGAATTGCCGAGCATACCCATCGTGTCTCTCCGTCAGATAACGCGATGTGCAGGTAAAGGTAGTGCCGGTTCCAGCAATTAGCATGCCAGAGACCGGCCCGGGCGTCCACCGGCCGAGAGCAGGCTGGGACAACAACACCGCACATTTTGAGAAGCCAGGCCGGGCCCGACCACCGCATCCTTCGGATTGCCTCAAATCAGGAAGCGGAGAGTTCCATGGCAAGGACCACGGTCATTGGCGCGTGCCCCCACGATTGCCCGGACACCTGCTCGATTCTGACCACGGTCGAGGACGGCAAGGCCATCGCCGTCCGCGGCAATCCCGACCATCCGTTCACGCGCGGACGGCTTTGCGTCAAGGTCAACAACTACGAGGAGCGTGTCTACAGTGACAAGCGCGTGCTGTATCCGCTCAAACGCGTCGGACCGAAGGGCACCAGTCAATTCCAGCGGATCTCCTGGGAGGAAGCCCTGGCGACCATTGCCTCGCGCTGGACATCCGTCATTGCCGAGCACGGTGCGCAGGCAATCCTGCCCTACAGCTATCTGGGCACGCAGGGCGTCATCAACGGGCTGAACGTCGGCGATCCCCTCTTCAACAAGCTCGGCGCGACGGTTCTGGAGCGCACCTTCTGCGATTCCGGCTCTTGCACCGCGTACATGATGACGATCGGGCACACGCCGGGGGTCGATCCCGAGAGCTTCGTGCACTCGAAGTACATCATCCTGTGGGCCTGCAACACGCTGAGCACGAACTCGCATCACTGGCCGTTCATCGAGCAGGCGAAAAAGGCCGGTGCCAAGCTCGTGGTGATCGATCCCGTCCGCACCCGCACCGCGCGCCTCGCCGACTGGCATATTCCGATCCGTCCCGGCACCGATGCTGCGCTGGCGCTTGCGATGATCCACGTCATCATCAAGGAGAATCTGGTCGATCGCGACTATATCGACAAATACACCGTGGGTTACGCCGAGCTGGCCGAACGGGCGTCCAGCTACACACCCGAATTCGCCTCGCAGGAAACCGGCATTCCCGTCGACGACATCCTCAAGCTGGCGCGGGAATATGCGACGACACCTCCGGCCGTCGTCCGCATCGGCGTCGCGGTCGAGCGGCATGCCGGCGGCGGTCAGACCGTGCGCGCGATCGCCTGTCTTCCGGGACTGATCGGCGCCTGGAAGCACGTCGGCGGCGGGCTGCTCCAGCTCCCGATCTGGGCGTTCCCGGTCAGATGGGACGTGCTGATGCGTCCCGATCTCCAGCCGGAGAGGATGCGCGTGCTCAATTCCTGGCGCCTCGGAGCGGCGCTGACGGGCGAACTCGGCTTCGATCCGCCGATCAAGGCGCTGTTCGTCTACAACGCCAATCCAATGGCGATGGTGACCGAACAGGGCAAGCTCGAAAAGGGATTGGAACGCGAGGATCTCTTCACCGTGGTCAGCGAGCACTTCCTGACCGACACCGCCAAATACGCCGACATCGTTCTGCCCGCAACCACGCAGCTCGAGCAGAAGGACATCATGTTCTCCTGGGGGCATCTCTATCTGTCGTACAACAACCAGGCGATCGCGCCGCTCGGCGAAGCCGTGTCCAATACCGAGCTGTTCCGCCGGCTCGCGGGCGCGATGGGCATCACCGACCCCTCCTTCTTCCGGAGCGACGACGAGATCATCGAGGCCTCCCTCGACTGGAGCAGCCCGGTGCTCGCAGGCATCACGCTCGACGACGTCGAGGCCAAGGGCTATGCGCGCCTCAACATGCCCGCGCCGGCCGACTGGGCGCCGCACCGCGAGGGCAATTTTCCGACCGCATCGGGGAAGTGCGAGTTCAGCTCGACCATCGCCGCCGGCGGCAACTTCGTGGTGCCGCTGTTCCGCCAGGGCTACAATGGCGATCAGGACGCGACGCCGGTCGATCCTCTGCCCCACTACATCCCGCCGAACGAGAACCCGCGCACCGCGCCCATGCTCGCAACGCGCTATCCGCTCAGCCTGATCTCGCCGAAGAGCCACGCCTTCCTGAATTCGAACTACGGCAACCTGCCGGCGCAGACCGCGCAGGCGGGCGAGGAACAGGTGGTGCTCCTCAATCCGGACGATGCGGCACAGCGTGGCATCGTCGCGGGCGCGCCGATTCGCGTGTTCAACGACCGTGGCGCGTTCGAGGCCTTCGCGACCGTTTCGGCCGACGTCATGCCGGGTGTGGTGGTGGCCCCGTCGGGCTACTGGCAGCGGTCCAATCGCAGGGGCGCGACGGTTCACGTGCTGACGCCTCCCGCCTTCGCCGACCTCGGCCGTGCCCCGACATTCTCCGACATCCTCGTTCAGGTCAGCGGGGCCTGACGATGACATATGTGGTCACCGACAATTGCCGCGGCTGCCGGTACACCGAATGCGTCACCGTCTGTCCGGTGGAGTGTTTCCACGTCGACGACACCATGACCTACATCGATCCGGAAAACTGCATCGATTGCGGTGGCTGCGCGCCGGCTTGCCCGGTCGGCGCGATCGAGCCCGACTATCGCCTCGCCGCGGACAAGAAGTACTGGATCGACGTCAACCGCAAGCGCGCGACTGAAACTCCCGTCATCAGTGCGCGCCTGCCGGCGCTGCCGGGGGCCGATGAACGCAGGCAGGCGCTGGGCCGATGACGGCGTCCGCTGCAAACGAAAACCGGATCGCCGTCGTCGGTAGCGGACCGAGCGGCTTCTACACCACCGAGGCCCTGTTGCGCTCGGGCGTGCCCTTGACTGTCGACATGTTCGAACGGCTCCCGGTGCCGTACGGGCTGGTGCGGTTCGGCGTGGCTCCCGACCATCCGAAGCTCAAGCAGGTCACAACGGCGTTCGACCGGATCGCCGCAATGCCCGGGTTTCGCTTCATCGGCGGCGTGACCATCGGAGACGACGTAACGATCGACGAGTTGCGCGAGGCCTATGACGCCGTCGTGCTGGCGACGGGCGCGGAACTGAGCCGGGCGCTCGACATCCCCGGCGAAGCACTCCCGGGCAGCCACACGGCGGGCGATTTTGTCGCGTGGTACAACGGGCATCCGCAGTTTGCGGATCTGCGGTTCGATCTTCATCATGAGACCGCGATCGTCATCGGCCATGGCAACGTCGCTCTCGACGTGGCGCGCATCCTCGCCAAGACCGCGGACGAGCTGCGCCGGACCGACATCGCGCGTCACGCGCTCGACGTGCTGGCTGAGAGCCGGATCCGCGAAATCCACGTCGTCGGCCGCAGCGGACCGGCGCAGGCCAGGTTCACCGCAAAGGAATTGCGTGACTTTCTCGAACTCAACACATGCGACACATGCGTCGACATGCGCAACGTCAGCTCAGATGAGTTCGAGCCGCGATCTTCCGCCGATCCGGAGCTGACCGAAAAATTGTCGTTGCTGCGCGCGTTCTCGCAGGCCGCCGTGACGAAGCCGCGGCGCTGCGTTTTTCGATTTCGTCTGTCACCCGTCGCGCTCCGCGGACGAGACCGCCTGGAGGCCATCGCGTTCAAGCAGGAAGCGGGCGCTATCGAGGACATCGCATGCGGCCTCTCGCTCAGCAGCGTCGGCCGGAAGACCACGCCGGTGGCTGGGGTTCCCTATGACGTGCATCGCGGCGTGCATGCGAACGTCGACGGACGTGTCGCGGTCGATGGTTCGGTGATCGAGGGCCTCTATGTCTGCGGATGGAGCAAGCGCGGGCCGAACGGCACGATCGGCACCAATCGCGGCTGCGGGATTGCGACCGCAGAGGCCGTCCTGGCGGATATCACCCATCGACGGCCGCGCTCGGACACGCCTGACGCACTGCTGGCGCGCCTGACCGGCCGCGTCGCACGCATCGTGAGCTATCCGGATTGGCGCACGATCGACGCGGCCGAGAAGCGCAGGGGAGCCGTGCTGGGCAAGCCCCGGGAGAAGTTTGTCACGATTCCCGACATGCTCGCCGCAATGGATGCGTGACTCCGAGGCGCTGTTGGGCGCCTGCTCTACTCCTGATCGACGAGATCGTCCTCGAGGATCGCCATCTGGAACTGGAACGAGCGATCGTCGTCCTCGTCGTCGACGAACAGGACGCCGATGAATTCCTCGCCGATATAGACTTCGGCGGAATCGTCCTTCTTCGGCCGCGGCACGACGCGGATCTTGGGATTGCCGAATACGCGCTTCAGATACGCATCTAACTTTCTGACTTCTTTGACGTCCACGGCAAGTCTCCGATCGAAATTGGTCGGCGGGTTTTAGGACGAGACGCGACGAACCGCCAGCATGAATTGCCAAAGAATTTTGGGGATCGAAAGGGCCGGAAAATCCGGCCCTTGGCAACGTCAAGGGCCTTCTCAAATCCCCATGGCGTTGATCATCTGATCCATGGTGCGCGACGGCTCGGCGCAGCCGGCCTCCCCGACGATCTTGGCCGGCACGCCCGCGACCGTGACGTTGTGCGGCACCGGCTTGACCACGACCGAGCCCGCGGCGATGCGCGCGCAATGGCCGATCTCGATGTTGCCGAGGATTTTTGCGCCGGCGCCGATCAGGACGCCGTGGCGGATCTTGGGATGACGATCCTCGTTCTCCTTGCCGGTGCCGCCGAGCGTGACGCCGTGCAGGATCGAGACGTCGTCCTCGATCACCGCCGTCTCGCCGCAGACGAAGCCGGTGGCGTGGTCGAGGAAGATGCCGCGGCCGATGCGCGCGGCGGGATTGATGTCGGTCTGGAACACCGCGGAGGCGCGGCTCTGGAGATAATACGCGAAATCCTTGCGGCCCCTCAGATAGAGCCAGTGCGCCAGGCGATGGGTCTGGATCGCGTGAAAGCCCTTGAAGTAGAGCAAGGGGTCGATGAAGCGCGAGGTCGCGGGATCGCGGTCATAGACGGCGACGAGATCGGCGCGGAAGGCGTTGCCGAGATCGGGTTCGTCGCGCAGCGCCTCGCCATAGGCCTGGCGCACCAGCTCGCCCGACAATGCGGAATGATCGAGCCGTTCGGCGACGCGGTGAACCACCGAATCCTCCAGGCGGCTGTGATGCAGCACCGACGAATAGATGAAGGTCGCAAGCTCCGGCTCGCGACGGACGATATCCTCCGCTTCGCCCCGGATCCGGTCCCAGATCGGATCGAGCGATGCGAGCTTTCCTCCCGGATTGACCTGATGCACTGCCATGGATTTGCTCTTTGGATTTGCTCTTCGAGTGGGCTCGTTTGACCGGTTCTATAGCATAGTCTAGGCGGCAAAGTCCTGACCGGCTTGCCTGAGAGTGAACAGCACCTTGCCCCGCGAAAGCACACCAAGACCTTGAAACACAACGGTTTCTTTTGGCGCCCCGAAGCCGCAAGGTCGGCTCAAGGTGGTCAGAGTTTTGCCAAATTCAAGCCGGGCGGCGTCAAACTATTGGTGAATCCTCTCCGAGCCGCTATTGCGAGCATGGTCCGAAGCGAGGGCGGGAGCGGATTTGAGCATCACCACCGATCAATTGCGCGCGCGCGCCACGGGTTCGCTTTGGCTGCGGCTGGCGGCGGTGGCCCTGCCGCTCCTGATGATCGCGCCGGCGCTCTGGAACGGCTATCCGCTACTGCAATGGGATACCGGCGGCTATCTGGCACGCTGGTACGAGGGTTATCTCGTTCCAAGCCGCTCCACGGTGTTCGGGCTCTATCTGCATTATGGCGAGAGCTTCGGTTTCTGGATCAACCTCGCGGTCCAGTCGCTGGCGACGCTGTGGCTGCTGCAGCTCACCCTGCGCGTGCTCTCGATGATGCAGACCTTCCGCTTCGTCGCGATCAGCCTCGGCCTGATCGTTTCGACCGCGCTGCCCTGGCTTGCGAGCATGCTGCTCACCGACATCTTCGCCGGGCTCTCGATCCTGTCGCTGTTCCTGCTGGTGGTCGGCGCAGGCCGCACCTCGACGCTCGAGAAGATCTCGCTGTTCGTCTTCACCGCCTTTGCCGCGGCAACCCACAGCGCCACGCTGGGCGTGCTGCTCGGCCTTTGCGCCATCGGCTGGATCGCACGGCCGTTTCTGAGGCAGCGCCTTCCGCTGGCCGGATTCGCGCAGGCGAGCCTCACCATCGTGGCGGGCGGCCTGATGCTGGTCTCGGCGAATTACGCGCTGTCCGGCAAGCTGGCCTGGACGCCCGGCGGTTACGGCGTCGCCTTCGGCCGCATGATGCAGGACGGCATCGTCGCGCGTTACCTTAGCGATCATTGCCCGCGCGAACGCTACAAGCTCTGCCCCTATCGCAACGAGCTGCCGGCAACCGCCGACGAGTTCCTGTGGGGCAATAGCATGTTCAACACGCTCGGCCGCTTCGAAGGCATGAACGATGAGATGGGTTACATCGTCGTGCAGTCGATCAAGGATTATCCGGCCTGGCAGGCCGGCGCGGCGCTGCGCGCCATGGGCCAGCAATTGCTGCATGTCGCGACCGGCGAAGGCACCAATGGCTGGATCCCGCACACCCGCGGCATCATCGAGCGCTACATCCCCGCGCAGGCCGCGCCGATGCGCGCGGCGCGGCAGCAGAACTGGCAGCTCGACTTCACCGCGATCAACTGGCTGCACGTGCCGGTGGCGCTGGCATCGATGCTGGCGCTGCTCGCACTGCTCGGCCACGCACTCGCAAGCCGCCGACTGGACGATTTGACATTGCTGGCGGCGACCGTGACGCTGGCGCTGCTCGGCAACGCCTTCATCTGCGCCGTGATCTCGGGCCCGCACGACCGCTACGGCGCGCGGATGGTGTGGGTTGCGACCTTCGTGGTGCTGATGGCCGTAACGCGTCGCTTTGGCGACGACATCAAAGCGTGAGGGAATTGGAGTGAAGCGTCGTCGCGGTTGGTTTCATCCGCGCAGCGATCGCGTTCCTCGAAACGGAACAGCCAGCCAAGCCCAGGCGCAACCTCAATAATAGCCTCGCTATACGGGAAGCCGCGACCGATAGACCGTGGTTAGAAGCAGCATGAAAAGCGCTCTTTCAGCCTGGTACTTCGCGGCAGGACGACTTGATTCCCGCCCCTGCGCCGCGACCGCTCCCTGGCTGGTGCAGACGCTCCAGGCCCATCGTCCTCGCCTGCGCTGCACCAGGACCACCTCGAATATCGGAAACTCCGGTCTGACCATTGCTGCCGCTTCTCGCCCAATATCCAACTAAACAAACTTGAACCCGGAGGATTGACTTGTGTCTTCACCCATTTGGGTGAAGAGGGAGTTTGCGCCTACCGGGACAAAGTGTCTGATCCAGACCGTCGCGTGTAAGACCAGGCCGGGCGATGTCCGCCGATGGAAACAGTCTAGCCGCCGCGCAATGCCTTGCCGGCGAGCAAGCTGACGAGCTCCTGTTGGCGGGACAGGCCGGTCTTTGAAAGCACGGCTTTGAGCTGCGAGCGAACTGTCTCTCGCGCAACGCCGATTGTTGCTGCGAGTGCATCGATCGATTCGGCCTGTGCAACGCCACGTGCGACCTGGGCCTCTGCCGGCGTCAGGTCGAAAAGCCCTTGCAGGACTTCCGCACTCGGTACAGCGCCGCGATCGACCGGGGTCACGACGAGCATGAAGGTGGCCCGCGTGAAGATATCGCGTGCCAATCCGCGCACCGGGATCACATGCAGGACCATCGGTACGCGATCCATCGCCGCTGCGATGGCAACGGACTTAACTACCCGATTGTTGCCAAGCAACGGCGTCCCCACTGCTGCCAGGAACAACTCGTCCGCGGCAGCATCGGTCAAAGTCAGCCGCTCGGCGCGGTCGTGGAACAGCGACGGCATCAGCGCTTCGAACAAGCCGTTTGCCGCGAGCAATCTGCCGCGTTCGCGCAATATCGCTCCGGGCAACCCGATCGCCTGCAACGCATCGGCTTGCGCGCGCGCGTGCTCGAAACCAAGCCGGCTTGCGGTCAGGGACGCCCGAGCCAGATGCGGCCTCAAGTCATCGAGGAACGAGACGACGTCGCGCGGCACCGGTCCATTGTCCTGGTGTCGCGGCATGACGATCGCGATCGAATCGCCACTCGGTATCGGGATGATTGTCCCGGCCCTGTAGCCGATCCCGTGCCTGCGGTAGAAATTGCAGTAGACTTCATTGGTCGCAATCTCCTCGTCCGACAGGAGGTCTCCATCATTGAGGAAGCCGGCGTAATTGAGAGCGGCGGCACGCGGCAGCAACGGATCGCGCTCACTCCATCCCTCCTTCAGGAAAAGGGGCATGGTCTGGTTGAAATTATTGGAGTTGACCGCACTGATATAGCCGTCGCGTACTGCGAAAAGCAGGCCGCCATTCCCGCCGATAGCGATACCGATTTCACTGAGGACCTCGGGCCACAATGACGGTATCAGCCCGGCCTCGTAGATGCGATCAATCAGACGATCGAGATGCCCAGATCCACTCATGTGCAGTGCGAAGGAGCCAATGGCGCAATTATAGCTGGATGACCAAGGGACGCAATCAGCCCCGTGGAAATACGGTGACAGTGCACTAATCTCCGCACGGCGCGGCTATCGGAGCGCTGATCAGCGCCAACTTTGTGCACGGTCACCGCAATGGAGCATGCCAGCAGGTGCTCGAAGACAGATCCCGGATCACTGAAGCTGAAGCTCCCTTAAGGCGAATGCGCAGGCCCTCGCCTCAATGCGTTCACATCGCCTTGGCGAGCGCGAACAGCCGGAAATCCTCGAGCGCCGCGTGCCGGTGCGGGGCGACTTCGCGCCGGTAGGTCTCGGTGTCGACGATCGAGCGGAAGGTGGCGAAATCGCCGTATTCATTGATCGCCGCTTCGTCCCAGCGTTCGCCTGGCGAGCCGACGAGGCTCGTCAAGACGGGGCCAGAGAACATCCGCGCAAGCGGCTTACCGGCCGCGAGACGCCGGAATGCGGGCCTGTAGCGTTCATCGAAGGCTTCGCGGCCCGTACAGGGCGCGGCGTCGAACCCGTCCTCGTAACGCGCCTGCGCGCGGTAGCGTAGCAGATTGAGCATATAAACCGGCTGGCCGGCTGGAATCGCCCGCTCGGCGGCGTCGAGGGCTTGCAGAGTGATTTCGATAGGGTTCATGGGACTTCCCGCGTTTCCAGCGCCGCAGAATGCGCGCCGACGCTCCCTAGCTAGCCGTTCGGGGGCGGCTCTTGTAGTGACTGAACAGCCATGATTATGTGGACACCATGTCCACAACGGCTTTGCCTCCCGATCTCTCGCGTCTCCTCGCCTTCGTCCGCGTCGTCGAGGCGGGCTCCTTCGCCGAAGCCGCTCGCCGGGCGGGGACGACCACCTCGGCGATGTCCAAGGCGATCGCCCGCTTCGAGAAGGCTCACGGGTTGCGGCTGTTGCATCGCTCCACCCATTCGTTGGCGCTGACCGCAGAGGGCGACAGGCTGATGACGGCGGGACGCGCATTGGCCGAAAGTCTCGCCCGTGTCCAATCCGCGCTCGGCGAAGTCGCGCGCGACGATGGCGGACGGGTGCGCGTGACCGCCCCCGCCTCGTTCGCGCGCGCCTGCATCCTGCCGCGACTGCCCGCGTTCCTGCGGGAACGGCCGGAAATCGAGATCGAGGTCAAATTCCGCAACGAGATTCTCGATCTCGCGGCGGAAGGCGTCGACGTCGCGATCCGCTCAGGGCCGCTCGACCGCGCGCCCGGCCATCAGGCGCGGCGGCTTTGCACGTTCTCCTGGATCGCCTGCGCCTCGCCCGCCTATCTGAACGCGCGCGGCGCGCCGGCCACGCCCTACGAGCTTTCCGCGCACGACCATGTCGGCTTCCGGAATCCCGCGAGCGGTCAGATCCTGACCTGGCGCTTCGCCGACCCCCGCGGCAAAGGACCCATTCGCGTCACGCCCAAGCCCAAGCACATTTGCGACGACGCGCATGCTTCGCTCGCTCTGATGGCGAATGGGTTTGGAATCGGTTGGGGGCCGGCGTGGCTCGTCAACGAAGACCTTCGCACCGGACGGCTGGTCGAAGTGCTGGCGCCCTGGCGCGCGCCTGGAGAACCCCTGTGGATGCTGCGCACCTCGGGCCGCCGCCCGCCCCTGCGGACACAGCGCGTCATGTCATTCCTCAACACGCTTCCCGCCGCGTTCAGCGACAAGGCAGCGTGAAGCGACTCAGCCGCGGCGGGAGAGGAAATCGAACACGCCGTCTTGTAGACCTTGCCGCCAACCGCGCGCATGTGGTCGCGGTTGGGAATGTCGAGCACCTCGGAGCCAGGGATGATCGCACCCAGTGCGCTGGCGGAGCCGGCGACATCGTCGGTCGAGCCGTTTCTTATGCACTGGAGGCTACTCGGCGGGTGCACTCAACGGTCGGCGCATCTCTTGCAGCGACTGACGGAGAATTTGCATCGCTGAGGAAAGGAACAGACCCGCCATCAGCGCCGCGACAATCAGGTCAGGCCATTTCGAGGCCGTGAGCCAAACGGCTCCCGCCGCGATCATAACGGCGACGTTGCCGATGGCATCGTTCCGCGAGCACAGCCAGACCGACCTTACGTTGGCGTCACCGTCCTTGTACTTCATGAGCAGAAGGACGCTCGTGACGTTTGCCGCCAACGCCAGGAAGCCTACGGCACCCATGATCTCCGCTTGCGGAATGCCAAGGATCAGCACGTGATAGGCCGTCGATCCGAACACCCACAAGCCCATCAGGAACAGAGATAGTCCCTTGAACAAGGCTGCCTTGGCGCGGGTGATCGCCGACGTGCCGATCGCGGCAAGGGTGATGCCGTAGGTCAGAGCGTCGCCTAAGAAATCCAGCGCGTCCGCTTGCAGCGCCTTCGAGCCAGCCAGATGGCCACCGCCGGTTTCAACGATGAACATCCCGGCATTTATCCCGATGACCAACCAGAGCCGTCGCCTGTAGTCCGCGGAAAGACCTTCGAACCTTGCTTCACTGCCGCAGCAACCACCGCAACCAGACATATGGCGCCTCCGCTTCGGGTGAATATGGGAGAATTTGCGGGAACGCGCAATATTTCAGGGTCATTGGACAACAACCTCATCGCCTCAGACCGCATGGCCTCAGCCGCGGCGTGACAGGAAATCGAGCACGCCGTTCTTGTACACCTTGTCGCCGACCGCGCGCATGTGGTCGCGGTTGGGAATGTCGAGCACTTCCGAGCCGGGGATGATCGCGCCGAGCGCGCTGGCGGAGCCGGCGACGTCGTCGGTCGAGCCGACCGCGATCAGCACCGGTACGTCGATGCGCGCGGCTTCATCCCTGGTCATGAGGTCGCGCGTGCCGCGCAGGCACGCGGCGAGCGCACGATGATCGGAGCGGGTCTGGTCGGCGAAGGCACGGAAGGTGCGCCCCACGGGATCGGTGACCTCGTCCAGCGAGGGCGCCTCGAGCGCTTTCGCCACGTTCTCGCCGGGCCCGGTGCCCTCGATCAGGCCGCCGATGCCGATGCCGCCGAGGATCGCCGAGCGCAGGCGCTGCGGCTCGTTGAGGGACAGCCACGCCGCCATCCGCCCGCCCATCGAATAGCCCATGATATCGGCCTGCGGGATGGCGAGATGATCCATCAGCGCGAGCACGTCGCCGGCCATCACCGGAATCGAATATTGCGCGGGCTCGTACAGCTTGGCGCTGTCGCCGTGGCCGCGATTGTCGAGCGCGATGACGCGGCGGCCGTTCTTGCGCAGCTCCGAGACCCAGGTCGGATAGACCCAGTTCACGTTCTTGCTGGAGGCAAAGCCGTGCACCAGGATGATCGGATCGCCCTCGCCTTCGTCGAGATAGGCAATTTCAACGGCGCCGTTTTGAAAGCTCGGCATCATCAGTTCCGTGAGGTCTTGAGGGGAATGGTTGATCTTAGGCCGTGGCGGCGGCGTTCGCCAGAGCGGCTTCGGCCGCGATCTGCGCCCGGCGCAGCCTGCGCGCCCTCTTGCGATCGCACCAGGCCTGGGTCAGGCGCTCGGTGGTCGCCTTGATGGAGGAAAGAAGACCGAACAGCGTCAGCATCGCGCCGAACAGCCACATCGCCAGATCGAAGGCGCCGCCGATCAGCAGCAGCGCGCCGCGGCCGAACAGCTTCATGATCGCACGCGTCTTGCTGCCTTGCGCTTCCGCAAGCCGCGCCGCACGCGCGACATCCTTCGGACCTTCGGCGATGCGCAGCGTATCCATCGCCCCGCGCGTGCCGGTCTTCCCGGCGACGCGCGTGACATCCTTGCCGAGCCGCACCAGCGCGCCGGCCTTCTCGGCCCGGAACGCGGCCTTGATCGCGCTCACCGTCTCGCCCGGACGGAACACCGATCCCTTGGCGACCGCATTCCGGAGCATCGGCGTATCGACGACCTCGCGCGCGGAGCGGCCGGCCCATGCGGCGAGCCCCTCGCCGAGCCGCCCGACCTTGCGCGCATCCTTCACCAGCGTCAGTCCGGCGCGCACCGGCGCCGCGCCACCGGCGGACACGTAGGTTGCCGCCGTCACCGCAAGGCCGGCGGCCGCAAGCCCGAGCACGAGGCGATCGGTGTCCTCGCCCATCGCGAGGTGCTTGCCCTCCCGGACGATGTCCCTGATGTCGCCGAACACGAAGAGATCGCCGGCCACCGTTCCCGACAGGCTTGCGACGTCGTCGGCATTGCCGGTGACGAGGCCGGTGGCAAATCGCTTGGCAAATTGCGAAGTGGAATTCTCGGCCTTGACCGCATCGCCGACGCGGCTCAGGAGGTCGTCCGGCAGCGCGATGTTGCGATCGCGCGCCAGCGCGACGAAACTGTCGGCGAGATCGGCATCGCCCGCGGCGAGCGCGGCCTCGATGTTGTCCTGAACCACCCGGTCGTTCTGCCGCAGCAGCGCATCGAGCTTCAGCTCGGACAGCACGGCCGGATCGTCCTGGGCGGCGAGGATGGCGCCGGCCTCGCGGGCATGCGGCGCGATCTGCACGAGCATGAAGCCGCACGCCGCGATACCGGTCAACGCTGTGCTGATTCGCAGCCACTTCATGTGGAAAAGCCTGGCGGTCCTGAGGGTCGTTTGCGCCTGATGAGTCGTCTTTCGCCGCAATTGCGCTCGTCCACAGACATAGTATGCCAAAATTGCGACACAACGTCCCCGACGAAAGAAGGGCTTCTCTCAGGCCTCAAGATTGTGTCGAATTTGCATGAGCAAATGAGCATGGGGCGATTGCGGAGCTTTCGGTTCCGCCGGACTAGCAATCATCTGCACCCGCCAGTATGGTCCGCGGCGCCTTAAAGATGCCGCGTCAGTTCTTGATTGTGTCTGCCGCCATTGCCACTCCAGGATGAGTTACGATGTCCGACCATGTCGTCCCGCACTTCCACAACGATGCCGGTGTCCCCGTCATCGAGATCGGCTCGCAAGAGTTCATGTGCGTGGGCGCCAACCCTCCGTTCGACCATCCGCATGTGTTCCTCGACCTCGGCAACGACAACGAGATCATCTGCCCCTATTGCTCGACGCTGTACCGCTTCGCCGCCGACCTGAAGGCGGGCGAAGCCCGCCCGCCGGAATGCGTCCTGAAGGACAAGGTGGCCTGACCGTCTCCGTCGGCCTGGGGTGGCGCTCTCCCGAACGATTGTCATCGCCGGTGCCGGCATCGGAGGACTGACGGCCGCGCTGGCGCTGGCGGCGCGCGGGTTCCGCATCGTCGTGCTGGAAAAGGCCGAGCGCCTCGAGGAAGTCGGCGCCGGCCTGCAGCTCTCCCCCAATGCCAGCCGCGTGCTGGTCGAGCTCGGCCTCACTGAGCGCCTCAAGCTACGCGCCGTCGTCCCGGAAGCGGTATCCATCATGAGCGCACGGGCCGGCGGCGAGCTGCTGCGCATGCCGCTCGGCGAAGCCGCCTCGCTGCGGGCCGGCGCCCCCTATTGGGTGGTGCACCGCGCCGACCTGCAATCGGCGCTGGCCGCCGCCGTTGCCGATCATCCCGATATCGACCTGAAGCTGGGCGCGACCTTCGAGGACGTCGCGCCGCATGCCAAGGGACTGACGGTGGTCCATCGCAGCGGCACGATCCGCCGCAGCGATCTCGCCAGCGCCCTGATCGGCGCCGACGGCATCTGGTCGACGGTGCGCCAGCATCTGTTTCCCGAGGTGCAGCCGCGCTTCTCCGGGCTGATCGCCTGGCGCGGCACGCTCGATGCTACGCAACTGCCGAAGGACTACACCGCGCCCCGAGTGCAGCTCTGGATGGGACCGAATGCCCATCTGGTCGCCTATCCGATCGCCGGCGGACGCCAGATCAACGTGGTCGCGGTGCTGCCGGGGACCTGGAACAGGCCCGGCTGGAGCACGCCCGGCGATTTTCGCGAGGTGATGGAGGCTTTCGCCGCCCCGCACTGGCCGCCGTCGGCGCGGATGCTGCTCGCCCCGGTCGACAGCTGGCGGAAATGGGCGCTGTTCGGCGTGCCCGACGGCTGTCCCTGGAGCAAAGGGCCGGTGGCACTGCTCGGCGATGCCGTGCATGCGATGCTGCCCTTTGCAGCCCAGGGCGCCGGCATGGCGATCGAGGATGCTGCGGTGCTCGCCCGTCATCTGAGCTTTGAAGCCGCCGAGAGCACCGCGGGCATCACTGCTGCTCTGAAGCAATACGGCCGTGCGCGCGAAGCGCGGGTGCGGCGGGTGCAGCGGACCGCGCGGCAGCAGGGCCGCATCTATCATTTCAGCGGGGCGCTGGCGATCGCGCGCGATCTTGCGATCCGCACGCTCGGCCCCGACCGCATGCTGGCGCGGCAGGACTGGATCTATGGCTGGCGGCCGTGATGCGACACGCTCGCGGTCTCAGCGTGCCGTTCTGCCGGATTTCGGAGCAGGCTTGACGGCTGCGGCCGGCGCAGCTGCCGGCTGGGCGGGCGGTGCCGCTGCCTCCATGTCGCTCTCGCGGCATCTGTTCCTGCGCCAGGTCTCTTCGAGCAGCTTCTGCTGGCCTCGCGCGGCGACGTAATCGTTGCGATAGGCGAGCTCTGCGACGACGACGCCCCCCGCCCCGGTCTCGGCCTTCGCCATCAGCCGCTCGAGCTCATCGATGCGGTTGACGAGATTCTTGCGTTCGGGTGCAAGCTGCTTGCAATCCCAGAGATCATAGCGGGCCGGATCCACGAAGGCCGGGCTGATGGTGTCGCTGACGCTCGCGCAGCCGCCGAGCGCCGCGCCGAGCACCCCCAGCGCAAGCAGTCCGCGCCCGGAGCGACAGCGGGAGAGAAACGAAACAGGCATGTCGGATGAATAGTCCCCGTGGATGAGAATGCCTAAAGCAATAACACATGTCCGGATTGAGGCTTTGCCTTGTGCCGCCGGCTCGCTTAGAGAAGAACCGTCCCCCGGTGACGCAAAGCGCCAATTCCAGACCGCCGGTGAAGGACTTAAGTGTTTGATCTCGTTGGATCAAGCGGGCATGGCGGAATTGGTAGACGCAAGGGACTTAAAATCCCTCGGTGCGCAAGCGCTGTGCCGGTTCGACCCCGGCTGCCCGCACCACGAGATCTGACGCTCGCCCAGCCGCCGCCAGCAAGCCCGCAGCCCATGATGCGCGCCGGGCACGCAACCGTTCATTTACCAAGCCGCCCTTCCGCGTGCGGAACGCGGGCGGCGCGACCGGCCTTTACTCCACTTTAGATCGTCTTCGCCTAAAGCGAGCGATGTCTGCCCCATCGATGCAGACCCAGGGACACGCAGGGCCTGGAGCGGCTGGCTTCGATGGTGAGAGCTCCGATGGACGCGCGTGAAGATTGGTCCCGGTCCAGGATTGGCGGAATGCAAGCGGCGCCCGCACCTCACCTGCACGGGGTCGAGGTCTACGTCTTCCTGATCGCCTTCCTCGCCGTATTCTACCTGTCGAACGGACCGCTTCTGCTCGGCCATTACGATCTGGGTTGGCACCTCGCCGCCGGAGACTTGATCAGGCAGCGGGGCGAAGTGCCCTTGCAGGATCCGTGGGCGTTCACCGTCGGCGACAAGCGATGGTACAATCTGTCCTGGCTCTGGGACGTGATGGCCAGCGCGCTGTACCAGCAGGCCGGCCTTGCCGGGATCGTCCTCATGGTCGTCGCCTGCGGCGCGATCATCGCCGGCTATCTCGCCTTCTGCGGTCTCGGCAGCGGCGCTTCGGCCCCGGCGGTCTGCATTGCGGTGTTCGCCGCGTGCCTGCTCTATCCCTGCTACGAAGCCTCGCCCAACATGTATCTGGCGGCATCGCCGAACATCGCGACCATGTTGTTCGCGGTCGTCTTTTACGGGGAATGCCTGCTGCGGCGGCGATGGTTCCTGTTGCCGCCGATGATGATCGTCTGGGTCAACCTGCATGGCGGCTTCATGCTCGCCTTTCCGATTCTCGGCGTCTTCGCTGGCGTCGCCTTGCTGCGGCGGGACTGGACAGGCTTTCGCAACTTCTGCCTGGCGGGCGTCGGGTGCTTCATCGCGATCTTCGTCAACCCGCTGGGATGGCACGTCTATGACGGCGTGACGGCGACGCTGGGTCATTTCGTCCAGGCCGATATCAGCGAATGGCGGTCCTATTTCCACAACGTGGAGCTGCCGGGGAGCCTTCCCGGCATCGCCTATGCGCTGACATTCGTGGCCCTGGAGCTGCGCTACCGAAACTCCACGCGCGTTCCGCTCGAGGCGCGCGTGCTGGCGTGGCTCTTCCTGGTTCTGGGTCTGTATCAGTTCAGATACACCGCGTTCTTCTTCATCTTTGCGAGCGTCCCGATGGCGCTTCACATCGACCGGCTGCTGCCGAAGCTCCGGAGCTTCGAGGTCCGGCGCGCGATGCTGGCCGCAGGCGTCGTCGGTGTCTTGTTGCTGCCTATCACGTTCATACAGGTGAGACCGGCGCTGGCATTGCCCGACATGCTCTCGGAGGAGGATGCCCGCTATCTTGCGGCGCACAGCTCGCGCGGGCACCTGCTGAACCACTGGAACGTCGGCGGGCTCCTGATCTTCAGAACCCAGGGATCGGTGCCGCTCTTCGTCGACGGCCGGGCGGCGACCGCCTACCCCGACGCGTTGCTGCGGGACTATCTCGCGCTGGTCCGGTGGGACATCGACGCGGCGACCTGGGACAAGGTGATCGGCAAGTACAAGATCGATGCGGTGCTCTGGATCAGAGCACATGACCAGCTGCGGCACTTCCTGGTCGGCGAGAGGGGCTGGAAAGAGGAATATACCGGCGCGTATGTCAGCCTCTACACACGGCAAGAGGCCGCTTCCAGGTAAGATCAGGCCTGCCGGGGCTCGCGCAAATCGCGAGCTGGCCGAACCGTCGATGAACACGCCCGCGACCGATGCCAGGGTCGGCCCGAAGGGCTGACCGCTCACCAATTCTTGTCCGCACCTGCTCCGCCTGCCAGCCATCCCGAAACATGGGTTGTGCAACGCAGCATCGGCGGCCGATAAGGCCCTTGAAATCGAGAGGTGAGCTTCTTGTCTGACGTCAATGCCGACGATTGGGTGTCCGCGGGACACCGCCCCATGCGCTTTCCGGAATTCGTCATCGTGATCGCGTCCATCATGGCGCTGAATCCGCTCGCGATGGACATGATGCTGCCGGCGCTGCCCAATATCGGGGCCGCCTTTCAGATCCCCGTCGCCAACCATCTCCAATTGGTGCTGTCGATCTTCCTGATCGGATTCGGCGCCGGCCAGTTCGTCATGGGGCCGCTGTCGGACCGCTTCGGCCGCCGGCCGGTGCTGCTCGGCGGCATGGCCGTCTATGCGATGGCGAGCGTGCTGGCGGTCGCAGCGCCCTCGTTCGAGACGCTGCTGCTCGCCCGCGCGCTGCAGGGACTGGGCACCTCGGCAACGCGCGTGATCGCGACCTCGATCGTGCGCGACTGCTATGTCGGCCGCCGCATGGCGAGCGTGATGTCACTCGCCATGATGGTGTTCATCGCGGTGCCCGTGATCGCTCCCTCGTTCGGACAGGCGGTGCTGCTGGTGACGGCGTGGCGCGGCATCTTCGTGGTGCTGATGCTGTACGGCCTGCTCGCGCTCGCTTGGTGCGTGCTGCGACTGCCTGAAACCCTGCCGGAGTCCGAGCGAAGGTCGCTGGCGCCTGCCGACGTGCTCTCGGCGTTCCGGCAGACCGTGACCAACCGCCAGACCATCGGCTATGCCACGGCGGCCGGCAGCGTCATCGGCGCGCTGTTCGCTTATGTCTTCTGCGCCCAGCAGGTCTTCACCGACATCTATCACCTCGGCCAATACTTCCCGCTCGCCTTCGCTGCGATCGCAGCCGGCACCGCGATTGCCGGCTTCCTCAACGCAAGGCTGGTCGGGCGGCTCGGCATGCGCGTGATCTCGCACGGGGCACTGACGCTCTACACGGTCGTATCCGTCGTGATGCTGCTGACCGAGAGCCTCGGCATGCTGCCGCTGAGCCTGTTCATGGTGCTCTCGGCCCTGATGATGTTCTCGTTCGGCATGATGGTCGCGAACTTCACCGCGCTCGCCATGGAGCCGCAGGGCCACATCGCCGGCACCGCCTCCTCGCTCTACGGCTCGATCACGACGCTGATCGGCATCGTGGTCGGCATGGCGATCGGGCAGAGCTTCGACGGCACGCTGCTGCCGTTCTCGGTCGGCTTCTTCCTGTCGACGCTTGCCGCGCTCGCGATCGTGCTGGTGGTCGAGAAGGGACGGCTGTTCAGGCCGCATCATCGCCCCATCGCCTGAGGAACTTCCCGGACCTCTCGATGTTGTACTGCAGCAATCGAAGGGATCGGTGAGATGGAACAAGAGAGCAGAGCGGATCAGCCCGCGTGGGAAACCGAGCGGCCCGCCCCGGCGGAAAGATCCGAGGAGCGGCCGGACCGAAGCCTGCCATTCGCAAGTGAGGGCCTTGAGCAGGTGCGCGACAGCCACTGCTGATTGAGACCGATATCGTCACATAGAAAAAGGCGCCGCGGTTCCACCCGCGGCGCCGTTCGCTTTTTGGGGCGCAGGCGCGGTCGCCTACTCCGATTTGTCGACGCTCCAGAACACCGGCGTCGCGGGACCGTCGAGCACGCCGTTCAGCGACTTGCGCCAGCCGCTCGCGATGAGATACTGCCCCAGCGGAATGTAGATCACCTGCTCATAGGCTTGCTTCTGGATGTCGGCCGCGATCTTTTTCTGCTCGTCGAGCGAGGACGCGCGGACGAAAGCGTCCTTGAGCTGCTCGATCTTGGCGTCCTCCGCCCAGCCGAACCAACCTTTCTTGCCCAGGCCGCTAATCGAGAGATTGGCGATCGGGTTGGACACGTCGGCCGCGACCCAGTTGGTGAAGAACATGTTCCAGCCGCCTTCCTTCGGCGGCTTCTGGCTGGCGCGGCGGCTCACCACGGTCTGCCAGTCGGTCGCCTGCAGATCGACCTTGAAGCCGGCCTCGCGCAGCAGCTGGGCCGCGACGATCGGCTGCGCCTTCAGCGTCGTGACGTCGCCGGGGGCCATGATCACGATCGGCGTGCCGTCATAGCCGGACTCGGCGAGCGCCTTCTTGGCCTCCGCCATGCCGTTGCCCTTCACCAGGGTTTCGGAGCCGACATCGGTCGCGAGCGGCGTGTCGCACACGAAGAACGCGCCGCAAATCTTCTGATACTTCGCATTGCCGACCAGCGCGTCGAGCACGTCCTTCTGGTTGATCGCCAGCAAGGCAGCCCGCCGCACCTTCACGTTGTCGAACGGCGGATGCAGGAAGTTCATCCGGCCGAGCGTCTGAAAGCCGAACTTGTTCAGGACCTCGATCTTGAGCTCCTTGTTCGCTTCCAGCACCGGCAACATGTCGAAGGGCAGGTTCTCCATGAAGTCGATGTCGCCCGACTGCAGGGCATTCACCGCGGTCTGCGCGTCCGGCATGGTGATCCATTCGACGCGGTCGACCTTCGCCACCTTGCCGCCGGAGGTCCAGCTCGCCGGCTCCTTGCGCGGCACGTAGTCGGTGTTCTTGACGTAGACCGCCTTCACGCCCGGCTGGAATTCCGAGGCCACGAACTTGAAGGGACCCGAACCGATCTGCTCGGGAATCTGCTTGTCCGCCGGCGTCTCGGCGAGACGCTTCGGCATCATAAAGGCGACGCGCGAAGAGGGTTTTCCGATGGAGTCCAGCACGAGGCCGTAGGGCTCCTTCAGCTTCAGCGTGATGGTCTTGGCGTCGGTCGCCTCGATGCTCGCGGTGAAGTCCATGAGCTTCTGGCCCATGCCGTCGACCGCGGCCCAGCGCTTGAGCGAGGCGACGCAGTCTTCCGCCGTCACCGGCGCACCGTCATGCCACTTCAGGCCGTCGCGCAGCGTGAAGGTGTAGGTGAGCTTGTCGTCGGAGACCTTCCAGTCCGCCATCTGCGGCTGGACCTTGAAGCTCGAATCGGTGGCCACCAGCGTGTCGTAGACCATGTAGCCGTGGTCGCGCGTGATGTAAGCCGTGGTGAAGATCGGATCGATGATGCGCAGATCCGAATGCATCACCGCCGTGAGCGTCTTGCCGGCGGCAAGCACTGGCGAGGCCAGGCCGACCGAAAGCGCGACGACCGATAGCGCGAGTTTGGAGGCGAACGCGCGAGGCCCCCGGCGCATGAAGTTGAACATGGAAAGTTTCTCCTGACGTGAAACTGTTCAAAGGCAGATTATTGATTGAGCATCCGGTTCGTTCCTTGGGCGAACTAACCCCATGCAATGCCTTTATCTTTTCGAGACTTGCAGACCGTGCCGAGCGCGTCAATCCGGTTTCGTCGCAAGCCCTTGCCGCGTGCGCACGGGCTCCACAATGATCGGTTTAGCACTACAACACTCTCCGCTCGTCCTGCCGCGCCGATGCAATGCGCGTTCCACCTTTCGAAGCTTTGAGAGACATTGAGATGAATCCAGCCAATCTTCCCTTCGATTCCGAGGCAATGCTCGAAGGCCTGCGCACCTGGGTGGAATGCGAGAGCCCGACCTGGGATGCCGACGCCGTCAACAGGATGCTCGATATCGCAGCGCGGGATATGGCCATCATGGGTGCGACGATCGAGCGCATCGCAGGCCGGCAAGGCTTTGGCGGCGTGATCCGCGCGCGCTTTCCGCATCCGAAACAGGGCGAGCCCGGCATCCTGATCGCCGGACACATGGATACCGTCCACCCGGTCGGCACCATCGAGAAGCTGAAATGGCGGCGCGAGGGCAACAAGTGCTACGGCCCCGGCATCTACGACATGAAGGGCGGCAACTACCTTTCGCTGGAAGCGATCCGGCAGCTGGCGCGCGCATCGTTCACCACGCCGCTACCGATCACCGTGCTGTTCACGCCGGATGAGGAAGTCGGCACGCCCTCGACACGCGACATCATCGAGGCGGAAGCCGCGCGCAACAAATATGTGCTGGTGCCCGAACCCGGCCGTGCCGACAACGGCGTCACCACCGGACGTTACGCCATCGCACGCTTCAATCTCGAGGCGACGGGCCGGCCGAGTCACGCCGGCGCGACGCTGTCGGCGGGGCGCTCGGCGATCCGCGAGATGGCGCGGCAGATCCTCGCGATCGACGCAATGACGACGGAGGACTGCACCTTCTCGGTCGGCGTCGTGCATGGCGGGCAATGGGTCAATTGCGTTGCCACCACCGCCACCGGCGAAGCGCTCTCCATGGCCAAGCGGCAGGCCGATCTCGACCGCGGCGTCGAGCGGATGCTGGCGTTGTCAGGCACGACCAACGACGTCAGCTTCAAAGTGACGCGCGGCGTGACGCGCCCGGTGTGGGAGCCGGACCCGGGCACGATGGCGCTGTATGAGAAAGCGCGCGGCATCGCCAAATCTCTCGGCGCGGAATTGCCGCATGCAAGCTCCGGCGGCGGCTCCGACGGCAACTTCACCGGTGCGATGGGGATCCCGACGCTCGACGGCCTTGGTGTGCGCGGCGGCAACGGCCACACGCTGGAGGAGTATATCGAGGTCGAGAGCCTTGTTGAGCGCGGTCGTTTGATGGCCGGATTGCTGGCGACGCTGGAGTGACGGTGCTTACCGTCATTCCGGGGCGGCGCGAAGCGTCGAACCCGGAATCTCGAGATTCCGGGGTCGCGCCTGCGACGCGGCCCGGAATGACAAAGCTCGAAGGGCCTACACCTCCCCAAAACAACTGACCGCACTGCAAAAACTGTGGCCCAGATGGCACGGGAATTGCTGAAATGTTAGGCTGGTGGCAGAACAGATCCTCGTTCGCTGCCCCGATTTGACTCTAATCTGACGGATCCAACTTGCTCGGATATCTCCTTCGCCGAATCCTCGCCGCCGTGCCCGTGATGGGCGTCGTCGCGCTGTTCGTCTTCCTCCTGCTCCGCCTCACCCCCGGCGACCCCGCCGCGATCCTCGCCGGCGACAATGCGACGCCCGAGCGGCTGGAGCGCATCCGCACCTCGCTCGGCCTCAACGAGCCGCTGATCGTGCAGTTCATCACCTGGGTCAACAAGCTGCTGCACGGCGATCTCGGGACCTCGCTGATCTCCAATCTGCCTGTGATGAAGATGATCGGCCAGCGCGTCGAGCCCTCGATCTCGATCGCGCTGTGCACCATCATCCTCGCCGTGATCGTCGCGGTTCCCCTGGGCGTGATCGCGGCGTGGAAGCATGGCACCTGGATCGACCGTTTCGTGATGGGGCTGTCGGTGCTCGGCTTCTCGGTGCCGGTGTTCGTGGTCGGCTACATCCTGATCCAGATCTTCGCAATCGAGCTGCGCTGGGTGCCGGTGCAGGGCTTCCGCAGCATCTTCAACGGCTTCGGGCCGTTCTTCGAGCGCATGATCCTGCCGACCTGCGCGCTGTCCTTCATCTACATCGCGCTGATCGCGCGCATGACGCGCGCGGCGATGCTCGACGTGCTCGGCGAGGATTACGTGCGAACGGCGCGTGCGAAAGGCATCAACGAGGTCGCCGTGATGATGCGCCATGCGCTGCGCAACGCCGCCGTGCCCGTGATCACCGTGATCGGCACCGGCTTTGCGCTGCTGATCTCCGGCGTCGTCGTCACCGAGAGCGTGTTCAACATTCCCGGCATCGGCCGCCTCACCGTCGATGCGGTGCTGGCGCGCGATTATCCGGTGATCCAGGCGATGATCCTGCTGACCTCGCTGATCTATGTCGTCGTCAATCTCCTGATCGACGTCGCCTACACCCTGCTCGATCCCCGGATCCGGTACTGAGGCAAGGATTGAAGAACAAACATGTCGGTAGAAACCCTTCCCCAGTCGTCCATTCCGATCACCTCGCCGCTGCGGCCGCGCTTCGGCTTCCTGACCTCGACGCCGATCATCGCCATGGCGACGGTCCTGCTGGCGCTGATCGTGCTGGTCTCGATCCTCGCGCCGCTGATCGCGCCGCATGACCCGATCCAGCTCTCGCCGTCGCAACGGCTGAAGCCGTCGTCCGCGCAATTCCTGCTCGGCACCGACGCCTATGGCCGCGATGTGGCCTCACGCGTCCTCTATGGCGGCCGCATCTCGCTGCTGATCGGCATCGGTTCGGCGATCCTGTCGATCGTGATCGGCCTCGCGATCGGCCTCGTCTCCGGCTTCTTCAAGCTGGTCGATGCCGTGCTGATGCGTGTCATGGACGGCCTGATGGCGATGCCGAGCATCCTGCTCGCGATCGCCGTGGTGTCGCTGTCCGGTGCCAGCCTCTGGACCGTGCTGATCGCGATTACCATCCCCGAGATTCCGCGCGTCGCGCGTCTGGTGCGCTCCGTCGTGCTGTCGGCGCGAGAGGAACCTTACGTCGAGGCGGCGATCTCGGTCGGCTCGTCCCTGCCGAAGATCATGTGGCGGCACCTGATGCCGAACACGGTCGCGCCGCTGATCGTTCAGGGCACCTATATCTGCGCCAGCGCCATCCTCACCGAGGCGATCCTCTCCTTCCTCGGCGCCGGCATCTCGCCGGAAACGCCGACCTGGGGCAACATCATGGCCGAGGGCCGCCAGTACTTCCAGATCAAGCCGTCGCTGATCTTCTGGCCGGGCCTCCTGCTCTCGATCGCCATCCTGAGCATCAATCTGATCGGCGACGCCGCCCGCGACGCCCTCGATCCGCGCATGAAGCAGCGGGAGGGGAAGTGAGACAAGCAGCACGGTCATTCCGGGGCGCGCGCCTTGGCGCGAACCCGGAATCCATTTCACCACGCGAATTGCGGCCCAATGGATTCCGGGCTCGCGACTTCGTCGCGCCCCGGAATGACGGCGGAGAGAATTGACGTGACCAACATCATCCTCGACATCAACAACCTCGTCGTCTCCGTCGGCAAGAAGCCGGGCGGACCGAAAATCATCGATGACATCTCGATCCAGGTGCGCGAGCGCGAGACGCTGTGTCTCGTCGGCGAAAGCGGCTCGGGCAAGTCGGTGACCTCGCTCACCACGATGGGCCTGCTGCCGAAGGGCACGCTGGTGCCCACCGCCGGCAGCATCAGGCTGGTCGGCGAGGAACTGCTCGCCGCCACCGACCGCCGCCTGCGACAGCTTCGCGCCACGCAGATGGCGATGATCTTCCAGGAGCCGATGACCGCACTCAATCCGGTGGTACCGGTCGGCCGTCAGATCGACGAGGTGCTGCGCGCGCACACCAGCCTCGACGCCAAGGCGCGCAAGAAGCGCATTCTCGACATGATGGAGCAGGTCCACCTGCCCCAGGTCGAGCGCATCTTCGCCTCCTACCCGCACCGGCTCTCCGGCGGCCAGCGCCAGCGCATCATGATCGCGATGGCGCTGGTGCTGGAGCCGAAGCTGCTGATCGCCGACGAGCCGACCACCGCGCTCGACGTCACCACGCAGAAGCAGATCCTGACCCTGATCCGCGAGCTGCAGCGCGATCACGGCACCGCGGTGCTGTTCATCACCCATGACATGGGCGTGGTCGCCGAAATCGCCGACCGCGTCGCGGTGATGCGGCAGGGCCGGCTGGTCGAGACCGGCCCGCTCGACACCGTGCTGCGCAATCCCACCATGGAATACACGCGCAATTTGCTCTCCGCGGTGCCGAGCCTGGTGCCGCGCGCGGCGCGACCCGAGACCAAGGAGCCGGTCGTGCTGGAAGCCAACGAGCTCAGCAAGGTCTACAAGGAGCGCGCCTTCTTCGGCAAAGGCCGCGAGGTCGTTGCCGCCGACAAGGTGACGCTGACCCTGCGCAAGGGCCGCACGCTCGGCATCGTCGGCGAAAGCGGCTCGGGCAAGTCGACGGTGGCGCGCTGCATCGTGCGCCTGATCGACCCGACCTCCGGCGGCGTCCGCCTCGCCGGCCGCGAGATCGCCGACATCTCGCGGCGCCTGCTGCAGCCGCACCGGCAGAAGATCCAGATCGTGTTCCAGGACCCCTACCGCTCGCTCAACCCGCGCATCACCGTGGGCGAGAGCATCGCGGAGGGCCCGGTCAATTACGGCGTGGCGCATGCCGACGCGATGAAGCGGGCACGCGAATTGCTCGAGCTGGTCGGCCTGCCCGCCGATGCGGTGTCGCGCTATCCGCACCAGTTCTCCGGCGGCCAGCGCCAGCGCATCGCCATTGCCCGCGCGCTCGCGCTCGATCCCGACGTGCTGGTCGCCGACGAAGCGGTCTCCGCGCTCGACGTCTCGGTGCAGGCGCAGGTGCTGGAGCTGCTCGACGAGATCCAGACTCGGCTCGGCATCGCCATCCTGTTCATCACCCACGATTTGCGCGTCGCCGCGCAAATCTGCGACGAGGTCGTGGTGATGCAGCACGGCCGCGTCGTCGAGCAGGGTCCCGCCGCCCAGGTGCTGACGCATCCGAAGCAGGCCTACACCAAGGCGCTGCTCGACGCCGCACCGGGGCGAGGCTGGGATTTTGCGAACTTCCGGCCCGTGGCGGAAGGTGTGGGGGCCACACTGTAACTCTATCCGCTGTCATTCCGGGGCATCGCGAAGCGATGAGCCCGGAATCCATCGGACAGCAAACTCTGTAGCGCCATGGATTCCGGGCTCGCGCCCGAGTGGGCGCGCCCCGGAATGACGGTGGATAGAGTCCGCGCGCCCCGGAATGACAGCGGAGTGTGGAGCGCATCCGCAGCATTCCCAAAACAGCTTGAGGCCATGCACGGCGCGAGTGCTTCCCGCCTTGCTCTCTCCTTCGCGCCAAGGCTAACGTCGCGCACTTTCCAACGCTGGACTTGAATTGATGACACGTATCGCCGTCGGCGGCTTCCTGCACGAGACCAACACTTTCGCTCCCACCAAGGCGACCTTCGCCGACTTCCAGCATGGCGGCGGCTGGCCGGCGATGACTGAGGGGGCCGACGTGCTGAAGGTGATGCGGCGCATCAATGTCGGCCTCGCCGGTTTCGTCGACAGCGCCGAGGCCAACGGCTGGGAACTCATCCCGACGATTGCTGCCGCTGCGAGCCCCTCCGCGCACGTCACCGAGGACGCCTTCGAGCGCATCGTCAAGGTGATGGTCGACGGCATCGCGGCCGCGGGCCCGATCGACGCGGTCTATCTCGACCTGCACGGCGCGATGGTGACCGAGCACCTCGACGACGGCGAAGGCGAGATCCTGGCGCGCGTGCGCCGCGTCATCGGCAAGGACGTTCCGCTGGTCGCCAGCCTCGACCTCCACGCCAACGTCACCCCCGAGATGATCGAGCATGCCGACGCGCTGATCGCCTACCGCACCTATCCCCATGTCGACATGGCCGAGACCGGCCGCGGCTCTGCGCGACATCTCGCGCTGCTGCTGAAGACGAAGCAGCGCTTCGCAAAGGCGTTCCGGCAATTGCCGTTCCTGATTCCGATCAGCTGGCAATGCACCAACGACCAGCCCACCAAAGGCATCTACGAAAAGCTCGCCGCCCTGGAGAGCGATGCGGTTCCGACGCTCTCTTTCGCGCCAGGCTTTCCCGCCGCCGACTTCCGCGATTGCGGGCCGAGCGTGTTCGCCTATGGCACGACGCAAGCGGACGCCGATCGCGCCGCGGATGCGATCGTGAGGCTGGTCGAAAGCCACGAGGACGATTTCGACGGCAAGATCTGGACGCCCGATGACGGCGTGCGCCACGCCATGGAACTTGCAAAGAGCGCGAGCAAGCCGATCATCATCGCCGACACCCAGGACAATCCCGGCGCCGGCGGCGATTCCGATACGACAGGCATGCTGCGCGCGCTGGTGCGCAACAGGGCGAGCGCGGCGACCGGGGCAATCTACGATCCGGAATCGGCCAAGGCCGCGCATGCGGCCGGCGTCGGCGCCACCGTGACACTGTCGCTCGGCGGCAAGTCCGGCATTCCCGGCGACGAGCCCTACACCGAGACCTTCGTGGTCGAAAAGCTCTCCGACGGCCGCTTCATCGCACCGGGTCCCTATTACGGCGGCCGCGAGATGGAGATGGGCCCGTCCGCAGCCTTGCGCATCGGCGACGTCCGCGTCGTGGTGAGCTCGTACAAGGCCCAGCTCGCCGACCAGGCGATGTACCGCTATGTCGGCATCGAGCCGACGCAAGAGAAGATTCTCGTCAACAAGAGCTCGGTGCACTTCCGCGCCGATTTCGAGCCGATCGCGGAGCAGCTGATGATCTGCGCCGCGCCCGGTGCGATGCCGGCCGACACCGCCTCCCTGCCCTGGACGCGCCTGCGTCCGGGCATCCGCATCAAGCCGAACGGCCCCGCTTTCACTCCTCCCTCACGCTGACCGGACAAAGACACATGCCCACGATCGACCGCATCGACGGCTATGCCGACGAACTCACTGCCATCAGGCGCGACCTCCACGCCCATCCCGAGATCGGCTTCGAGGAAGTGCGCACCTCCGGCATCGTCGCCGACAAGCTCAAGAGCTGGGGCATCGAGGTGCACCGCGGCCTCGGCGGCACCGGCGTGATCGGCGTCATCAAGGGCAAGGGCTCGGGCAGCAAGCGCATTGGCCTGCGCGCCGACATGGACGCGCTGCCGATGGAAGAGAACACCAATCTGAAATGGAGCTCGAAAATCCCCGGCCGCTTCCACGGCTGCGGCCATGACGGCCACACCACCATGCTGCTCGGCACCGCGCGTTACCTCGCCGAGACCAGGAATTTCGACGGCACCGTGCACCTGATCTTCCAGCCGGCCGAAGAAGGCCTCGGCGGCGCCCGCGCCATGATCAAGGACGGCCTGTTCGAGAAGTTTCCCTGCGACGAGCTCTACGGCCTGCACAACGCGCCCGACCTCAACCATGGCGAGATCGCGATCCTGCCGGGCCCGGCGATGGCCAGCGCCGACTTCTTCGACCTGCGCATCACCGGCTACGGCGCGCATGGCGCGATGCCCGAGCGCTCCAAGGACGCCGTGATCATCGCGACCACGCTGGCGCAGGCGATCCAGACCATCGTCAGCCGCAACGTCGAGCCGCTGCAGGCCGCTGTGGTGTCGATCACCCAGATCCACGCAGGCTCCGCCTACAACGTCATTCCCGGCGACGCGCATCTTTGCGGCACCATCCGCACCTTCTCGAAGGAGGTCCGCGCCCTGGTCAGCGAACGCATCCGCACGATCTGCGCCGGCATCGCCAGCGCCTACCAGTGCGTGATCGACGTCGACATCCGCGACACCTTTGGCGTGCTGGTCAACCAGGTCGAGCAGTCCAAGGTGGTGGAGGAAGTCGCGCGCACCATCGTCGACCCCGCCAACGTGATCACGCGCGCCCAGCCCAAGATGGGCAGCGAGGATTTCGCCGACATGCTGGAGACCATTCCCGGCGCCTATTTCTGGGTCGGCCATGACGGCTCGGTGCCGGTGCACAATCCCGGCTTCGTGCTCGACGACAAGATCCTGCCGATCGGCGCCAGCATGTTCGCCCGCATCATCGAGACGCGGATGCCGGTGGGTGCCAATGCATAAGAAGCGTGCGGAAGAGGCGGTCACCTCGCTGCACGACCTGTCCGCGGTCGATCTGATCGCGGGCTATCGCGCCAAGCAATTCTCGCCGAGCGAGGTGCTGGAGGACGTGCTCGCGCACGTCGCGGCGTGGGAACCGCATCTGAAGGCGCTCTATGCATTCGATCCCGACGGCGCGCGCGAGGCCGCCAAGGCCTCGACCGCGCGCTGGACCGGCGGCGAGCCGTCCGGTGCGCTCGACGGCGTGCCCGTCACGGTGAAGGACAATATCGCGACCAAGGGCGTGCCGGTGCCGCTGGGCGCGGCCAGCGTCAAGCTGGTGCCGGCGGAGAAGGACGCCCCGCCGGCGGCGCGGCTGCGCGAGGCCGGCGCGATCATCTTCGCCAAGACCACCATGCCCGATTACGGCATGCTGTCCTCCGGGCTCTCCAGCTTCCATGCGCTGGCGCGCAACCCGTGGGACCTCGCCAAGAATCCCGGCGGCTCCAGCGCGGGCGCAGGGGCTGCAGCGGCGGCCGGCTATGGTCCCTTGCACCTCGGCACCGATATCGGCGGCTCGGTGCGCCTGCCCGCGGGCTGGTGCGGCCTCGTCGGCCTGAAGCCGAGCTTTGGCCGCGTGCCGATCGATCCCACCTATGTCGGCCGCGTCGCCGGACCCATGACCCGCACGGTCGACGATTGCGCGCTGATGATGAGCGTGATCGCAAAGCCCGACCGGCGCGACGGCATGAGCCTGCCGGCCGAGCCGCTCAACTGGAAGGGCCTGGAGAAATCTCCGCGAAAGCTGCGGATCGGCCTGATGCTCGATCCCGGCTGCGGCCTGGCGCTGGAGAAGCCGGTGCGCGAGGTCGCGGTGAAGGCGGCGAAAGCGTTCGAATCCGCAGGCTGTGTCGTCACCGAGGTCGACGGCATCCTGACGCGCGAGATGCTCGACGGCCTCGACAATTTCTGGCGCGCTAGGATGTGGGACGATCTGTCGAAGCTGACGCCGGCCGACCAGGCCAAGGTGCTGCCCTATATCTTCAAGTGGGGCGAGTCCGGCGCCAAGCTCTCGGGCGTCGACGTGATCCGCGGCTTCAACCAGACCATGACGATCCGGGCCGCCGCAGCAAAACTGTTCTGCGAGCTCGACTATGTGATCTCGCCGACCGCGCCGAACGTGAATTATCCGGCGGAATGGGCCTCGCCGACCAACGATCCCATGAAGCCGTTCGAGCACATCGCCTATACCGTGCCGTGGAATATGTCGGAGAACCCTGCGATCTCCCTCAACGGCGGCTTCGACGCCAAGGGTTTTCCCATCGGCGTGCAGATCGTCGGCCGCCGCTTCGACGACCTCGGCGTACTCGGCGTGGCCAAGGTGTTCGAGGGCCTGCGCGGCGCGCAGCGGCCCTGGCCGAAGCCACCGGCGCATTAGCTGCCGTCGTCATTCCGGCTTGCGCCCTCTTGGCGCAAGCCGGGAATGAGCCAGGACAGGCATCATGCGGAGCCTCTTTCTTACCCTCCCCTGGAGGGGGAGGGTCGGCTCGCATTGAGCGGAGCGAAATGTGAGACGGGGTGGGGTGGCGGTCTCTCCACGTCCGACAGTTCCCGACAGGAGAGATCACCCCATCCCGCTCGCGCTACGCGCGATCGACCCTCCCCCTCCAGGGGAGGGTAAAGAAAACTCGAGCCCTGCCATCTGCGCAGCGAAGAACAAAGGAAGGAAACCGCCATGGCGTATGAGACGATCAAATACGAGATCGCCGAGCAGATCCTCACCATCACGCTGAACCGGCCCGACAAGCTCAACGCCTTCAACGCGCAGATGCAGTCCGAGCTGATCGACGCGTTCGATGCCGCCGACAAGGACGACAATGTCCGCGCCATCATCGTCACCGGCGCCGGCCGCGGCTTCTGCGCGGGCGCCGATCTCTCCTCCGGCGCCGAAACGTTCGACCGCGACGCGCGGCGCGGTCCGGTGAAGCGCCTCGCCGACGGCAAGGTCGATTACAGCGATCCGCAGGTGCGCGACGGCGGCGGCCAGGTGACCTTGCGCATCTTCAAGTGCCTGAAGCCGGTGATCGCGGCGGTGAACGGTCCTGCGGTCGGCATCGGCGTCACCATGCAGCTCGCGATGGACATCCGCATTGCCTCCGACGCGGCGCGGTTCGGCTTCGTGTTCTCCCAGCGCGGCATCGTGCCGGAGGCCGCCTCGAGCTGGTTCCTGCCGCGCATCGTCGGCATCTCGCAGGCGCTGGAATGGTGCTATTCCGGCCGCGTCTTCCCGGCGCAGGAAGCCCTCGCCGGCCGTCTCGTCAGCAAGGTCGTCTCCCCCGACGATCTCTTGCCGACCGCCCGCGCGCTCGCCAAGGAATTTGCGGCGAAGACCGCGCCGGTCTCGGTGGCGCTGATCCGGCAGATGATGTGGCGCATGATGGGCGCAGACGACCCCATGGAGGCCCACAAGGTCGACAGCCGCGGCATCTATGCCCGCGGCCGCTCCGACGATGTCAAGGAAGGCGTGGTGTCGTTCCTGGAAAAGCGTCCCGCACAGTTCAAGAACAAGGTCTCGACCGACATGCCGGATTACTTCCCGTGGTGGACGGAACGGGAGTACAAGTGACGGACTCGTAGGGTGGGCAAAGGCGCGGTTGCGCCGTGCCCACCATCTCTTTTCGACCAAACGAGACGGTGGGCACGCTTCGCTTTGCCCACCCTACGACATCATCATGACGGCAGAGCCGATCACTCCATCATCAGCGCCACACGCCCGATCGCCTTGCGCTCGATCAGAAGCCGCATCGCCTTCGCGTAATCCTCCAGCGGCAGGCGATGCGAGACGTTGGGGCGCAGCCTGCCCTCCTCCGCCCATTGCAGCAGCGCCTTCAGGCGCGCTTCGCCAAGCGCAGGATTTTTCCGCACCGCTTCGCCGGCACGCACGCCAATGACGCTGGCGCCCTTGATCAGCAGGAGATTGGTTCTCGCCGAACCGATGCCGCCGGTGAAGCCGATCACCAGAAGCCGCGCGCCCCAGGCGATGCAGCGCATCGAATCTTCAAAGACCTGGCCGCCGACCGGATCGAACACGACGTCCACGCCGCGACCGTCGGTGATGCGCTTGACGGCATCGCGAAACGGCTCGCGGTCGTAGCGGATGAGATGATCGGCGCCGCGCGATTTCGCGATGGCGAGCTTCTCGTCGCTGGATGCGGTCGCGATCACGATCGCGCCCAGCATCTTGCCGATCTCGACGGCGGCCAATCCCGTGCCGCCGCCGGCGCCGTGCACCAGCAGCACCTCGCCCGGCTCGACCCGGCCGCGGTCGATCAGCGCGTGATAGGCCGTGCCGTGGCCCGCGAGATAAGTCGCGGCCTCGGCGTAGTCGAACGTCGATGGCATCGGCGTGAGTTGGGCTGGCGTCACCGCCACTTCATCAGCGAAGGCCCCATGGCGCATCTTGACGATGACCTTGTCGCCGACCGAAACGCCCCTTGCCTCCGATCCTACCTCGGTGACATCGCCGGCAGCTTCCATCCCGGGCGTGAACGGCAGCTCAGGCTTGAGCTGATAGTCGCCGGCCGCCATCAGCACGTCAGGGAAATTCAGTCCGGCGGCGCGGATCGCGACGCGCACCTCCCCCGGCTTCAGGGCGCGCGACGGAAACTCCTCCAGCCGCAACGTCTCGGGCGCACCGAGCGCGCGGCATACGACAGCGCGTACCATCAGGCCGCGCTCGCCTTGCTGCGCAGCAATGCCTCGCGGATCAACGGCAGGCGATCGTTGCCGAAGTACATGTCGGTCTTGTTCACGAAGATCGTCGGCGAGCCGAAGCCGCCGCGGGCGACGACCTCCTCGGTATTGGCCTTGAGCTGATCCTTGATCCCCTGCTCCGAAATGCCGGCAAGGAATTTCTGCTCGTCGATCCCGATTTTCCTGCAGATCTCGGCGAGCACCGCATCCTGCGAAATATCCTTGTCCTCGCCCCAATAGGCCTCGAACACGGTCTTTGCCGCGCCAGATGCAGCCGCGCATCGCCTTGACGCTGTTCACGGGGAACACCGTCGGCGGCATCTTGATCGCAAGCCCCGCCGAGCGCGCCCAGTCCTGAAGATCCTTCTTCATGTAGCGCGCCTTCAGCGGCACCGGCTTTTCGCGCTGAGCGTAGACGCTCGGGTTGACCGTGTTGAAGATGCCGCCGATCAGGATCGGCCTCCAGACGATCTCCGCGCCCATCTCCTTGGCGAGCGGCTGGATGTTGTGGAAGGCGAGATAGGTCCAGGGACTGGAACAGTCGAAGAAGAATTCGATCATGTCGTTTCCTTGTTTGTTTGTCATTCCGGGATGCGCCGCAGGCGCAGGCCCGGAATCCATTTGGCCACCGTCGCTGCGGCCCGATGGATTCCGGGCTCGGCGCAACGCGCCGCCCCGGAATGACAGGTCTACTTCCTTCCCAACACTTCCTTAGCCCGTTGCCCGAACATGATCTTGCGTGATTCCTCGTCGAACGGCTCTTTGACGAATTTGCCGATCGCCAGCCCCGCCTGCACCTGCGGCCTGGCGCGGACCTCGGCGTACCAGCGTTTGACGTTCGGATAATCGTCCAGCGTAAAGCCCTGCGCCTTGTGGGTCATGGTCCAGGGGAAGCAGGCGATGTCGGCGATGGAATAATCGCCGGCGACGTAGGCGCCGGTCTTCTCGAGCTGCCGGTCAAGCACGCCGTAGAGCCGGGCCGCCTCGTCGCGGTAGCGCTCGATCGCGTAAGGAATCTTCTCGGCCGCATAGAGTGCGAAATGGCCATGCTGACCGAGCATGGGGCCAAGGCCGGCCATCTGCCACATCACCCACTGGATCGTGATCGAGCGGCCGCGCAGATCGGCAGGCAGGAAGCGGCCGGTCTTTTCCGCGAGATAGATCAGGATTGCGCCGGTCTCGAAGGCCGAGAACGGCTCGCCCCCGTCGGCGGGTGCGTGGTCGACAATCGCGGGGATGCGGTTGTTCGGGGAGATCGCCAGGAACTCGGGAGCGAACTGCTCGCCGGCGCGGATGTCGACGGGCTTCACGGTGTAGGGAAGCCCGAGCTCCTCCAGCATGATCGAGATCTTCCAGCCGTTCGGTGTCGGCGCGTAATAGAGGTCGATCATGACCTGTCCCTTGGCATTTCCTTCGGGCCTTCCCTGTCGATGCCGCCAGCCAAATGACGACTTTTGTTGTTCTGTACCTCGACGTTAGGACATGGCAGGAAGGGGCGCAACTCAACCTGCCGGGAGGGCCGCCATGCTGTTTCCAACCACGATCGCCGGCTCCTTGCCGAAGCCGGAATGGCTCGCCGAGCCCAACATGCTCTGGGCGCCCTGGAAGTCGCAAGGCGACGAGCTTCTCCGCGCCAAGCGCGACGCGACTCTGATCTGGCTGAAGATCCAGGAGGACGCCGGCATCGACATCGTCACCGAGGGCGAGCAGGCCCGTCAGCATTTCGTCCACGGCTTCCTCGAGAAGATCGAAGGCATCGATTTCGCCCACAAGGTCGAGATGGGCATCCGGAAAGACCGCTACAAGGCGATGGTGCCGCAGGTCATCGCGCCGCTCCGCCTGAAGGATCGCGTCCATGCCTTCGAGGCGCGGGTGGCGCGTATGCACACCGGGAAGAAGCTGAAGTTCACGCTGCCCGGCCCGATGACCATCATCGACACCATCGCCGATCGCTACTACGGCGATCGCGTCAAGATGGCGTTTGCCTTCGCCGAGCTGCTCAACGAGGAAGCCAAGGCCTTGCAGGCCGACGGCGTCGATCTCGTGCAGTTCGACGAGCCCGCCTTCAACGTCTACATGGACGAGGTCAACGATTGGGGCATCAAGGCGCTGGAGCGCGCCGCGCAAGGCCTCACCTGCGCAACCGCCGTTCACATCTGCTACGGCTACGGCATCAAGGCCAACACCGACTGGAAGGAAACACTCGGCAGCCAATGGCGGCAGTACGAGCAGATCTTCCCGGCAATCGACGCGAGCCCGATCCAGCAGGTTGCGATCGAGTGCCGCAATTCGAAGGTGCCGCTCGACCTGCTGGCGCTGCTCAAGACCAAGATCGTGCAGGCCGGCGTGATCGACGTCGCCAGCGACACGGTGGAGACCGCCGAGGACGTCGTGAAGGTGATCGACGCGGTGTCGAAATTCGTGCCCAAGAGCAACATCATCGCCACCACCAATTGCGGCATGGCGCCGATGCGGCGGGAGATCGCCGAGGCCAAGCTGATGGCGCTCGGCGCCGGCGCCGCGCTGGCGCGCGAGAAGCTGGGGTGACGGCGGCGATGCGCAAGTCCCTCTGCTAGTCCAGAGCGGTCGGATGCAGCGCCGGCCGATATCCGGCGCTCAGCGCCCGCAATGTGGACGGAGGCGTCAGCAACATCGGGCTCTCCGGCTCGCGCTCGGTGCGGGCATAGCCGGCGGGCGACCATAGCAACGGCCGGCCTTTCGCTATGAGATAGCTCTGCTCGCCCTGCTGCACCATCGCGCCATCGGGCAAGTCTGCGAGCGGCACCTGCAGCGCGTGCATGCGCTTGCGGCCGTGGTCCAGACGCTCCCGATGCAGCTGGGCGTCCATTGCCTTTGCGCTCACCTTGCTTGCGCCATTGCCTCGCTCCCATGCCGCGCGGAAGCGGTTGGCATCGTGGCGGCGGCAGAAGAAGCAGGGGCGGTGCCCTGCGGCAAGGGCGGTGGCTTCGTCGAGAAAGAACAGCTCGGTCCAGCTCCGCCGCGCCATCACCGGTCGCCGCCAGCCGCGGAATTCGCATAGGCAGGTGATCCAGGCCGGCGACGACCAGCGCTTCTTCAGCAGCGTCTTCGTCGCGGGATCGTGGATGATGCCGCGATTGCCGGTGAACATGCCGCGATGCGGAGTGGCGATGATGTCGCCTGTGGGCGCGACGCGGTTTTGCAGGGGCATGGGGCGACTATTCTGCTGTCGTCATTCCGGGATGGTCCGAAGGACCAGACCCGGAATCTCGAGATTCCGGGTTCGATGCTTCGCATCGCCCCGGAATGACTCCCCCTACGCCGCCCCGTCGCGCAGCGGCGGGTGATAGGACAAGGCGGTATCCCAGGGGAAGAAGATCCAGGTGTCCTGCGAGACTTCCGTGATGAAGGTGTCGACCAGCGGGCGGCCCTTCGGCTTGGCGTAGACGGTTGCGAAATGCGCATCGGGCAGCATCTCGCGCACCAGCCGGCCGGTCTTGCCGGTGTCGACGAGGTCGTCGACGATCAACAGCCCCTTGCCGGTGCCGCCGCCTAGTTTCATCGCCTGTTCCGAAATGCCCTTGAGGACCTGGAGCTCGCCCTGCTTGTCGTGATCGTAGCTGGCGATACAGACCGTATCGATCACGCGCACGCCAAGCTCGCGCGCCACGATCGCGGCCGGCACGAGGCCGCCGCGCGTGATCGCGATCACCGCGTGGAACGGACCGACCTCGTTGAGCCGCCAGGTCAGCGCCCGGCAATCCCGGTGGAATTGGTCCCACGAGACCGGAAAGGCCCTGCCCGCCCGCTCCTGTGCGCTCAGTTCCGGTGCTTCACCAGCCATTGTCGTCTCCTGCGTCGTAAAACGTCCAGCAAGCCGCCGGCTTTAACGGCTGACGTTCAATCCTGCCAGCATCTCCTTCACCGCAGCCATCGCTGCCGTCAGCTTCTCGGGATCGCGCGAGCGTACCACCAGGTTGGTGTTCGGTTTCGAGTCCTCGTCCATGAAGGGATAGCTGCCGATGATGGTGTCGGGATGGGCGGCGGCGATCGCCCGCAGCGGACCGCCGATGTCGCCCTCGCGCGCATTGGCGCGCACCGTGTCGGAGAGCATGCGCATGCCCGACTTCAGCTTGGGCGCAACGATGTCCATCATCGCCTGCATGATCGAGGGCACGCCCGCCATGACGATGACATTGCCGATCTTGAAGCCGGGAGCGAGGATGGTCGCGCTCTGGATCAGCTCGGCACCGTCGGGGATGCGGGCCATGCGCAGGCGGGCCTCGTTGAGATCCTGCTCGCTCCAGCGCTCGCGGAAACGAGCGACGACCTCCGGGTGGTGGTCGATGCCGACCCCGAACGCCTTGGCGACGCTGTCGGCGGTGATGTCGTCATGGGTCGGCCCGATGCCGCCAGTGGTGAAGACGTAGGCGTAGCGATGCCGCAGTGCATTCAAGGCCGCGATAATGTCGGCCTCGTCGTCGGAGACGACCCGGACTTCCTTCAGGTCGATGCCGATATTGGTCAGGTATTCGGCGATGAAACCGATATTCTTGTCCTTGGTTCGGCCGGACAGGATCTCGTCGCCAATGACCAGAATGCCCGCCGTGACGATCTCGCTCATAACTTAAGTCCCTCACCTGTAGCGTCGACTTTGCCGGGGTAACGCGTTGAAGTCACGCGGTTTTGCTGCCGAAATAAGCAGTCCTCCGCCATTTTTTCGGGCAAGCCGCCGGCCACCCCAGGCAAATGCTGCCAGTCCATGCTTATCGCGCTGGCCCGGCCCTTGCTACCACATGAAAGTCATGCACTCTTGCCGCATGGCCACAGGACGTTGCGGTCTTCAACAAGGCCTTGCGGCCTGTGCAATGGCGCAACGCCTTGCGGAGACAAGTCGGGATCTATGGCAGTCGCGTTTGATGAAATGAACATTCCCGGCGGGGACCTTCGCCCCGCCTATCAGGAGCTGGCGCGCTGGCTCAAGGAGACGCCTCCCGAGGCGCTCGAATATCGCCGCCAGGAGGCCGAGCTCCTGTTCCGCCGGATCGGCATCACCTTCGCGGTCTACGGCGAGGCCGAGTCCACCGAGCGCCTGATCCCGTTCGACGTGATCCCGCGGATCATGTCCGGCAGGGAATGGACGTTGCTGGAGAAGGGCCTGAAGCAGCGCGTGCGCGCACTCAACATGTTCCTGCGCGACATCTATCACGGCCGCGACATCCTCCGCGCCGAAATCGTGCCTGACGACTTGATCTTCCAGAATCCGGTGTTCCGGCCCGAGATGAACGGCCAGCAAGTGCCGCACGACGTCTATGTGCACATCGCCGGCATCGATATCGTCCGCGTCGATGCCGAGGACTTCATCGTGCTGGAGGACAATGCCCGCACGCCCTCGGGCGTGTCCTACATGCTGGAAAACCGCGAGATCATGATGCGGCTGTTTCCGGACCTGTTCGCCCGCCACAGGGTGGCGCCGGTCGAGCGCTATCCGGATGAGCTGCTCGCCGCGCTCCGCTCGGTCGCGCCGCAAAGCGCGTCCAGCGAGCCGACGGTGGCCCTGCTCACGCCCGGCGTCTACAACTCGGCCTATTACGAGCACTCCTTCCTGGCCGACAAGCTCGGCATCGAGCTGGTCGAGGGCCGCGATCTCATCGTCAAGAACAACGAAGTGTTCATGCGGACGACGGAAGGGCTGAAGCGGGTCGACGTGATCTATCGCCGCGTCGACGACGACTTCCTCGATCCCCTCACCTTCCGTCCCGATTCCGTACTCGGCGTGCCCGGGTTGATGTCGGCCTATGCGGCCGGCAACATCACGCTCGCCAACGCGGTCGGCACCGGCATTGCCGACGACAAGGCGATCTACTCCTACATGCCGGACATCGTGAAATTCTATCTCGGCGAGGAGCCGATCCTGAAGAACGTGCCGACCTGGCGCTGCCGCGAGCCGAAGGATCTAGCCTACGTGCTGGACAATCTAAGCGAGCTCGTCGTCAAGGAAGTGCACGGCTCCGGCGGCTACGGCATGCTGATCGGCCCCGCTGCGACGAAAGCCACGATCGAAGCATTCCGCGAGAAGCTCAAGCGCGAGCCGGAGGGTTTCATCGCGCAGCCGACCCTGGCGCTCTCGACCTGCCCGACCTGCACGGCATCGGGCCTTGCGCCACGCCATGTCGACCTGCGGCCCTTCGTGCTCACCGGCAGCAAGAGCACCACGATCGTGCCGGGCGGCCTGACACGTGTCGCGCTGAAGGAAGGCTCCCTGGTGGTGAATTCGAGCCAGGGCGGCGGCACCAAAGACACCTGGATCCTGGACGAGTAGTCAGATGCTGTCGCGTACCGCCGAAAACCTCTACTGGCTCGCCCGCTACGTCGAACGGGCCGAATATCTCGCGCGCACCATCGACGCGACGCTGCGCGTCACCGCGCTTCCCGCCGCCTATATCGGCAAGACCAATGAATGGGACTCGGCGCTGCTCACCGCCGGCGTCGCCGCCAGCTTCTATCAGACCTACGAGGAAGCCAACGAGCACAACGTCGTCGAATACCTCTCGTTCTCCGCGGACAACCCGTCCTCGATCAGGAACTGCATCGAGTCGGCGCGGCTGAATTCGCGTTCGGTGCGCACCGCGCTGACCAGCGAGATGTGGGACACCATCAACTCGGCCTGGATCGAGCTTCAGGCGGTGTGGAGCAAGGGCGCCTCGACGCGAGAGGAGCTCGCCAAATTCCTCCGCTTCGTGCAGGAGACCTCGCTGCGCTTCGACGGCTCGGCCTACCGGACCATGCTGCGCAACGACGCCTATTGGTTCTCTCGGATGGGCGTGCACCTCGAGCGCGCCGACAACACCGCGCGCATTCTCGACGTGAAGTATCACGTGCTGCTGCCCGAGGAGGAGCATGTCGGCGGCCCGCTCGACTTCTATCAGTGGAGCTCGATCCTGCGCTCGGTCTCGGCGCTGACGGCTTATCACTGGGTCTATCGCGAGACGCTGAAGCCCTGGCTGATCGCGGACCTGCTCATCCTCAACGACACGCTGCCGCGCTCGCTGGCCAGCTGCTACGGTAATCTCGTGCGCAACCTCGACCAGATCGGCGTCGCCTATGGCCGCCAGGGCGCGGCCCAGCGCCACGCCCGCGGCATCCGCAACCGGCTGGAACACAGCAACATGAACGACATTTTCCAGCACGGCGTGCATGAATTCATTCAGGAATTCATCACGGACAATTCCAGGCTGGGCGAAATCATCACGAAGCAGTATTTGATTTGATGTCCATCGACTGACAAAATGGGATGCCGTCATGGCCGGGCTTGTCCCGGCCATCCACGTTCTTGCTTTCACGCGGCGAGGAAGAGCGTGGATGCCCGGGACAAGCCCGGGCATGACGAGTTTCTTTGCGGCAACAGTCGGGCCTCACAACCAACGACACGGTCCACCATGCGCCTGCGAATCCTGCACACCACGACCTATCGCTACGAGCCGCCGGCCACGAGCGTGATCCAGATCCTGCGCATGACTCCCGGCAGCCATGACGGGCAATATGTGGCGGAATGGCAGATCGACGTCTCCACCGACACCAAGCTCGACACGCATGAGGATGCGTTCGGCAACGTCACCCACGTGCTGTCCTGCGGGCCCGTCGGCGACATCCAGATCACGGCCGAAGGGCTGATCGAGACCCACGATACCGGCGGCGTGCTGCGAGGCGCCGACGAACGCTTTCCGGCGGGCATGTTCCTGCGCTCGACCGACCTCACCTCCGTCAATCCGGCGATGACGGCGGTTGCGCGTCAGTTGCGCAGCGAGGCCGAGAGCGACACGCTCGGCTTCCTGCATACGCTGATGACTGAGATTGCCGACCACATGACGTTCGACGAGGACCCGACCCATAGCGGCACCTCGGCGGCGGAGGCGTTCACGCTCAAGCGCGGGGTGTGCCAGGACTACGCGCACATCTTCATAGCCTGCGCCCGCGCCGGCGGCGTGCCGGCGCGCTTCGTCTCCGGCCACTTCCTGCGCGCGGACGGTCTGTTGCATCAGGACGCCGGGCACGCCTGGGCGGAAGCCTTTGTGCCCGATCTCGGCTGGGTCGGCTTCGATCCCGCCAACAGCATCTGCGCCACCGACGCCCATGTCCGCGTCGCGATCGGGCTCGACTATCTCGGCGCGGCCCCGGTGCGCGGCACCCGCTATGGCGGCGGCACGGAGACGCTGACGGTGGCCGTGAAGGTCGAGCAGGCCGGCCGCGGCGGGCCGTCGCAATCGCAATCCCAGCGGCAGGGCTAGGCGCCGCCGTCCGAACACATGGGTCGTGCTACACTCGCGAGGATCAGACCTGCCCCGCGAGGTACCACATGGCAACCGTCAAGCTGCTTTCGGACGATGAACTCTCCACCGAAGCGCGCGCCGTCTTCGACGATATCCGCAAGGTGCGGAAGTCGGACTTCGTCAACAATTTCTGGCGCGCGCTGGCGCATGATCCGAAGACGCTGCGGCGGACCTGGGAGAGCATCAAGGAGGTGATGGCGCCCGGCGCGCTCGATCCCAAGGTCAAGGAAATGCTTTACGTGGCGGTCTCGATCGCGCATGGCTGCAGCTACTGCATTCATTCGCACACCGCCGCCGCACGAGCCAAGGGCATGACCGAGGCCGAATATGCCGAGATGCTCGCCATCGTCGGCATGGCCGCGGAGACCAACCGGCTGGTCACGGCGCTCGGCGTGCCCGTCGACGAGGCGTTTCTGGTCGATGCAGCGGATTGAACGACAAGGATGACTGTCATTCCGGGGCGCGCACAGCGCGAACCCGGAATCCATCGGGCCACAGAGTTCGTGGATGAATGGATTCCGGGCTCGCGACTTCGTCGCGCCCCGGAATGACGGCCGGAATCGGGGGTTGGAGCGGCCCTTGAAATTGGCTAGTAATTCCGCGCAAACGCGTTCGAGGAATGGAAATGACCTATTGCTGCGGAATTCTGGTTCGGGACGGTCTGGTGATGATCGCCGACACCCGCACCAATGCCGGCCTCGACAACGTCTCGACCTTCCGCAAGCTCCACATCTTCTCCAAGCCCGGCGAACGCATCATGGCGATCGCCAGCGCCGGCAACCTCGCCATCAGCCAGTCGGTGCTCTCCACGCTGACCGAAGGCCTGGAGGACCCCAATACGGGCGAGCTCGAGACGCTGATGAACGCGCCGACCATGTTCCAGGCCGCCCAGCGCATCGGCCGGGCGATCCGGGCGGTGCACGCCACCGAAGGCCCTGCCTTGAAGTCCGAGGACGTGTCCTTCGACGTCTCCTTCCTGTTCGGCGGCCAGATCAAGGGCTCGCGGATGCGCCTGTTCATGGTCTACACCGCCGGCAATTTCATCGAGTGCACCACCGACACGCCCTACCTGCAGATCGGCGAGCACAAATACGGCAAGCCGGTGCTCGATCGTGCCATGCATTACGACGTCGAGCTCTACGAGGCGCTGAAGACCGGCCTGATCTCGATGGACTCGACGATGCGCTCCAATCTCGGTGTCGGCCTGCCGATCGACGTGCTGGTGGTGCGCTCGGACGCCTGCGAGGCCGATCTCAACCACCGCATCGAGGCGGGCGAGCCCTATTTCCACGACCTGCGCTCGCGCTGGTCGGCGGCGCTGCGCGCAGCGCATCAGAACATTCCGCGGCCGCCCTACAAAAACGAAAAAGAACCGAAAACCTGACAACGTGAGAAAAGGCAGGAAACGATGAGTGAAGCAAAAAAGATCGCCGTGGTGACGGGCGCCGGCACCGGCGTCGGGCGCGCGGCCTCGCTGGCGCTGATGAATACCGGCTTCACCGTGGTGCTCACCGGGCGCCGGCTCGACATGCTCGAGGAGACCGCAAAGCTCGGCCCGGCGGGAAAAAGCCTGTGCGTCACCGCCGACATGACCAAGCCGGATTCCATCGCCGCGCTGTTCGACAAGGTGAAGGCGACCTATGGCCGCCTCGACGTGCTGTTCAACAATGCCGGCATGGGCGCGCCAGCCGTGAACTTCGAGGATCTCAGCCTCGAGCAGTGGCAGGCGGTGGTGAACACCAACCTCACCGGGCCGTTCCTGTGCACCCAGCACGCCTTCCGCATCATGAAGGACCAGACCCCGCGCGGCGGCCGCATCATCAACAACGGCTCGATCTCGGCGCATGCGCCGCGGCCGTTCTCGGCGGCCTACACCTCGACCAAGCACGCCATCACCGGCCTGACCAAGGCCAGCAACCTCGACGGCCGCATGTACGACATCGCGGTCGGCCAGGTCGATATCGGCAATGCCGCGACGCCGATGACCGACCGCATGGTCAACGGTCCCGGCGTGCTGCAGCCGGACGGCACCACCAAGCACGAGCCGCGCATGGACGCCAAGGCTGTCGGCGATGCCGTGGCCTATATGGCCAGCCTGCCGCTCGATGCCAACGTGCTGACCATGACGGTGATGGCCACCAAGATGCCGTTCGTCGGACGGGGCTGATCTCAAAAACTGAAAAACAACCCCATGCACAGTAGGGATCTCATTGATTCCGCTGTGCTCTGTCCGTGCCCTCCTTGCGGGCAGCAATCCGGGGCATCGGTCTCGTGCCCCGGACGCAGCGCGGCATACGATCACGCTGCCGAGCCGGGGGCCATGCCTCCGCGATCTCGTTCCTGGTCTCCTGGGTCCCGGCTCTGCGCTGCAACGCTGACGCGTTGCAGCTTGTCCGGGACACGAGACCTCGGCCGCGTCCCGGACCGCCCGGCATTGCCTTTGCAGCGCAGCCGCGGCCATAATCATTGGGGGTTTGGGGACATCATGCTGCGCTTGCAATCGGCACTCGGCATTTTCGTATTGCTGTTGATCGCCTTCGCATTGGCGGAGAACCGGCGCGCCGTGTCGCTGCGACAGGCGGCGGTCGGGCTCGTCGTCACCTTCGCCACTGCGATCGTGCTGCTGAAGCTGCCGGTCGTCGCGCATGCCTTTGGCGCCATCAATGACGCGGTCGGTGCGATCTCCGCGGCCTCGCGCGCCGGGTCCGCCTTCGTGTTCGGCTATATCGGCGGCGGCCCCCTGCCCTTCGATGTCAAGGTGCCGGGCGCCGATTTCATCCTGGCGTTCCAGGCGCTGCCGATCGTGCTGGTCATGAGCGTGCTGACGACGCTGCTGTTCCACTGGCGCGTGCTGCCGCCAATCGTGCGCGGCATGGCCTGGCTGCTGGAGCGAACGCTCGGCGTCGGCGGCGCGGTGGGCCTGTCGACGGCCGCCAACATCTTTCTCGGCATGGTCGAGGCCCCGCTGTTCGTGCGGCCCTACCTCAAGCAGATGACGCGCAGCGAATTGTTCCTGGTGATGACCGGCGGCATGGCCGGCATCGCCGGCACGGTACTGGTGCTCTATGCGACGCTGCTTGCTCCCCTCATCCCCGACGCCGCCGCGCATTTCGTGATCGCCTCCGTGCTGGGCGCGCCGGCCGCGATCCTCGTCAGCCTGATCATGGTGCCTGAAATCTCGGACAAGCGCACCGGCGGCGTGCTTGAAGATCCCGAGATGGACGTGTCCGGCACGATGGACGCGATCGTGAAGGGCACCACCGCCGGCCTCGAGCTGCTGCTCAACATCGTCGCCATGCTGCTGGTGCTGGTGGCGCTGGTCTATCTCGTCAATGCCATGCTCGGCCTGCTGCCTGAGATCGGCGGCGCCGCGATCTCCTTGCAACGGCTGCTGGGCCTGGTGATGGCGCCGGTGTGCTGGCTGATGGGATTGCCGTGGGATCAGGCCGTCACCGCCGGCAGCCTGATGGGCACCAAGACCGTGCTCAACGAGTTGATTGCCTATGTCGACTTCTCGAAGCTGCCGCCCAGCGCGCTCGATCCGCGCTCGCGCCTGATCATGCTCTACGCGATGTGCGGCTTCGCCAATTTCGCCAGCCTCGGCATCATGATCGGCGGCCTAGGGGTGATGGCGCCGGAGCGGCGCGAGGAGATCAACGCGCTCGGGCTGAAGTCGATCGTGTCGGGAACGCTGACCACGTGCGTGATGGGCGCGGTGGTGGGGGTGGTGGCGTAGGTCTCTCCGCCGTCATTGCGAGGAGCCCTTGCGACGAAGCAATCCAGACCGTTCCCGCAGATGAATTTCTGGATTGCTTCGCTTCGCTCGCAATGACGAGTGGACAGAGATAGGTGCGCGTTTCGGACAGCTCCCTACGCCTTCAACTCCACCGTTCTGAACTCCGCCGGCAAGATCACCTCCAGCAGCTCGACGTCATCGGAGTAATCCAGGATCATGTGCTTGATCTTCGGCGGCTGGGTCCAGGCGCTGCCTTCCTTCATCAGCGTCTCGCCCTGCCCGTCCATGTAGGTCTTCACCCAGCCCTTGAGCACGTAGACCATCTGGAATTCGACGTCGTGGAAGTGCAGCTTCGAGACCTCGGCCGGATTGCAGGGGCCCTGCAGGCGGATCACATGCGCCTGCGCGAGACCGTGGGTGGCCTCGGCAATGCCGAGGTCGCGGTATTTCGCGTAGGCGCGCAGGCCGTCGGCCTTGAAGTCTTCCTCGCGGTGATGGCTGATGGCGATGCGTTGCCGCGGGCGCGCGGGCTTTTTCGGCGCCACAATGCGTGCCTTCGCCTTGACCGCCTTGCGCGCCGAGGATCGCGCCGCGGCCTTTGCGCCGCTGCGCTTCTTCACCGCGGCCTTCGTTGCGGGTCTTGATGCCTTTTGCTTGGCCATTGTCTGCCTCCCTGATCTGAGCCGCGCCCGCCGAACGGGGGACAACCCGAAGGCAGATTATCCAGTCTTGGACGAGGCAGCAATTGCGGGCGCAAGGGCCCGTCACTCCATGTCCAATCAAGTCGTAGCTTGCCCCAAGCTGTCGTGGCGGACGGCCGGCGTCTCGTATTGGTTCTCACGCTGAATTAGTCTCGCCCCTGAGATTCTGGGGGAATTGATTCATGGGCGGCAGCGTAGGCCAGCGTGCATTTCAAAATGCCCGGCTTCAGAAACGACAAAAGGCCGAAGTGCTGCCATTGCTCGGGCACGCACTCCAGCTGCACAAGATGGGACTCCTGCCGGAGGCCCAGGCCGCCTATCGCCAGCTCCTGCAGCTCGCACCCAAGCAATTCATCGCGCTGCACATGCTCGGCATTTTGGAATCCGATGCCAAAAACTATCAGCAAGCCGAAATCCTGCTGAGCCGGGCGGTCGCCGTCGATCCGCGGTCGGCCGACGCTCATATGAGCCTGGGCGTCGCCCTCAACGGACTACGGCGTCACGAGGAGGCCTGCGCGAGCTATCGAAAAGCCCTCGCCTTGCGACGCAACCACGCGCTAACCCTGTCCAATCTCGGCAATGCGAGCGTCGCCCTCGACCGTCACGACGAGGCGCTGCACAGCTACGACAAGGCGCTCGTGCTCAACCCAGGGCTTGCCGAAGCCCATAATGGCCGGGGCTGGGCGCTCTGCCGTCAGCGCAACTATGACGAGGCCGTCGCGAGCCTGAACCGCGCGCTCTCGATCAAGCCCGACTATGCGGCGGCGCTCGCGAACCGCGCCATCGCTTTGCGGGAACTCCAGCGATTTGACGAAGCCCTGGCAGACGGCGATCGGGCCATCGCGCTGGCCCCCGACGACGCGAATGGATGGATCGCGCGGGCCGGTGTCCTGCTCCAGATCCAGCAAATTGCCAAGGCATCGCACGATTGCGAGAAGGCCCTCGCGATCGCTCCCGATTCCATTCAAGCTCACTTGGTACTGGGCCTTTGTCTCGCCGGACTTGGGCGGGTCGAGGAAGCCCTCGCCAGCTTCGACAGAGCCCTCGACATCCAGCCTGACCTTCAGAGCGCGATCTCCAACAAGATATTCACGCTGGATTTCATGGCGGATGCCGGCGTCGAGCAGCATCAACAGGCGCGGCAATTATGGTGGGAGCGGATCGGCGCGAAGATCGCCTCGGAAGCGGCGGGACCGCATGACAACAGCCGCGAGGCGGATCGCCGTCTGGTGCTCGGCTATGTCTCGTCGGACTTCAACGCGCATTCGGCCGCGTTCATTTTCAAGCCGGTGCTGCAGCACCATGACCGGGCCCAGTTCGAGATCGTGTGCTATTCCTGTTCGTCCAAACTGGACGCGACGACCCGGGAATTTCAGGGGATCGCCGACCGCTGGCGCGATGCCTCGCAATGGACCGACGATCGCCTCGCCGCGGAGATCCGCGCCGATGGCGTCGATATCTTGATCGATCTGTCCGGCCACACCAGGGGAAACCGCCTCAGCGTGTTTGCGCGCAAGCCGGCCCCGATCCAGGTGCACGGCTGGGGCCACGGCACGGGGACCGGGCTGCCGACCATCGATTATTTGTTCTCGGACCCCGTCGCGATTCCTTCGACGGTCCGGCATTTGTTTGCGGAGACTGTTGTCGACCTGCCCTGCTTCGTGACACTGACGCCACTGCCGGCCGGGATCGACCGCGCGCCGACCCCGGCGATCGCGAACGGATTCGTCACATTCGGTGTCTTCAACCGCATCAGCAAGATCTCGGACGAGGCAGCAAAGGTCTGGGCCAGGATTCTCGAACGGGTGCCGGGTTCGCGCCTGCTGATCAAGGACGTTGCGCTGGACGATCAACTGGTCCGCGACAATCTGCTGGCGCGGTTTGCGGCTTGCGGATTGCCGGTCGAGCGCGTCGATCTGCTCGGAGCCACCTTGCGCGACGAACATCTGGCGTCGTTCAATCGCGTCGATATCGCCCTCGACCCGTTCCCGCAGAATGGCGGCGTCAGCACGTGGGAAGCCTTGCAGATGGGCGTGCCGGTGGTGGCGAAGCTCGGCAGCAGCCTGCCCAGCCGTGCGGCCGGGTCCATCCTCACCGCACTTGGCCTGCCGGACTGGGTCGCGGACAGCGATGCGGCCTATATCGAGATCGCCACCAGCCATGCGGCCGAGATCGGCACGCTCGATCAGTTGCGCCGCGAGCTGCCCGGACGGATCAATGCTGCGGCCGCCGGCAACCCGGTCTCATACGCACGGGCGGTGGACGAGGCCTATCGCGCGATGTGGCAGCGCTATTGCAGCAGCGCCGCCTGATTTCCCCTCAAGCAATGACGGGATAGCGCGCTCGCCCGGCGCGGCTCCAACGGAGATATCGAGGAGATATCGTAGGGCAAAGCGAAGCGTGCCCACGCGTCCGTGGCCGCATTGGAAAGATCGTGGGCACGGCGCAAGGGCGCCTTTGCCCACCCTACGAGACCTATGTTCGTCTCAATGCAGCCCGGCGCAGCTCCAACGGAGTATCGAAGAGATAACGTAGGGTGGGCAAAGCGAAGCGTGCCCACGCGTCTGTGGCCGGGTTGGAAAGATCGTGGGCACGGCGCAGGGGCGCCTTTGCCCACTCTTCGAGACCTGTGTTCTCTCAATGCAGCCGGAACACGCCGTCCACGGCGCGCAGCTCGGCCGGCTTGATCAGCTTGGAATGCGCCACGGTGACCGAATGCAGGGGGCCGTCGAGCTTCTCCTGCCAGAACGCCAGGAAATCCTTCAGCGCCGGAAATTTCGGAAACATGTCGTAGTTCTGCCAGACGTAGGTCTGAAGCAGCGAGGGATGATCCGGCATCCGATAGAGGATCTGCGCCGTCGTCAGCCCGTAACCCAACATCTGTTTCCGGAAATCCTCGGAAACGGCCCCATTCCGCAGTCCCATGCCAGACCTCCTTTGCAGGAGCGCATTCAAGGGGCGGCTTGGTCGGTGTGCGCCTTACGAGCCACCCGGTACTGATGCGCTCACATGAGAGAAATGTGACGCAAACTGACAATTCATCTCAAGCCCAAAAGTTTAACAAGCTGTTGAAATTCAACGCGTTAGCAGCAGAGGACGCTCCGTGCTAATACGGGGGCGAGGCTCGGTTAACGATGGCGAGAGAAGCTGGCAATCCGAGCTTCCGAGTGCTGATTTTTTTGCTACAAACCCTTGCTCCCGCAAAATTCCTGTCCTATTTCAGCTCCGCGTGTGCTAGCACTCGCGGGCACCGATTGCTAACAATCTCAAAATCTCAACCCGAGCAAATGCTTAGGAGGACTGCATGAAATTCCGTCCGCTTCACGACCGCGTCGTGGTCAAGCGCATCGACGCAGAAGAGAAGACCGCTGGCGGCATCATCATTCCCGACACTGCCAAGGAAAAGCCCTCCCAGGGCGAAGTCGTCGCCGTTGGTCCCGGTGGCCGCGACGAATCCGGCAAGCTGATCCCGATCGACCTGAAGGTCGGCGACCGCGTGCTGTTCGGCAAGTGGTCCGGCACCGAGGTCAAGATCGACGGCCAGGACCTGCTGATCATGAAGGAGAGCGACGTGATGGGCGTTCTCGAAGTCAGCGAGTCCAAGAAGAAGGCGGCTTAAGAGCCCCTCTCCTCCCTCCAGTCAAACATCCAAGGAAAAATCCACATGGCAGCCAAAGAAGTCAAATTCTCGGTTGATGCGCGCGACAAGATGCTGCGCGGCGTCGACATTCTCGCCAACGCGGTGAAGGTCACGCTCGGCCCCAAGGGCCGCAACGTCGTGCTCGACAAGTCGTTCGGCGCTCCCCGCATCACCAAGGACGGCGTCACCGTCGCCAAGGAGATCGAGCTCGAGGACAAGTTCGAGAACATGGGCGCCCA
>NZ_QZMV01000049.1:0-10786 GCF_003957705.1 Bradyrhizobium sp. LVM 105 | reverse complement strand
TTCGCGGGTCAATCTTGCCCGCCGTCAGGCAGAAACTCCACTTATCGCGCTGTTCAGATTTGCGGGACCAGCTCAGAGTTCTTCGCAGATCTTTGCGTCACCAGGCGTTTAGCTTAGGGGCTACTACAAGATTCGGTAGGTGGCTAAAGCCAACTTGAGGCCCTAGGATTCGGCCGCCTTCCCCGCCGATTATCATCGACGAACAGAAGTGAACGCAAGCGCACGGGAAATCGCTGCCCGCAGCGCCCGTGAGCACCTTCCCCTTAGAGAGTGTAGTGCCATGTCCGAACAACCTCTGCCGACACTCCCGATGTGGCGCGTCGATCACATTGAGCCGTCTCCCGAGATGTTGGCGCTACGCGCCAACGGTCCGATCCACCGGGTGCGTTTCCCGTCCGGGCACGAGGGTTGGTGGGTGACAGGCTACGAGGAGGCCAAGGCGGTGCTGTCGGACGCGGCGTTCCGGCCGGCGGGAATGCCGCCGACGACGTTCACCCCGGATTCGGTGATTCTTGGTTCGCCGGGGTGGCTGGTCTCGCACGAGGGGGACGAGCATGTCCGGTTGCGCACGCTGGTGGCGCCGGCCTTCAGCAGCCGCAGGGTGAAGCTGCTGGCGCAGCATGTCGAGGCGGTCGCTGCGCAGTTGTTCGAGAACCTGGCGGCGCAGCGCCAGCCCGCCGACTTGCGGCGCCACCTCTCCTTTCCGCTTCCTGCCATGGTCATCAGCGCGCTGATGGGCGTGCTCTACGAGGATCACGCCTTTTTCGCCCGGCTGTCCGACGAGGTGATGACGCACCAGCACGAAAGCGGCCCGCGCAGCACGTCGCGCCTGGCCTGGGACGAACTACGCGCCTACATCCGCTGCAAGATGCGGGACAAACGCCAAGATCCGGGCGACAATTTGCTGACGGATCTGCTCGCGGCGGTCGACCATCGCGAGGCGACCGAAGAAGAAGCGATCGGCCTAGCGGCGGGCATGCTGGTGGCGGGGCACGAGAGCACCGTCGCTCAAATCGAATTCGGCCTGCTGGCCATGTTCCGACATCCGCAACAGCGCGAACGCCTGGTCGGCGATCCATCCCTGGTGGATAAGGCGGTGGAGGAAATCCTGCGCATGTACCCGCCGGGGGCGGGCTGGGACGGCATCATGCGCTATCCGAAGACCGACGTGACCATCGCGGGCGTTCATATTCCCGCGGAGAGCAAAGTGCTCGTCGGCTTGCCGGCAACGTCGTTCGACCCGCGCCATTTCGACGAACCGGAAATCTTCGACATCGGACGCGAGGAAAAGCCGCACCTGGCGTTCTCCTACGGGCCGCACTCCTGCATCGGCGGGGCGCTCGCCAGACTGGAACTCAAGGCGGTGTTCGGTTCGATCTTCCAGCGCTTTCCCGCGCTGCGCCTGGCCATGGCGCCCGAAGAACTGAAGTTGCGCAAAGAGATCATCACTGGCGGGTTCGAGGAGTTCCCGGTGCTCTGGTGATGTGCGGACGCCGCTGAGGAATCGCGATCGCCTCCGCGATTTGCCGGCGCGCCTGCGGCGCACCGTTCAGATCAGCCAGCCAACAGGGTAACCAAGATGGACGTGCAAGAAACCACGGCAGCATGCCGCGACGCCTTCGCCGAACTGGCGTCGCGGGCGTGGATCAACGACCCGTATCCGTTCATGCGGTGGTTACGCGAGCATGATCCGGTGCATCGCGCGGCGTCGGGCCTATTTCTGTTGAGCCGCCACGCTGACATCTACTGGGCGCTCAAGGCAACGGGTGATGCGTTTCGGGGACCAGCGCCGGGCGAACTGGCGCGCTATTTTCCGCATGCGGCGACCAGCCTGTCGCTTAATCTGCTAGCCTCCACGCTAGCGATGAAGGACCCACCTGCGCATACGCGTCTGCGCCGGCTGATCTCGCGCGATTTCAACATGAGCCAGATCGACAACCTGCGGCCGAGCATCGCGCGCATCGTCGCAGCGCGCCTCGACGTCATGGCGCCCGCGCTGGAGGGCGGGGAGGTCGTGGACCTGCATCGGGAATTCGCGCTGGCATTGCCCATGCTAGTCTTCGCCGAACTGTTTGGCATGCCCCAGGACGACATGTTCGGGCTCGCCGCCGGCATCGGCGCCATTCTGGAAGGCCTGAGCCCGCACGCCAGCGATGCCCGGCTCGCCGCGGCGGACGTGGCCAGTGCCAGAGTGAAGGCCTACTTCGGCGGTCTCATACAGCGCAAGCGCACGGATCCCCGACACGACATCGTGTCGATGCTGGTCGGTGCACACGACGATGATGCCGACACGCTGTCGGATGCGGAGTTGATCAGCATGTTGTGGGGTATGCTGCTGGGTGGCTTCGCCACCACTGCTGCGACCATCGACCATGCGGTCCTGTCGATGCTGGCGTATCCCGAACAGCGGCACTGGCTGCAGGGAGACGCCATGGGGGTAAAGGCATTCATCGAAGAAGTCCTGCGCTGCGATGCGCCCGCCATGTTCAGCTCCATTCCGCGCATCGCCCAGCGCGACATCGAATTGGGCGGCGTGGTGATCCCGAAGAACGCGGACGTGCGCGTGCTGATCGCGTCCGGCAATCGCGACCCTGATGCCTTCGCCAATCCCGACCGCTTCGATCCCGCGCGGTTCTACGGCACCAGTCCTGGCATGTCGACGGACGGGAAGATCATGCTGAGCTTCGGCCACGGCATCCACTTCTGCCTCGGTGCGCAACTGGCCCGGGTGCAGTTGGCCGAGAGTTTGCCGCGGCTTCAGGCGCGCTTCCCCACGCTGGCATTGGCCGAGCAGCCGATCCGGGAGCCCTCCGCGTTCCTGAGGACGTTCCGCGCGCTGCCGGTGCGGCTGCGTGCGCCGGGGGGTGAGATGTGCGTCGTGGTCGACCAGGATCTGTGCGGAACCAGCGGACAGTGCGTGCTGACGCTACCGGGCACCTTTCGCCAGCGCGAACCAGACGGCGTGGCCGAAGTGTGTGGGGCGACAGTCCCGCAGGCGCTGCACGCCGCCGTGCGGCTGGCAGCGAGCCAGTGCCCGGTCGCCGCCATTCGGGTCATCGAAAGCGAAGCTGGCGATGACGAGCGCGCCAGCACCAACAGTGCACCTACTCCGGCGGAGGCCCAGCGGCTTGCCGCGAGAGACCAATGCAATTCAGGAGGACACGATGGGACGGTTTGAAGGCAAGGTGGCCGTGGTGACCGGCGCCGGCGCCGGTATCGGCAAGGCATGCGCCCTCGCCATCGCGCGCGAGGGCGGCAGAGTGGCGGTCGCCGACATCGATGGCTCGGCGGCCATCGCCTGCACCGCGCAAATCGCGGCCGAGGCGGGCCACGCACTGGCCCTGGCCACCGACATCGCTGAGGCGCAGGCGGTGGCAGCGCTGTTCGAGACGGCGGAGCGGCACTTCAGTGGGGTCGACCTGCTGGTGAACAACGCGGGCGCCATGCATCTGACTCCGCGCGACCGCGCGATCCTCGACCTGGACCTGGCGGTCTGGGATCAGACCATGGCGACCAATTTGCGCGGGACGTTGCTCTGCTGCCGGCAGGCCATCCCACGAATGATCGCCCGCGGCGGTGGCGCGATCGTCAACATGTCGTCGTGCCAGGGGCTCAGCGGTGACACCGCGCTGACGTCGTACGCCACGTCGAAGGCGGCGATGAACATGCTATCGGCCTCGCTCGCCACCCAGTACGGTCATGCGCAGATCCGCTGCAACGCGGTTGCGCCGGGTCTCATCATGACCGAGCGTCTCCTCGCCAAGCTGGACGAGCGCATGCAACAACATCTGCGCCGGCACCAGCTCCTGCCGCGCGTCGGTCGCCCCGAGGACGTGGCCGCGCTGGTGGCGTTCCTGCTCTCCGACGATGCAGCGTTCATCACCGGCCAGGTCATGTGCATCGACGGCGGCATGCTGGCGCATGTGCCGACGTACGCCGACGGTGGCAACAGCCGCGCCGCGCGGCCCACCGGCGAGACCACCGAAGCGGCCGCGTCGCCGTGCTGCTGATGGACATGCTGCTCAATCCGCTGAACCGTCGGCATCGGCTCCGGCACGACATCCCGGTCGTGCCCGGCGCTTTCCCCTTGGTCGGGCATCTTCCCGCCATCGTCTGCGGCCTGCCGCGCCTGCTGCGGCACGCGGAACGGACCCTGGGCAGCCACTTCTGGCTGGATTTCGGCCCTGCCGGACACCTGATGACCTGCATGGATCCGGATGCGTTCGCACTGCTCCGGCACAAGGACGTGTCCACGGCGCTGATCCAAGAGATCGCGCCCGAATTGTTTGGCGGAACGTTGGTCGCCCAGGACGGCGCCGCGCACCGGCAGGCGCGCGATGCGATCCAGCCGGCGCTCCTGCCCATGGGGCTGACCCGGGCTGGCATCGGCGAGCTGTTCGCGCCCATCATTCAGGCGCGGGTGCAGAGGTGGCGCGACCGCGGCGACGTAACCATCCTGCGCGAAACCGGCGATCTGATGCTCAAGCTCATCTTCAGCCTCATGGGAATCCCCGTGCAGGACCTGCCGAAATGGCGTCGCAAGTACCGGCAACTGCTGCAGTTGATCGTCGCGCCCCCGGTCGACCTGCCCGGACTGCCCTTGCGGCGCGGCCGCGCCGCCCGCGACTGGATCGATGCGCGGTTGCGCGAGTTCGTCCGCGACGCACGCGAACGTGCCGCGCGCACCGGGTTGATCAACGACATGGTGAGCGCCTTCGATCGCAGCGACGATGCGCTATCCGATGACGTCCTGGTCGCCAATCTTCGCTTGCTTCTGCTTGGTGGTCACGACACCACCGCCTCGACGATGGCCTGGATGGTGATTGAGCTGGCACGGCAGCCTGGGCTGTGGGACGCCCTGGTCCAGGAGGCGCAACGCGTGGGCGCGGTGCCGACCCGGCACGCGGACCTGGCGCAGTGTCCGGTCGCCGAGGCGCTGTTCCGCGAGACGCTGCGCGTGCATCCGCCGACGCCGCTCCTTGTGCGTCGCGCAGTGCGTGAATTGCGACTCGGCCAACGGCGCATTCCCGCTGGCACAGATCTGTGCATCCCGGTGCTGCATTTCTCGACCTCGGCGCTGCTGCACGAGGCGCCTGATCAGTTTCGCCTGGCGCGGTGGCTGCAACGCTCCGAGCCGATCCGGCCGGTGGACCTGCTGCAATTCGGTACCGGCCCACACGTATGCATCGGCTACCACTTGGCGTGGCTGGAACTGGTGCAGTTCTGCATCGCCTTGGCACTGACCATGCACGAGGGCGGGGCGCGGCCGCGGTTGCTGAGCGGCGTCGAAAAAGGCCGGCGCTATTACCCGACCGCACATCCGTCCATGACTATCCGCATCGGATTCTCATGAGCGGGGTCGCATGCTCCTGTGGCGAGGCAGCGGCGCCGGCGACGTGCGGCATTGCTGCACTGGGCACGGTGCCCCGCGGCGGCTCGCTGTGAGGGGACAAGGACATGAACAACATGCAGACCGGTTCCACGCCACAGGACGACAGAACTGGTGATTCCGTGCTCGGCGGATTGGGCGCGCAGGTGCGCAGCGCATCCGGCGAGCTGCCGCCCGTGATCTGGATGCAGGACAGCGCAAAGCGGGTCGAACAGGTGCTAGCGCGTCTTCTCTGCGCCGAACATCACGGTGAGACCGAGCTGATGGCGGCGATGCGCTACGCCACCTTGCATGGCGGGAAGCGCACCCGCGCCTTGCTCTGTCTGGCTGCCGGCGCACTGGCCGACACGCCGGCGCACATGCTCGACGACGTCGGCGCTGCTATCGAGATGATGCATGCCTGTACCCTGGTCCACGACGATCTGCCCGCGATGGACGACGACGTGCTTCGCCGCGGTCTTCCGACCGTGCACGTCAAGTTCGGCGAAGCTACCGCGATCCTGGTCGGCGATGCGCTGCAGGCGCACGCCTTCCTGACCCTGGCGAGCCTGGATGCACCGGGCGACAACCGTATCGCGCTCGTGCGCGAACTGGCGCAGGCGGTGTCAGCCGAGGGTGCCGCAGGCGGGCAGGCCATGGATCTGTCGCTGGTTGGAAAGCACGTCGAGCTGGACAGGATCGTGGCGATGCACCGGATGAAGAGCGGAGCGCTAGTGCGCGCGTCCGTTCGCATGGGCGCGTTATGCGCTGTCGCGGAGGATGCCGCGCACGGTGCGCTGTACTGTGCGCTCGATCACTACAGCGCCTGTTTCGGCCTGGCGTTGCAGGTGATCGACGACATTCTCGACGTGACAGCGGATACCGCGACGCTGGGCAAGACCCCCGGCAAGGACGCGGCGGCGCAGAAGCCGACCTGCGCGTCGATCATGGGACTGCGGGCAGCACGTCAGTTCGCGCTGGATCTGTTGCGCGATGCCGGGGAGTCCATCGCGCCGCTGGGGCCGCGTACGGAACGGTTGGCACAACTCCTACAGCGGGCCAACGCGTATCTGTTCAGGCACACGCCATGCGCATGAGCGTGCTCGTCCGAATGGAGTCGCCCTGTGCCGCTGCGATCAGCGGGCGGCAGCGGTGCATGCTGCGCTGTGTCCGAGTCCGCGGCGCCGATTGCAGCGGTTGGGCCGCGCGCAAGCCTATGCGGCGGACCGGCGCCAGCATCGGGGGGCGCGCCGAAGCAGGGCCGTCCGGCGCTGGCTATGCGAGGGGCCTGCGGCGACATGCGCGGCGTCTGCCCGTCCCGGTTCTCGTCAACCGTCTGCAAAAGGAACATCCCCCGTGAACGCGTTGTTCGAACAGATCCTTTCCGAATTGCGCCTCCTGCTGAGCGAAATGAGCGATGGCGGCAGCGTCGGTCCGTCTGTTTACGACACGGCGCGAGCGCTGCGCTTCCACGGCAACGTCACCGGTCGGCAGGACGCATACGCGTGGCTCATCACGCAGCAACAGGCTGACGGCGGATGGGGAAGCGCGGACTTCCCGCTGTTCCGCCATGCGCCCACGTGGGCAGCGTTACTGGCATTGCAGCGTGCCGGTCCGCTTCCCGGTGCTGCCGACGCAGTCCAGGCTGCGACCCGGTTCCTCCAGCGCCAACCCGATCCCTACGCGCAGGCGGTCCCGGAAGACGCGCCGGTCGGTGCGGAGCTGATCCTGCCGCAGTTTTGCGGTGAGGCTGCATCCTTGCTGGGGGGCGTAGCGTTTCCCCGCCATCCAGCGCTGTTGCCGTTGCGGCAAGCGTGCCTGGTCAAGCTTGGGGCGGTGGCGATGTTGCCGAGCGGCCATCCGTTGCTGCACTCTTGGGAAGCCTGGGGGACGTCGCCGACCACCGCATGCCCGGATGGCAACGGCAGCATCGGCATCAGTCCGGCGGCCACTGCCGCCTGGCGTGCGCACGCCGGGACACGGGGGAGCACGCCGCAGATGGGGCGCGTCGACGCGTATCTGCAGATGGCATCACGGGCGACGCGCAGCGGCATCGAAGGTGTCGTTCCCAACGTCTGGCCGATCGATGTGTTCGAGCCATGCTGGTCGCTGTACACCCTGCATCTCGCCGGACTGTTCGCGCATCCCGCGCTCGCTGAAGCGGTCCGCGTCATCGTCGCGCAGCTCGACGCCCGTCTGAGCGTGCGCGGTCTGGGGCCTGCCTTGCACTTCGCGGCTGATGCGGACGACACCGCCGTTGCGTTGTGCGTCCTGCACCTTGCAGCCCGCGACCCGGCGGCCGATGCGTTGCGCCGTTTCGAAATCGGCGATCTGTTCGTCACCTTCCCCGGCGAGCGCAATGCCTCGGTGTCGACCAACATCCATGCCCTGCATGCGTTGCGATTCTTGGGAAAGCCCGCCGCGGGCACAAGCGCGTACGTCGAGGCCAATCGCAACCCGCACGGTCTATGGGACAACGAAAAATGGCACGTTTCGTGGCTGTATCCCACCGCACATGCGATCGCTGCGCTGGCGCAAGGCAAGCCACAGTGGCGGGACGAGCGCGCGCTGGCGGCGCTACTGCAGGCGCAGCGCGACGACGGGGGCTGGGGCGCCGGTCGCGCGTCCACATTCGAGGAAACCGCGTACGCGCTGTTCGCATTACATGTGATGGACGGGAGTGAAGAGGCGACAGGGCGCCGGCGCATCGCGCGGGTGGTGGCACGTGCGCTGGAGTGGATGCTCGCCCGCCATGCGGCGCATGCATTGCCGCAGACGGCGCTGTGGATCGGCAAGGAATTGTATTGCCCCACCCGGGTCGTGCGCGTGGCCGAACTCGCTGGGTTGTGGCTGGCGCTCCGTTGGGGGCGGCGCGGTCTGGCCGGGGGAGCAAGAGCGGCGCCATGATGCAGACCGAGCGCGTGCTGCAGCAGGTGCTGGAGTGGGGGCGTTCCCTGACCGGGTTCGCCGACGAGCATGCCGTGGAAGCGGCCAGGGGCGGCCAGTACATCCTCCGGCACATCCACCCGAGCCTGAGCGACACCAGCGCCCGCACCGGTCGCGATCCGCAGGACGAAACGCTGATCGTTGCGTTCTATCGCGAACTGGCGCTGCTGTTCTGGCTCGACGATTGCAACGACCTTGGCCTGATCGCGCCGGAGCAGCTCGCCGCCGTGGAGCAAGCGCTGGGGCAGGGCGAGCCGTGCTTGCTCCCCGGATTCGAGGGTTGCGCTGTGCTGCGCGCTTCGCTGGCCGCGCTCGCCTACGATCGTCGCGACTATGCTCAGCTTCTCGACGATACCCAGCGCTACTGCGCGGCGCTGCGCGCGGCGCATGCGCACGCGGCAGGGGCGGAACGCTGGTCCTACGCCGAGTACCTGCACAACGGCATCGATTCGATTGCCTACGCGAACGTGTTCTGTTGCCTGTCGTTGCTGTGGGGGCTGGACATGGCGACCTTGCGCACGAGTCCGGCGTTTTGCCAGGTCCTGCGGCTCATTTCCGCGATAGGGCGCCTGCAGAACGATCTGCATGGACGCGACAAGGACAGGTCAGCCAGCGAAACCGACAACGCGGCGATCCTGCTGCTGCAGCGCTATCCAGCGATGCCTGTGGTAGAGTTCCTCAACGACGAGCTGGCCGGCCATACGCGCATGCTGCACCAGGTGATGGCGGAAGAACGCTTTCCGGCCCCGTGGGGACCTTTGATTGACGCCATGGCGGCCATCCGCACGCAGTACTACCAGACCTCGGCCATCCGGTACCGCAGCGATTCTGCGGGGGCAGGCAACCGTACGCCGGCCTGAACGCGCGGAAGGCGGCGGCGTGCGCGCTGCCGCGGTCCGATCCGACGCAACTCCGTCGCCCGATGCGGGGGGGTGGAGGGCGACCGCGACTGGCGCGGCGTCCTCGCGCAGATCGCTAGCGCCACGCGCAGCGTTGGGGGTGCCGATTTGGCGAAGGCCGCCACCCGCCTCGCCGCGGACATCGCCGGGCAGGCGGCCGCTCGGCCTTTGAAGTGGCTGCCAACTTCCACCCGACTTGAGGAATCGAGAACGGACTGGAGCAGCTCCAACTGTGGCCGTAGCGTGGGCGCGCCAGTTCTTGCTGGCAGATCTACGTGCTAACCAGCAGGCGCCGTGGCGATCGTGCGGAACGTCGTGGCACCGACCCCAGGGGCTGCTCCAACGCGGCTCCTGCGGTCGTCCGTCCCGTGATGTCGGGAAGTGCACCAATTTCCAGAGAAACTAATGTTTTCTTGGGCACTTAACCGGCAGATAGCTGACCGACGGTGCAGGCCGTGACCGACGCTATGGCATCGCCTCCTTGGCACAACGGGCCCGCTTCGCTCAAGGCCGCAGCTGGGCTGCCGTTCTCTTCATCTTTGTCAAGCGCGCGCCCTTCTGCAGCAGTCGATCAGCGCGCCTGCCGCACCGCTGGCAAGGCGTTCGTGGTCGACGATTCTAAGACGGATCAGCTTCGGGCACGGCCACCGAAACTGATATCGCAGCCATGTTCAGGAGCGGGTGCTTACCGTGCTTGAAAAGCCGCTGTTCCTCATTGCTTGACACTGGCTCGGACAGGCCGCTAATCGTCAGGCTTCAGAAGGGCAACTTCCAGACGAAATAGAGAAACGCAGCAATTGCTCCCCAGAAAAGTATGCCGCGGAAGATAAAAGCGACCGCCATGTTAATCGCCATTTTGCCCAAGCCGCTCCGCCATGGCGATTGCATCGATCGCGTCTGCCAGCCCTTCTAAGAAAATCCGATACCACGCATCATCATCTGGAAGGTCCCACTCTCGTAGACTGCCGACATAACGGGTCAGAGCAATAACGCCCGCGATCGTGGTTGGCCTCGAACGGATGAGCACATTCACTTGCTCCCCGAGAGCATGGTTCCTTTGACAGCTGATTTGGTCGGCGGCATCAAACTCGGGCCCCTCATCGAGCTTCGCCGATACGGACAGGGCCGCCTCGTAATGCGCCGACAGCTCGCGATGACGCTCGATCACTACGAAGATTAGATCCCGATCGGCTGTAGTAGTCGACTGGACGGAAATTTTCGGCGATGACAATGTTGGCCCCAAGCAAGTAGCAGGGCTACGTTAGCATCGCGGCCACGATGATAATCAGCGTAGAGAGTCCTTATCTGCGGTATTTCTGCTCGATCGGCTTCGCATTCAGGCGAGGTTACCGGTTCCATTGGCAGCTCGAGAAGTTTCGCGGACCAGGGCACGCGCGTTACTCGCCGGAAAACGGCTCCGCTCCAGCTGTTCACGAGCTATGCAGAATTCTGGGTGACGAGGTGATCAGGCGGCGTGGGTTGCCGGCATTTGGATGACCTCGATGCCATCGTTGAATCTGACACCTGCGATGATCTTCGGCAACTGATTTGTGCCTTTGAGCCGCCGCCAGGT
>NZ_QZMV01000048.1:0-11644 GCF_003957705.1 Bradyrhizobium sp. LVM 105 | reverse complement strand
ATTCGCGGGTCAATCTTGCCCGCCGTCAGGCAGAAACTCCACTTATCGCGCTGTTCAGATTTGCGGGACCAGCTCAAGAGTCTGTTGCGAAGGAATAGGGCGGAAGGGTCCCACAACCTTCAGGCAAAAAGGACGATGTTACGCGAAGCCGGTCTAGAGCCGTTCGCCCAAGAGACGCGATATAGATTTGGTACATCTTCGCGCATTGACCAGATCGTGAATGAGGTCGCCGACGATCGGTCGATCTACTTGGTCAGCTTGCGTTTCGCCGCAGGTGGCGCCCACACAATCGCAACGTCGACATCGAATGGAATGACGACCCTCTTTGATCCCAACTATGGGGAATTTACTGTTCGCTCAGATCAGATGGGTGAGTTGTTCAAAAGTCTCGCCTACCGCTACTGGAACCCGAACCGACATGATATATCGACTGTCGTCACACTAAGGATGACGTGAGTGTTTGGGAGGTTGCAACATACTTGGCCGAGGCCCGCGAGTGGATCCTTTCGCGGTCGATGCCGGACATCCGCCTCGCGTCCGGCAGTGCAACTACAGCAGGAAACATGGATTGTGGCGCCCTGACGCGCGCCCGACGTGAAGCAGAGCTCACAGCGCCCCCTTCGGACGTTGGAGGCCATGCTCGGCCGAAGCTCTCTGGAAGTAATGCAGCAAGGGGAAAATGCTCAGAGAGAGGCTGGTCGGTCACTCAGATTGATGAGCTCGTGCGCTGGCGCGTCAAAGTCTGAATGGGCTGCGCTTGCAACTCATGCAGGACCGGCGGCCCGTTAGACTTTCCTGAAAGTTGGCTAAGCTCCTCGTGTGGGTTTCGACGCCTTTAGCTCTTGCGCGCGGGGCTAAGGGCTAAGGGCGGGCATCACGCATCCAAAACAATCGGCACCAGTTGTATTTTCGTCTGCTTTAGAATCGTCACCGGCCGCTTCTCCACTGACCTCGCCAGCCAAACAGCTGCTGTCAACGACAATGCGTGCCGTCGCACCATCGCACGACCGGGTCGACGCTCGCCACGAGCTCGGCAACAATCCGTGCTTGTCCTCGTCATTGCGCTTTCGCTGAGGTCCGGCTCTGGTTGAAGATCTCAGCACCGGAACCGAAACTGATAACACTATGCACTGTGTTCGTTTCAAGCCTAACGGGCAAGCTTTTGGGCGAGCCGACTACAAGGTCCTTCAACAATTTTCGAATTTACGGCCTGGATCCCCTCTCCGGAGCTGGCTATTAGTTCTGGAAGATCCGAGGGCTTACATATGACCCCAGTGCCACACCGGAAGCAGCGCGGGCGCGACTCGGCGCTGGTCAGGACGGTGAATCAGACGCTGTCGCTGCCACGCCCGCACTGGTTGAAGTTAGCAGAAACGTGACTCGGCGCCCAAAAGCCCCACGCATACACAGGGCAAGCGCTGTCCCTACCACGAGCCGCTAACTTCGACGTCACTGTAGAATGACTAGCTTTCCGAAAGCTGACGAACCCGACGCGATTCACAAAAACGAAAGCGGCCGGTGGCCCTCCTGACTGGAAGCCACCCATCTGTCCAGCGGGCGTCCGACCTAAGAGTATGGTCAAGCATAGACATAAGCCGATCTCTTCAAAGAGGTCGTGAAACTCACATATAATATGTGCCGCGAGATGATGTCAGCAGAAGCCTATCGATATTTGCAAGGCCCGGCTCTGCGACATCATTCACGAAAGATGATCCTTTACCTCCGAGACTTCGATGACAGCCGGGCGCATCCGATCAAGCTCGAAAGTGATCGGACACCAGGCCAACGAACGGCCTTTCACTGTTACCCGATGCCCTCGGTCGCGTCCTCCGGAAGATGTCGGCGGTTGGGTCGGGCGATGTCGAATACCTCGATGTCACAGGGTGAGCCGTCTTCTCCCGAACAGGACCATGTGCGCCCGTGCGGCCCATAGATTTGATCGCCACTTCATTGGCGGACAGTGATGCCGATCTCTTCGCATTGTCCGGAAAGTGGAAGGCGCGTCAGCGCGGCGCGCGGGCTAATATAACGGTGAAGCGCCAGTCAAAACGGGATCCGATCTACGCTTACTTCACGAACTCCTTGTTTGTCGATATTGTGGCCGGAAGCCCACGGTAGTCTCTCCTGAATCAGCTGCCGCGAGTCGAGCAAGCCGCTCGCGAAGCGCGCCCTCCAGAGCGCCGTAGCGAGCGAACGGCTTGCGGTGTTCGACGAAATAACCTGTCGAGATTAGATCCTAAAACATGAAGCTCGGACCGCTAGTTTGATCTCTGCGGTGCTTATGAGCCGTCGAGCGGCCTTTGATCGCCAATACTTCAGCAATCACTGCAGGGTACGTCGCTGATGGCCGCTCAACCGACCGCGCGCAGACGCTTCCAGCCGGGAGAGAAGATCGACCGCGGACAAGTGCGGGGCCGCCGGTATGCCGTTTCAAGCAAAGCAATGACGAGTCGTCGGTTCCCATGCCGCCGGAAGGCTTCATCGGCCGAGAGCAAGGCGGGCCCTGAAACCCATGAAGCCCCGCGACGATTGAGAGCCGCGGGTCGGTCGTTTTGCCGATGTGGCGATGCATTGCTTTGCGAGCGACGGCCTCGTCAGCTTCTGGAAAGCCTATCCATAATAGGATCAGCTCAATTGATTTCTTGGACGTGAGGCTATCGTGGACCCGTACAATTTCGATCCATCCAATGTAACAGCTTGGTCCCGGGTGCAGCACGCGGTCTTGGAAGAGCCGCAGGGGGGCATGCCGGGCAAGAGGGCTTTGAGCAGAACTTGGCGGAGGCGCGCCCACCCGATCCGGGTCCTGTCTCCGGTGGCGGCCGCAACTATCATCCCCATCTCTCTGCAGAACATCGGGACATTATCGATAAGGCGATTGCCCAATATGCAGCTCAGAAAAACCCAAAACCGACGACGGTTAAGCGCTATACTCAGGTGCTTCGCCGACTTGGAAATCATCTTGGCGCTCATCGCCAAAAGATTGATCTGGGGGACCACGAGTCCCTGGTCCGTCACGTCAAGACTTACTTCCCTAACGACGAAGGCATAAAGAAAGGGTTGAGTGTTCTTCGTGCGTATCATGACCCGAGCTATGTAGCTTCTGGCGGGCGGCCGCGCACAATCCCCTCAGCGGACGACGCGCCCCTCTCAGAGCGGCTTAATGCCAGTGGCATGACGTCGGGTAGCGCTGCTCGTCATGATCGTAGTCTTCGCAGATTTTCTAACGCGCTTAATCTTGCGGGCCACTCGATATCCGGACTAGACCACGCTGCGCGTATTGAATTCGCTCAGAAGTTGTTCCCGAAGGACGAGCATCTATTGTTCGCGTTAAACAAGGTTGGCGATGCCGAGCACGTTGCCGAAGCGGGTCCGTCTCGAAAGCGCAGCGGTCATGCTGTCCCGTCGCGCACATTGCATCTTCATCCCGATGACGCCCGCATCATTGACGGCCTGGAAAAAGCAGAGTTGAGCATGCTCAAACCCGAGGAGACTCGCCGGAGAAAAGATGTTCAAGATCTGGCCGGCAACCAACGAAGATTCGGTGCTTGGCTCCAAAGCAATGGGCGAGGGAGCATAGTGAGCCGACTGACCGGCACCAGTGAGCAGCAAAAGTCGTTGAACGACGATCACACGGACTTTAAAAAGCTAGTCGAAATGCTGACATGGGCTTCGATCGTCTTCGGAGCTACCTATGGCTCGTCGAGGCGAACGCTGCGCTGGGCGTCTCCTCCGAGCAGGCGGGTGGCGAGCCGCGGCGTGGCGAGTCGAACTCTACGTGGTCGCCGCACTTGCCGCACGATTTTGAGTGGCCGACGCCGGAAGCTGTGCCAGATGGGTCGTCGGCGATCTACCGAGGTCTCGACTCTTTCGTTGATCTGCCGTACACCTCGCAGGAGGTAAGAGACGATGCTCAGTCAGCGCCGGTGAGTAGGGCTGCCGCCAGACCGCCCCACTTCACCGGACCGTTGGACGCGCCAGCTCGGTCGCCAGACATTTTCCGCGGTCTTCAGTCTTTCGTTGATCTGCCGTACACGCCACAGCAGATGCGAGACGATGCTCAGTCAGCGCCGGTGAGTAGGGCTGCCGCCAGACGGCCGCTCTTCACCGGACCATCGGACGCGCCAGCTCAGTCGGCAGACACCTTTCGCGGTCTTCAGTCCTTCGTTGATCTGCCGTACACGCCGCAGCAGATGCGAGACGGTGCCCAGTCGGCGCCGGTGAGTGGGGCTGCCGCCAAATCGCCGCTCTTCACCGGACCATCGGACGCGCCAGCTGCGGTCGGCAGACACCTTCCGCGGTCTTCAGTCCTTCGTTGATCTGCCGTACACGCCGCAGCAGATGCGAGACGATGCTCAGTCGGCGCCGGTGAGTGAAGCTGCCGCCAAATCGCCGGTCTTCACTGAAATATCAGACGTGCCAGCTCAATCGTCAGACATCTACCGCGGTCTCAACTCTTTCGTTGATCTGCCATACATACCGCAGCAGATGCGTGACGATGCTCAGTCAGCGCCGGTGCTCAGCCCTGCCGGTGAACCCACGTTCTTCGTCGGGCGGTCGGGCGTACTTCAAGAGCTTGAGGACATCGGAGACCGAGTCGACATGGATTGGCAGCATGGCTCCCAGCCGGCGCCAAATTTCTTACTCGATGTCCTGGATAACATCGGGGTCCTGCCGACCCAGTTCAGCGGCCCAACCGAGGTCTCCATCAACGGTGAGTACTCGATCACATTGGGGCCGCGAGGACGCCGCGGTGCGCAATTCATCCATCATCCTCGCCCGTCTCCTGTCCCGGGTGCTCAGATCGGCTCCTCGGCTAGCGTTGCCTCTTCCGGTCACCGCAGCGGACCCGTGCTAGGCCCCACGCAGTGGCTGGGTGACGAGCATATCCAGCAGGACTATGAGCTCCTGGCGAATGAGTTGCAGCAGAACAATCCGGATCTCGCCGCCCGGACGCGGTTCGTGGATCCCCTGATTGCCCAAATGTTGCGATCCCCCTCCAAGGAGGTCGCCGAACGAGCATTAGGGTGGTTTCTCCATGATACAGCCGACTTCCTGTTCCTGCCGGTAAGCGATGCCAGCAATACGGATAGACATCGGCGCGGCAGTCACTGGTCGCTGCTGCTGGTTGATCGCCGCGATCGGGACCGGCCGGTCGCTTATCACTATGACTCCACGCAGGGATATAATGACAGGCCCTCAGCGGAGCTCGCACGACGGCTCGACGCTCACCTGCAACAGGCCCCGATAAGACAGCAGCAGAACGGTTATGACTGCGGCGTCTTTGTCGTGGACGGCACCCGGGAACTAGTTAGGCGATTGGCAGCAAGACGGCCGGACCTGAACCTCAATAATCTCGTCATCAGTCGGCAGGCACTGGGGGACCGACTAGGCGCTGGTGTCGGCTTCAACTGAACAGGGTGTGCGACCGAGTCAAATGCGCTTCTCGCCGATCGAAGATCCGCCATCGGTGTGTTCGCAGAGCATCATAGTGTCTCACCTGAGGAGCTGAGTGCGCATACGACGAAGGCCGGCTGATTGACGAATGTGCGCGGGCACAACGAGCTCTACGATCAGCTGTGTGAAGGTCAGGCGGCCTGGTGACCGGCGGGCTTATCGGCCTGGCGCAGGAGCTTCTATTCCCAGGGCAGCAGTTCGTGCAGGCGTGTCGCGGGAAGGTCGGCGATCCGGACCAGGACCTCAGACAGCATTGGCTGGACAGTCTGCCTCTTCCATCGGAGGAGCGTGCGATGCTCCAGCGTCTTATCACGGAACTCGAACGCGTGACGAAGCAACTATCGGAAATCGACAAAGTCGTGGCCCAACAGGCTCTGGATGATCCACGGGCTCTCAAGCTGATGACGATCCCCGGCGTGAGTTCGGTCGTCGCATCGAGTGTACTGGCCTCCATCGGCGACATCGCACGCTTCCAATCACCGGATAAGCTCAGCAGCTACTTCGGTTTGACCCCTCGAGTTCGGCAATCGGGAGAGCATCCGGCAAGGCATGGCCGTATCTCGAAACAGGGCAATCGTGACGCCCGCAAGATGCTGGTTGAAGCGGCCTGGTCGGCCAAGACGGCGCCCGGGCCGCTGCGGGCCTTCTTCAATCGCATACAGAAGAAGCATGGGCCTGGAGTCGCGGCCGTCGCCACGGCACGTAAGCTCGCAGTGATGATCTGGCACGTCCTGACGACCGGGAAAGATTATGCTTACGCACGACCGGCGTTCACAGCGATGAAACTCCGGAAGGTGGCACTCAAGGCTGGAGCGCCTCGTGCCTATGGCAAGGCTGGCCCGGGTCGGGACTACTGGATCAAGGAACTGCGTGAGCGGGAAGCTGGCTATGTCGCACGCGTCGAGCAGGCGTACGAGCGGATGGTGGCGGCCTGGAAGGAGAAGCCAAAAAAAGTGGCCTTGAACTGACGATAGGGCTTCTCAACACCATCCGTGGTCAAGCAGATCCCGCCATCGTCGAGGAAGCGGGCGAAGTCGTTCCAGCGCCTGAGCATGTTACTTCGTAGGCTTCAGGACCTCGGTGGAGGGCGAGAGGGTTTCGCGCCCCGCAACCACGTGCATGTGCTCAAGAAGCGGCTTGCTCTTTCCGTGGCGGACGGCCGGTCACGTCGGCGTCCCGGCCGTTGATGGTGCGCTGGATATCGAACGACGCATCGAGGTGTCTCACCGGAGCGCGATTAGGTTAGGCCCTCATAGCAGCCTGCCGGAATTAGACGTGGCAGTGCATCAGGGATGCTTCGCCTTTCCGCGGTTGCATCGTCGCGCGCGGGACCACCAGGTGGAAAGACGTCCGGCATCGGCCAGATGTCAGACATACTGCACTAATCTAAGGTAATCGTCCGTGAGGACAGGTGAGCGAATCGAACAAGCCGCGTCTTCAAGGAAGGTGGTGAGAGTCCGACTAGCCCAATTGCGGACTTCGACAGATTGCCGGGCCGGCGCGCGAGTACGGAGAGTTGCAAGTTCGGAACTGACGAGGTCAGCCGCCGCTGCGGCGCAATCTGAGGCAGAGAAGCAGCCAGCAGACATGACAGCTTTTGCCAGCCCCAATGTGGTGAGCCAACCCGCATAGATCAGCACGGCACCGTCTGTCTCATTGAGCCCAGAGAGCTGCTCAATTGCAGCACCATGGACTGATGCCGCTCCAACTGATCGAAAGAGATCGGCTATTTCGTCACGCGTGGCTTTAGAGAGGAGGCAGCGACCGAGATGCGATAGGAGCGCCTCAGTCGGACCTTCGAAGATGCGAAGGATGCGAGCGTCTCGATAGATTTTGGCTAAAGGCGCTCCCTCGTCGTAACCACGGCCACCTAACAGCTGGACGCATTGATCAGCGACAAGGCCGCACCACTCCGAGGACAAAACCTTCGTTGCCGACGCAAGGTGGACGTTTGGCGCGCCCTGCGCTGAAACAAGTTGGCATGATGCGGCCAGCATCGCCTTCACGACTTCCCGCCGCAGCACCATCTGTCCAAATAACTGCTCGATGTAGCTGTTCTCGATCATGCGCAGTTTACCGAGTCGGCGATGGCTTGCATAAGAGGCTGCGACCTGGATAGCGCGCTCAAGGGCTCCAAGACCCATAGCAGCCACACCGATACGGCCGCGGTTCATGCTAGATGAGGCAGCGCCCCAGCCGTCTTGATCGCGAGAGAGCACGTAAGAACGCGGCACCTCAACATCGTGGAACTCCAGGGTATTCTGAATGATGCCACGCAGACCCAGTGTGCGATGCTCGTGCGTGACCTTGAGGCCTGGAGCCTGCCTGTCAACGAGTACACCAACGAGCCGACCTTTCGCATCGGGTCCAGACGCGCGCGCAAAGCAAACGATCCAGCGAGCCCAGTCAGCGAGGCCGATCCAGATCTTGCGGCCAGAGATACGAACTTTATCTTCGCGCATGAGGGCCGAAGCCTCTATGTGCCTCGGGGCCGAGCCAGCTCCGGGCTCCGTCAAAGCGAAAGCGCAGAGATCGCCGCGTGTTGCACCCCAAATGATATGGTTTTGTTCCGGGATGTGCGGTGCCGCTTGGATGCAGGGCAAGGCCAGGAAGTTATGGATGACGAGGGTAGAGGCAGCGGAGACATCGAAGGATGCAGTGGCAGAGATGAGGTTGATGGCCTCCTCTAGGGGAAGAGCTAATCCGCCGTGCTCTCCTGGTGTGGTGAGCCCGAACAGTCCATGCCTTGCCAATATGCTGTGTAGGGTTGGAGGGAATGCTCGGCGGTCATCCGCGTCGGCGAAATTTAGCTGACTGAGGTCAGCGATCAAATTGGAGTATAGTGCAGCTGCACGGCGTTCGGCCGTGCGTTCCTGCGCCTCCCGGAATTGGGCATAAACCTGAGTATACATGGCCATAAGGCCCACAATGAACCCGGTCGCGCTTCATGCCAATTCATCCCCGCGGCTATCTCGGTTACACATTGGTATAGTGTGGATGTAAGCCCAGTATAAGCACGTTCTGCGGGACGTCGACTTATTGCGACCGCTGCGTGGACTCTCATCAAGATAAGTCTTGTCGGGCCTATCGGAGGCGCACGTTCGTTTCTTCCCATTGGCCAAAACTAGGTATGTTGCGCAACGATGAACCGCACACCGCAAGTTCGATGGTAGCGTCAACCCGCCGCATCATCTAGACCGCCTCTCTTGCAACTGCCCCGTAGGCAGCGGCGCTCCTTTGCCCCTATCTGCGACGGCCCATCCATCTCATTGCCGAGGCACCACAGCTTGATCCCATGAGGCGCCCGCCAGCCGTGCTTGCGGCGAAGCTCCGACCACACAGCTTCTCCAGGATGGTTGCAGTGTTCGACCAAATTGCGAGCGGCATCGCCGCGGCGGGTCCCCAGATTGAGGGCAATCATCGACGCGACATCGGCGGCCCGGCGCCAGTCCATGAATTCATTGGTGCCGAAGCTGTCGGGTCGGTGCTCAACCAGCCAAATCGAGGCGCGCCGGCCTCGTCTCTAGTGGTCCAACACCGTCCTCCCAATTGTAACCGTGCCGCCAGGATATCGAACGACGGGCGGGCCGAGCTCCTTCACCAGCGCCAGCACGGCCCTCCGAAAACCTCTTTCGTCTACGCTCCGATGGCCGGGCTCGTAGATGCTACCGTAGATGCATCGGCCCCGATGTTCGACGAAAGACGAAAGCACCAAACAGACGAGAGTTCGTGTGACCAATGGTGAAGTCGCGATCGATCAGAACTGTGGCTTTCCTGATGTTCTTCTCGGCCGGCCTGCGGCTGATGACAGTTACGACGTGGCCTGCTGCTCTGCGAAAGGAACAAATGAAAATGCGTGCCGACACTGGAGAGAACTCCATGAAGCCGATCCGCATCTAGCAGTACGAGCCTTTGGCAGCGGCAGCGGCAGCGGCGTCGTGGAGATATTGGGCGCAAACACTACAACAATAAAGAGAGCAATCGGCAACAACTCGCCAATTTTACGGCAAACCCACGGGGCGCAGCCAGCCCGCTAGCACGTTCCGAGTCGTTCTGGGTAGTCCAAGGTTCGGTCCCGCTGCATCCTCAAGAAAGTCATTCCCCGTGATTTGCCCGACCGTATGCGCAACAGCATCGATTACGCAACCTTCTGACACACAGCGGCTTGCTAGGGTTATGTTGCAAGCCCGCCGAAGCAAAACCCTGGCATTCCCGCCGGGGTTTTGCATGGTCATCGACACTTTGGCAGAGTAGATCAGAAGTCCATACCGCCCATACCGGCGCCTGGAGGCATTGCTGGACCAGCCGCAGCCTTCTTTGGCAGCTCGGCAACCATCGCTTCCGTCGTGATCAGGAGAGCGGCAACCGAGGAGGCGTTCTGGACCGCGATGCGCACGACCTTGGTCGGGTCAATGATGCCCTTGGAGACAAGGTTGCTATACTCGCCTGTCTGCGCATCGAAGCCATAAGAGTACTGCTCGTTGTCCAGGACTTTGCCGACCACGATCGAACCGTCTTCACCGGCGTTGATCGCGATCTGGCGGGCCGGCCAGGACAGCGCCTTGCGCACGATCTCGACGCCGGTCTTCTGGTCGTCGTTCTTGGTGCGCAGGCCCTTGAGCTGCTCGGAAGCACGGAGCAGGGCGACGCCGCCGCCCGGGACGATGCCTTCTTCCACGGCCGCGCGGGTCGCATGCATCGCGTCATCAACGCGATCCTTGCGCTCCTTGACCTCGACCTCGGTCGCGCCGCCGACGCGGATCACCGCGACGCCGCCGGCGAGCTTGGCCAGACGCTCCTGGAGCTTCTCGCGGTCGTAGTCCGAGGTGGTTTCCTCGATCTGCGCCTTGATCTGGGCCACGCGCGCCTCGATGTCGGCCTTCTTGCCGGCGCCGTTGACGATCGTGGTGTTCTCCTTGTCGATCATCACCTTCTTGGCGCGACCGAGCATGTTGAGCGTGACGTTCTCGAGCTTGATGCCGAGGTCTTCCGAGATCGCCTGGCCGCCGGTCAGGATCGCGATGTCCTGCAGCATGGCCTTGCGGCGATCGCCGAAGCCCGGAGCCTTGACGGCCGCAACCTTGAGGCCGCCGCGCAGACGGTTAACGACGAGGGTCGCGAGGGCTTCGCCTTCGACGTCCTCGGCGACGATGACCAGCGGCTTACCACTCTGCACCACGGCCTCGAGCAGCGGCAGCAGCTCGTTCAGCGAGGAGAGCTTCTTCTCGTTGATGAGAATGTAGGCATCATCCATCTCGACGCGCATCTTATCGGCGTTGGTCACGAAGTAGGGCGAGATGTAGCCGCGGTCGAACTGCATGCCCTCGACGACGTCGAGTTCGGTCTCGAGCGACTTGGCCTCTTCGACCGTGATCACGCCTTCGTTGCCGACCTTCTTCACGGCGTCGGCGAGGAACTTGCCGATCTCCTGGTCGCCGTTGGCCGAAATGGTGCCGACCTGGGCGATCTCCTCGTTCGAGGTGACCTTCTTGGAGTTCTTCTGGAGGTCCGCAACGACGGCTTCGACCGCGAGGTCGATACCGCGTTTCAGGTCCATCGGGTTCATACCGGCGGCAACTGACTTCACGCCTTCGCGGACTATCGCGGCGGCCAGGACGGTCGCAGTGGTGGTGCCGTCGCCGGCAGCATCCGCCGCCTTCGAAGCGACTTCGCGCACCATCTGGGCGCCCATGTTCTCGAACTTGTCGTCGAGTTCGATGTCCTTGGCGACGGCAACGCCGTCCTTGGTGATGCGAGGCGCGCCGAACGACTTGTCGAGCACGACGTTGCGGCCCTTCGGACCGAGCGTGACCTGCACGGCATTGGCGAGGATGTCGACGCCGCGCAGCATACGGTCCCGCGCGTCTACTCCGAATTTGACTTCTTTGGCTGACATTAAGAATTCCCTCAGTTCTTATTTTATCACCCTTCAGCGCGCCTAGGTGGGCGCTCTTCAGGTAGTGAGCTGTGCGAGCGCTGGGTTAGGCGGCTTTCTTGTTGGAAAACACATCTGTGAGAACGCCCATGATGTCGCTCTCCTTCATGATCAACAGCTCCTCGCTATTGATCTTGACTTCGGTACCCGACCATTTGCCGAACAGCACACGGTCCCCGACTGAGCTGGTCCCGCAAATCTGAACAGCGCGATAAGTGGAGTTTCTGCCTGACGGCGGGCAAGATTGACCCGCGA
>NZ_QZMV01000047.1:0-12529 GCF_003957705.1 Bradyrhizobium sp. LVM 105 | reverse complement strand
GCCCGCTTCAAATCGCGCTGCAATGTCATCGGTGAGCGACAACACGCCTCAAGCACCTTGCGATCTTTCTTTGAAAGGCGGACTTCTCTTGCTTCGGGTATCATCCCGACCTTGAATCACGACTCACGTTCCAAGAAAAGCGGATACTAGCAATGGCCGTGCCACAGGTTCGTGACAGGAAACAACAAAACGGCCTCAAGCATTTTCCGGGGCTGGCTCGGACGCTGAGGCCGTATGGCCAGCGAGGAACGAGCAAGCAAAAAGACGACGACAGGCACCAATTTCTGAAGATCACTTTTAGGCTCGCCAGCGCGGAGACCGGCAGCCAATTGAGGCGACCTTACCGGCTCGCCCGGTCTGCTGCCTCCGGCTCGTTTTTCGATCCGGAAAAACCTCCAGGCTGGGGCCGGTTGGTCTACGTTGTCAGCGCCTTTCCCGGCTTCAGCAAACGCACGAAAGTCCCGCTCTCGTGTAGCTCGAGCCAACCCTTCTCAACTGCGTGCTTGATGCCAGCTCCGAACTCCGGTCCGCTGGCCTTGAGCGTGTAGAGAAATGGCGCGTTGATCCGCTCGATGTAGATGCGGCCATCCTGGACCTGCTCAATGCTGGCTGCCAATTCGACAAGCTTGCGCGCGGCGCTTCAGGGCTGGCGTAAGGTTGTTCAGCAGACAGCTTCAATTCTCAGCGATCCCTGGGCCACCAAACAGAAGGTGGATTACTGGCCGAGATCTTCGTGGTCCGCAAGACGACGAGCATGTCCTGGCGATCTCTTCGTCGCTGGCCTCGGCATCGGCAGCCAGCAAAATCTGGGCCCGCTTGAGCTTGCGGGACGCATGCTTGCCACCGCCCAGCAGCGTCTTGAGCTCGGTGCGCTCGACTTGGCTCAGTTCGACCCGATAGCGTACATTCATGCTGGCCTCCTTGATCGAGGCGAGCACGAACAACTGAATCGGATGGCCGGCGTGAGTCCTTCGGCAAAAACCTTCACGCCCAAACAGGGGCAGTACCTTGCCTTCATCCACCTCTATACGCGGCTGCACCGCAGGCCCCCGGCGGAAACCGACATGCAGGAATATTTTCGCGTCAGCCCGCCCTCAGTTCACCAAATGGTGCTGACGCTGGAACGCGCCGGCCTCATCAGACGGCAGCCAAGGACGCCTCGCAGCATCGAGGTTCTCGTCGATCCCAAAAGCCTGCCGGAGCTAGTCTGACTGCCCCAGATCCAACCAGTCAAAATCACTGTGCAGAGCCACTAGACCCTATGTTCGCGATCTGAGGTGACGGGCGGCCCGCCCCGCGGCAAGCTCCTATCGAGGGTTGCGCCGGATGGTCCGGCGCCGAGCCTCAAGCATGGGGAGCGGGCCTGATGAACGATAGCATTTTCGTAGGGCTGGATGTGCACAAGACGACGATTTCGGTTGCGGTGGCCGAAGCGATGCGCGGCGGGGAAGTTCGTAACTTGGGGATCATTCCTAACCGTGCCGATCAGATCACCAGGCTGGCGGAGAAGCTTGGCAAGGGTGACCGGAAGGTAAGTTTTTGCTACGAAGCCGGTCCCTGCGGATATGGCCTGCATCGACAACTGACGGGACTGGGGCACAACTGCATCGTGGTGGCCCCCTCGCTGATCCCGATGAAGGCCGGGGATCGGGTTAAAACCGACCGGCGCGACGCAGCGATGCTGGCCAAGCTGCACCGGAGCGGCGAGCTGACAGCCGTGTGGGTACCGGATGCGGCGCATGAGGCCATGCGCGACTTGGTGAGAGCCCGCGCCACCGCGATGCGTGTGCTCGGCAAGGCGCGGCAACATCTCCAAGGCTACCTGCTGCGACATGGGCGCATCTATGCCGGGAAGAAGGGGTGGACCTTGGCTTATCGTCGCTGGCTCACCACGGTGCGCTTCGATCACCCGGCGAGCCAAATCGTTCTGCAGGACTACATTCATGCCGTGACCGACGCTGAGGTCCGTGTGGACTGTTTGACCAAGCGGATCGAGGAGCTGGCGCCACAATGGTCGATGACGCCATTCGTAGAGGCCGTGCAGGCCGTGCAGGCCGTGCGCGGCGTCGCCTTCATCGTCGCCGTGACGGTGGTTGCCGAGGTCGGCGACTTCTCCCGCTTCGACAATCCCCGCCAGTTGATGGCCTTTCTCGGCCTCGTGCCGTCGGAACATTCGAGCGGCGCCACCATCCGACGCGGCGGTATCACCAAGGCCGGCAACGCCGTGGCGAGGCGCGCTCTGATCGAGGGGGCATGGACCTATCGCATGCAAGCTCGCGTCAGTCGCAAGCTCCATGACCGTAACGAGCGCCTGCCTCAAGCTATCCGCGATATCGCTTGGAAGGCACAGGTCAGGCTGTGCGCCCGCTATCGCCGCTTGTCGGCGGCCGGCAAACCCAAGGTGATCGTCACCACCGCCATTGCACGCGAGATGGTGGGCTTCCTATGGGCGATCACTCGTCAAGTACAACTCGTGCCCGCCGCCTAAGGGCGCTGCTCGACCATATTGGTGCCCAGGGCAGGAGGCAGGGCGCGGTGGGGAATCCTCGTGGCCTGTTATGAGCCGGCATTGCCGACGCTCGCCCCCTAGACCGAGGCAGCCCCAAGACGAAACCACGGTCATGCGGTAGCCAACCCGCGCATGAGAGCTTGATCAACCGTCGTCTTTGGCCCTGCCTCCTACCGTGGTCACCTTCGAAGTCACAGCGTCCGGGCGCTCAGCCGGAAGCGGCTCCGCTCGATCGAGTCCTTTGACAGCAGCAGGCTGTTGAAAAAGGCACTCGCCGTCGACCGGCGACCGTGATTCATTGGCTCCGACGAGATTCGGAGATGGTTCGTGCGCGGCGGGGACAATCGAACGGCCGAGCTGTTCAGCTACGTTGACCTGGAGGCGCGGGTGCGGCGTAATCATCCGCTGCGAGCGATCCGGACGATTGTGAACGAGGCGCTGTCGGCGCTGGAGCGCGAGTTTGCCGCGCTCTATTCGCCGATTGGGCGGCCGTCGATCCCGCCGGAGAAGCTGCTGCGGGCGATGCTGTTGCAGGCGTTTTACTCGATCCGCTCGGAGCGGCTTCTGATGGAGCGGCTGGAATACGACCTGCTGTTCCGCTGGTTCGTCGGAATCGGCGTCGACGATGCGGTCTGGGACCATTCGGTGTTCTCGAAGAACCGCGACCGACTGCTGGAAGGCGACATTGCGGCGAAGTTCCTGGCGGCGGTGCTGTCGCAGCCCAAGGCGAAGAAGCTTCTGTCGAGCGATCACTTCTCGGTCGATGGCACGCTGATCGAGGCTTGGGCCTCGATGAAGAGCGTCAAGCCTAAGGATGGCGCGGGCGAGCCGCCGGCGCAAGGCGGCGGGCGCAATGCCGAAGCGGACTTCCATGGCCAGAAGCGCTCGAACGACACCCATGCTTCGACCACCGATCCGGACGCCAGGCTGTACCGCAAGGGCAAAGGCAAGGAGACGAAGCTGTGCTTCATCGGGCACGGACTGATGGAGAACCGCCACGGCCTGGTGGTCGACGCCTGCCTGACGCTGGCTGACGGGTATGCCGAACGGGTGGCCGCGCTACACATGATCGAGCCTCGTGCTGATCGGCCGACAGCGATCACGCTTGGCGCCGACAAGGCCTACGACACAGAAGACTTCGTCAATGAGCTGCGCTTGATGAACGTGACGCCGCATGTTGCGCAGAACACCAGCGGCCGCAGCTCTGCGATCGACGGGCGAACGACCCGGCACGGGGCTATGCCGTCAGCCAGCGCATCCGCAAGCGCATCGAGGAGGCGTTCGGCTGGATCAAGACGGTAGCCGGGCAAGAGAAGACCAGCTTCCGTGGCCGTGATCGCGTAGCATGGGCTTTTACCTTCGCTGCCGCCGCCTACAATCTGGTGCGACTGCCCAAGGACCGACGGCACACGGTAAGACCCACGCGCTTGACATAATCGTCACCGGCGTCGAGAGACAACCTCCGAGTTTGGCGTAGTTACCTCGTGGCCCTTCGCCACCAGATAACTTCCTCGATGAAACAGGCGTTCGAACCAGCAAAGCGCACCATAGGTACCGATCTTTGACGAAATCGATGCCTTTCGCTGGCCCACGACCCATTCTCCCATGAGCGAAAGATGCACCGACGAGAGGCGGGAATGGCGAGCCGCAGGATGAGTCCCGAAGGTCTGATCAATTGATGTCCTCCTTTGCTTTACATGCCTCTCTGTGACGGCCAAAGGCGGCGATCGTATCAAACTCGTTGTCAAAGAGACTTTGATACGACCCTTCCTTTTCCAGTTTGCATTGAGGGTTGGGGTCTCATCGTGCCAATGAGCTCTGATGCGTCTTCAATACGTCCGCCACCGCGAAAACGGCTCGAGTGTCGCGCTGTTCTCGACGGTTTACAACGTAGTGGTATTGCTCACGGCAGCCGTGGTGCGCATCGAACGGCCGATATACGATCGACCTCAGCGTCAGATCCAGAACCCATCACTTGCTTAACTGAGGTGAGAAGCACCGTGGGCAATCTATGCTGAGGAGGCACCGTAATCAGCTATCCATCCTGGCACCCAGCGGAGCAGCGGAGAAGTTCAACCTGCCCAGGATTAGCGGGGTAAACGCGCATATCTTCAAGTTTGACCAGCAATTTCTCGATTGCTGTGCATGACCACCAATGCTGGTAGGTCACCCGAGGACGCTATATCGCTAAAGTATTACCGTACCCTGAGGCGACGGGCCTCGCAGGAAAGCCGGGTGCCTTACCTTGTGATCCCCGGGGGCTAACCATTGAGCCAGCGGCACGTGATAGGGAAAGCTCCTTGATATAGACGCCGAGTCGCATCCGCGCTGCTTTCTGTCGAACTCGCCAATTCAGTCTAGTTTAGACGCTTACAGGCTAATGGGCCTGATGAAGGCTTGGTAGCGCATTTTGACGAAACGGACACAATCGTCTTCGGTACGAGAACCCAGCGTGGAGCGGGCCCCGGTAAGCGGCGCGGCGTGTTCGGGTTCGAAAGCAACTGATGCGCGATCCGAATGGCCAGTCCTGCGCGATCAAAAAGCCGGCACGAGCCGGGGGGCGTGAGGTCACTCAGTCATAAACGTGCAGTGGATTGGCTGCGCGCGATCCGGCGCGTCGCCCCGGAGCGGCTGCCGTTGATCGCAAACATGCCGAGTGGCTACTATCCGAGGGGTAAACGTCGATATTGCTCTCGGCGGCAAGCGGCCACATGGGCTGCTTTCGTTATGTAAATTGCTGCGCAGGTCTGTCAGCTTTCGGTAAGCCAGCCCCGATAAACAATCGTTGGGTTTAACGGGTGCGTGGCAGGGACAGCGCATGAGCTGAAGGACCACCATGTGCCGAGTTACGCTTCCGTTAAGCTCATTGCACCGCGGATGCGGCAGAGATCGCTCCTCATGATGCCCCAGGCCGTCAGGCGCCGAGCCGTGTTCGCACTGCTTCCGACACACGGGCTAGGTCTCGTTCTGGCAATATTACTCGTTTTGCGAGCGCTAAGCTCCCGATTAGCATTTTGCCACCGCTAGCTGAGCTTGGAGCCTGTTAGCGGGGTTGCAGGGACAGCGCTGCCCCGTGGGGGACGAGCGCCGAGTGCTAAGTCCAATTAGCAATGGGGGCGGGCAAGGGATAACGTCTGCTCCAGTGCCACCAAACGGCGCCGCGCCGCACTGCACTGCTTCCGATCAATCATCACCAACCCTCTGGAAGGGAAGGAGGCTGCCTGCGAAGCCGCGGCCGCGGTTATCTTGGTGCAATTGTGTCCGCCATGTGTAGCGACGACGACGCCGACTGCGTTGCCGGTACTCCCTGTCGTGGCTTTCGAGGTCTCGGATAATCTTTCCAAAGGGACTGCTTCTATCGCGCTCCGTCTGGATTTACTCCGTCAACGTTCTCGCGTCTCTCATGCGCGTTTGGCCGTTCATTCTTGTTTATGCACAGCGCACGTGTCTGGGCATGCTGGTGTCTCCAATTTATCCAAGGCGAAGACCTAGCTTAGAGAGCCGCCGGTGAGGATGGGACCGACCGATTTTGGTAGGTGCCCTTCGGTACTTCTAGAAGATACAAGTTGGTAGCCTTGAGGATTTGAGCCTCCCGGGAGCAAAGGTGGCCAGCTCCAGTCTTCGTGACGGGGTTGGCCACCAGCGCTTGCGGCACATGCCCACAGGGCAGCTCAGGCCAACAAATGCATATTCGAGCGGCATATCATGTCCTTGCGGTCGCAAGCCCTTGCGGTGCTTGTGGCCAATCAAGCCCGTGCCGCCGATCAGTCTCTGGGACCATCGGATCGCGACGCCGCAATATTTAACATCGACGAAGTTCAGGCGATGCTAGCCATACTCGATTGCATGAAGCCCAACCTGCGGCCGAAGGAAGCACGGCAGATCGCTGCGCGCATACGCGCGCTTCTAGAGGGCCGCAAGGGGCAGCCGCTTCGGATAGGATGCCCGTGAGACCACTTAGATGTGAGTTTTCGGTCGGTTGTCCATCCCTGAACGAGGAAGCTGAAGATGTCGAATCTTTAGCGTACCCCCATGAGGATCGGATGGATACCCATAAGAATGCGCCTCTGACGCGGAATGGCCGAGGGGCCATAGTGCCAAGCGTAATCGTAAGGTGGCGTGACGAAGACTGCAGTGCGCTGCAGTTTCACCAAATGGCCAAGCGTTCCGCGAAGAAGGCGTGGATGGACCGTGATCGCTCCATAAGACATTTTGCATCGCCAAGCCAAACCCTGGCTGCCACGTGCCCGGAAGTCGGAGCGTTCGACGACCGCGTCACACAGGTGAAACAGATCGCAACCGAGGCCACTGCTGCGCCCCGCGGCGCTTTGTGCGGTCGCCTATGTTGGCTCAACGCGGCTGATCGACAACGTAATACTGGCGTTGCCAACCCGGTAGCGTAATGAGTAGCCAAACCGTGCGCAGTATATCGAGCAAGAAACACTCAAGCCACTGTTACAAGAGGCGTATCGAGCTGGTAGCAGAGGGCGAGCGCCGATACGAATTTGTTCGGCGCGTCAGCCAAGCGACAGCGCGTGCGCAGGGAATGTGTGAGGCCGTGAACGTTGTGTCCGGCAACCCTGTAAGTCTTGTTGGCGGCGATCAGCGGCCAATTCGACAAACCTTGGTTTAGTGCTTTGCAGCCGATGCTATATCACCCACTTACCTTCGTAGAGTTGAGCGCCGGTTAGATCGTTTGTACTTTCGATGTCGAACCTAGATCATTCGATCTGCGGTTCAGTGCGAAGTTTGAACTGATGCCTTGCCAGAAGTCGGCGCGTTCCAATCAGGTGTTGAGACGAACATCTTGTTGCACGCAAAAAGGGCAGGAGCTTCCTAGAAGGTGCCACTATCGAGATCCCGATCAGCCACCAGATCAGCGGAATAGCATTTTATTGAGCGACGAAATTGGAAGCGGAGGACAGGGCGTCCACGCTCGCCAGCGCGTGAGCTCTTAGAGTAGCCAATAACGCGTCGCTTGTGCTCGGGTCTCTAGTACAGTCGCCGCATTGATGATCATCGCTGGTGTGCGTTGCCGGCGAATTTGCATATTCCTCTTGAAATGCGAGTCGAGATGGCATTTACCGAGCTTTTCATCAAACGTCCGGTATTGTCTGTCGTCGTTAGTTGCCTGATCTTACTGATCGGCTTTCGCGCGGCCACCGAACTGCCGATCCGGCAATATCCCAAGCTATCTAATACGGTCGTCAATATCACGACTTCCTATCCTGGGGCCTCGGCCGACACGATCCAGGGGTTCATCACCACTCCCCTGGAGCAGGCAGTCGCTTCCGCCGAGGGCGTCGACTACGTTATTTCCTCATCGGTGCTCGGTACCTCCACGATCCAAGTCTACATCAAGCTCAATTTTGATCCCAATGAAGCGCTCACCGAGGTGCTCTCCAAGGTAAACTCAGTCAAATACTTAATTCCGAAGGAATCGAACGATCCGGTCGTCACTAAGTCGACCGGTCAGGCCACCGCTGTCATGTATATCGCCTTCTCCAGCGAGGAATTGGCGGCCAGCGCGATCTCCGACTACCTCTCGCGCGTTGTGCAGCCCGCTTTGTCAACGGTCGACGGCGTCGCAGCGGCAGACATCCTGGGCGGCCAGAGCTTTGCGATGCGGCTATGGCTCGATACCGCGAAAATGGCAGGGCACGGCGTGTCGCCGGCTGAAGTTTCGGCTGCAATCGCCGCTAACAACTTCCAGGCCGCGGCCGGCCAGACCAAGGGCTATTTCACTATCTCCGATGTCACGGCAAACACGGATCTGCGGAGTGTCGATGACTTCAAGCGCATGATCGTCAAATCCAATGACGGTGGCTTTGTGCGCATAGCAGACATTGCGATAGTCGAGCTTGCCGCGCAGACCACTGACACTAGCGTCGCTATGAACGGCGAGCACGCGGTCTTTATCGGCGTCCGGGCAAGCCCGCAAGGCAATCCGCTAAACATAGCGCGAGGCGTTCGGGCGCTGTTTCCAGAAATGGAGCGTAACCTGCCGCCGTCACTGAAGATGAACGTGGCCTACGACTCCACCAAATTCATTCAATCGTCGCTCGATGAGGTGGAGAAGACGCTCATCCAAGCCGTCGTGATCGTGGTGGCGGTAATCTTCCTTTTCCTTGCCTCGCTGCGGTCGGTCATCATTCCTGTGGTCACTATTCCGCTATCGCTTGTTGGTGTCTGCAGCATGATGCTGGCGCTGGGGTTTTCATTCAATCTCCTGACGTTCCTTGCGATGGTTCTCGCAATCGGTCTCGTGGTCGATGACGCGATCGTTGTGGTGGAGAACATTCATCGCCATTTGGAAGAAGGTGCGCCGCCTCTAGAGGCTGCTATAAGGGGCGCGCACGAGATCGTCGGCCCCGTTGTCTCCATGACGATTACCTTGGCTGCGGTATATGCTCCAATCGGGTTTCTCGGCGGCCTCACTGGCGCGCTGTTTCGCGAGTTTGCGTTTACGCTGGCAGGAGCGGTGATCGTGTCGGGCGTAATTGCTTTGACCCTATCGCCGATGATGTGCTCGGTCTTCCTGAGGCGGGCAGAGGGGGGGCGGTTTGCAACATTTGTGAACCGCGGGTTCAGCACCATGACACGATGGTACGGCCGAAAGCTCGACCGCTCGCTCGACTATCGTCCGATTACCGGCCTGTTTGCGCTGACCATGCTGGGCCTCGTCGGCTTTCTTTATATGAATACTTCCAAGGAACTCGCACCCGAGGAGGATCAAGGTATCGTATTCGCTTTAACCAAGGCGCCGAGATACGCCAATATCGACTACCTCGATTATTACGGCACCAAGCTCGAACACGCGCTCCGAAAATTTCCAGAGACCGATTTGAGCTTTGTACTCAATGGTGTTGGCGGCCAGCAGAGTGGCATGGCCGGCATGTTGCTCAAGGCATGGGACGAGCGCAAGCGCTCATCGATCTTGCTTAAGTCGCTCGTCCAGGCCGAGCTGTCCAAGATTGAAGGCATCAACGCCTTTGCCTTTAGCTTGCCGCCACTTCCGGGCGGTTCGGATGGCCTACCGGTGCAGATGGTGATCAATTCGACGTTCGACTTCCAATCCGTCTACGAGCAGATGTCGAAGCTGAAGGAAGCCGCGCAGAAGAGCGGTCTGTTCATGGTGAGCGACTCCGACCTCGAGTTCAACCGGCCGGTGGTACGAATCAAGGTTGATCGATCCAAGGCCAACGAGCTTGGCATCACCATGCAGACCATCGGAAACGCGCTCGCCACCTTACTCGGCGGAAACTACGTCAACCGCTTCAATTTGCAGGGCCGATCCTACGAGGTGATCCCGCAGGTGCCCCGCGAAGAACGCCTGGCGCCGCAAGCAATCGGGAGCTATTATGTGAAGACTGCGGGGGGCTCGATGCTTCCGCTGTCGACCGTAGTCTCCATCGAGACTGCAACCGATCCGAACGCGCTCACCCACTACAATCAGCTCAACTGCGCGACCTTTCAGGCTGTGCCGATGCCCGGCGTCTCGATCGGTCAGGCTGTGGACTTCCTGGAAGCGGAGGCGAAGAAACTGCCCGCAGGCTTCAGTCACGACTTCCTTGCCGACGCGCGCCAATATGTGCACGAGGGTAACCAACTGGCCATTGCCTTTGCATTTGCACTCATAATCGTATTCTTGGTGCTTGCGGCGCAGTTCGAAAGTCTGCGCGATCCCCTCATCATCCTGATCAGCGTGCCGATGGCAATCGTCGGCGCCTTGATCCCGCCATTCTTTGGTTGGGCGACGATGAACATCTATACTCAGATCGGACTGTTGACACTGGTCGGGTTAATTTCCAAGCACGGCATCCTGATGGTTGAGTTCGCCAATGAGCTGCAGCTCAAGGAGAGACTTAACCGTCGCTCGGCTATAGAGATGGCGGCGCGCGTCCGACTGCGCCCGATCTTGATGACCACTGCGGCGATGGTCACGGGCTTCATACCCCTGATGACCGCAACGGGAGCTGGCGCCGCGAGTCGCTTCTCGATCGGGCTCGTGCTCGTCGCGGGCATGTCTGTGGGCACGCTGTTCACGCTCTTCGTGCTGCCGGCGGTCTATGTCGCGATCGCGTCCGATCATCGTGCCGATGCGAGCTCCGGCCGCGCGAAGATCGCTGCCGATCTCGACCTCATCGGCGCTGCTGATGCCCAGATGGCCAAGCAATGACGATAAAATCAATCCAGGTTCGCTCAGTGTGGTGCGCGAAGGAGCCTGCGATCTTTCACGTTCCCTTACGAATCGAGATCTTCACGTCCCGTTGGCTTTGCGAGGTTTGTAGGCTTTGCGACAAAGCCACAGTGAGCGTTGCGCCTCCGGTTGTCGCAGATCAGCAGAAACCAGTTTAACAGGGAAGGAATAACCGACACACCCTATCCATGGGCTCGACGATCACCGTCCGCTTGCCTAGTGAGGTAGTCCAACAATTTTTGTGACGGCATTGCATTTGCAGGGATAAAGAATGCCAGCTTGACGCCATCATTGTCGATAGCGCCGCCTGCAGGCGACGCACGCAGGATGAGGGGCGTCGCGCTCGCGAGCCGTTCTCTCAGGAGCGCCCGTGATACTGCCTGCTAATTGGTCTGCCGGCCTGCTTGGGATCCGGCTCGCATTTTTTGTGGCCGGATTCGGCCTCGCGGCCTGGGCGCCTTTGGTGCCACTCGCCAAGGAGCGGCTCGCGGTCGGTGACCGCATGCTTGGTTTTCTGTTGCTCTGTCTCGGAACGGGATCCGTTATCACGATGCTTTTGACCGGCGTATTGAATGCGCGGTACGGCAGCAAGCCCATTATCCTCGGGGGTGGACTTGGACTCGCGATCTTATTCCCGTGCCTTGGAATCGCCAACACACCTGTCAGGCTCGGTGCTACGCTGTTTGCGTTCGGCGTTTCACTGGGCTCGATCGATGTAGCCATGAACATTTACGCGATTGAATTGGAGCGCGTCACGGGCCGTCCATTGATGTCTGGCTTCCACGCCCAGTACAGCATTGGGGAATTCACCGGCTCTGCCGCCGTGACCTCGCTCCTGTCCCTGCAGCTTGGCCCGCTTTTTTCGACGTTGGTCTGTTCGGCGTTGATGACAATCGCGATTCTATCGGCCTGGCCGGGGTTGCTCGCGGCGGGGGCGGGGCAGCAGGGGCCATCGTTTGTTTTGCCCAATCGCAGTGTGTTGCTAATAGCTGTGCTCGCGGCTATCACTTTCCTTGTCGAAGGTTCAATGCTCGATTGGAGCGCTTTGCTTCTCGTTGAACGAGATCTTCTCGCGGAAGCGCATGGGGGCATTGGGTGTATGCTCTTCTCAATCGCAGTGGCCGCAGGGCGTCTCGGGGGAGATGCCGTGGTGGCGCGAATCGGTGACCGTGCCATATTGATACTCGGGACTCTGCCGATCGTAACAGGATTCTTGGCTGTGGTGGCCGCGCCCGTTGCGTTAATTGCTATGGCGGGGTTCCTGCTCATTGGATTGGGCATTTCTAATGTTGTACCTGTACTTTGTAGACGCGCCGGCAAACAGAAAATGATGCCGCCAGCCGTTGCGATCGCGGTCATCACGACAGCCGGCTACGCGGGTATACTCGTTGGACCCGCCGGCATTGGGCTCGTCGCACACATGTTTGGCTTGCGTGTGGCGTTTGGGATGTTGGGCGCGCTCATGTCCATCGTTGCGCTGTCAGCGAGGATGATGACAGACCATCGCTAAGGCGTTGGCCGAGAGGAAAGGGACACCAGTACGCTTCCGACTAATGACCGTCCAGCGGTCGGCACTTAGCGGCTTAGAGACGATGAGCTCTCGACTTCATGGTAGCAGGTCTCGATCATGGCCATTCTCCGTTTCCTGCAAGTGGTTGGCTGCGTCGTAGCTAGTATCCGCTTTTCTTGGAACGTGAGTCGTGATTCAAGGTCGGGATGATACCCGAAGCAAGAGAAGTCCGGCTTTCAAAGAAAGATCGCAAGGTGCTTGAGGCGTGTTGTCGCTCACCGATGACATTGCAGCGCGATTTGAAGCGGGC
>NZ_QZMV01000046.1:0-12934 GCF_003957705.1 Bradyrhizobium sp. LVM 105 | reverse complement strand
ATTCGCGGGTCAATCTTGCCCGCCGTCAGGCAGAAACTCCACTTATCGCGCTGTTCAGATTTGCGGGACCAGCTCAAAGCACGATTAGCCTGCTAGCCGTAGGCGCAGCATCCTCCTTGTACTATCAAACGGCAGCAATACGGACACTTTCGCCTTGCAAGATCCTGTCACCGCAGACGATTGCAACTTTTATGGCACCTCACATCAGCAAGTCCGCAGCGTCACGGATGGCAGCATAGATTTCATCAAGGTCGGCCGCCGTAACGCAGTAAGGCGGCATCACGTAGATCGTATTACCGAGTGGGCGTAACAGCAGATTCCGCGCTTGGAAGAAAGCCAAAAGCTTCGGCCCGATGTCCGCCAGATAGCCGGCATCGCTCGTGTTGAGTTCAAGCGCTGTGACTGTTCCTGTGCGTCGGACGTTTGCGAACCGTGAATCGGCGCAAAATGGCGCGAGTGCCTGTTCTTGCATCCTGGCCAAGGATGCCACCCGCCTGCGATATTCCTGTTGCTGCCATAGGTCCAGATTGGCCTTGGCGGCGGCGCAGGCCACTGGATTGGCCGTATATGAGCTCGAATGGAAAAACGTACGCGTGCGATCTTCAGAATAATGCGCATCGAAAATATCGGCACGACAGAGTGTGACGGCGAGCGGCAGCGCCCCAGCCGTGAGGCCTTTCGAATAGCAGGCAATATCGGGCGTCACATCGGCCTGCTCACACGCAAACAAGCTACCCGTCCGGCCCCAGCCCGTCATGACCTCGTCGGCAATGAACAGGACGTCGAAGGCTTCGCAGATTCGCTTCATCTCTCTTAGCACCGAGGGAGAATACATCAGCATTCCACCGGCACCCAATATCAGGGGCTCCACGATAAAGGCTGCCGGATGTTCGTTTCGACACGCGTTTTCAAGCGCATCGAGCGCTATTTGCTCACGATCTCTTGCGGGGAACGGAATCGAGGTCACCTCGAACATCAGCGCCCCGTAGGCCGCATTGAAAACGCCTCGGCTACCTACCGACATCGCCCCGATCGTGTCGCCATGGTACGAGTGCTGCATCACCACAATTTGGGTTCGCTGTCTTCCGGTATTGTGCCAGTAGCCGAGCGCCATTTTCAGCGCGACTTCGACGCTGGTTGACCCGCTATCGGAGAAGAACACATGCTCGAGCGCCGGGCAGGTGAGCTTCAATAGTTCCGTCGCAACTTGCTCAGCCGGGTCGTGAGTGTATCCGGCGAAGATGACCTGGTTGAGCTTGCCTGCCTGTTCTCGGATCGCGTTCACGATGCATGGATGGCAATGGCCGTGGGTCACGACCCACCAGGAGGAGATTGCATCGATAAGGCGTCGGCCATCTTCTGTGTAGAGATAAGCCCCCTCTCCCCGCAGCACCTTCGTCATGTCCGGCTGTAGAGCATGCTGCGTGAACGGGTGCCAGATCGGCGACCTCTTGGCTATCCTCATAGGTTCAGGAAATCACTGCCAAGAAAGGAGTCTTTGAAAGCGGCCTGCAGCCTTTCGTCCGTGAGCGGAACAAGCCACGGGAGCCGTCCCAACCAACGCACTCTCCCGATCTCGCAAATCGCGCTTTCAGTTTCCGCGTTTCTTTCGCCAATGAACGCAATTCCAAGGATTCGAATCTGACGCTTCCGCAGAGCCTCTATGGAGAGCAGAGAGTGATTGATTGTGCCCAGTCCCGTCCTGGCGCAAAGCACAACGGGAAGCTGCCAGCGTTCGAAGATGTCGATGTAAAGAGTGCGCGCTGTCAGCGGCACCATGAGCCCGCCGGCGCCCTCGATCACCAGTTGCCGCTCGCCGCTGTCCGGCAGTCCAAGCGTCTCTGTGTCTATGCGAACGCCGTCGATCTCCGCGGCGTAATGGGGCGACGCAGGCGTCCGAAGTTGATAGAGCTCCGGGACAATCCGATCGGCCGAGAGGCCGCCGAGGCGGCGGACGCACTCGGAGTCGGTCTCTTGTTCCAGTCCAGCCTGGACCGGCTTCCAGTAATTCGCGCCGAGAAGGCCGGCGAGCCCTGCGGAAAATACCGTTTTGCCGACCCCGGTGTCCGTACCGGTCACGACGATCCGCTTATTCATCAAAACGAGCCCCTTGTCACCTCAACAAGCGCATCGAGCATTGCGCGCACGTCCGCTTCCCCAACATTCAGTGTCAACGAAATTCGCAAACGCGCGGTGCCTGTTGGGACGGTTGGCGGCCGAATTCCGCGGATGTCGAAGCCGCGCGCCTGCAGAGCAGAGGCAAGTCGCATTGCATGAGCATTGTCACCCACTATGTACGGCACGATCTGAGAGGTCGACGGCGTGTGCAAACCAAGGGAGGTGATCTGCCGATGCGCGAACGAAACAAGTTTGGCCAGCCGTTGCTGCCGCTCCGGCTCTTCCTGCAGGATGAGGAGTGCCTCTCGAACGGCAACGGCCATCAATGGTGATGGGGCCGTGGCAAAGATAAACGGACGGCAGCGATTGACCATGAAATCGCGCAGGATGCCGGAGACCGTAACAAGTGCACCCGCCGCACCGAGCGCTTTGCCGCAGGTATGAACGACGATGAGATTGTCCCGCCTGTCATAAGAGGCTGTGAGCCCTCGTCCCTGAAGCCCGTAAGCTCCTGTGGCATGAGCCTCATCCACGATCAGAAATGCATCATGGCGATCGGCGATTGCCACCAGCTCTTCGAGTGGAGCGAAGTCGCCATCCATACTGTAGAGACTTTCGGCCACAATCCAGACGCGGCCCGCTCCACCTTTGGCTCGCCAGTCGCGAATTGCGTCTTCGACTGACTGAGGATCATTGTGCGCATGAATTCGGCACTCTGCGCGGCCGGCTCGCGCCCCCTCGTGAATACTGGCGTGCACGAGCGAGTCGAGAACGAGCAGATCGCCCCGCTGCGGCAGCGTTGTCAGGAGGGCAAAATTTGCGATATAGCCGCCTCCAAAGAAAAGCGCTGCCTCCGCGCCAAAGAACTGAGCAGCTTCGGTTTCGAGCCGTTCATGCTCCTCGCAATTGCCGCGCAGAAGCCGCGACCCGCCTGCTCCAACCGGAGTGCCCGCCTCCAGCGCGGCGACCATCGCCTTTTTGATGCGCGGGGCGCTCCCGAGCGCCAGATAGTCGTTTGATGCGAAATCGATCCCCACGCGCGGCTTGAGGCAGCGCAGCCGTTTGTCTTCGTTCAAGGCATTCAACGCCGCGACGTAGGGACTAAGTCTAGCTGCTTGCATTGACCGCATTCATCGCTCCCAGGATCGCATCAAATCACGCAAAAGATCCGTTGGCCGTTGAAGAAGGATGGATAGCCCTTGAGGCTCAACTTGCCAGGATGCGATTGTCCTGGTCCACACGCACAATGCGTGGCTTGAATATCTTTGCTTCAGCCTCGCCGAATGAGGCATATGCAACGATAATGATCTTGTCTCCGGGCATCGCGAGTCGGGCGGCCGCACCGTTCAGGCTTATCGTGCCAGACCTCGGCGGCGCCTCGATCACGTAGGTGGCAAAGCGCGCCCCTGTTTCGACATTGTAGATTTCGACGCGCTCGTTGATCACCATTCCCGCCGCCTCCAGGAGCGCACGATCTATCGAGATCGAGCCTTCATAGTGCAGATCAGCTTCGGTCACTGAGGCGCGATGGATTTTTCCCTTCATCAAAGTTATCTGCATTTCTCACCTAGGCTGGATGTAGGGGCAACATATTGCGCGCACTGCTTTCGTCAGGCGAGCCCGGACGTGATGCCGAGCCGGGCCAGGAGATCCGCATCGCGATCAACTTTCGGGTTTTTGGTGGTCAAGAGCACGTCGCCGATGAAGATCGAATTTGCGCCGGCCAAGAAGCAAAGCGCCTGCAATTCATCGCTCATGTATTGCCGCCCGGCGGACAAGCGAACCACACTCCTTGGCATCATGATCCGCGCGGTCGCCACCAGGCGGACCAGCGCGATCGGATCGGGAGGCTCCGCGGTGTCTTCCACCGGCACGCCTTCGATCTTGTTCCATAGGTTGATCGGCAGGCTTTCGGGATGGCTGGGAAGATCGGCGAGCAGCACGAGCATACCTAGGCGGTCCTCGATGTGCTCGCCCATCCCGATAATCCCGCCGCAGCAGATCTTGATGCCGGCATCGCGCACATGCGCCAGCGTATCGATGCGGTCCTGCAGGCTACGGGTCGTGATGATCTTGCTGTAAAACTCGGGTGATGTGTCGACGTTGTGATTGTAGAAGTCAAGGCCGGCCTCGGCGAGGCGCGCGGCCTGCTTCGGCGTCAGCATGCCCAGCGTGACGCACGTTTCCATGCCGAGTCCTTTGACCGCGTTGACCATGTGGCAGACGGAATCAAGATCGCGATCTTTTGGCGTGCGCCAGGCCGCGGCCATGCAGAAGCGCGTGGCGCCGGCATCCTTCGCGCGCTGCGCAATCGCAATCACATCTGGGCAACGCATCAGACGGGTGGCTTTCAGGCCGGTCTCGTAATGCGCGCTTTGCGAGCAGTAGCCGCAGTCTTCCGGGCAGCCGCCGGTCTTGATGCTGAGCAGGCTCGCGGTTTCGACGTGGTTTGGATCGAAGCTCTTGCGATGAGCGCGCTGCGCCTGAAACATCAGGTCGGCAAAAGGCAGGTCGTAGAGCGCCTTAGCCCGTTCGACGTTCCAATGATGACGAACCTGCGCCCCTTTGCTTGCTCCCTTCCGTCCGACTTGCGCAGCAGCATCCATAATCCAATCCCGCTCAATTGTAGATAATCGCGTGAATTATCTATAGTCACCGCTCTCGAAGAGATGCTAATCGAGCTGCCTCGCAAATGCACCGGTTATTGCGGTAGATAATCTATGATCATTGCTGACAACATGACGACGGTCGCGCGCATCGCGGACTCAATCGCTGAGCGCATTATCAGCGGCGCCTTAGAGCCAGGCGCGCCACTGCGTCAGGATCACGTTGCACGAGAATTCAATTCCAGCCACGTCCCGGTGCGCGAGGCCTTTCGGCAGCTGCAGGCACAACATCTTGTTGTCGCTGTGCCACGCCGCGGTGTTCGGGTTGCCCCGCTCGATACCCATTCAGTGAAGGAGATCGCCGAAATGCGCGCTGCGCTGGAAGTGGTGGCATTGCGCCATTCGGGGCCAAGGCTCACAACAGCTCATTTGGCTCGGATCGAGCTCACCGTGATCGAAGGAGACAGTGCAAAGACGATCGAGGAGTTTGAGATGGCCAACCGCACCTTTCACCAAGCCTTGGTCGCGCCGTGCGGAATGCCGCGTCTGCTCGCGAGCCTCGATGGACTGCAGCTTGCCAATTCTCGATTGGTATTCGCGATGGCGCGATCGGCGGGCTGGCGACCGCGCTCCAATCAAGATCACCGCCTGATTCTTCAAGCCTTGCGAACGCGCAATATCGATCAAGCCTGTAATCTGCTGACGCGGCACATTCAAACCATTGAGCGCCTTACCCTTCCCGCGTCCTGAGCAACTCTGGCAAGCTTCATTGCGGATCGCTGACGATCGCAAGCGACGAGCATGCAGCAAGTGACTAGCCTCATTGCAACGGGTTCTATTCCCAGATAGTTATGCCCCCACTAGCGACATCTCCGGACGGCCATGATTCGTCACATCGTCTTCTTCAGCGCCAAGGACAAGTCGCATATCGACCAGATCATCGAAGGTCTTTCGCGTCTCACCGCGATACCACATGCGCGCCGGCTTGAGGTTGCCCGCAACCGCAAGACCGATCAGCTCGGCAATGATATTGACATCGTGGTCTATGGTGAGTTCGACAGCGAGACGGAGCTCGCAGCGTACAAAGCGCACCATCTCTACCAGGAATCGATCAAACGGGTCCGACCGCTCCGCGAGCTGCGGTTCGCGGCCGACTATGATGTATCAATAGATACCCCTTTCGCCTCAACGGCAGGATGATCGAGGTGCTGTGGCAGCAAAAAGTCCACCGCCGGGTTAGTTTGGCAATGGCCTCAAGTTTCATGCCATCGCAGACAGGCGTCGCTCTCATCGGGTGGGGCAACAGATGGAACGACACTTTCACGACGTCAGCGGCCGGTGACCTATAACCCGATGTACGTTCGCGAGTTGCAGTGGATTGAACCTGTCACAGCGATGCGACGTCTTGGGCATCGATCGCATCTCACGTTTCTCGATAGCGCAGCAAGGCACGAGCTGCTTGGGCGCTACTCATATGTAACGTGTGACCCGTTCAGCACCTATAGGGTCGCGAACGGCCAAGCCAGTTGGAACGGTCTGACTCTCGAGGCCGATCCATGGAAGGTCCTTCGCACGCTACTCGCGAAGTACCCGCAAGAGCATCGTCCCGATCTCCCGCCGTTCCAGGGAGGAGCGGCAGGCTACCTTGCCTACGACATGAACAGGACATTGGAGCGATTGTCTGCGCCGGCAATTGTCGGTCTGGGTTTGCCCCAATCCATCCTGCATTTCTATGACGTGGTCATCAGCTTCGACCATCGGGATAACAAATGCTGGATTGTCTCGACCGGATGGCCGGAGCATGATCGCGTGCGACGGAGCGAACGAGCGCGTCGTCGAGCTGACGAGTTTGCAGCATTCCTTGACCGTCCAATGGCGCCACAGAATGGTTGTGCCAGCAAAGCAGGCGCTTGGAGCTCGAACTTCAGCCGCAAGGGCTACATTGCGGCGGTACAAAGCGTGATCGACTTGATCCTGGCGGGTGACGTGTTCCAGACGAATATTGCGCAGAGTTTCAGCACCCGCCTGCCGACCTCGTTTGATCCGCTCGCCTTCTATTGCCAGCTACGATCATCGAATCCGGCGCCTTTTGCGGCCCTGCTGCGATGGGGAAAGCTGACCATCGCATCAAGTTCGCCGGAACGATTCCTGAAGCTTAACGAGCAACAAGTCGAGACACGACCCATCAAGGGCACGATCGCGCGTTCGCCTGATTTCAATGAAGACCACCGCTGTGCGGCTGTTCTCCTCGCTTCCGAAAAGGATCATGCCGAGAACACGATGATTGTCGACCTTTTGCGAAATGATCTGTCACGCGTTTGCACTGCGCATTCGGTCGAGGTTCCGGCTCTGTGCAATCTCGAGTCCTATGCCTCGGTGCACCATCTCGTGTCGATCGTTACGGGGGAACTTGCCGGAGGGGAAGACGCCGTTAGCCTGCTTCGTGCTTGCTTTCCCGGGGGCTCCATTACGGGAGCGCCAAAGGTGCGGTCGATGGAAATTATTACAGAAATCGAGCGCATAGCGCGAGAGGTCTATTGTGGGGCGATCGGCTTCATCGGCTTCAACGGGCACATGGACACAAGTATTGCGATCCGCACCGTCACCATCGACGGTGACCTGGCTGTGTTTCATGCGGGCGGCGGTATAACGGCCCTGTCGGAGCCCGAGGCCGAATACGAGGAAACGCTCGCCAAGGCAAAGCGAATCTTTGATGCATTCGGTTCTGAACCAGCTGGTGCATTTTGATTGTCATCATCGACAATTACGATTCCTTCGTATTCAACATTGCCCGCTATTTCCACAAGCTCAGTGAAGCAACGGAAGTGATCCGAAACGACGCTATCAGCATCGGCGAGCTCGTTGGTCTCAAGCCCCGCGCGGTCGTCATATCGCCCGGCCCCTGCACTCCAACTGAGGCAGGAATATCGACAGCAGTGGTTCGCGAACTTTCGGGACGCGTACCAATTCTCGGCATCTGCCTTGGACATCAGTGTATTGCGAGCGCTTTCGGAGGACGGGTGGCGCGTGCGCATCGGCCCATGCACGGTCAGCGCTCATACGTTGCGCATGACGGCCGAGGGTTATTCAAGGGGCTGCCAACCCCGCTTGACGTCGGACGCTACCATTCTCTTATCGTCGAGCTTGATCAGTCATGTGCGCAGAACCTCATAGTGACAGCGCGTTCGGAGGAAGGCGAGATCATGGCCCTCACGCACGGCTATTATCCCACCTATGGGGTCCAGTTCCATCCTGAGTCGATACTTACCTCACAGGGGCACGTCCTGCTTATGAACTTCTTGCGACTCACAGAGGATTTCCGAAATCGCGCGGAGCAATGAGAGGCTCGGCCTGCGCATCAAGATGGTGGACGGTTGGTTTCCGACTTGGTTGGAAGGCGCAGCGTCATATGGCAGGCATTTTGTGGCAATCAGCGCTGTTCGGTGCTCGGCTCCGCAGTCAGCGGCGCGCCTCCGACGGAAACCGGACCTTGCGGCTTCGAGGGCCGGACGTCTCTCTTGGCCGGCTTGGATGTGGTGCGCACGGGTGGGAAAGAAGCAGCAGGAGCAGGAGAGGCAACAAGCGCCCGATTGTGCAGCTCCTCGAATCTTTGGGTCAGGGCTGTGATCTGATCCGAGATCCGCTTTAGCTCGGCTTGCTGCGCGTCGACGTTGCGATTGAGCTTGGCAACTTCATCGGCCGTCTTCTGCTGCCCTGATTGCATACCTAAAAGGACGTCCCTATCCTCAGGTGACAAGTCAAACGTAGGAGGCACGATTTCATGAGCCGACGGCGCCTCGGCAAACATTTCGATATTCATATTCGTCAAAAAATAGGCTCCTCCGGCGCAAAGAACGAGCAATAAGGCTAGAAGAGTAAAGCTCCACCGAAAGCCTTTCGACGGTCTCTGCAGGACCGGCGGCAACTCCGATGCTTGGGATTGATCCGTCACAGCCACACCCCGCTCTCATCATCTCGATCTGCTTTCGTTGTTCTCGTTGCCGCGATAGCAGAAGATGGTCAAGAGTTGCCGCAAGCCGCCCCCCCCGCTGCATCGTTTTCAGCAATGTTGTCCCCAAAGCCGGGTCTTGATCGCATCAGGGTTTTTGCGAGCAACGCACTGCGCTGCGGGTGGTGAGGTAAATAATGAGGGCCGGTAGAGGGGATTACCCGTGAAGCACATTCATACCTGTGCTCTTGAGAGGGCCGCCTCACCGAAAGGCAATGCGAGTCGGGGATTTGCTAGGTGAGGCTTCCAGCGGTCCTGTGCCTGATTGTTCGAGGATCCGTAGTGGTAGCGTCGAAGTTGAGTTGGCGCAAAAATGCTGCGCAACCCACGCAACAAACGCGTGATGCGAGCGCAATCATAAGACTAACTATATCGTTCGATGGAGGGGAATTGCGTTGTTAGTGGGCAACTGCACGAAGGCCAGCCTGGAGATCAGGTCGGCCGTTCAGAAAGAAGGGCACTACATGCGAAAACGACGCGAACCGAGGAAGCGGATCCCTACGGATGCCTGAGCAGATCATCTGCAAGCGCCGGGCCTCCATACGTGGAAAACATACCAGCGTCCCTGTCCAGCTGCGTACCATCTTGCGTGAGGTCTCGCAGGGATCCTAGCGCGACCAAGGTCGGCTGCGGGATCAAAATGAAAGCAAATGCGAGCAGGCTAGAGCAAAGTAGCGCAAGCCCAGCCGCGGTCAGCGCCAACAGGCTGCCGGACACAATGTCATGATGCGCATGAACCGTCCTTCATGGCGCCCGGAAGCAGCACGAGGGGGCGGCTGCTTTCGTGGTGAATAGCCAATCACCGGATTCCTACTCAAATTTTGCTGCACTATTCCTGCAGTCCGCAAGGGAAAAAAGCATTTTTTAAGCGCAATCCTCCCACTGTTCGGCGGCTGCCGGCGAGAACGAACGAGTATCAAAGATTTGTGGGGTTTGGCTGGCCAATAGGCCGTCGATGCCCCGTAAGAGCCGCCCCTCCTCCAAGGCCCGCGGTGTGAGTCGTTTCATAATTCCGATATATCGTTTCGAGTATTCCTTGTTGTACGCGCGCTCTCCTAATCCTCCTCGCGGCTTTTACGATCATGTTGGCGGCACGTGACCGGCACCAAAATGGCTTGGTGCCACGCCCGACGGCATCCATGCCCCCGGTCGACGTGCCGTAACCCAGGCACCTGCCTCTGTCCGCAAACGACTGGACGCAGTTCATCAATATTGGGCAACCAGTCAGATCCAACTTGCGATCTGCACCGCTGCTGTTGGCAGCACATCTTCCGCCCTAGTGTGGGGACAGCCACGCCATTCTGTCATTGCGGAACTGGCGTAGCGGCACTTAAGTCCGGCAGCGCAGGCCCAAGCTCAAGGAGCCGATCGGCACACTTCGTTGGCCGCCATCTCAAACTGGGCGGGCGACTATAAATTCAACGCCAAAAGGAAAGGACACCTACCGCTGGCATTTCATCGACATCGACATCGATCGGCCGACATATGACGACGCTCTTGATTGCAAGGATGAACACGACCAGGGAACTTGCATCCTCGAAGGTCTTCCGGCGGCGATTGCGATCCTCAAAGACAATTCGCGCTCTGAGGAAGAAGGTTGCGCGCGCTAAAGCTCGTTGTCCATCTGGCTGGGGACCCTGGAGCAGCGTTGCACGCAAGCGAACATAACGGCGATCAAGGCGGTAACAAACTGCATGTCATCTTGCACGCAAAGCGATCCGACGGCACGTCATCTACGCGCGCGCCGACATTCCACAGCATATGTGAGGACTCTCTGGTCGATCTCCAGGCGTATTCGTGGGGGAGTTAAACTGATGCGCTGGATGCCGATCTGCTGCCGACAGTCGAAGCCGCGCCCTATGATGAAGCACGAGTTGCTGCTTGCGCGAACGATACGCACGCCCTGGGTATAAGAGCCTATCAGCTCCTGCTCCAGGAACGCTGGACCACAACGATTCGGGCCACGCCGTAGAGTTCGGCAACTATTATGCCGTAGCCATCAAAGCGGACCTGGATCGCGAGCTGGTAAAGGGAGCCGCGCGGCTTCAGGCTATTCTGGAAGATGCACTCGGCAGCTCCTAGATGAACTGCCAACTTAGTTCGGCCGCAAAACACCTCCCACTAATTCTCGATAATCATGATTTAACAAGATCAGTGTTAGATGCTTTGTACACTCGAAGTCCGCACGATATCCCGAGGACGGTTCTGCGCGATGAGGTCGTGCGGCTTGAGGGCAACCGGCGCGCGAACCGCGTACTAAGGTTGAGACTCATTAACTCCACCATACACCAGATCGCCGCATCCAGAAGATACTATTGAGGACGCGTCGGTCGTTTTACCCGAGGGGCTCCAAGCGGCTTGTTTGGTAGCATAGACTCGATAGCTGCCCATTCGTAGTCCGTTAGTTCATGGTGCCTGATTCGCCCCAGTTTGGGAGCTTGAATCACGGGCGCCCGGCCAATCACAATGCTTTTGCCATGTCAGGCCGACTTGTCCTCACGGCTGCCCTCAAGCTTATCTCGCAAGGCCGTGATCACGCGATGGACAATCCGTATATCCTTGACCGACAGCCCTTCTGAAAGATCGTTGATCCAGGGAGCCTGCAACTCCATTGCGGCTTCGAAGGCGCGCTGTCCATTCTCAGTGAGCACGACGAGCTGCGCCCGTCGGTGATGCGGGTTGACCTCAAAAGATACGAGGCCCTCTCTGTGCAGATCATTGATAATCCGCTGCACGTTTTGACGATTGCCGCCGAGGTCACGTGCGAGCCAAGCGACCGGTTGGGGACGTTCGGCGGACACAATGGCGCCAAGCACCTGCCAGCGTGCGCTTGTTAGGCCAAGCGGGGCGACCAGACGGTCGCCGGCCGTCAGAAATAGGCTGTCGAGCCTGAATAGATCGAGAACAAGGTCGGTCAGGGCGTCACCCTCCGGGGTTCGCTTGGCTCTTTTCATTTGTCACCATTATTTTCTATTGACATCATCATGTCAACGTGTTACGTGATCATAATACCAATTAGACATCACATATCAAATAGCAATGAGGCACTCATGTCGCTGCGACGCCCACTCGACCCTTCTTTCCCGATCGACCGCCAGATTGCTATCGAGGCAAATTCGGTCGTCCTGGTGAACCCATTCACTCTCGACAAAGCCGATGAGGCGGCTTTTCTCAAAACCTGGCAGGACGACGCAGCGTTCATGAAGCGACAGCCGGGCTTCATTTCCAGTCAGCTGCACAGAGCTCTCGGCGACAGCTCGACCTATCTGAACTACGCCGTCTGGGAATCCACCGCACACTTCCGCGCGGCCTTCACCCATCCTGACTTTCTAGCAAAAATCGCCACCTATCCGGCCTCGGCGATAGCTTCCCCTCATCTGTTCCAGAAAGTTGCCGTGCCCGGCATCTGCGTTGCCTAGCCCTGCTGTTTTTAGGAAGGGAAGATACTCATGATCAAGTTGATCCATCCTGTCGCTGGCGCCTTGGCTATCGCAACGATCGGCACATTTTGGCTGTCGACGGTACTCAGCGAGCTGTTCGCGTCCCATGCCACAGTTGCAGCGGTTAAGAGCACCATACCGTGGGGCTTCTTGTTGCTGATTCCGGCGCTCGCTGCGACCGGTGGTACAGGTGTCATCTTGGCAAAGGCGCGCCGGGCCGGACTGATCGGAGCCAAATTCAAGCGCATGCCATTCATTGCAGGAAACGGCATCCTGATTCTTATTCCGTCTGCGCTCTTCCTTGCGTCCAAGGCTCAGGCGGCAGAATTCGATGCCACGTTCTATGCTGTGCAGGTGATCGAGCTCGCCGCGGGCGCAACAAACATTACACTTCTTGCTCTCAACATGCGGGACGGTCTCAAAATGAAGGGATGGTTGCGCCACAAACCCGCTTGATCAACTCAACCAGAACTGCGCGGACAACTGACCTGAGGCCCGGTATTGTCGTGGCTTTATGAGTACGCGCCCTAAAATGTTATAGCTCCCCCGCCGGAGAAAAGGCCGGACGGTATCAGAATGCGTAGCCCGATCAGCAGTTTAGAACGTTCAGCCCCTCAGTTTACCTTCGGCAGCATAGTGCTAGCCGTGGTAACACTGGCTTGCTTGTACCTTCACGCCCATTTCGCCGCGACGGCGTTCGCCTATTTGTTGGTGGTCTTGCTGTTTTCGTTGATGGGCAGCTTCATCGCGTCGTCCGCGCT
>NZ_QZMV01000045.1:0-13165 GCF_003957705.1 Bradyrhizobium sp. LVM 105 | reverse complement strand
TCGCGGGTCAATCTTGCCCGCCGTCAGGCAGAAACTCCACTTATCGCGCTGTTCAGATTTGCGGGACCAGCTCAGACTTAGGCCATGGTTGGTACCCCTACGTCGACAGGAACTCTGCAAAGCTTCCGCCTGGCATGGCAATCCATGTCACAAGCCCGAAGGCCATGATCATTCTTGGTCCTGATCGGCGTTCGAATGGTTCCTCGGCGCTAGTGTCCTGAACCAGAAGTTCGCAACATCGCGTCGCGTTGTACCGGGGCATTGTAACGGCAGAAGCGCTCGATGGAAGCAAGGATGTCGTCGGCTGACTTGGTCCACCAGAACGGCTTGGGATCAGCGTTATGTCGTTCGATGAACGAGGCGATGTCCGCCCTGAGGGCGGCTACGCTGCGATAGACGCCGCGCCTGATCTTCTTATCGGTAGGAAGCGCGAAGAAGTGCTCGAGCTGATTGAGCCATGACGAACTGGTCGGGGTCAGGTGCACATGCCAGCGCGGCCGTTTAGCCAGCCATTTCTGGATCAGCGGGGTTTTGTGGGTGGCGTAGTTGTCCATGACGAGATGGACGTCGAGTTGGCGCGGCACAGCGGCCTCGATCTCGTCCAAGAACTTGCGGAACTCGGCGGCACGGTGCCGTCCGTAGCACTTGCCGATAACCCGTCCGGTCGCAATGTCGAGGGCGGCGAACAGCGAGGTGGTGCCGTGTCTTTTGTAATCGTGGCTCCTTCGGGCCGGCTGGCCGGGACGCATCGGCAACATCGGCTGACTGCGGTCCAGCGCCTGGATTTGAGACTTTTCGTCTACACACAGCACGATGGCGTGTGCCGGCGGCGAGACGTAAAGACCAACAACGTCGTGCACTTTGGCCACGAAGTTCGGATCGATCGAGAGCTTGAATGACTCCAGCCGGTGCGGCTGGAGTCCGAAGGCCCGCCAGATACGTTGCACCGTCGACACCGACAAGCCGCTGGCCTTTGCCATACCGCGAGAACTCCAATGAGTGGCGTTTTCGGGGCAGCTTTCCAGCGTCCTCACGATCACGGCTTCGATGCGACCATCGTCAATGGTGCGCGGTGCCCCCGAGCACGGCTCATCGTGCAGCCCGGCCACGCGCTGCTCCACAAAGCGCCGCCGCCATTTGCCTACCGTCCCCCGCTCTAGGCCCAGCTTGGCCGCGTTTCCTTGTTCTGACCGCCTTCCGCGCAGGTCAGCACGATCCGGGCTCTCAGAGCCAGCGCCTGGGCCGTCTTTCGCCGCATTGTCAGCGACTGAAGCTCAGCACGCTCATCATCGCTCAATATCAGGGGTGCAAGTCGCTGGGCCGCTATCAGATCCTCCGTCACTGTTGCAGCCGCCTCTCTGGCACAGCGACGCGAATCTAACGCGAATCTACGATTGCGAACTTGTGACTCGGGCCACTAGATGGGAGCCAGCAACTCGATCTGGAGATCATCAAGCGCAAGTTCGCCAATATGATCGACATCCTGACTTACGATGACTTACTGCGACGGTTGGACAACATCATCGCATCACTACAGCGCCGGTCTACGGCTCGGCTCTCTGGTGAGGTGGATGAAAGCGACGGGACTAAATTAAGGGCTTGAGCGGCGGCTGCTAGAGCGTAACAGCTCAACGGCGCCGCCCATCGCTACCATCAAATCCCGCAGACGCGGGGCTTGCGACCGCGGCAGCGCGATCGCCAGAAGACGCTGCGCCCTTGATGCACCGACGTAGATTTTGCGAGCTTCTTCGTTGTCGCCCGCAGCGGCACCGGCCAGAGAATCGATGATGCCCTTCGCAGTGCTCGGCGACATCACTACGCAGATCCCGGGAAACTCCATACCTTTCACGCTATGGATTGTCCGTGCCGGGTGGCCCGATGCAGGCGCGACTAACAACACCTTCTCCAACTCACCATTGCGACGAAGCCGCTGATTGATGGATGGGCCGTCGGCCGGAAGCAGCGGTGCGAGCAGCCTGCGCGCCTCGTCGTGCCATGCATCGGCCGTGGCAAACCGCCCGGAAAAGCGGAGCGCCTGAGCCAAAGCGACTGCTTCTGGCCGCCACGCGTCGGGGGCCCCGTTAGCGTCCGCGAGATGCTGGTGATAAGTCTTTCCGCGCATCTGGACGGTGTCTGGGATGCGGCGCCGCTGGAGACGGAGCTGCTCAACCAGGCGGACCGACTCAACAGCTGAAGGAGGAGCTTGGACTTGATCACTTCGAAGGGCGATCATGGCAAGGCCTTCATCGCCACGCCTGATGACAATGATTGCCTACGCCTTCCTGCAACATCGTTGCCTCGCATACGCGGAGCGGAAAAACAAGAATCAACGGGCCTCCGCCTCAGCCAACCATGCCAGCCGTACGTCACGCCATCGTCGATCTCATCCTTCGGCCGCCGCCTCAGCAGTGCCCATATTGCCGGAAGGAAATCCTTGAAAAACAGCGGCGAAAACACAATCTGCCAAAGTAGTGCTAGGTGTTTAGTCCCGGCATTTGCTGGAGCGGATTAAGTTTGAATCGTTCCGGCTGGGAAGTCCAGCATTTGCAGATATATTCGTAAGGCGTGAGGCCCTTCAGGGTCTTCAGCCGTCGAGCGTAGTTGTAGGCGTTGATGAAGTCGGCGAGATGAGCTTCGAGCTGATCGTGTCGATCGTAATGGTAGCGTTGGACGGTCGCTTCCTTGATCGTGCGGTTCATGCGCTCGACCTGGCCATTGGTCCAGGGATGCTTGATCTTGGTCAGCCGATGTTCGATGCCATTTTCTTGGCAGCGCATATCGAACATATGTGTCACGTATCGTGCTGTCGGGCCGTCCGCGTAGCGCGGCGGGAAAGTGAACTGGATCCCATTGTCGGTGAGAACCGTGTGGATCTTGTAGGGGACAGCCGCGATCAGAGCTTCGAGGAAGGCCGAGGCGGAGGTCCTTCCCGTCTTCCTGACCAGTTGCACGAAGGCGAACTTGCTGGTGCGATCGATGGCGACGTAGAGGTAGAGCTTGCCTTCAGCGGTCTGGAGCTCGGCAATGTCGATGTGGAAGTAGCCGATCGGGTAAGCTTTGAACTTTTTCTTCGGAGGCTTGCTGCCTTCGACCCCCGGCAATCGGCTGATGCCGTGGCGCTGGAGACAGCGATGCAGGGATGATCGCGTCAGATGCGGGATGGTCGGCTGGAGCGCATAGAGGCAATCGTCGAGCGGCAATAGCGTATGCCGCCGGAAAGCGACGATGATCGCCTCCTCCTCGATGGAAAGCACTGTCGACTTGGTGTCCCTGGGGCCTGTCGGGATATCGGCGACAGTCTTGCGCTCCTTCCACTTCGCGACAGTTTTCTGGTTGATCCCGTAGCGCTTGGCGAGCGCCCTCAGGCTCTCTTGACTATTTTGTATTGCTCGACGGACTGCCTCCGTCGTGGTGGCGCAGCCGTGTAAAACTTGTCCCATAGCGCATCCTTCGAATCGTGCGATAAGAATGCACCATCAAAGCCTGGGACTAAACACCTAATGTTCCCCGCTTTAGCATGCTCTTTATCCGAGCGCGCGAGATATCCGATTTCGTGCAGCTCGCAAAGTTGCCGCACCCAATTCCTAGCGCCGTCGTCGAGGATAAAAATCCGAAGCCGTGGATAGCGGATTTGCGTCGCGCCAATGATAGTGCGTTCGAGCACTTCCGACGGCTCGTTGTAAGTCGTGATAAAAACGTCCACTCGCGGCGCTTCTCCAGGCAGCCACCATTCGGAGTACTGGTCTGCTTCTGTCGACCGCTCTTTCACCCGCGACAGTATGAAAAACGCGATGGTAGAGGAAAGCATCGTCAGAGCTTCGAGGATGGCGAATCCCCAACTGAACAGCGCGTCCGCAGTCCAGTCGAGCGGTGCCAGCGTTTCGGTGAAGCGCCAAACCATATAACGCCAAGACAGTACGGCAGCCGCCCCCAGGAGAAGAGCGCGCCAATACCACTTCATCGGATTGAGCAACGGAAAGACGGTAAGGCGAAGCCCAATTATGAAGGCAGCGCCTGCGAAGGCAGCAACGAGTGGGGACAGCAGAAGCATCAGAGTCCGTACCGCGTTATAAAGCGACGGAATTGTGCGATTGGGCCAGCTGTGAAGATGACGCGTCCAGTGCGTCCACTCGCGCAGCCGAGATCTGCCTCTCCTGCAAGATCCGGAACTGTCACTGTGACATCAAAGCGCTGGAGATGTTGCGCACTTGGACCCACAGCAAGATTGGTGTAGAGCGAGGCCGCACCGGATCCGCCAAGGCGGGTTATGGTTCCATTGAAAATACGATCATCTCGAAACAACCGAAATTGCACGGCCGTTCCCACCGAGAGGCCGTCGTAGAGAGATTCGCTGACGCCCGCAGTGACGATCAGTGTACTGCAGTCTGCGATCTTGACGAGATCCTGGCCGCGCCGCGCGTATTGGCCATCGTCTATTAGTATGTCCCAGACTAGACCAACGACGCTGGCATTAAGGGTAGCGAAGCTCAAATTATTGACACGAAGACGCTCGGCATCGATTTGCCGGCCGAGCTGTACAATACGTGCTTTCACCTGCTCCTTGTCGACATTTAGCTCGCCCAGCCGCTGCTCGAGCTCTCGGATACGTTGGGCCGAGGAGGGAGCGTCGTTATAGGACTCCCCGATGAAGACGCCGTCGCGAGCAGACGTAAGTTCCGTCTCTAAATATCTCACTCGCTGCTGCGCACTCTCCAGTTCTTGCTGCGCTACGTCGTAAGTTGCGCGAGCGCGATCCAAATTCGCCGCCGTCTGTACACCACGCGTGCTTAGTTCGTTTGCTCGCTTGAATTCTGCGTCCGCTTGACGAAGGCGTGTGGCCGCAGCGTCTTGAGCTGCTTTCGTTTCGGCAATTCGAGCCTCAATCTGCCGAACCCTTCCGCGCTGGTAATCAGTTGATTGAACATCGAAGCGAGACATGGATGCGGACAATGCCTCTCGCTGGCCAACGAGACGGTTGAGCTCGATCTGCTGGTTCGTGCGATCGCGATCAAGCTCAAGAAGCCTCGCGGTATCGAAGCGTTGGTCGTTGATTTCTGCTACGAGCTCGCCGGGGCTAATGCGCGCGCCGATGCTCTTTACGGCAAGCGTTACCTCTCCTTCGATCGGGGCGCGAACGATGTAGAGCCGAGCATTGAGTGTAGCATCCGCCGATGTTCCAGCGAAGTGCTCACCAATAATAACGTACAATGCCACTGCCAACAGGGCCAAGCCGACGATTGCACGTACGAGCCTCATAAGGACATTCCAACTGCATTTATGACGGGAAGGTCGCGCAGCGTATTTCTGAGCAGCCTACGGTCCAATCGTTTTCGCCTAAGCTGCCCACCGCCCTGCTTTGGATTGCCAAGTCCGGCGCCGCTCGGATGCGAGTGTTAGCGGCTCAGCGTCATGATCAGACTAACAGGCTGGTAAAGAATAGCTTCGTGATCTCAGCGGCGGGAGGATCCGTATCGTCAGAAGTGAAAACGTTCATGAATTCATTCCTGCAGTTCCAGCAGCGCCAGAGATCTTGGACCTTCCGCGCACCGATGCGTTCATGCCACTCGAGGTGGACCAATGCAGAGCCACATTGAGGGCAGTTTTTGTGACGTGCTATTGAGACCGATTCCATGTGGCAGCTCGTGTCATTGCGCCAAAGGGCCACAGCCGAAGAAGCGTTAGTGTAGCCGCCACTTCGTAGGCGGCTCCCGTGGATGCACTTCTCTGTTCAAACCCTGTGCCAACTGCGACAAGCTTGATCAGTAAGGAATATTGTTTCACGGAAGTGCACCAGACCGACTGCATGTCGGAAATCGGACAGTCTTTGTCATGTTCTAACGTACGGTCGCAAATCGGATTAAGTCTCGCGATGGAAGCCTTGGGGGATCGTTTGGTGCTGAGTAATGCGGCCTGGGAGGTTTGGCTGATCATAAACGACCTGATCAGGAGGCCTCCCACCTGAAGGGGACCAGCGGATGCCCGTGGAAGTGTGAGTTGGATCGCGTGCGTCGGGCTTCGCCGTTACCCTGCCCGTCCTTCGCGCCTGCGCCACCCAGCGTATCGCGCTCGACGCGCCCACTCGAAAGTGCGCCGCTGCCGCTCGACGGTAAGGCCGTATGTCCGCCTCTTCCAGTGAGGTGGCTCGCCCTACACTGCGCGTCCGAGGGTTACTCGGGCGTACCGAGCCGATCCTCATCACAGGAGGACGAGCCGTGGCAGATTATAGGGAAGCATTTGTCGGAATCGACGTCGCGAAGCTGAAAAACGCCATCGCGATCGCGGAAACAGGCCGGGAAGGAGAGGTTCGTTTCTTCGGTGAGGTCGACGCGTCGGCGACCGGCATGCGCCGGGTCGTTGAACGGATCGCCAGCCGGTTTGGTGGTGTGCATTTCTGTTACGAGGCCGGTCCGACTGGCTATGGCCTTTATCGGCTGATCCGGTCGCTCGGCCATGAATGCACCGTGGTTGCGCCATCGCTGATCCCGAGGAAGCCTGGCGATCGCGTGAAGACAAACCGCCGGGACGCTGTTTCTCTCGCCCGGCTGCTGCGCGCCGGCGAGTTAACGGCGGTGTGGGTTCCCGATGAAAGCCACGAAGCGATGCGAGATCTCGTCCGCGCCCGGGCGGCGGCGGTTGAGGCGCTGCGGGTCCACCGCCAGCAGGTGAGCGCCTTCATGCTCAAGCATGGCCGCACCTATCCCCGCAAGAAGGGATGGACGATGCGCTATCTGCGTTGGCTTCAGGAACAGCAGTTCGATCATCCCGCGCATCAGATCGCGCTGCAAGAAATGGTCGAAGCAGTTCGCATCGCCAAGGAGCGGGTCGAACGTCTGGAGCGCACGATCGAAGAGTTCGTCTCGGCCTGGTCCTTGGAGCCACTCGTGCGGGCGCTTCAAACACTGCGAGGTGTCGATCTAATCGTCGCGGTGACATTTGCCACCGAGGTTGGTGACGTGAGCCGTTTTGAGACCTCACGTCAGCTCATGGGCTATCTTGGCCTAGTGCCGGGCGAGCGATCGACCGGGGAGACGGTCAGGCGTGGCAGCATCACTAAGAGCCTGACTCAAAATTGCATTGCTGTTTTTATCGCTGCGATGCGCCTTGTCATGAGTTGGACAGAGGCGAGGAAGAGCCAGGCAGTTGCGCTTTCGATGGTTCGCTCGAAGTCCTTGGCCAATCTGCGGTTGCGGCCGAGCCAGGCGAAGGTTCGTTCGACCACCCAGCGGCGCGGAAGCACCTCGAAGCCCTGTGCGGCATCGGAGCGCTTGATGATCTCGATAGTCCACCGGCCGATCTTTTCCAGCACCGCCTTGAGCTTTTCGCCGGCATAGCCGCCATCGGCGAAGATATGGCGCAGCCAGGGGAAGCGGTAGCGAATGCTGCACAGGACATCTGGCGCGCCATCGCGATCCTGGACGTCGGCAGCGTGAACGATCGCTCCGACCAGGAGCCCTTGGGTGTCGGTGACGATGTGGCGCTTTCGACCCTTGATCTTCTTTCCCGCGTCGTAGCCGCGAGGGCCGCCACTTTCCGTGGTCTTGACCGATTGGCTGTCGATCACGCCGGCCGTCGGCGAGGCCTCCCGGCCGATCGCCTCGCGCGCCAGCATCAGGAGTGCGTGGTCAGCGCGTCAGTGAGGAGCGGTCGAACACCAGCCGGTGCTGGAAGAACTCTTCGCCGCAAAGCAGCTGATAGTAGGGATTTTCGACCCAGCGCTCGCACAACCCTTCGTCCGAGAGGTCGTGCATGTGCTTGAGGATGGCGAGCCCAACCATCAAGCGGGTCGGCAATGGCGGCCTGCCGGGATCATCGTCATAGACCGCGCCGAACCGGTCTTCGAGGAACCGCCAGTCGATCGAGCCCGACAGTCTGACCAGCGCATGGTCCGGATCGACGATTTGATCGAGCCTCGCCTTGAACAGATCGTTCTGTCCGCTCTCCCGCCGCGCCTTCGGCCGCATTGCAATTGCCCGTCGTTGATTAGCCCGCCGCGACAGAATCACAGCGATCGCCCAAGAGCAATTTGCAAGAAACTGCGGGCTCACCCGCCGAAATCCTGCGAACAGAACCATGTCTGTTCGCCAAAAATCGATTCTCTCTCAACGGCTTGCGTGTTCTTCACAACCGACCACATGCTAGACCGGTGATTGGCGCGAGGTTTGGAAGAGTCATTGCGAACATCGACGCAGAACTGGAGCGACGCGCTTACGATAGTCACTGACAGAGCGGCACCTGAGATAGTGCCGGCAGGCAGAACTAACCGGTGCCTCGATGAGGCGACCTGAGCGGAACAATCGGAACGCCACTACTTGGAATAACCTTCAACCCAATGCGCGTGCTGGCGGCGCTCCAACTTCGTACAGTCTCGTTTGTTAGACAAGTCACAGCCAATTCATTCCAGGATCTCACAACACGTTCCCAACTCTCTTTCCGAGCCGGGAGAAGCGCGAGCATCCTCTGCGCCTTGCGCGAAGCCGCGAACTTCCCGCTGCGCTTCGCTTCTTTAAGAATTTTGCAAACTAGCTCCTCAGTTCGCTTCCACCCTGCTTCCATCATTCTATCATCGACAAAGCTACCGAAGCATATTCGAAAGGATAAGGCACGGTCTGCGGCGATGTATGATGGTAGGCCCGGCTCGTTCAGCCACCGATGAAGAGCTTCGAGCTGGTCCGATCCGCCTAGCGTGAGAGCATCAGACCGCTCAAATATATAAAATGCCGCGAAGCCAGCGACCTCAAGCTGCATGTCCAACTCTAGCGATTCCAGCCAATTGGCAATTGCTTTTAGCGGAGACATTGCTCTGCTCTCCATACTGCCAGTTGTGATTGGGCCGGCGACTGGCATAAGGTCAGCTCGAGAGCGACTCTTGCCCGGAGAACACGAGCAGTCAACTACAAGAATCTGCAGGTGACGCAAATCAGAACCGTCCGCTCAAAGCGCTTCTTGGAGCAGGAGAGAAGCAATCGCAGTGGTGCGCGGCACGTCGGGCCTCACCGCGACGGGCAGCGTGGAAACTGAAGGGATCTGTTGGGAAGAACTGCAAGCACCCACGAGGATTGGTTGGCGCAATCTAAGATCGCATTATGTAAATGCCGCTTGCTGACTGAACGAGATTCGATTTTTGAGGTAATTGAGCATCACCGCAAGCTGCGCGCGCAAGTCGATGCCGCGGCCTCCATATCCGCAAAACTGGTCGAGGGGCCAGAGTTTGATGCCGCCGACGCGATCAGCGAGCAAAAGAGGTTGGCTCTCGAGGAGTACGCAGACGTGCTCATTCACTCTAAACCGACCGCGCTTGCGGGCGTCATCGCTCTGAACCGCTGCGTCGCAAGGCTACCAGCTTGGCAGCTGTCTGACGACTATGATTGGCATTAGTCGGTTCTGAACGCTAGCTGACGCCCTGGACGGGTACTGTCCAGAATGTTTCGCACTTTTGATCAGGCGACGGCTCCGGTTTCAGAGAGTTGTGGCTGATAGAGCGGTCGCATGTTCATGTAGCATTTGGTCGACCACGCCGTTCCGGCAATGTGCCGCAGCCGGGCCGCCGCCAAGTTGAGACAGGATTGACCGTCGGGGAAGGCGCCGACGACACGGGTTCGTCGCCGGATCTCCTTCATGATGCGCTCGAGCGGATTGTTCGTTCGAATCTTCCGCCAATGGATGTCCGGAAAGGCATAGTAGGCGAGCGTTTCGTGAACCGCCTGCTCGACGAGATCAGCAGCTTTGGCCATACGGCTTGCCCGCAGATCCGCGATGACGGTCCTGGCTTTCTCGTCGGCCGCGGCGCGGCTCTCCTGGGCATGAATGGCCTTGAGCATGTGGCTCACCTCGCGGACCCGGGTCGACGGCACGTGGCTGAAGACATTGCGATAAAAATGCACCATGCAGCGTTGATAGCGGGCCTCCGGCAGATAATCCGCAACGCTTTCGATAAGACCTCGGCACGCATCGGAAACAACCAACTGCACGCCCTCGAGACCGCGATCGACGAGATGCCGCAGAAACGATGACCAGCCGGATTTGTCCTCCTTGGCGCCCTCACAGATGCCGAGGATCTGATCCGTTCTTCGAGGCGGCGGAGATTCGCCCAGATGATCCGAGCCAACTTGTTGGCGACGGCGATAGCGACGACCATGGGCCGACGCCGCTCAAGCAGAGCTTCGATCCAGCCACCTCCAACTCGGGACCGTGCCTTTGGATACCGAACGACGTTGCGTGCCCCGATGACAAGCAAGTGCCTGAGATAGGAGTCGCCCTGCTTCGTTATGCGGCCGAGCCGGTCCTTCCCGCCGGTGGAATTCTGCTTAGGCGTCAGGCCCAGCCAAGCCGCGAATTCTCGCCCGGAGCGGAACATGGTCGGGTCCGGCACCGTCGCGGCGAGCGCCGTGGCCGTTATGGGACCAACGCCGGGAATCGAGGGCAGCAACTTCGCCATCGGATTTACTCTCTGCATCTGAGCCAGCTCACGCTCGATAGCGTCGACCTGCCGGTCCAATTCCTTCAGTTGGTTCACAAGAACATCCAGCGCCATACGGGCAGTGGCAGGTAGCGCGAGTTCCTCGTCATCCAACAAATCCACAAGACTATCCACCCTTTGCCGGCCCTGTCCGACAATAATTCCGAACTCCGCAAAGTGAGTTCGAATGGCGCAGGCCGTCATGGTTCTCTGGCGGACCAGCAGGCGTCTTGCACGATGAAGCATTAAGAAGCCTTGGTTCTCCACGCTCTTGATGGGAACAAATCTCATATTGGGGCGGCTAACTGCTTCACAGATTGCGGCCGCATCAGCGGCATCGTTCTTTGCTCCCCGCCGCACATAGGGCTTCACATATGCGGGCGGTATTAATCTCACGTTATGTCCAAACCGCTGAATCGCGCGCGCCCAGTAATGGGCGGTGGCGCAGGCTTCTATCCCAACCAGGCAGGGCGACAGGAGGAGAAGAAGGAGACGATCTCACCGCGCCGGAGGCGTTGGCGGCTGATCACTTGACCTTGAGTGTCAACCGCATGAACGTGAAATACGTGCTTCGAAATATCCAACCCAATTGTCACGACTTCCATGATGATTGCTCCTGTTAGGTACAGATATCGCCAGCATAGCGCCAGCGCCGAGGGAGCGGGGCCGTCTTCCCCATCAATGGCCGGCTCCGAGACGAATTGTTGAACGAGACGCTGTTCACCTCGCTGGCCCAGGCCAGGATCGAACTCCGACATTGGCGGGCCGACTACAACCGCGCATCAGAACACCCATTTGTCTATGTTGTTGAAGAGAAGAGACTTTGTTGATCGGGATGCGATCCTGCGGGGTATCTTGGGTTCTGCCGCGCTCGTTCGGTGATGGATGTGGCGGCATCCGTGGTCAAGGCCGCGCGCGCGAAGATCCATGGCCCATCCGGCAGAGGGTGGACGGCTTCGATCTGACCAGCTTCTGCGGCCAAGCGCAGCGTCTTGGATGCGACCTTGAGAAGCCTGGCGGCGTCGGAGAGATTGAGCCATGGCTCGACGCTATCCTCGGCCCGCCGGAAGACGGGTATCCGATGATAAGATCGCGTGGTTGTGACGCGCTCACGGGTCCAACGGTTGCCGTTGCCCGTCTTGAGGCCGTTGCGGTTGAGCAGGCCCGCAATCAGGTCGTCGCTGGCGATCAGCACCAGTTGCCGGATGGCTGCGATGATGTCACCGGAGGTGCTGTTACGCTGCCCCCGTCGACGCTTCGGCAGCCGCATCTCGCTGTGAGCGCCGCCCGCCCAATGCACGACAAGAACGATCTCGGACGCTTCGTCATCGATATCGGCAACGACCTCGTGGATCAGCGTACGGACGATGCGCTTCTTCAGCCGCGCATCGATGGTCGGCCCTGACCAGATTGACTTGAGGTCTGAGGCCAGCACGCTGAGCATCGTTGGATCGATCGCTGTCGGTGCGGTCGTCGCATCATGCGCGGCAATCTTGCTCTCTACCTCGGCGACGCGGGCAAGCGAGCGATTCCAGCGCGTCTCAAGCTCCGCGGCAACCAGGCGATTTGCCGGATCCGCCGTGTCATATTGCCGGAAGGCGCGATCGGCGGCGTAACGGGCCGCTTCGAGATCACGGCCGAGCGCTTCGCGAACTTGATCCCTCTGATGTCTGGCTTGGGCTGCGGCGGCCGTAGCCGCCGCAACGGCGCCGGGTCCGACAACGCCGAGCAGTGCCCCTTCGATCGCATCATCGACGCGCAAGCCACCGAACGCGATGCAGCGCGGTTCGCCGTTGTCCATCCAGCCGCGCGAGCAGCTGTAACGGGGGATGTGATGCTTCATACCGCTGTAGCGCAGCGTCAGCTTGCGGCCACAACGCCGGCTGCGGATGAGCCCAGCGAGCAGCGCCTCGCCATGCTTGGGCGCGCCATGATGCCGGCTCGTGGGCACGTTACTGGAGACCATTGTACGGATCGCTTCGAACCTCTCCCAGTTCACATAGCCTTCGTGGGCGTCCGGCTTGAGGACGAGCCACTCGGCGCGCGCCTTCCGCCGGATCTTCGCGCCTGCGCCATGGACGCCGTACCCCGTCGCTACGGCTGTTCTACCATAGGCGTAGGCTCCGCCGTAGACCGGGTTCTCGACCATCCTGTGGAGAGTCGCGTAGCTGGGCCGCCGCCAGGCTGTGTCGCCGTTCGGCTGCTTCACCGGTAGGTCGAGGCCGTGCTCATGGAACCACAGCAGCGCCTGCTGCGCGGTCCCGAGTTCCTCGATCTTGTCGAAGACGAGCGTAACGGCGTCCTGCACACGCCGGTCCGGATCCTTCTCGTAGCGATCACCGACCTTCACAAAACCGACTGGCGTGGCCGCAATCAGTTCGCCACGGCTGGCCTTCTCGTAGCGTGCCGAGAGCGAGCGTTGTCGCAAAAGGTCCAGCTCATACTCGTTGAGGCTCCCCTTCAGCCCGAGAAGCAGTCGGTCGTTGCCATGCCGCGGAACATAGACAGCTTCCTGGTCAACCAGCACCGTGTCGACGACGCGACACATCTCGATCAGCTGTTGCCAATCCCGGCTATTGCGGGCAAAGCGCGAGACCTCCCGCGCACAGACCGCGCCGACCTTGCCGAGGCAGACTGAGCTGGCCCCGGTTGTCTGAACAGAATATCCGCGTCGATAAGTGGAGCCTCTGCCGGGGTTAGGCTGCCGTG
>NZ_QZMV01000044.1:0-13408 GCF_003957705.1 Bradyrhizobium sp. LVM 105 | reverse complement strand
CGGCAGCCTAACCCCGGCAGAGGCTCCACTTATCGACGCGGATATTCTGTTCAGACAACCGGGGCCAGCTCACTCTGTCGTGACGCGCTACCATCTGAAAGCTAATTCCGATGGGCATCCGCCTATGTGGGTTGGCTACATGCACGTATCACCGAACTTAGACCGCCCGAAAACGGACTTGCAGCGCGATGCGCTGCTCGCGCCGGCGTTGATCCGCGTCACCTCTTCGAGGATCACGCCTCGGACGGGAAGGATGACCACACCGGCTTGGCGCGGGCGCTCGCTGTCGCACCTGTTCGCGATCGTGACTTCGCTCAAGCACAATCGGGTGGTGTTCCGCTCCCTGACCGAAAACTTGGACACCACGACACGCTCGGGCGAATTCCTGTTCCAGGTGCGGCGCGCACGCGCGGTATGAGCACCCTTTGATCCAGGAGCGTGTTGCAGTGCACGTTCGCGCTGCCATCTCGCCACACTCGCGAAGCACGTTGTCGTCGATCAAATACGCGGTCACGGAATCCGGCGCGGCGCACCCTCGCCCGCCTCAGCTTCGCTGATCGAACCCAACGTCCGCTAGCTGCCAGCGCCCGATTCAGACCGAGGGGGGACAGGCACTCTCGCTTAGGATACGCCTTGGCGTATTGGATCGCGGCGTCAACCTGACCGCGCGTCAGCGATGGGGCGATGGCGGCCACCATGTAGAGGGGAAATGTTGGTGCTTTAATGATGGTTTCATTGCGATCACCTCCGACCTGTACGCATCGGCGTAGTTCATCGAAACGATGAAAGACGATTTTGAGGTGGGCGTCGATCTTGTCTCGATCAAGGACCAGTTCGTGAGACGCGTCTCGGTGCGCGTCCAAGGAGAGCTGCCGGATCGCTTCACACAGGCGAGGCCGGGTGAAATCTCTAGAGGTCTATGAATGCCTGGCTCGGCCCAACGAGAACAGCTACGGAATCACCAACCCAACAGCAGCTCGACGGATTGAAGCGGCTGAGTGAAATCGTCAAGTCCCAGATAACTCCGAAATCGTCACGTCAAAAGAGGAAGCCACGGGAACGACTGAAACTGGCAGTTTTCTAGCCTGTTGACTTGGGTTTATCTCAACGGCTGCCAGCGGAGACCCTTTCATGTACATACCGCTCCACTTTCGAGACGACGACATCGAGAACATTCGAGCAACAATCCGCTGCGCCCGATTGGCCAATTTGGTCACAGCGACATCAGATGGGCCACTTGCGACGCCTCTTCCGCTCTTCCTCGATGAGAGCGAAGGCAAACACGGCGCGCTATACGGGCATTTGGCAAAAGGCAATCCGCAATGGCGCACGGCCCCGATCGGAGAAGCTCTGGCGATCTTTACTGGCGCAGAGGCTTACGTAACGCCATCCTGGTATCCCAGCAAGCGACAAGCTGAACAGGTGGTGCCGACATGGAATTACATCGCGGTCCACGCGCAGGGGCCGATTGAGTTCTTCGAGGATTCCACTCGCCTGCTTGAGATTGTGACGCGTCTGACGAATATCCATGAGGCGTCTCGTGCGACGCCCTGGGCGGTCAGCGATGCTCCCGCGGATTTCATCGCCGCCCAGTTGCGTGAAATCGTGGGCGTGCGCATCCCCATCACGAGGATCGAAGGCAAACGGAAGATGAGCCAAAACCGCCCCGTGCCTGATCGCATTGGTGTCGCCACCGGCCCTAGCGGCGAGCAAACTGTCACGGGACCAGGAAGTTGCATCGCTTATCTTGGCTCAGGACTGAGACGATAATGTTCATGACCCGCCAACAGCGCCGCTCGACAAAAGCGATCTTACATCTACAGCTTCACAGACTCCAGCGATCGGCTATCAATTACCCCGCGAAAATTCACGAACGGAACAGTCAGCTCCGGCTTGCCACACTGAGTAGACACTTGTCCGTATTCTGACAGAAGCACAATCTCGTGTCAGGTCCAGTACAACGCGTAGTAAGCGTTGAGACTTTCGAAAGCCCCTTCGGCTTTGTGGCTTTCCCGGCGCCGCCTGGGATGGCCATTGCTTAAAACAAATCGATCCAGAAACAGAGCCAGAAAAGCAGCTATACTCACTCCCAAAACTCCATCTCGCCCCGGAAGAACGGTCCGCCCGTTCAGGTCACTAACGCGCGCTGCCCCCCTGACAACTCTGTTCGGACATATCCACTACCATCACCCCAGACATGTAGAACAGCAAATACCTATTACCGCACGATGACGTGCCCCAGGTTTACGCATGAAATCCGCCATTGAATTCGCCTGGAATGGCACATTACTCGATGAGGCAAATGCGGTGTTGCAAACCGTCAATGCTATTTTGAGCGGCCTCAGCCGCGCGACCATCGATATGCAGGTTTCGAGAGGAGTTTGAGCTCCCCTTCTCCATTCTTTCCGCAATTTGGATATGTCGAAAAAATGAAATCCTAGCTCGTGCACGGCAAGGAAGGCGCCATTTTTTCACGACACGTGCTTTTTTCCAAGCAGTTGAGTTATTACAAAAGCATAACTGAAGATGTTGGTGGCGCTCTACTGCTGTCCACTTCGACATTCGACATTCGAAGGGGTGAGCTCGGTGATCGAGTTCTTCGTCACGCGACCCAGCCACTGGCTCAGCTTGAGGACTCGCGCCAAATGCCACGATTCGTTCAGTGCCTATTATGGAGGACATGTTCGTCTTTCGCTTGGCACGATGCTTGCTGAAGATCATTTCGCTTCAAGGGGCGAGGAAGAACTGCGAGGGCCTGGAAAAGCAAGATGAGCACAAATGTGATCGGTGGCGTCGCGAGCACCGATGTTGTGAAACGTGCAGCGCGCATCGGTGCCGAAGTCAAAAATATCAAGCTATCGGGCGATTTACCGGACCACGCGATCGCCGCGATCAACAGCTTATTGCTCGAGCACAAGGTGATCTTCTTCCGCAATCAAGGACATCTCAATGACGCCGAGCAGGAGCGCTTTGCCGCTCGTCTCGGAAAGCTAGTGTCACATCCGATGCTCGGTGCTGCCAAGGGGACGACGTCGCTCCTCGAACTGGACTCCACTCGCGGCGGCGGTCGGGCCGACGTTTGGCATGCGGATGGAACCTTCGCCGACGCATATCCCAAGATTTTGGTCCTGCGAGCCGTTGTAATGCCAACGTTCGGAGGCGACACCGTGTGGTCGAACACAGCTGCCGCTTATCTTGGTTTGGCGCCGCCGCTACAACGGCTTGCCGAGGGCCTATGGGCCATTCACAGCAACGTCTTCGATTACGCCGGGATCGCGCGTGTCCGCGAGGTCGACAAGAAACACTTTGACGAGGTGTTCACCAAAAAGGTTTTTGAGACCGAGCATCCCGTCGTACGCGTCCATCCCGAAACAGGCGAGCGGGCGCTAGTGCTCGGCGCCTTGGTGAAGCAGTTTGTTGGGATCCCTAAATACGACGGACAAAAGGTGTTCGATCTGCTCCAGTCTCACATCACAGCGCCCGAAAATACTGTGCGCTGGAACTGGTTAGAGGGGGATATTGCGATATGGGACAACCGCGCAACGCAGCATTACGCGGTCAACGATTACGGGGACCAGCATCGCGTCGTACGTCGGGCCACGATCGAGGGTGACGTGCCTGTCAGCGTCGACGGCCGGAGGAGTGTAACGCGCCTGAAGGTGACCGAATAACTCCATGCCGATGCTCAGTGCTCTCGCGTCTGAAAACCGAGAAACCTGGGAATTGGAGTTGTTTCGGGCAAACGCGGAAAGACACTTTCCGACACGATATCTCAGCTCTTAAGACCAACTCATCTTGATTGACGCGCCGCTCTCATCCTGATTGTCGCGCTATAGCCAGCGGGCGTAGACGCCAGTCACTCCCTTGTCACTGTGGTTCAGAAGGGCCTTGTCGTAGTCGACTGATAGCCTTGTCGCCTCCACGATTGTTGCGGCCGTTCTCCGAAGATCATGGGGTGTGAAGCCACCAGCTTTTTGTCCTCCTCTTCACTGTCGTCCAAGAGGCGCCGGAGAGTCTGGCTCATGGAGTGACGCGCAAGCGTCTCAACGCTTTCAAAGCGGCTCGCAAACCACCGGCCTGTCTTTCGTGTCCTCGCCTTCAGGCTTGCTCGCCTCCAAGGCCGCTTCGATGAACCGTACCTGCAATCCGCGATAGCGGCACGGTATCTTCAGCTTTTTTGTTCTTCGTTCTGACTCCCGGAATGATCCAATGCGGCTTGTCCCCATCGAGGCCGTGAAGCTTGGAGCGCATCATGTTGCAAGCGCTCAATGAATAGGGCGACGACCGCACGCGATGCGTATCGGCGTCCAACTCGCGCAGCCGGTGCCGTAGACGCTGGACCGCATCAGCAGGCCGCTCGCCTTTCTTCAACACGTCGCCGGCTCGGTCGCCGGGCTAGGTTGGGACGATCTCTGGGTTCATTCAAATTTCCGAGGGGGACACCCGCCGCGGGCTCACAGCCACCGTGTTGGAAGCGGCAGGGTTTGCTGCGCTGAACGGCTTTACCGATAGTGCCGTAGCGCACAGCTATCGGCATCGCTTCCAAGTAAGCAGCACGCGAGCGGTACAGCGGTTCGTGGCGGAAACCTGCGGCCTCGTCGCCGCCGGCAATCCCCGTTTCTCCCCGACCGATCCCAGTTGCGGAATAGAAGAAACGCCATGCCAAGCCTGACTGACACCGCGATCCGACACGCGCTGCAGCGCGTCGAACTCAACCGGAAACAAGAAAACCTCGCAGATGGCGAAGGTCGCGGCACCGGCCGTCTCGTCCTCGTCCCTAAGCCGATGCCGAAGCGCGTGACCGCTCACTGGATGGCACAGCAATGGCGCGACGGCAGACGCACGAAAAAAAGCTCGGCACTTATCCGTCGATGTCGTTGGCTCAGGCGCGCGAGATCTTCAAGCGCGACTACGCCGATGTGATCCAGAAGGGCCGCAGCATCAAGATCGCAACCGACACTCGTCCCGGCACCGTCGCAGATCTGTTTGAGGGCTATGTTGCATCGCTTAAGGCCGCCGGCAAGCCGTCCTGGAAGAGACAGAGAAAGGCCTCAACAAGATCGCCGACACGCTCGAACGCTATCGACAGGCCCGTGAGATCGAGTCTGAGGAGATCGTCGAGCTTATCCGGCCGATCTACGAGCGTGGCGCTCGCTCGATGGCCGATCATGTGCGATGTTACATCCACGCGGCCTATAGTTGGGGGATGAAGTCCGACAACGATTATCGGAATACATCCCCGCGCCGCTTCCGTATCCCCTTCAATCCGGCCTCGGAAATTCCGACCGAACCCAAAATTCAGGGCACCCGCTGGCTCGACGAGGATGAGTTCGTGCAACTCTATCGCTGGCTGGAATGCCCCGATACGCCTTTTCATCCTTCCTATCCTCGAGCTGTGCAGCTCATCATGCTGACGGGTCAACGCGTCGAGGAGATAGCGCGCCTGCATGTCGATCAATGGGATGCGCCGGAGAAGATTATCTATTGGTCCAAGACCAAGAATCTTCAGCCGCACGCCGTTCCAGTGCCGTCGATCGCCGCCGAACTGATTGAGTCGATCAAGCCAAATAAGTACGGGTGGTTCTTTCCCTCAGCGAAGGACCCATCCAAGCCCGTGAGCCACGGCAATCTCTATAGCTTAGTTTGGCGTCAGCGGGGCCGCGGCGTGATCCCCTACGCAACAAATCGGGACCGCCGGCGAACCTTCAAGACCTTGGCGGGCAAGGCCGGTGTATCCAAGGAAGTTCGAGATCGTCTGCAAAATCATGCGCTCCATGACGTTAGCTCCAAGAACTATGATCGCTGGCATTACATGCCCGAAAAGCGCGCGGGAATGGCAAAGTGGAATAAGTTCGTGCGCTCCATGCTGGCGAAGAAGCGCTTGAAGGCAGCCGCATGAGGAAGCGACCTTCCAAATCCCTCTCAATCCGAAGAGGTGCCAAACCGACGACCGGAATTGATGCGCGAAGCTATTTGACGTTCATCAGCGACCTTAAACGGAAGATTGCGGAGGCGCGGCATCCTGCCGGTCTTTCGGTGAACCGTGAGCTGATCCTGCTCTATTGGAACATTGGACGCGATATCCTCGCGCGGCAGGACCGGGAGGAATTGGGTGCCAAGATCATAAATCGTCTAGCCGCCGACCTTGGCCGAGCCTTTCCCGAGATGACCGGGCTCTCGGCCCGAAACCTGACCAACAGGTTGTTGCACTTCATCCTCGCCTGGCTCAGAGAGCTCTTGGGCCTGTTCCTGGAACTGCTAGGGCGCGGGCTCGCCTCTCCAGCCCAGCTCAATCCAGCTTCTTAACGGACGACTGATCAAAGGCGGTTCGAACCCAGATAAGTTTTAACGCGTCCTATCAAACTGGATGAGGGGTCAGGATGAGCAAAGAATTGCGCGTCTATGCGTCATTGAGGCATAAGAGATAAGACGTTCACGATCGACCGATTGATCCTCCGAGCGCTGGTTAGCTCCATCAATTCCGTGCTTTTTTTTGCGCAGGCGATCGATCGCCGCGTTGTGCCTGTCGTAGGCGGCAACGATCTCGTTGACCGCTTTTATTTCCCTGTGCTCGCGGACCGAGTGTACAGCGCTGCACCTTCGGTTGTGGTAGAGATACGGTTAGGGTCAGTGAACATGCCTATCGACTGATCGGATTTAATTGCGCCCTCCAGTCATCCACGGCAGGTATTCTTTTGAGCGGATCTGGGTTGTCCCGCATCACGATCGCGCCACACTTCCACCTGTGCTCCTCGCGCGGCGAAGAAGCCGTTTCCTTCTCCCACCGTCTGAAGCGCCCGTCCTAACGGCGCCAAGCCGATGATTACGGCCGTCACGATTGGGGGGTCTTTTTCTCCCACACGATGTAAAGCTCGCCCTTGCTGTTGTACTGCGCAGGACGTCAACTGCGGTTCGCAAAGCCTCGACCAGTCGCCGCTCAGTTTGGCGCCGTCTAGGACCACCGTAGAGCAGCCCGTGGTGGGCAGGATTACGCGGTCGAAAGGCGGCCGTATGCCTCAAGCTGTATCGACGAATGGTATCCATTGCACCTACCAGGATTGGTTGGTGCCGATCTCATGCGGCCTGGGGCAAATGCGCCATGGCGACTGAGTTAGATTCGATTTTTGATGTGATTGAGCATCACCGCGAGCTTTCCGCGCAATACGATGCCGCGGTATCCCTATCGGCGAAACTAGTCGAAGGCCCCGAATTTGATGCCGCCGAGGCAATCAGCGAGGAACGGTTGTTGGCTCTCGAGCAGTACGCAGACGTGCTCATCCACTCCAAACCGACAACGCTTGCGGGCGTCATCGCGCTGAGCCGCTACGTCGCCAGCCTACCGACTTGGCTGCTGTCTGATGAATATGATTGGCATCAATCGTTTCTGAGGATGCTAACGGACGCGCTGGACGAAATCAGTGTGGGGTAGCGCCACGATTACCGAAATCCTGAAGGCACGCGCTCATCCGTGACATCAAACCGCGCGCTTTGCGCGTGAAGCCCGCCAAGCCGCGAGTGCATCGTCCGCGGCGCTGGCCGTCGCCTGAGGTAGACCGGACGCCCGGTCCAGATACCGGTCAATCGCCTTGCGGTCCCAGCGCTGTATGCCGGGGATCGCCCCCCTTCTTCATCCACGTCTCGAACGCGTCCTCGGAGCAGCCGCAATAGGCGGCCGCGTCGGTCTTGGTGAAACCCCGAGGTTCGATCTGGTCGGCGCGTTTTATCCGCTCCGAACGCCTCAGCTCGGCGGGCGAGCGGTTGTCCCGTTGGTGATCCCCGTCCATTCGGACCACCGCGGCGAAGTTAGCGGCAACGTGACTCGGCGCCTCGTGTCAGATACGGCGCTGTCCCTACCACACGCGCCGCTAATTTCAGTAGGGACAGCGCCCGATCTATGGCTCCCCAAAGCTGGAATCAGGTGCCGAGTCGCGCCCGCGCTGCTTCCGCGTCACTATGTGCGGCGCGAGCCAGTGCCGCGTCGGCCATTGATGCTCGACCCCTACATTCCCATCATCGAGAATGGTTCGCAGCGACCTGTCCGCGGCCGATCTTCTCTCCCGGCTGGAAGCGCATGCGCCCGGTCGGTTCGGCCGGCATCAGCGGCGTACGATGCAGCGGCTGGTGAAGAATTGGCGATCAAAGGCCGCTCGACAGCTCATCAGTAGCGCAGAGATTACGTTAAGCATCGATCCTCGCTACGTACCTGATGTCCGGGTCCCCACAGGGGCCTTCGCCCAATCAACGCAAGCCGGTCCAGGTAGAAACGGGGATCCGCTTCGGTAACATTCTCGGGGCATTTTCCGCGTCGCCCGACAGTTTGAACAATCTCGAACACCTGCTTAAGGATACGCGGCACTTTAATCGATTAGCCTGACCTCGGCAGCTCTGTACTTTGAGCGCCGTTTGTTGAAGCGAAGATCGAAAGTCACACGCGTGCCCGGCAGCAGATCGGTACCTGTGCAGTTGCGTAGTTCGGACATATGCACGAACACATCCTCGCCCTTGGCACCATCAGGCCTTATGAAGCCCCAGCCCTTTTCAACACTGTACGACAATACCGTTCCAGTCTGCATCTTTGCTTGTCGAGATTGGAAGTATCGTGCGTCGACGTTTGGGCGACGATATCGAGTCGCAAGCTACGCCTGCGCGGCTACTTCGTAGTCGCGGGTACACTTTCCTGATTTGCCTGGAGCAAGGATCTCGTCGGCATGACGGTCTCGTATCGCCGGCTCAGCGAGAAACTGATTCGTCGCGTTCGTGCCCGCGTAGGTTAGCGGCGGCGAGCGCGCGCGAATCCGATCGCCGGCCGAAGTTCCTGTTTCATATCGCCTCACAGCACCAGCGGGGCGGACCAGACGCTAGCGGCGACGCGGCGCCAAGCCCGCCCCTAACATCACCGCATCTGGAGTAACCGGTAATGCTGCTCCGAACCGAGCAAGGGCCGTGCCGAATCGAGAATCGGAGCTTGTGCAGGCGCTTCGTAGCGTGGCTATATGGTCGAGTCGTCGACATTGGTCTGAAAGCTGACGATCAACGCCAATCCTGTCCGAAGCTTCCTGCTCTCGCTTACTTCGGACGAATGGCGGGATCACGGTAGCTTGTCTGATCCAGGATCGCCGTTCTCCCCGACGGATTGCGACAACTGGCCCCGGCCGATCTCGCTCAAGTAACCCAACCGATAGCGCCAAGTATGACGCCCCTGAAAAGCGAAGCTAGGTAGAAGCACTTATAATTGCTGACGGTAAACGCGACCGACTCCACCCGGAGCGCTCAACTGAGAAAATCAATGGGGCCGCGAGACGCTGCCGTCCCGCGGCCTCGCCACCGGAATCTAGCGAAAAAACAGTTTAAGTATGAAAATCCCTCCACCGGTGTTCCTCCAGTAGAACACCATGTTCAAAAAATTGACAATCCGGGCGGATACGGAAAAAGGACCTGATTGGTGCGCGACATACGGGCAGGCTGCCAGATCGAGTCGGCGGGAGCTGCCGAGGAGGCGTCAGGAAGCGCTGGACGCTGCGGTGTTGAGCATCGGCACTGGCGGTAGCGCCGGTTCGAAGCCAAGCTGCGCGACGATCGCACGCCGGCGACGCGATCGAATGAGACCCGCGCTGTGGACTTTGTTCATGATCAGCTGGCAACCGGCGGCAAGCTCCGGGTGCTGCCTTGATCGGCGACCAGCTTCTTCAGCTTGGCGTTCTCGTCCTCGAGCTGCGTCGGCGGTCCCAGCTCGGTCGGCAGCAGCCCGTCATACTTCTTCTTGCAGCTGAAATAAGTCGCCTGCTAATCCCGGCCTTGCGGCAGATCTCGGCCACCGCAATCCCATCATGGCCTGCTTCAGGATGAACGCCTTCCCGGGTCCGAAAATCTTGAGGCCTTCATCGTCGTCCGCTCCTCTCAGCCAAGGGGATCGGCCGGCGCAAACTCTAGCCAAAGATGGTGCCAATTTGCCGGCCTCAGATCAGCCACGGTCGATCATCATCGGCTGCTGATGAATCTGCGCAGTTGAGTACTTGTACTTCTTCCCTGTGTCCGAGCGCTATCAAAGAAGGTAGGCGTGGACATGTCGAAGGTCGTGGTACGTTCCAAGGGTTGATGATCGGAACTGAGCAGAGAACCACTAGTCAATCCTTGTTCAGGTTAGGACGTATCGAATGCTTGGGATTGCAGCCGGGGACGGGAAACCCGAACGGCGGACAAGCACAGTGCCCGAGGTGGCTGAGCCCTCCGCCGGAGCATGTAGCGTTGCTGAATCGGCGGCATCGCGCATTTCAATTGGGTTTGTCGAATGGCAAAATTAACTCAAGCAACAAGGCCTGGAATGCGGTTGGAAGTCTCTCATGAAGCTCGCACGTGTGGTCATCGGCTTGGTTCTTCTCGCCGGCGGATTGTACGTCATCATCGGCGAGCACTTCGCTGGAACTTCGGCGGATGCCACAGTAAATGCTCGACTTTACGTCGTGCGTGCGCCGATCGAAGGCCGGGTCACGCTTGCCGTCAAGAGCATTGGGGGGCGCATTAACGCGGGGGAACTCGCGGCTGAAGTGGCCGACGAGCGCTTCGACACCGCTCGGCTTCTTGAGCTTGAGCGCGATCGGGACAATCAACGCATCGAACTCAAACGCATCGCCGGTCAGCGTGACGTGCTATCGCAATCGAGAGCCGGATTTGATGCGCAGTCAACCGACTACCAGCGCGGTAGAATTCGGCAGATCGAGGCGCGGATCGCCGAGACGAGGGCGACGCAGGATGCGGCAGCCGCGCGCCTGCGCGAGGCAGATTCGGAATTCAAACGTGCCAATGAGTTGAACAATCGCGGCGTTCAGACGGCTGCCAGCCTGGACCGGGCGCGCGCGAAGTTCGATGTCGCACAGCAAGACGTGGAGAGTGCGCAACAGCGCGTCAACTATTTCGAGACGGAACTCACCTCAGCCCGCACCGGAGTCTTCATCGGCGAGTCATATAACGATGCCCCCTTCTCGACGCAGCGCATTCGGGAACTCGATCAGCGCCTGGCGGAACTGAATGTCGACGAGCAGCAGATTAAAGGGCGCATCGCTCAATTCGATCGGCAAATCGATGCCGAGCGTTTGCGCGTCAATCGCCTGACGTCCGCGACGCTTAATGCACGCGTCCCGGGCCTCGTCTGGGACATCCTGGTGGATGATGGCGCGTACGCACGGCGTGGGCAAGACCTGGTCAAGCTCGTCGACTGCAATAGCCTCGCGGTGACCGCGGGCGTATCCGAATCGCTTTATGACAGCCTCTCCGTCGGCGCGACGGTTCAGTTTCGGCTGTTTGGCGACGAACGAATTTTCGACGGAACCGTCACCCGGCTCGGCGGATCCGGCGCGTCGCCGCTTTACGCAAACCTTGCAGTGGGTCCGAGTCCGCAGCATCTGCAACGCTTTGACGTAACGGTAACGGTGCCGGGCCTCGCACAGCAGCCGGATCTTGGTTGTGCCGTCGGTCGCACTGGACGTGTTGTGTTTTCGAGCGGCCCGATCGCCCAATTCCGTCGTTTTCTCACGCGTTATGGCTTCTAATGTTAATGCTGTCGCCTCTGCTCGCCGCCCTGGGGGGAGCTGCCATCATCATCGGACTTCGCCTGACCGTCCTCCCACTGCTTGACCCGAGCCGATGGTACTGGCGCGCCCTTCTGCTCGGCCTGGCGGCAATTCTCTCTTGGCGCTACGTGGTATGGCGGTTCACCGAGACACTGGTGCCACTTGACTGGACTGCGGACGCATTGGTCAGTTGGGGCTTCGCCACGCTGGAGACGGGGACGGTTCTGTCCTCGTCCATCGCATTCATGATCCTTTCGCGCGTGAAGGAACGTACCGCGGAAGCTGACCAGCACGCCGGATGGTGGCTGCCTGGAGAAGCGCCAGGCGTCGACATCTTCATCACGACCTACAATGAGCCGCTCGAGATCCTCGAGCGGACGATCGTTTGCGTCAAAGCCCTACGATTTCCGAAGCTTCGTGCCTTTGTGCTTGACGACGGCCGCAGGGATTGGCTCCGACAAGCCTGTGAACGGCACTCCGTCGGATATATCGTGCGTTCCGATAACGCGCATGCCAAGGCGGGAAACATCAACCACGCGCTCGTCAAGCGTGCCCGGGATCCCGATCGACCAGATTTTATTGCTATCCTGGATGCCGATTTCGTTCCGCATTTCGATTTCATCGACCGCACAGTAGCACTGTTTCACGATCAAAGCGTCGGTCTGGTTCAAACGCCACAACATTTCTTCAATCCGGACCCTATCCAGCACAACCTCGGCATCAGCGCCGGGTATCCGGACGAGCAACGACACTTCTTTGATAATGTGGAACCGGCAAGGGACGCTTGGGGAATCGCGATCTGTTGCGGCACCTCATCCGTGATGAGGGTCCGAGCAATCCAACAGATCGGCCTGCTTCCGACGCAAAGCGTGACCGAGGACTTCCTGCTCACGCTCAAGCTCGCCGAAAACGGATGGCAAACCGTCTATCTAAACGAGCCGCTGACCGAGGGTTTGGCTCCAGAGGGCCTCAAGGAATACATCGTCCAGCGCGGCCGCTGGTGCCTCGGCCTCATGCAAATTGCGCGCAATTGCTACAATCCATTCGGTTCCCATCGCCTGGGTTTGATGCACCGGATCAGCGTCGTCGATTCCGTGCTTTATTGGTTAACCACCTTTCCTTTCCCCTTGGCGAGTCTGATCTTTCCGCTCCTGTACTGGTGGCTCGGCATTACGATCATGAATGCTTCGCTCGTCGATATCACCAGATACTACGTCCCGTATTATGTGATGGTCCTGGTGGCCTTGAACTGGCTCTCGAAGGGGCTCTTTATCCCCATCGTCAACGATACGTCGCAGCTGATTGCCGCTTGGCCGATTTGTCGGGCCGCTGCGCTCGGCCTCTTGACGCGAGGACCGCACAGATTTTCGGTGACAGCCAAGGGCGGCGACAGAACGAGGGTCGTCGTCCAATGGTCATTGATGCGACCGTTTTTGATCTTGTTTGGATTGACCCTTGGTGGCCTCATCGTTCCGCTGAATGCCGATTTTGTCTTCAACACCTCGTCGACAGCGGGCGACGGCGTCGCCATCGTTCTGTTTTGGACGGTCTACAACCTCCTAGTCTTGCTGGTGGCGATCGCGGCGTGCATCGAACGACCCCGATATAACCGACCGCAGCGCCAGGTGCTTGAACCGATCACGTTAACGATTGGAGGCGATCGGCACCGTGGTTGGCTCGTGAATCTCGGACCGGAAGGCGCTCGCATTAGCGGGCCATTCGGCCTTTCGGTCGGGGCGACAGGCAATTTGACGATTGTCCGTTGTCAGATGATTTGAGACTGATCAGGCGTTCTGCGAAGGGAGGCTCTGGCTCATCAGGGGTTAGAGTTTAAGCGGCCT
>NZ_QZMV01000043.1:0-14156 GCF_003957705.1 Bradyrhizobium sp. LVM 105 | reverse complement strand
GTGTCCTCATTGCTTCCTCCTTTCAAAAGCCAACTCAGTCTGACTGAGAGGACGGGGCGGGTCATCCCATTAATGGTGACGCCCGCCGCGAGGCGAGAGGCCGTCGCTCATCTGCGGACCACCTTCGAGGTGAGCGAACGGCGGGCGTGCAAAGTCCTGGGGGCAGACCGCACATCGGTGCGCTATCGCAGCGGACGAGCTGACGATGCGGCCGTGCGCGCCCGCCTGCGCGAGCTGGCGGCGATCCGCCGCCGGTTCGGCTACCGGCGTCTGTTGGTGCTGATGCGGCGCGAGGGGCTGGTCATGAACCACAAGAAGTTCCGACGTCTCTATCGCGAAGAACGACTGCAAGTCCGCCGGCGTGGCGGACGCAAACGGGCACTCGGCACCAGGGCGCCGCTGGCAATCCCGCAAGGCGCCAACCAGCGCTGGAGCCTCGACTTCCTGTCGGATGCGTTCGCCGACGGCCGACGGTTCCGCATTCTGGCTGTGGTCGACGACTTCACCCGCGAATGCCTAGCGCTCGTCGCCGATACCTCGCTGCCGGGCCTGCGGGTCGTACGTGAGCTCGATGTCATCATCGCCTGGCGTGGCCGGCCGGGGTTGTGCCTGTCCGACAACGGCACCGAGCTGACCGGCATGGCCGTGCTGCGCTTCAGCCAGGAAAGGCAGATCGAGTGGCACTACATCGCGCCCGGCAAACCGACTCAGAATGCCTTCATCGAGAGTTTCAACGCGCGCCTGCGCGACGAACTTCTCAATGAGACACTGTTCACTTCGCTCGCACAGGCTCGAGCCGTGCTGGCGGCCTGGAAAGATGACTACAACAACGCCAGACCGCACAGCGCCCTGGGCAACCTCACTCCGACTGAATACGCCAAACGCAACGCTCCCGGGCCGCAACGGGGCGGGACGCTGCGCTATGCCGAGGGCTCCGCGCCCCACCCCGTTGCTTCACCGAGCCCCATGGGCTCATATTCAACCAGGAATCTTCCCATTGCTGGATGAAGCGAGGGGCTCAGACCACGCTCTCGATTCGCGCAAGCGTCTGCGTTAGCGTCGGGGCCTGTGAACCGTAAGAGCAGGTCGCGAATATCCTCAGGATGCGTCATGCGCCCGCCTGAGGGGCGAAACGAAGGCGATCAATCCGATTGTAGTTGATCACCGCCGGGTCGGCGCCGATCACCGGAAGTTGGCTGACTACGTAATGCACGACCTTGTCCATTCCCAGCTCCTGTTTCAGCGGATGTTGTAGGTCGCGCCGATCAACCGTTGCGAAGTTTCGGCAGCCGAAAATATCTTCCTTCGATCTTCGATCTAGCGGCTCCATGGCGGGCATTCTGAACTGGTCGCCCCGCAGCTCGGCTATCACGTGGATTGATGCCCGCTCCGGTTCGAGAAAATAGTCAGTGAGGCGCGGCCGCGCAGCACCGCGACGAGATCGATGGTCTCGGCGATCAGCGCTTTGAGAACGGTGAGGAGGGCTTCCTGGATGAGCTGCTCGAGGCGGCGAAGCACGCCCAGCGCCGTGCCGGCGTGAATCATTCCGGTCCCGCCGGGATGCCCCGTGCCCCAGGCTTTGAGCAGCTCCAAGGCTTCGCTGCTGCGGACTTCGCCAATTTGAATTCGGTTGAGGCGCAGGGACGAGCGGACCAGATCAGACAGGGACGCGACGCACCGCCGTCCTTGGTGCGCAGCGCGACCGGGTTCCGCGCGCGGCATTGCAGCTCACACGTATCCTCGATTAGGACCACGCGATCGGCGGTGCCGGCGATCTCGGCCAGCAATGCGTTCGTCAGGGTGGTCTTGCCGGTCGAGGCGCCGCCGGCCACCAAGATGTTCCTGCGGGCGGCAACGGCTTCGCGGAGCACGCCTGCTTGTCCCGCCGTCAAGCAGCGGGAAAAAACCTGCCTCGACTGGATGCGGCCATGGACCTTCTCGCGCCAGCTCTGGTGGGGTCATCGCGTCCCGGCATGAATCCAGAGCGGGGCATTCAAGCCTCGTCAAGCAACTTGATGATCAAGGTCGCACCGACGATCAGCAACGTCCGAAGTCGTCGATTCCCGCGCTTTGATATCGCCCCAAGCCGCTGCGTTTGGATAACCTCGGCAGCCACAGGAGCAAAGCGGTTCGACAGCTCATCCGTTCGGTCGGCGCCAAACTCTTCTTTCTGCCCAAATACTCGCCCGACCTGAACCCGATCGAACAGGTCTTTGCAAAGCTCAAGCACCTGCTCCGCAAAGCGGCGGCGCGAACCGTCGACGCGGTCTGCGCCGCAATCGGCCAAGCACTCGATGCCTTCCCCCGAGGAATGCGCCAACTACCTCAAAAATTCAGACTATCAAACCTAATGCCATCACGCTTTAGCAGCGCGGCAATGAGCGGGGGTTGGCAGTGGTGCGGACCGGACCCCGGACGCTTGGGCCGGGGTCCGGGGAACTACACGGCCTGTGCTTCTTGTCCTTGACAGCCTGAGGCCCGCAGGCGCCTCGACTAGTTCGTTTGTTAGGAATATCACACATGCAAGTTGCCGTCCCTTCGTCGGCACTGTGCGGCGAGAATGCGGACTTGCATCTAAATGGTAGGCGATAGCCAGTGTTTAACCGATCGAGGGAATGGCAAGCTTCGACACATGAAGCCTCGCGCGCTACTGGCCTGGAACGTCCGTCGGATCCGCCTCAAACGTGGTATGTCGCAGGAACGATTGGCTCGCGCGGCTGGGATCGACCGTTCCTACTTGGCCGGTCTTGAGCGCCAATCGAAAAATCCGACGATTGATGTTCTCGATCGCATTTCCGAAGCGCTCAGCGTTCATCCGTTCGATCTCTTTGTTAAGCCGTCGAGCTGTGCGAGCATTCTCAAGACTTCGCCCCACCGGCCTAAGCGGCCGCATCTGCCTCGCAAGAAGCGGTAGCCATTCATACGGCGACGGGAGAGCAACACAAGCCATCTCGACAACGCAACGCCGGTCGGCAGGATTATGCAACGCGCAGCATGTTTCCACATGAGGCACGTCTCGTCGAAGGCATAGCACGAAGCGATAAGGACATGCACAAGTCTGCTTTGGTATCTAATCCCGACATGTTCTTTCGCCGAGTCACCGCAAGCCGCTCGCTACGGCGCTCGCTCGGAGGGCGCGCTTCGCGAGCGGCCTGCCCGGACTCGCGGCAGCTGATTCAGGGAGGGTGCGCTTCGGTAACATTGTCATCTGAGCAATATGAGGGGGCAGTTTTCCATGGCGCGCGACACAATTAGGATAACGCGCACGATCGTGGTCGTGCGATCCTAAGTGAGCACGACAGATGTCGAATGCATGCGTGCCTGTTCCCATCCTTCCTATGCGCCACGGATTTTCTCCAACTTGGATTTACGGAATAACGACTTACGGATGGATGAGATCTGCTGCCCTTTCTCCGATCATAATAGACGTCGCGTTGGTATTCCCAGCGATATGACGAGGAAAGATGGAGGCGTCCGCGACCCACAAGTTTTCGGTGCCCCTCACCTGAAGAGAAGGGCTGAGAACCGCTCGATCGTCTGCTCCCATGCGGCAAGTCCCGACCGGATGAAAGAAGGGGACAGTTGCTTTGCGAATGTAGGCTTCGTCAGCTTCCCGTCCGGCTCCCAATGCTGGCGCTTCGCAAAACTTTAGGACATGAGAGCCGAACGGGGGCAACCAAGAGCGCGTGGCTGGTTTTCTCCCAATGGTTCCGCTTCTCGAGGCTCCCCTCGGGGTCGACGAGGATGTCGGCGATATTCAGGAGCTCGCGAGCGGCATTCTGCGGATTACGAAGCGTCTTCGAGATGAACTCGAAGCCGCGCTCAAGGTAATCGATAGCCTCAAGGATCACACCGGGTTCACGGTGGCAGCCGCGCGACCTAAACAGCGGGAACGTTAGCGGCAACGTGACTCGGCGCCCGAAGCGTTGGAGGTAGAGCGCTGTCCCTACCACGCACCGCTAACTTCTACGCAGCCAGCCTCAGCGGCGAAAGAATCTGACGATGGGATACATCTATCGGAAATGGGCGTGGCACAACTACCAGGACTGGTCGTAGCCTCACGTGGCTTGGCAATCAGTCTCGGATCGCAGGCAGCGCCGTCGCGAGTCGCCAACTCACTGCCAGGGCAGGTATAGCGCCACGAACAGTACCAAGGCTGCAAGCCCGAACGCCCACGCGAACAATAGCGCCTTCCATCGGCCAATTCCGATCGATCTCCTCGGCCGCCCGCAGCGGCGTACCACTGCGGCCTTTCTGTTGAGCAACACAATGGGTGGTGCATCACTCGATTCGTAGATTTTCCGCCGAGTCTTTTCCGCGATTTTTCACGATGTCGAAGCTGACTTTTGCGCCCTCTGCGAGCGAAGTAAAACCAGCCTTCTCAACCGCGGAGATGTGGACAAAGACGTCATTGCCGCCCGAATCCGGTTGAATGAACCCATACCCCTTTGTCGGGTTGAACCACTTCACTGTCCCAATTGCCACCTAACTTCTCCATGTTTTAAAAATGAAAAGTAGTGCGCGACTCCGACAAAAGAATGGCTTGTCGCGTCGCGCTCGCACCAACGCTACATCCTCGCTAGAACGCTGAATGCATTCTGGCTGGCCACATTGATGTTGTTTGCGTTGGTACTGTCTCCCTGCTCGTTGGCCGAGAACACGTGGAAGCCAAGCAAAGGCGGAGCGGAATAGGCGGCCGTTCCACCAACCTGCGTTGTGTTCGGCCCACCCGCAAGAACTCCTTGGCCGATGAATGCGTTCGTCGCATCCATCCCGATGCCGGAAACCGCCGCTGCGCTATTGGCAACGAGACCAATGCGGGAAGCATATGAAATCTGCGTTTCCATCTTCAGCCAAGCCGAACACAACCGATATCTGGGTGCCTGCGGACACCCTGGCCTGCCGACTGTCGCGCTGGTGTATGTATAGGGCGACCCGTTGTCGTTCGAAGCGGCGGATACTGTGACGCGGTTATGTCCCCTTCCAGCTTTTCGACTTTCTCCTTAGCCGCAGCTTCCTTCGCTGTAGCATTGGAAATCCCGCTGACGTGTTTCGCATATTCGTCGGCGCTGGTAGCTACGAAATGGCGACGAATTGCTTCTCGAGCCCTTTTTCTGATGCTGGACGGGTCGGCGCGTCCTTTCGCTCCCGCAACGCACTTAATACCGTCAGCATCAGGGGTCTGACATCATCCAATGCTGCGGTGAACGTTAGGACGGCAGCTTTAAACTGCGCTTGAAATTCGGCTGACAGCTGAGCAGCGGCAGGTATCGCGGTCTTCGCGGCAGCCAGCGCTTCCACGCAGCTACCTGCATGTTGCGTGGCAGTGTTCAGTTCGATGACGAACTTGGAGAGTCTGTCGTCAAAAGCAGCTGCGAGCAGCGCTTTTCGTTGGTCGGTAATTGCTTGGCCGCAATGCAGGCACGACTTTAAATCGTGTTCGACATGCTACTCATGATCCGCATCGCTAAGCTTGCCACCCGCCAAAGTCCCCAGCTTATCAACGTCGGCTACAAACTGGGGTGCCTCGTATAGAGTAGGCAGCCCGCCAGCAATTGTTTCATTCTTCTGAACCCCAGTTTCGAATTCGACGCCCCCGACGGGTATCGACGACGATTGCCACGTTTCCGCCACCTCCATCAACTGCAAGGGTTGATAGTTGACGGGGTCGCAAGCGCCGCCTGAGCGGCCGGTCGATGGGCAAAGTGCATGTCGGGGCGGTCGCGGATGCTGTCCGCCGATTGTTGATTAAGTGGCTTGACCCGAAAATGTCTAATCGCGGTTACCCCTCCTGCGCGCCCTTCGAGCGCATTAGCATGACAAAGGTCAGCGCATCGACAGCGAGTCAGTTTCCTGATTACAGCTGCTCCGCGTGTCCTCGTTCCGGCCGTATCGACCGTTCGTCCGCCATTGGATGCAAGTGTTCCCGCTCGCGGCGAAGCTTCGACGGACGAGCCGCATCCCCCCACTTCGTTCCGGGCGGACGATGCATCCGCAGTAAGACGGGGGCGTGTGTAGGGGCCGCCGATAAGGCTCGGCGCCGCATCGAGTTAAGAGTCCAGGATTCCTTGCTGCGGCTGGCCTTCTCGATCACGGCCAGTACCCTCGTCGATACATGAAATTTGAGCCGCTAAACGGGCCTAGCGACATCCCGAGAACTGGCTATTCCAGGAGGTCTCACAGGACTCCCAGCCGAGTTCGGGATTGAACGTAAACGGTACGAGAGGGCCACGGACTTGGCGCGGACGGCCTACGCGCCACGCTTGAAGCGTATAGGCATCCAGAACTGCCGCAGGGCCTCGACGGTTGCTGGAATGTCGCGCCAGGCGTTTTGGATGATGGGTTGTGTTCCCAGTGTGCGCCGGGCCCGGGGGCAGAAAGGGCCGACCGGCGTCATCGATGCAATGGACCAGGATCGGCCGCAGCATAAGGTGTTCGGTTCCGTTCGGGGAGAGAAGCCGCGACCAGACGAGAAGCCGAAGCTTCATGACGGCGTAGAAGCCCATGCACCAAGGCTGCGGGTCGACGTCGCCGTCCGGCGATCGCACGAACAGCGGCTCGAAGCTCTCCGGTCTCGTCGACAGCGTCTCGCTGATCGCGTTGTGGCGCATCAGCGTGGCAGCGATCGCCGAGAACTCCTCGGTGTCGTGATTGAAGGCGTGGGGATCGACGCCGAGGAGCGGGCACACCCATTCCTCGGAGGCCATCGAGACCGGCCCAGCGACGACCGCGGCCACTGCGCCGTCGAGCATGGAGAGCGACGTCGCCCGCGGATGCCGAAGCGTCGGCGACCTGGCGCGCTCGCTCATCCATTGCCCGAGCCGCTCGAATGACATGGCATAGTCCGCCATCGTCGTCTTGACCGGCTTATGCGTTACTCGCCGTTGCCTCCGCTTCGTCATGCCACGGCACGCTTTTCGGCTTCGCGCGCGGCCTTCCAGTTCCAGGCCAGAAGTTCATGAAGCTGGTGGGTCTTCGTGGCGCCGCTCACCATGCGTTCGAGAACGTCGACGAGATAGGCCTCGGGGTCGAGGCCATTCAATTTGGCCGTGTTAAGAAGCGAAGAGAGTACCGCCCAGGTCTCGCCCCCGCCTTCGTCGCCGCTGAACAACGAGTTCTTTTTTCCGATCGCAATCGGCCTGATCGATCGCTCGACCGTGTTGCTGTCCGGCTCGATCCGCCCGTCATCCAGGAATGCCGTCAGGCCCTGCCAGCGTTCGAGCATGTAATCGATCGCCTTGATGAGCGTCGAGCGGCGGGAGATCCCGTCCTTCACCGCGATCAGACGAGCCTTCAACGCCTCCATCAGCGGCTTCGTCTCGGCCTGTCGCGCCGCGCGGCGTTCCCCGGCGCCGAGACCGCGGATCCTCTCCTCGATCGCGTAGACGGCTGCGATGCGCTCGATGACCTCCGCGGCGAAGGGTGAGTTCGTCGTCTTGCGCACCCTCACGAAGTTGCGGCGCGCGTGAACGAGACAATACGCCAGCTGGATCTGGCCCGACATCTTCGCATCGCCGGCCAGCGAGGCGTAGGCCGCATAGCCGATGGAGTGGACGCCCCCCGACGGCATCAAATGTGCCAAAGTGCGGGTGTTTAAGACCCGGTAAGGAGGACGTCCATGAACGAGATTAGCATCATTGGTTTGGATCTGGCAAAAAACGTATTTCAGATCCACGGCGCGGGGCCAGACGGGAAGGTTGTTCTACGCAAGAAGCTCAACCGCGGCAGATTGCTCGAGTTTTTCGCCAGCTTGCCAATCTGTGTGGTCGCGATGGAGGCCTGCGCCAGTGCTCATTACTGGGGACGAGGAGATCGGTAAATTCGGTCACGATGTCCGGCTGATCAATCCCTCCTACGTGAAGCCATTCCTCAAGCGCCAGAAGAACGATGCTGCAGATGCGGAAGCGATCGCCGAAGCCGCGTCGCGCCCAACGATGCGCTTCGTCGGCGTCAAGAGCGCCGAGAAGCAGGCTTCTTCCATGGCATTCAAGGTTCGCGCCTGTTGGTTCGGCAGCGAACGCAGACGATCAATGCGTTACGCGGACATCTGATGGAATACGGCTTGATCGTCGCTCAGGGTATCAGACACATCCCTCGTTTGAAGGAGCTGATGGAAACATATCACGACCTGCCCGATCTCGCCCGCGGCCTTTGCCAGGATCTCCTAGAGCATATTGAATCCCTGTCGGAGCAGATCGCAGAGCTGGAGAAGGGACTACGGGTTCGTGCCAGACAGGACGATGTCGCCTCACGCTTGATGACCATTCCGGGCATCGGCGCAATCTGCGCCACAGCGATGGAAGCCTTAGCGCCCTCGGCGGAGACGTTTTCCAAAGGCCGTGATTTCGCGGCCTGGATTGGTCTCACGCCTAAACAGAATTCATCCGGAGGTAAGGACAGGCTCGGCCAAATCTCCAGGATGGGCCAACGAGATCTTCGACGCCTCCTTGTTCTTGGTGCAACCGCCGTGGTGCGATGGGCAAGACGATATGGAGCGCCAGCCGGATCCTGGCTGGCGAGAATGGTTTCGAAGAAGCCCCCAAAGCTGATCGCAGTCGCTTTGGCAAACAAATGGCGCGTATCGCTTGGGCCTTGATGGCCCACGGTGGCGTCTATCAAGCTCCGGCTTCTGGTACTGCGTAACGCAGAATCAGAGGCAGCGAGACGTCGGGAATGTGGTAAGGTCAAACGGAGGATTATGGGCAAACGGTCAGAGACTGGATTGGAAGAATCATTAAGTCGATGAGTGCCAACAAGCACGCGTAGCCGAATTGAATCCGATCCACGCATTCCATAAGGGCCCGCGACGTGTCGAAGTCGCATCACGAGGCCGGACACACGTCAGCACCCGACCACATGCCTGTACCGAAGTGAGATTTTGCTTGCATTTACCGGGGCGTCCACACACGTCGACTTGCAGCACGCCTTCGAATCCGGCCAACTGCGCCACGATCTCCTTCTTGCCGCGACCGCCTGCGAACACATAGGCGACCGCGGGCGGCGCCGGACCCTTCCACGCCCGATCGTCCGTCGCATGCGCCCAGAACTGGCAGATCCTCGTGCGGCCGCGTCCCGGATCGAGAACTGGCATCGGCGTCTCGTCGCAGAACAGCCGCTCGAAGCCATGCATGGTCTTCAGTTGCAGATCGTAGAGGCCCCTGACCAGCCACGCCGCGCTCCCCATCCAGCGCGCCAGCGTCTGACGGTCGACGACGACACCCTGGCCCGCCAGGATCTGCGTCTGGCGGTAGAGCGTCGATTGCCAGGCATATTTGGCCGCGGCGATATGCGCGATCAGCGCCGTCGTCGCCATGCCGCCCTCGACGAGCCGCGCCGGTGCCGGGGCCTGGACAATCGGGCCCTCACAGGAGCGGCAGGCGTATTTTGGACGGATCGTGCGGAGCACACGCAACCACGCGGGAACCCGATCGAGCGCTTCGCTGCTCTCCTCGCCGATCCGATGCATCTGTCCCGTGCAGCACGGGCACAGCGTGGACGCCGGCTCGATCACCCGCTCGACCCGGGGCAGATGCGCCGGTAGCGCGCCGATGTTGCGCCTCGCTTTGCGCCGCTTCGGTCTCTGCGCGTCCGGTTTGTCGTCATTGGCCGGAGGCTGCGCGCCCGCAGTCCGTTCCAGATCGAGCGCGATCTGTTCGGCGCAGACGATCGCCGAGCGCTCCGATCGCGCGCCGAAGATCAGGCTCTTCAACGTGGCGATCTCTGCGCGCAGATCGTCGTTCTCGCCTTCGAAAGCCAGCACCATCTCGGCGAGAGCCGCAGGGTCAGAGGGGAGATCTTCAGGGCGAAGCGCCATATCGCAGAGCTACACGAACACACTCGCAATCGCCAGCAAAACAAGACGATTCAGGCAACTTTCGTCGGCTGCTTCGTCACCTTCGGGACCACACGCGACCACTCCGCAAGACCTTCGATCAGCATCGCCAGTTGTGCCCCCGTCACCGGCATCGTACCCTCGCGAGCAGGTGGCCAGGCGAAGCTCCCATTCTCGAGCCACTTCGTCGCTAGAACCATTCCCGAGCCGTCAAAAACCAGAAGCTTCAAACGATCCGATCGCTTCGATCGGAAGACATACACGTCGCCGCTATAGGGCTTACCGCTCAATCCCTCCGCTACCAGCGCGACCAGGCCATGAACGCCTTTGCGAAAGTCAATCGGCTGCGTCGCGACGAACACACGGACCATTGGACCGAACGAGATCATCGCGTCGACCTCACCGCCGCCAGCACGCGCTCCAGCGTCGCGGCGTCCACGCCGACGGGCACGCGCACCGTCGCGCCCGCGATCATCACCTCGATCCGCTCGGCCGGACTCACCAGAACATGCGCCTTATCGATCGCGTTCGGCTGCGCCTCGACGGCGGCGTCGAGCCTGACTTGCACGAACTGCGGCGCTTCGCTCGACGCGAGCCGCGCCTGGCGCCGCCACACACTGAGCAGTCCCCGGTTCACCCGGTTGCGTCGAGCCACCTCGGAAATGCTCGTCTCCGGATCGGCGCTCTCGGCCACGATCCGCGCCTTCTCCGCATCGCTCCAACTGCGCCGTCGCCTCTCCCCCGTGATCACCTCGATCCGCTGATAGGAGGCGGCATCATGCCTGTCTTGATGTCTGTCTTGATGCATGGAATGAGCGTCCCTCACGTTGTCTATCCACGCACGAGTCTCGCTCATCTCGCCCACCTAAACGAGGTGAGGTCGTCGTACCGCTATCGATTGAACGACCGCGCTCGGAGCGGCCGACTACGGCACCTCCCTCGGAAGTATCCCAGCACCAAGCAGGCCTTGTTCAAGACCATGAAGTTCAAATCGCAAGCCGCCACGCCATCGGCCAGCACTTGACTCTGCCAGAAATGGTCGTCGATGCTTTGGTTGCCCGGCTGCAACAAATCGAAGTTGGGCGTCGCGACGGTCGAGGCTCGGCGCAGGACAAGCTCAAAGGGGGAAAGGACATCAGCGTGTTCCTGCGCGATCCCATAGGTCTGTCTTTGGCCATTGCTGTTTCCCTTCCTCCCGACCGTGGGATACTCGGCAACCGCGGAGCTTGCCAAGTGCTTGGACCGGCCGAACTGGATGGTGCTGACGGCGGATCGGTCTCATTCGAGAACTACGCGAAAAAAGCGACAGCTGGTCGAGAAGGCCGATCCGCCAGGGACGACGGGTGAGGTCGGCACGCCTCCGGACCGCAAGCTCCGCACCTGCCATTTCATGCCACCCTCGGAGTCGAGGGTGGTTGGGATCATGGCCGTTGCCCCGCTGCGCGCTTCCTTCGACGCCTTGATGATCATCCGCATCAATTGTGGATGCTAATGAACGGATCCCACGAGAAGTATCCCAGCGCGCTGCAATTGCGATCGACGACCATGAAGTTGAAATGGTAGGGAACTCGTCCGATACTCAAAGTTTCCGAGGACCAATAGTAATTGGCGATCGTCTGACATGTCGGCACGGACGGATTGCTAGGATTGGGATGCGCGAACGAGGCCTCCGCCTTCCGCGGGGCGGCGTCGAGATCAGCTCGTTCCCTACTTTTCCGATGAAGCGGTAGAAGATCACTGACTTCTCGAATCCAAGGGAGAGGCTGGTCTCGCGCCAACGAATCAAATCCCCGACCTGGGCCTTCAGGTCGAGCTCGCCGCCCGCTTGCCCACTGATCACGTTGTCCTGATTTGTGATCATGTAGACATGGCGAAAGTCAATGAGAGTGGGGCTGTCCGGTCTTTTGCTCGGATTCGAGTACTTCTGAAGAATGGATTCCGTATCAAAGGCAACGAGAATGTCTGTGACTCTGGACATGATGCTTCTCCATTGCAAAGAGGAATGTTCGGCTTTCGCCGAGGGTCGTCACTCCCCATCTCGATTCTGGAGCGCTCAGCCATGGGAGTACTGTAACCAGTGGCTCCGAGGAGGGTAATGTACCGGATGGATGACAGCTTTCGGTCTTCGTGTTTGTCCAACTCCGTCGTGTGGGCGCGCATACCCCCCCTCGAGAATGCAGTTAGGCCAATCGCCGCTACGCGCAAGATGTTCATGTTGTCGCGTTCATGCGCGTCGAACTTAAGACGTTTGGCGGCAAGCTGCCACAAACGGCCGCGTTTTCACGATCGCGTCACGAAGAAACTAGTTTCGCTCTCGACGCGCGGCTCGCAAAGCGTGGCACGCCAATTGCTCGGCCTACGACATCGCCTCGCCGGGCTTAGTACTGTGGTCCTCCCGCGTCCTGGGATGCGGTCCAAGCCCGAGGAGAGGAGGTCACGATGCGGATGGCACCCAGCAGGCGAGCAAATAGATTGATAAGCACACTGAGTCGGCTGCTCGCAACGACCCGCAAGCTCAACCCTGATCGCAACAAAGCGATGGCTAGGCGCCATGCTGCGGCGCAGCTTTGGTACCGGAGACCTCCATGACAAGTTCGTCTGATATCGTGCGGCTTCGAGCTGGTCCGGGCACCGCTTCGCTACCAAAGCGGGGCTGGGTTTTCGCCCTCGGCGTAGTTTATCTGATCACTGGGTTCGTGGCGCTTGGTAGCGTTGCGCTCGCGACGGTGGCGAGTGTGGTGCTAGTTGGCGTGATGATGATCGCCGCCGGCGTTGCCGAAGTGATCAATGCTATCCAGGTTAAGACCTGGGGCAAGTTCTTGCTATGGGCTCTTTTGGGTGCGCTCTACATCGTCGCGGGGCTTGTGACATTTGATAATCCTACGCTCGCCGCTGTGCTGCTTACGCTGGCGCTCGGCGCATCGCTGGTCGCCGCCAGCATCATGCGCCTGATCCTGGCGTTCAGCATGAAACGCGCAACGCCCCGGTCCTGGCTGGCGATATCCGGCGTCATTACTCTGCTGATTGGATCGTTGATCTTAGCCCGTTGGCCGATAAACAGTGTTTATATTCTGGGCCTGTTTCTCGGGGTCGATCTAGTCGTGGCGGGCGCGAGCTGGATTGGAGTCAGCTTCGGCCTACGCCGCAGTCCCATCGTGAAGGCACGATCGTCGACGTAATTGCCGGGCGCCGTTGGTTTCGAAGGAGAAAGACATGCAGGAAAATAACAGCTTGGAGCGTGCAGCCTCACCCGCTGGAGACTGCATTTGCGAAACATCATCGCGCAATCTTCCCCTTACTTCTGTTCGCAACTCTACTGACGTGGGACGGCCTTCACGCGCAAGAAGTGCTGAGCAATACAAAGGCCGTGACTAAGGAATTCGGCAGCGTTTCCACTTTTGATATTAAATTCGCATCCGTTTCAGACAGTTTTATCAAGATCTACGCGAATGGTCATATCTCATCACAGGGCAAAGACCATCGTCTGGTATTGAGAATCAACGGTCACGCGGGAAACTATCAAAGCTACGCCCTGATGAGTGGTCACGCCAGCGCGTGAATGGGACAATTCCGGCATCTATCTTGGCCGAGTGGGTTGGGGGCAAGACGCAGATTTCTCAACGGAGATCACTATTGCAGCTAATTCGAAAAGTCAGAAGATTAACGTTGCCGCGCTAACGAACTTCTCGCTCGGCAACAATCACATACTTGGATATGAAGCTCACGGTTTCTATGTCTCCAGTCAGCCTGTCACGAGTGCATAGTTCAGTTCACCGATAACGCGATCGCAAGCGGCTTGGCCCCCCCTACCTCTATTGAAATAGGATCAAGCACCGGCAGCCGTAAACATATCCCGAGGACTTCTGGAAACGGCTCCGCGAAGAGCGCCTCAGGCCGTACCAGTGAGGATGGCATCAGCCCTGCAGAAGTAGACATCGGCAGGAGTGAGTTCTGGATGCTCCGCTCACTGGAGCGCCTGCGGGATGGCCGCCCGAAACCGATATCGGAGTGGGCAGAAGGAAGAAGCGCTTGTTTGACTGGAGAAGATTTTCGGCGGCTTGCGATATCCGTTGGAGCATCAAGGGCGAGCCCAACGCCTACCAGCCGAAGGAGTTGACGCTTTGAAGCACGGTCGCTAGGGCAAGGTATAATCTTCGAGCTATCAAGACCCAATGTCATGGGTGATGTGCGGATTGACACTCGCAGTGGGAGCGCGAGTACGGGAAGAAGCCAAGTGGGCGCCGCTATTTGAGCTGGTCCCGCAAATCTGAACAGCGCGATAAGTGGAGTTTCTGCCTGACGGCGGGCAAGATTGACCCGCGAA
>NZ_QZMV01000042.1:0-15484 GCF_003957705.1 Bradyrhizobium sp. LVM 105 | reverse complement strand
CGCACGGCAGCCTAACCCCGGCAGAGGCTCCACTTATCGACGCGGATATTCTGTTCAGACAACCGGGGCCAGCTCAGCACACGATCGTCGCCGACCCACGCGCTTCTCGACTGGTAGTTGGACTAGTTCGCCGAAACGAGCCGCCCGGCACCTGCTGACTCATCAGCGCACCTGAGCCAAGGCCAGCCTTCCTCTCAAGCACACTCTTTTGAAGGTGGATGCCCATTCGGTTGCGGTCGCCTACTAGACGCGGCTCTCTTGTAGCGCCGCCAGCTCTCCTAGAGCATTGCTGAGACAACCCCTCTTAAGGCCTGGCCACCCGTAAATTTCCCAAGTGTCGGCCACGAAGCTCGCTGGTTTACTGGTTCGAACCGAGTGCCCGCAGCATGAAAACACCGAAGCCAAAGCAATGGGCTAAAGAGGAGACCCAACGATTGCTCAGGCTTGCCCGGCAGGGAGTCGGCGCCGGCAGAATCGCCGCCGAACTCGGCCGCTACGCGGGGTCCGTGAGGCGAATGGCCCGGAGGATGGGACTGCTGTTGAAGAAATAGTCATCGAGCGATTGTCGGTATGCCCTGCCCCAATGTGTCGCGCGGCTGAACCATACAGCTCAAATTCGGCCGATCTCCCGCATCATCCCCAACCTGGCGTCGGTATGGCGACCACAGAAGAGCGCGCAGGCCAGCCGCTGGGGTCACTGCTGTCGCCGAATGCCGCAATCGCCGTTCAATTCGCCTGGCGCTTTTGAACCAAAGCCCGCTCGATGAGGAAATCGTCCAACTTCCGACCGCTTCGGAGCTGCGGCTGCAGCCACCGCGGCAGCCTGCCGCGACCGGACCATGTCTCCGCCGGGTTCTTGGGATTGCGGTATTTGGGACGAACGGGCGGGTATGGACGGCGTTTACGATCGAACCCTGTGGCCTCCTCGGCTAGCCCAATCCTGTGAAGCCGTTCCTCCAAGTGTGCTTTTTGCGCCAAGATTTTCTGAGTAAGGCTGGCAGTGACCTGCTGGTGAAACATCCAGAGCTCATCAAGGGAGAGCGAATTGAAATGCGCGGCGTCCATGGCGAGATCCGAGGTTAAAGACGAAGGTCCCAGCACAAAAGTCTGAGATGAAGCAGCAGGCAAGCCGCCAGACCAATGATAATCGCACAATCCACATTTAACTGCGGGAGGTGGCGGGGAGAATGGCATGAGGGCGGTAATATCATGGCGGAGCATTTAATTTGCCGAGAGGAAGTAACGCCCACTGAGGTGGTAACCAGGATCGTGACATCCAGAAGCTTGCCCGCCAGTCAGCTGCGCTTTGGCCCGCTTAATTGGGCGCATGGCCGCCCTGCGGCCCGGCGCGCTGGGCTGGGGTATTAATTCGACCGACCAGCGACACATTTAATTCATTGCGCCGCCAGATTTAAGTCGTATCGGGGCCCATGTCGCCGCGAAGTCTCTGGTGGGGGCGCATTACCGGGAGTTTTCGATGTCCGGTCATTTGCAATGTTATTTCGCCAGTTTGGTTCTTCTTGGAGGTCTTGCGGCGACACCTGCGCTCTCCAGCCCGTTTACTGACTTGTTCAATCCTGCTCCTCGCGAGCCCGCTGCAAGCCCTTCGGCGCGACCGGAATGCTTGGCACAGCCCGGCAACCCGCCCGGCGCCGGCCAGCGCTGGGTGTATCGGCGGGAAGGCCACGGCAAATGCTGGTTCTTGGCCGAGGGAGTCGCGACAGCGCGAGAACCGGGTCATCGTCGCATCGCCAACCGCACCGTCAGGCCCAACGAGGACGAGACCATGCGGCAGAGGCGGAGCCCTGTAAGCGATGCGCGCGCGGAGTTATCAAGCTCTGCGGCGGCTGGCGAGCCTCAACCGACGCCGCCGGCGCGCGAAGTGAAGGTGGCTGATGCTACTTCTGTTTTCGATGCGGGCGCGCCAATCCTGATTCCGGCGGCATCCGTCTCGGGTCTTCCCAACAGCCAACTCACGCCCGAGCAATCCGTGCCGCCCCAAGTCGACGCGGAGAAGCTTTCCGCTGCCGCGCGAGCCGACTCATCTCCAGCTATGCCGATGGGCCCGCGCGATGAACAGCTGCTCGGCGAGGCGCGCGACCGGACGTTAACTTGGCTAGGTGTGGCGCTGATGATGCTGGGGAGCTTCTCGATCTTAAGCGCGAGCCGCGCACTTAGGCACGCGCTGAGATTACGCCACTGATGCGCGGCATGCTGGCAGATTACCTCAAAGCTTCGGTGAACTCCTTGCGCGCTGATCTATCCGAATTGCAACACTTATAATGTTCCGCGCGTCTGCGCTCCATCTGGTACTGCCTCAGGGCGATGTTCGAGTATGATGCGGTCCCTCTTGTGCTTGGGACTGCCATCATGCGGTACAAAGTGTTCATGGTGGACAGCGGTCGGCGAGTGATCTGCGCTGCAAAGCTTGACTGCATTGACGAGCAGGCGGCGAGACGTCGAGCCGAGCAAATGCGTGGCGAGCACGACGTTGAGCTTTGGGACGGCGATCGACTTGTTGCGGTGTTCCGAAATGCATCGAATGAAGATCTTGGGCGAGCGCGCGATCCTGGATAAACGCCCGGTCTCGCCGCCGAGTTAATTCGAACGTTGTGAGCCACGCCAGCCTGGCGGTTGCCGGCACGTCGCAGGGACATACTCGCCCAGGTCGCTACTCCGCGCGATAAAGGCGTCGACCTTCCCCAGTTAATTGTAGATACGAGGATCGCGCGCCCTCCGTGCGCAAAATCGCACCAGCGAGCCGACGAAGGTCAAGCTGCGACCCCGTCGGGTCTCCAGTCTAAACGGCTCTCGCTCTGCCGTCAGCTCTGGTACGCCGTCTTCGGCCCATTGTTCTCGCTTCTACGCGTCGGAGCTTACTTCGAAGCTTCTCCACCTCTCTAAGCTCCGCCACAAGCGCTTGCAGCCGTTCGCTCAGAACAGCACAAGTATAAATCTGACGCGTACGCGACATCACATGCCTCAGAACGGCTAGAAGTAGAAAGTCGCGGGAAGAGAATAAGACAAAGAACCGCTCAACCGAATCTCAATGAGCTAAAGCCGCAGCCGCCAGATGCTCCCAGTACTCAGCCTCTGCGAGCAGCCTCCAGCTTCTATCCGGTTGGAGCGCGGCAGTCTGTCGGCAAAGCAAAGCCATAGCGCGAAAGCGACGAGCAGCGTCCATTACGACCTCCCATGTTTTCTTTTCCCCAACATATTTTTCAATTTTGCGATGGAGTCATCACGATTATATCGAATAATCAAATTTATTATTGAATAGCAGGTAATTAAGTTCCGTTCGCGCGTGACAGGAGTTGGTTTCGGTTTAAGCTTCGCATCGGTTTCGAATGCTAGTAGCCGGGGCCCTATTGCGCAGTTAAAGCGCACGAAAAGCCTGCGGGACAGCAACCTGCGAGACAGCAACACGAGATGCGAACCTTCGTGCGCGATCATCGATCTCAGAATAGCGACCGGCTGGGCACGGCAGTACGGCGCGGAAATTTGCCACGGCTCTTCGTCGGCATGTCGGGTTCACTAAAGCGGTTGGCGCGAGCGGTGGGGTTGCTTCTTAATGACTAATTGAATGGTCCCATTAATCTTCGTCAACCGCGATCGGCGAGCGTCTTACCGCCTCAGTTCGCGTTGCTGTGCCCTCCACAGCAACCTCTCCTCGGAGAGGACATCGACCACTATCAGGCTCTTCAGGCCCGTCCGCGACCTCGATGCTCAGTCTGCCATCGAGTGGCTCGTTGCTATCGACATCGCAGAACTCTCCTGGGACATGCAACCTGGATCTGCCGCATAGACTCCTGAACCTCCGACGTTCACGAAGGGCACGTCTTGCCAAAGGTGCTCGGCGCAATGGTCCGCAAAGCACCGTCCCCGCTTCGCGAACGAGTCTTGCTGGCGAGGCCCTGCATGGATCCCGAGGTCGTCAGCATGCGGCCTTCGACGGACGAGATGACGAAAGCATGAGGGCCTCCATCGACGCAGATGATGTAAGGATTGAGGGCCACAGACTGGCGATGGCGCCTTCAGAACCAGTTCGCGCACTGCTCCAGGAATGAGCACAAATTGCCTCACAATTGTCATAGCGCTTCCACTGCATCGCAATATACTTCGTCTAGCAATCAATAATGTCAGGCGAACTCTCGATGATCAGACATGCGGTCCGCATGCTGGCCGTAATGTATTGCGTTTGCGGCCAGCCCGCCTACTCGAACTATGAATCTCAAGCGGTGACGCCACCGCTATCATTCTCACAATTCTGCATTCAATATCCCGAGGACTGCCAACGTCACGACGACCGCAGGATCAGAGACTTCCGCTCCTCAGTTCAACGTTGGCGAGAGCTCGCTCAGATCAATTCAACGGTGAATTTCGGCATAGCGCCGAAAGATCTGCCCGCAGGCCGACGTGACGCGGAATGGCGGATATTCCCTGACGAAGGCAATTGCGGCGACTATGCCGTCACCAAGCGCCATCTGCTGCTGCGATCCGGCTGGCCCAGCTCGGCGCTCCTTCTTGCAGAGGTCATCATCCGTGCAACAGGCGAGCACCACCTTGTGCTGCTCGTGCGCGAGGGAAAAGCGGTCCTTGTACTTGATAATCTCAGTCCGGTGGTTACGCCGCTCGTGGACGTCTTGGACAGATACATCCTCGTGCGGTCGGAATCGGGAACAGAACCCCAGCGTTGGATACGCGAAGTTGCTGCTTTCTAGCAAGCTAACAGCCGGCAGCTAAAGGCTTCCTCGCGGATTTCTTCTATTGGTAGCAGCCCCAAGGTTACCATAGCGCGGATTCCGAAGCATCTGGCAGGCCGAGAGAAGGCCGTTAATCTAAGCTCGAATTTCGGGCGATCTCACCCTCCCTAACCAAGTCAATTTCATGTAAGCACAAGTCTCAAATTTTGGGATCGATATGACAAAAAAACGAGCTCTGATTACTGGCGTTACTGGCCAGGATGGCGCCTATTTGGCCGAACTTCTTTTGCAGAAGGGATATGAGGTCCATGGCATCAAGCGCAGGACCTCCCTGTTCAACACAGATCGCATCGATCATCTGTATCTCGATCCGCATGAGCCCGATCCGCCCTTCCGCCTCCACTATGGCGATCTAACGGACTCCTCGAGCCTGATCCGGATCGTCGGCCAGGTGCAGCCCGACGAGATCTACAATCTCGCGGCACAGAGCCACGTTGCCGTTTCGTTCGAGGAGCCGGAATATACTGCAAACTCCGACGCCCTCGGCGCGCTGCGCATCCTCGAGGCCATGCGCATTACGGGATTGGAAAAGAAGGCGCGCTTCTATCAAGCCTCAACGTCGGAGCTATACGGCTTGGTCCAGGAGATCCCCCAAAAGGAAACCACGCCGTTTTATCCTCGATCGCCCTACGCGGTTGCCAAGCTCTACGCCTACTGGATTACGGTCAACTACCGTGAGGCCTACGAGATGTATGCCTGCAACGGCATTCTCTTTAACCACGAATCTCCTGTCCGCGGTGAGACTTTTGTGACCCGAAAGATCACGCGTGCTTTGGCGCGGATTCACTTAGGCCTGCAGGAGAGGCTTTATCTCGGCAATCTGGATGCCCTGCGCGATTGGGGACACGCGCGTGACTATGTCGAAATGCAATGGCTGATGCTGCAGCAGGACAAGCCGGAGGATTTCGTCATCGCTACCGGCGTGCAACACTCCGTCCGAGATTTCGTGAATGTCGCAGCGAACGAAGTCGGCATGACAGTTCGCTGGGAAGGAAGCGGCGTCGACGAGAAGGGATACGATGCCAAGACTGGCAAGTGTGTCGTTTCAGTCGATCCTCGCTATTTCCGTCCGACCGAAGTCGCGACGCTCCTCGGTGATCCATCCAAGGCCAAGCAGAAACTGGGCTGGGAGCCCAAGACAACGTTCGAAAGCCTGGTTCGAGAAATGATGAAAGAAGATCTCGAATCCGCAAAACGCGACGAACTGATCAAGCAGCACGGCTTCAGATATTATCCGCGCCACGAATAGTCTTCGTCGGCCGGGGAATCGATCCAAGCAAATGAGCGCCCACCGCGGCGCTCATTTTTTTTGAATCATTCCGGAACTTAGACCAAGGGCGATGGAATGCCTCGCGACCGAACGGCATCGTCCACGGGAACCCCAATGTCGTCGACAGCGCCTTTCAGGCCGGGATTCTGCTGCCCTATCGTATTGCCCTGCCCTGCCATGGCCTCCGACCATCGGTGCACAATCGTGCGACGATCCCAACGATCAACGGCGCGCCTTCTTCCTTCCGCACCGAAATGTTCACAGAGAGCCGGCGCTCCACTGAGTTGACAGATCGCAAGCTCAAGAGCGGCCGAATCTCCGGGTGGAATCACAATGCCCGCATCCGTGACTTCCGCCGCAAGACCCGTACCTTCTTCAGCCATCGCGATGACAGGCCGAGCGGACGCGAAGATTGCGCCGAGTTTCGAGGGCAACACCAGATCGGCGGCCTCAGCCTTCTGCGGAATCAGATGAAAATCGGCCGTGGCCATCAATTGATTGAAGCTATCGACCGGCTGAAGCCCGAGAAAATGGATATTGCGATGTCCGGTGGCGAGCTGCTCCAGCCTCGTCTTATGAGGACCCTCGCCTGCAAGGATGAAGTGGATGTGCGGTTGGCTTTTCTCCAATCCAATCGCGGCCTCGATCACGAGTTCGAGCCCTTGCTTGTTGGACATTGTTCCAGAGTAAAGTGCAACAATATCGCTCTCGCCCAGCTTCAGGTCCTGACGGTATCTGGTCATCCGCGAACCCGGGCAGATCGCACTGGTGTCAATCCAGTTTCTCACCTCGGCTGTCTTGTCGGGACCCAGCCCTTTGATTCTCAGCCGCTCCACCATCGCTTGAGAGATGGTCGAAACATGATCGAACGATCTGAGGATCGCCGCCTCGGCTTTCAGCATCCATTTTCGCAAGTTAGGATTGCGCAACAGACCAAGGTCGAACGCCGCATCGACCTCGAAATCCTGTACATGGAGCCATGATTTGGCACCGACGCGACGGGCTACGAACGACACGAAAGCAGCCGACATCAGCGATGGCGCCACGGCGATCATAATGTCGGGTCGCCAGGATAGCGCCTGAAAGAGGACCGGCGCCGCGCTCGTGAGCGCGAATGAAGCATGATGGACCAACCGTTTTGCGCCCGAGGGATGTCCCGGCACATAAATCGGCGTACGCGTCACCTGAACGCCGCCAATTTCTCTCGATCTGAAGTACGACGACTTGAACGCCGGGGGAATCTTCCAGGCCGGATAATAGGGCGGCGCCGTAATGACCTTAACTTCATGCCCCTCGGCGGCCAGACTTTCGCAGAGCTCGGCGTTGTATTTCGCCACGCCGATCAGATCGGGGGCATAGTTGATGCCGACCAAGAGAACACGCATAAAGCCCCGCCCAAATCAAAGTTCAGAATAAAAATATTTTGCAGTTGAAGTCGTCTACTCAGCGCGTTGCGCTGACTTCCAGATGGCGTCCGTAGCCCTTCAAAAAATCTGCGTAAGCGGCCGCGAGACCGACCCGCAGAGCAACGTTCGGTCGCCAACCAAGCCCACGAATTCGCGAGCTGTCCAGAAGCTTGCGCGGCGTGCCGTCGGGCTTCGACGTATCGAAAATCAGCTTGCCTTCGTAGCCCACGACCTCGGCGACAGCCGCTGCGAAATCCGCAATCGACACCTCGTCGCCACTACCGACATTGATCGGCAGGTCACTCGAATAATTCTTCAGTAGAAAGACGCAGGCGTCCGCGAAATCATCGACGTTGAGAAATTCGCGAAGCGGCGTGCCCGTGCCCCACACGGTGACTGTCGGCGCCTTGGCGAGCTTGGCTTCGTGGAAGCGCCGAATCAGCGCTGCGGGCACATGGCTATGATCCGGATGATAATTGTCGCCGCGGCCGTAGAGATTGGTCGGCATAGCCGAGATGAAATCATCGCCATATTGGCGACGATACGCCTGGCACATCTTGAGGCCGGCAATCTTGGCGATTGCATACCACTCGTTGGTCGGTTCAAGCGGCCCCGTCAGCAATTCGCTTTCGGCGATCGGCTGCTTGGCGTGCTTGGGATAGATGCAGGACGAGCCGAGGAACAGCAGGCGCTGCACACCAACCGCGTGACTTGCGCGAATCACGTTCAACTCCAGCGCAAGGTTGTCGCAGAGAAAGTCGACCGGAAAATTGTTGTTGGCTGCGATACCGCCGACCTTCGCCGCGGCGTGAACCACGACCTCGGGACGATTGGCCTCGAGCCATTTCAGCGTGGGCTCTTCCTTTGTCAGATCGAGTTGGCGGCGATCGGCTGTCAGGACGGTGCAATTCTCGGACGCAAGCCTGCGGACGACAGCCGATCCGACCATGCCGCGGTGACCCGCGACAAAGACACGTTTGCCCGAGAGATCGTAGGTTGCAGCCCCTGTCATCGTATCCTCTACAAGCGTTCGGTTCGCCGGATCATCAGCGATCCAGTTACCGCCGCATTACGCAATCACGCTGCCGATGCAGCCCCGCCGAACAGCTAACACAATCTTCACCATGCGACAGCCTGTCCCGGCCGGACAAAGATATTCATGATGAACCTGCGCTGCGCGCACAAAAGGTCAGCACACAATGAAACAAAAACGAGCAAGGCAGCCGCATCGGCTATGCGGCTGCCTTGGAAGATCGTTGAAAACGGCAGCCGCCGCTCGGGCTAGCTCAACCTCAGTATGCCCGGCGCAAGACAGGGCCGACAGGCGCGCAAACCCGGTCCATGTACCAGCCATAGGGCGTCTCGACCCGCACCAGGGGGCAACGGCGCCACGGCACATACCGATAGGGATAGGGCTGCGCCCAGAACGTCACAGGCGTCGCCTGGCTCTCGCCCGTGAGCAGGGCTGCCGGTGCCGGCATCTGCATCGCGGCGCTCGCTCCGCTCGCCGCGCAGAAGGTAACAGTTGCGGCCAAAAGGCCTGCTCGGATCAACGTCTTAAACATCCAAAATAGCTCCTCGCCCCTGCGGATTTGATCCCCGACCGTACTCGTCAGATCCCAGCCGACCGACGTCGCCGGTTCGCAGGGCCACTCCGCGACCAGCCCAAATAGTGAACCGAACTTTACCAAGGCCACCGCCGGAAATGCAACCGGTGCCGGGGCGGCCGAGCGACTTTTGGGACGAGATGGCGCGCAGGTGTGGCTTCTTGGTCCTATTTTTCCTCGCTCCAGGCGCCCGGAGCGGCGAGATCGGGCGATCGGCGGTAGACATCCCGGAGGAATTGGTAGTTGACGGTCTGAGCCAGAGGCACATCTTCCTCGCCGAGTTTGGCAAAGAGAAGGATATCCCGCAGCGTCCGCCAGCGGCTTTCGTCGTAGTCGCCGATACGTCCGCCCGTCGGGAGCACCAGCGGGCGCTGCTGCTGCAGCTCGAATCTGAGCCGCTCGGGATTCAGACTGCCAGGTCCGGCACCGGCGAGAACGGGCACGCTCCGTGCATAGTCCGCGTAGGTGAATTGCCATCCTCGAATGAGGCCCTGAAGGACATCGGCAATCGTGGATGGCTGTTCATGGACGAGAGCATTGCTCGCGAAGTAAACCAAGCCAGGAACATGGATACCATAGTCTTGCGGCTTGATGACATTCAGCTTCACGAAGGCCGAACTGGTGGGATCCGGCTGCGCGTCGATTGCGGCGATGATGGCATCCACCTCCCCGGCTCGCAGCGCATCGAAGCTGTCGCGGTCAGCCACCTTGGTGATCTGGCTTCGGGGCAGTCCGAGCTGCGCCATCATGGCATCGAAAACGACGTCTCCCTCGCTCGCCCTGCGGTATCCCACACGCTTTCCGACCAGATCAGCCGGCCGCCGCAGGCCCGAACTTTCCAGCGTGAAGATCGCCACGGAGGTATCGAGGAAGCTCGCGGCAAAGGCCGTCACGGGAACGCCGCGCCAGGTTGCCAGCAGGAACTTGTGGCCGCTCGTCACGCCGATGGCATGTTGACGTGCAACAATTTGGACGAAGTCTGGATCGGATTGGGCCGCCAGCTCAATGCGGGAGGAGAAATATGCCTGCCTCGACGCAGCGAGCTCGCCGGCGAAGCGCGCGCCATGTGGCCCGTCGAGGAGGAGCTTCACCGCGGCGGCAGTCGGAGCCGTGGGGGCCCGTACGGGTGCCACATCGGGGCGAAGAAGGAGAAGCGCGGTCCCGACCAAGGCCAAGGCAGCAAGGCCAATGGCGAGGGTGCGCTTCCCGCTCGACCGGGTTCGTCGCCGGGACTGGGTTCGAGGCAACGAGATCTTCCTAACGGGTTGCGAAAATTAACATATCAGCCGGGGCGGGATGGGCTACAATGCAGGCTTGTGGGGTAAGGTTAACTTTTCCTTCGCCTTGTTTTAACAGCGATTTTGACCGATAGCACGGCTGTTCGGGTAATGAATATTGCGTCGATGGATTTGGCAGGATGACTATTATTTCCACAAGGCCGGTGCCTGCCTCTGATTCTACGGCGAAAATTGGCCTGGTCGAGCCGGCGGCGGATGCGACTTCCGGATTTTCACCGAACTGGCTGCGACCTGTGGTTGTCGAGCGGGCGATGGCGGTCATCGACGCGGCGCTGGTCATGGTCAGCGGCATCGGCTGCGCGGCCGGCTATCACATCGCGACCGCGGGCACGCTCGGCAAGGCGGACGTCTATGCGGCGGCGAGCGTGCTGGTGGCGATCAATTTCGTGCTGCTGACGGTGGTGCAGCACGGCTACCGGCTGAAGAACATCACCAACCTGCCGCGCACCTTCCGGCTGACGCTGACGACCTGGACCGGGCTGTTCGGGGCGCTGCTGGCGATCGCCTTCACGATGAAGGTCAGCGAGGAGTTTTCGCGCGGCACCACGATCTCGTTCTACCTGGTCGGCCTCATTGTGCTGCTGGCCTGGAAGATGATGGCGGCGCGCTGGACCGCGCATGCCTTGCGCACCGGCGCCTTCGCCAACGGCCGCGCCGTCATGATCGCCGAGTTCGGCCTTGCCAGCTCCTCCAACGCGGTCGACGACCTCGGCCAGCACGGCTACCGCCTGGTGCGGGTGATGGAGATCCCGCCGAGGGACCTCGCCTCGCCGCTGCTGCTGTCGCAGCTGGCGCCGCGCTTCGAGGAGCTGATCGCGTTCGCGCGCGAGCAGCGGATCGAGCACGTCTTCCTGCTGATGAACTGGAGCCGGCAGCACGCGATCGACAGCATTCTGGACGCGCTGAAGATCCTGCCCATCCCCGTGCATCTGGTGCCGGACCCCAACGCGGCGCGGTTCCTGCGCTATCCGCTGGTCTCCACCGGCAACACGTTCACCGCCGAGCTGCGCCGCGCGCCGCTGTCCTGGAAGGAGCGCGCGCTGAAGCGGACGCTCGACCTCGTCGGCGCCAGCCTTGCGCTTTTAGTGTTCGCGCCGGTGATGCTGGTGACCGCGATGCTGATCAAGCTGAGCTCGAAGGGCCCGGTGTTCTTCCGCCAGACCCGCCACGGCTTCGGCGGGCGCGCGTTCAAGATCTTCAAGTTCCGCACCATGCGCGTGCTGGAGGACGGCCCGACGATTCGGCAGGCGCAGAAGAACGACCCGCGCGTCACGGGAATCGGCAAATGGCTGCGCAAGACCTCGATCGACGAGCTGCCGCAGCTCTTCAACGTGCTCAAGGGCGACATGTCGCTGGTCGGCCCCCGCCCGCACGCGGCCGCCCACAACGACGAATATGAGCAGATCATCGGCAACTACGCCTTCCGCCACCACGTCAAGCCCGGCATCACCGGCTGGGCCCAGGTTAATGGTTATCGCGGAGAAACCCGCACGCTCGACCTGATGCAGAAGCGCGTGGAGTATGACCTGTGGTACATCAACAATTGGAGCTTGTGGTTGGATGTGAGAATCATGTTGGGAACGATAGTTGTCTCCATGGTCCGTCCAACTGCTTATTGATCAGATTCTGTTGAGCCACCGCCTTGCCAATTGATCTCATTCTAATCCGCATTCAAAAGCTCCTACACGCGCTCACCTCTCTCTCAGGAATGCGAGCGCTCAAGCACGGAGTTGCAGCGAGCATCGAGCACAGAGACGCGCTGGGAGACGTGGAGTACAAGACGGTCATCGATGTCGGGGCGAATGTCGGGCAGTTTGCACTATTCGCGCGCGAGCAATATCCAGCGGCAGATATTTTCAGTTTCGAACCACTCGATGACTGCTGGAGTATTTTCAGTGACATCTTCAGCAGCGACAAGCATGTTCAACTATTTCGCTGCGGCATTGGACCCAAAGATACACAGGCTACTTTAAACGTTACAAATCAAAACGATTCGTCCTCACTCCTGACTCCGGCAGCGATGCAAACCGAGGCATTCGGAACTGAGGTAAAGGCAAGACGGAACGTCGAGATGCGCCGACTGGGATCCGCTTTGAGACGGGAGCAGATAGCTGCCCCCGCATTGCTGAAGATCGATGTGCAGGGATTTGAACTAAGTGTACTGCAGGGATGCGAAGAACTGCTTGGTCACTTCGACACAATCTATCTTGAAGCTTCTTTCCGCGAACTTTACCAGGGACAGGCTCTTGTAGGTGATGTGATTGAGCATCTGAGGGGAAGGGGATTTGAACTCCGCGGCGTATTCAACCAGAATATGAGCGGAGCTAAAGGCCCCTTGCAGGCGGACTTTCTGTTCAAACAGGCTCATTTTGTGAATGCCTAGATATCCTTTTGCTGTTGCGACCATGACGACTCCGCCCGGGATTCGAGCCAGACACCAAGTTGTCTTTTGCGCGCTAGAAACCTACTCGTTGGTTGGCGGCATGCAAAACTTCAATCGGCGTGTAGTAAGAAACCTAAAGTCAACGGCGGAATCGCGGGGCGCTCCTCTACCGCGACTGCTATTCCTCCGCGATGGCGATTCCATACCGAAGGATCTCACTGCCATTGCGCAAAGCTATTCAAATCGGATCTCGTTTATTTTCGGAAGCGTACTCGCCGGATTGAGCGCCGACGTGCTCATTATAGGGCATATCAATCTGTTGCTAATTGCAGCGATTGTGAGGTGCCTCCGCTGGAAGACACCGATACTCCTATTTGTGCATGGAGATGAAGTCTGGAACGAACCCCTGAGGCGAAAAAAGCGATGGTACGATAGCATCTTTCTCCGTGCAATTAGTCGGATCGCATCAGTAAGCCAGTATACCGCTGATGTCATGTCGGAGCAGTTCGGAGTGAGCGCGAAGAGATTCTCGCTTCTTCCAAACGCTGTCGATTTTATCGAGCGCCCCTCTGGTCTAGGTGCATCGGACGTTTCTGTTGTTCTAACCGTATCTCGGCTAAGTTCGGGCGACAGAGCGAAAAACATTGATCAGATGCTAAGAGCAATTGCTCTTCTGAAAAAGAGGATGCCGAGGGTTAGGTACGAAATCGTCGGCGATGGGTCGCTGCGCGCCGAGCTTGAGCGCCTAGCGATCGAACTGGGCATCGTCGAGAATGTTTCATTTCTCGGTCGACTAACAGATTCGGAGCTTTCCAGGGCCTATCTGCGAGCTACGGTTTTCGCCTTGCCTTCTTCCAAAGAGGGATTTGGCATAGTGTATCTCGAAGCGTGGCTTCGCCTCTTACCCGTGCTTTGCAGCTCGTCGGGCGCCTCGAAAGAAGTCGTTTCGGATGCTCACGACGGATTTGTCGTTAACGATCGAGATCCGCAGGAAATAGCGGACCGGCTTCACGATTTACTAAGCGACCCCGCACTCGCGAGACGATTCGGAGAGTATGGACGGAGGAAAGTCGAGGCTAAGTATCTGAACGATTCGTTTCAAGCAAATCTGAATGCGATCATCGATCGACTCAAGGAAGGGCTCAGCCCCCGCCTCTGAGCAGCTCTAGCAAGCCGGCAGTCTAACAATCTTTTGTTTGCACGCGCGCCGCACGGACAATGGTATTCTTCCATGACGCTCACGATGCGGCACTCATTTCACAGCATCGCTGCGACATTTGGCGCGCAGATCTATAATCAGATTGTTACCGTCGGTGTCCAGTTAGCTATCGTTCCAGTGCTGCTCTACTTCTGGGGGACCGAGCGGTACGGGGCGTGGATACTGTTGTCAGCAGTTCCGACCTATCTGACTTTCGCCGACTTCGGGTTCACGATGGCGGCAAAGAACGTAATGACGATCAAGGTTGCAAACGGAGATCGCACTGGGGCTTTGATTACGTACCAGAGCATATTCACGTTGCTGACCGGAATAATTGCCGTCATTCTTTGCTTGGCGCTAATAGGTCTTCCCTCTTTGCACGTAACCAGAGTCTTTGGCTTGGATCTGATCAGTGAGAGGTCCGCCAATCTCGTCCTAATGCTACTCGCTACAAACGTCCTCCTGACGCAGTATATGCTCCTGTTTGCGAGCGGCTTTCGATGCACGGGCAGGCCGGCAGAGGAAGTTGCGTGGGGCGCCTCCGCCAGATTAATGGAGGGAATCGTAACTGCGGTTGCAGCTACCATAACTCAAGACCTCGTGGTCGCTGCATTGGCGATCGTAAGCAACCGCACAGCCTTCGCAATCGCTGCATGGCTGAGACTAAGATTGCTCGAGCCTTGGCTAAGTGTCGGTTATCAGCATGCCACTTTAGCCGAAGCGAGGCGCCTTTTTCAGCCATCTCTTAGTTTCATGTTAGTTTCGATTGGCCAAGCAATTACGATTCAAGGGCCGGTTATTGTTCTTGGTTTAACCGGAACGCCAGCGGAAGTTGTTATCTTTTCAACTTCTCGGACGCTGGCGAGACTCGGAACGTCGGCTGCAAACATTTTCAATTTCGCGCTAACGCCAGAATACTCTCGTCTGTTTGGAGTGAAGAGATTTCGGCAATTTTCGCAACTCGCCCGAATTCATTTCTTCATTGCTGTCGGCGCGAGCGTCTTCTATGTGGCCGTTCTAAGTGCAGCCGGGAATGACATACTTTCACTCTGGACGAAGGGCGCAGTGGTTGCTCATTTTCCCTTTTTCATCGTGCTTCTACTTGCAGTCGCTGCCGAGATGATCTGGACCACCGAGCTGATACCGCTCGCCTCGATTAATAAGCACGTTGCTATCTCTAGAGCATTCTCTGCCTCAAGCTTGGTCGCAATCGCCCTCTCCTATCTGATCGGACGGCTTCATGGGGGCCTCACTGGTGTAGCCGCACCCTTGCTCGCACTGCATTGCGCTCTAGTGATCTTGGCCGGGAGCCAACTCTGGAGTCTGTTAGACAACGATCACGAGCAATCTCGACGGCACGAAACTTGAATAATTGCAACTTTTGTAGCACGGCGACCAGCAATTTTGAGCGATACTAGGTGAAAACGATATGAGCACGCGCGACTCCTACATGTCAGTCGAAGACAAGCTTGCGGCGGCCGCACTCTGAGCTGGTCCCGCAAATCTGAACAGCGCGATAAGTGGAGTTTCTGCCTGACGGCGGGCAAGATTGACCCGCG
>NZ_QZMV01000041.1:0-15866 GCF_003957705.1 Bradyrhizobium sp. LVM 105 | reverse complement strand
CCGCACGGCAGCCTAACCCCGGCAGAGGCTCCACTTATCGACGCGGATATTCTGTTCAGACAACCGGGGCCAGCTCAATGCTCCGAGCGCTCATGAGGGAATTGCAAGAGGAGTTGTCCGAGCTTGATACCCGCGTTGCAGCCTATGACCGGCGGATAAGGGAAATCTTCCGTACGAATGAGCAGTGCCAGCGGCTCGGCAAAATCGAAGGCGTCGGACCTGTGACGGCAACAGCCTTGATCGCCGCCGTGGGCGATAGAAGCTGTTTCAAGAACGGCCGCCAGTTCGCGGCTTGGCTTGGCCTGGTGCCGAAGCAGCGATCCAGTGGAGGGCGGTCCCGCTTGTTCGGCATCAGCAAACGCGGCGATCGATACCTGCGGACGCTGATGATTCACGGAGCTCGCGCCGCTTTAAGCCGGGCCACTGGCAAGCAGGATCCGCGAAGCCTCTGGCTCGGCAAAATCCGGCAACGGCGCCATCCCAATGTCGCGGCCGTGGCTCTTGCCAACAAGAATGCGCGGATCGTGTGGGCTATGCTCACAGGCGACGCAGCTTATGAGCCGGCGCTGTCGGTGAAGGCGGCCTGAAGCGAAGCGGCAATCAAGGAAAGGAGGTCTCACCCGGCAATTGCAACAAATGGCAGGAGATGGCGAAACGGTCACCCCGTCGCTTCCCGAACCTGATGTGTGGACCGGCACGGCTTGCGCCGATGTCTCGGGGCGGTTGAGGTGGAAGCGGGCGAAAACCATCGAGGCTCGCGGCGGAGACGTTGTCCAGCCGCATCAAGAAGCCGGATATACGTCTGCAGTTGTGACCGTCGATCCTGATCAAGCCGGTCGTTGCAATCGGGCTGGGTCCATATACGTTCCACATATGAGTCAGAGCCAATATTGCACCCGAATGACAGCCTGAGAACGACGCTTACAAAAACTCGGCAGCCCATAGCCGATAGTTCCCCCAAATCCGCCGGACGGGGGCTTTTTTTGCACACGCATCAACTTTTGCACCGAGACATGAACAAGCTCGGGTCAAGGATCGTGTACTCGGCCAGAAGCAAGGCTGGGTGCCGAAGCCTCTTCAAGTGTCATCTTCTCAAGCATCAGATCCGTGACAAGTTTGCGGAGACGCCGGTTCTCGACCGTAAGCTCTTCCAATGCACGACGCATTTCATCCAGGCTAGCACGAGGAGGAGGCAGATTCCTGCCCGAGTTAGGTCCCACCGAAGATTGCCTGACGTCCTCGCTGAGCGGCAGTTTCCGCCAACGATGGAGCGTCATAACGCTCACGCCGAGCGTCTTACAGATGGCCACCTGAGAGCTGCCTGCTCGGGCCAATTCATCCGCCCGAGCGAGTTTCAGTTTGATCTCTTGACGAGAATGTTTTTTCATTCGGACTAGAGCGAATTCCGACCAAGTAACTCGCCGCCAGCTTGAACAGAAGGGCGGGCTTATGTCAAACAACATACAAACAATGTCTGCTAACCTACAAGTGATGATACAACGACCGTTTGTTAAGGCTACCATGATTTAATAACGCTGAATCTACTAGCATTTTGACGCCATCGGTCTGAACGGAAACAAACTTGGTGGATCCTATCTGGGAAGAGCATGATGACTGCCTTCAAATTTTCGGATGCTCCAGAGGCGCTACTGGGCAGCAACGGGGTTTGCCGGCAAAGACTTCCCGAAGGCCGGGATTGCCCAAGTAGCCCATCAGCTGAAGACGGAGAAGAAGTCCGAGGGGCTGCTGATGATCGAGCTGAAGCAGCTCGGCGAGAGGGGAGCTCAATCGCAATGTGTGCTTGGGCAGCAAATGGAGGAAATCGTCCTTGCGTTACATTTTGAGATCTTGGTTCCATCTCAGTGGTCTGGATCGCTGGCAAGTCGTTGCCGCGCAAGAGTCTTCAATCGGAGCAGCCAGTTTACTTCGTCACGTGCCATGATTGTCCGGCATCCATGCCTCTGCGGGGGCAAGCACGTCGCAACCTGATCGCGCCTCTTCACGTGCCCACCTGGCGTCGGCGAAGCTCGTGGGGCCATTCTTGCACAGCAGCAAGAACGACCATTGGGCGCGGAGCAACGACTGCAGAAGCGGTCCAACGTCCAACGAGGGGTTCGTGCTGGGGCGGACCTGATCGGGCGCAGCCGAGGCTGATCCCAGCCTTTCCTGGGGGGGATAGCAATATCCCTCCCGGACCCGCAGTGTTGGCTCGGAAGCCGGAGCCGCCAAGCAGATCGCCAAACTCGCGAGGCTAAGTGAAATGAATATGGCAAGTCGGATCTATTTCATCCTTGACACCCACAGCTCACAGCCTTAACATTCCAAATAACATTCACAGCGGGTTTGTTATCTTCTCAATCCTGAGTGGCGGCTGAATGGTCCTTCTCAAGTTAAGCTCTTCGAGATAATCGGAGCATCGCTTCGTCCGTCCCCAACAAGAACCGAGAGGGCGTCCCATGGCTATATCTTACCTGACGAAAACCGAACTGGATCGATTTCTCCATCAAAACGGAAATCACATTGAGGCGAGCGTCAGGTCGGCACTGATCGATTCGCTAGAACGTAGCGGAGTCTACAGCGATCATCCTGGCGATACTTCGAAGGCTGCGTTTCAGTCTGGGCCGTTCTCGGGGGCCGTTCCAACAGGCGTTCAGATCCTCGACATTGCGCAGTCAACCACCGTCGAGACCACGCCAAACCTGAAGGCGATTATTTTCGATGACGCCGGCGGCAAGAGGCTCGATGTGATTGGCGGACATAATGATGTGTTCATCGCTATGGGAAAAGGTTCCGATAGCGTAAACCTGTATGATTTTGGGAACGACACGGTCTATGGCGGTAGCGGCAACGACGCGATCCGCGGCGGACACGGTAACAGCTCACTTTTCGGCGGTGGAGGCAACGACAGTATCTACGGTGGCAGCGGCAACGACACTTTGGACGGCGGCAGCGGGAACGACTATCTTGAGGCGGGCAGCGGCGCTCAGCTGCTCGCAGGCGGCAGCGGCAACGACATTCTGCGAGATCTATCGTCGGGCCGCAGCACGCTTATTGGTGGCGATGGCAACGATACGCTAATTGGCGTCCAGGGCGATGTCTTTGAGGGCGGTGACGGCAATGACGTCTTCTGGGTCTACGGCGAGTCGGGAGCGAACTCGACGCTGCAGGGAGGAAACGGCAACGATACATTCCATCTTCAGACCCACACTGGAAATGATACGATTATAGGCGGCGCGGGCTCGGACACCGTGGATTTCGCCGATCGCTCCTCCTTTGAGGTTACCAAGGTCGATGTCGACGAGAAGACAAAATCCTACACGCTGCACTTCGAGGGTAGCCAGACGGTGGTGGTCAGTGGCGTCGAATATCTCCACTTCACCGATGGAGACGTGCAGCTGCCGAAGCTCTGAACCGGCGCCCGCAAGTTGCATTGAGAAAGCCCCGCTCATGGCGGGGCTTTGCCTTTGAGCTGAGCGCTTTCGCATGTTATGTACGATGTCCCTTCGCTGGTGCCTGTGTTGTGGTTTGCCAATGTTATCGTCTGGCCCTCTCACCCGGTGCGGGCACGGATTATAGTCTCTCACGATGAGGCAATTGCTCAACGCGGGCTCAGGATCCGGTCCGGCACAGCGCATCGCCCGGATGATGCTCAACCATGGTTGGGAAGAGACCCGGTTCGACATCGACCCGAACGTCAAACCAGATGTGATCGGCTCGATCCTTGAGTTGAGTGGCGCGTTCAAGCCTCAGTCCTTCGACGCGGTGTGGACATCGCACGTGCTCGAGCACCTGTATGCCCACGAGGTATATCCTACATTGCGGCAATTCCACCAGATCCTTAAGCCTGATGGTTTCGCCTTGATCATGTGCCCGGATGTGCAGTCGGTCGCTCAATTCATAGTCCAGCATGGTAGCATCGGCGCAATAGCCTATCATTCGCCGGCGGGGCCGATCAGCCCGCTGGACATGCTTTATGGACATTCGCGCGCGATCGAGGAGGGGCGCGTCCACATGGCCCACCGCACCGGATTTACGGCCGAGCGACTCGGTAATCTCCTCCTGATGGCCGGGTTTCCGACCGTTTCGGTCAGCACCCAAAATTTCGAGGTTTGTGCGCTCGCGCTGATGCCCGAGGCCGACGGCGAGGCCATCCAGAGGTCTTTGTTAGAATCCGGCTTCAATTTTCAGGAAGCCCGGTCCTGACATATCTGTGAGTGTGACCAATCATTTCCCACAATTTCGGCGATAAGTCTGCTGGCTTTTGTGCCGCTAACTGTTATGCTCACAGTGGAACGTGAAAGCATTAACATAGATGGCAGGTAGCTTGACCTCCATGACCGTCCACGGTGTCGATGACCAGAACCTCGCCGATGCAGCACCCGCATCGGCACTGGGGTGCCTGATTATCGTCGCACGACAGTACGGGCTGCACCTCACGTCCTCACAGCTCATTCAAGACAACCTTTTGCCGGACGAGAACGTCACACTCCATCAGCTTGTCCGCTGCGCGGAGAAAGCGGGCATACGCGCGAAGTGCGTCAAGCTCGATTGGGGCGGACTGTCTCATCTGAAGAAGGCGCTCCCGGTCATCGTTCGGCTTCGCAATGGGAGCCACATGGTGCTCCTGCGTGTCGATGGAGATGCCCACAATACGCGCATCGTGCTGAGGGATCCGAATGCCGCGGAAGACGCGCTGCTCGTGATCGACCAGCCACGATTTGAAGATATCTGGTCCGGCGATCTCGTCCTGATCAAACGCAACTACGAGATATCTGACGAAGCGCAGCCGTTCAGTTTCGGCCTCGTAGCCGCGCTATTGTTTCGCGAACGCCGCATGGTCCGCGATGTCGCGATTGCCGCCGTGATCCTCGGGCTTCTCGGCCTGGCGCCGATCATGTTCTGGCGCTTGTTGTCGGACAAGGTGATCTTCTACAAGGCGTACAACACGTTCTATGTGCTCTGTGTTGCGATGTTGGTGGTCATAGCCTTCGAGGCGGCGTTCTCGTTCTTGAGACAGTTCCTTGTCCATCGCTTGACGACCAGGCTGGACGTCAAATTGTCGACCTACGTCTTCGAAAAGGTCCTCAATCTTCCCATCGACTATTTCGAGCAGACGGCCGTCGGCCTCGTCGCGCGCGACATTCGCGAAGTCTTTCGCATCCGCTCGTTCCTGATGGGGCAATTGTTCGGCACCATTCTCGACTCTACGACGCTGATGTTTTTCCTGCCCGTCATGTTCTTCTTCAGCCCCGTCATGACGTTCGTGGTTCTCGCCTTGTCGGCATTGATCGTCGCGTGGCTCGTCCTGATGTTGCCGAATTACCGCAAGGCGTCTACTGGCGTGCTGGCCGCGGAGGGCGCGCAGGGCGCATTCTTGGTTCAAACCTTGAATGGCATCCGGACGATCAAGTCGCTCGCGCTCGATACGCGGCAGCGCCACATGTGGGATGTTCTGGTCGCACGCGTTGCCAAGGCCCGGCTCGTGGAAGGCATGACTGGAAACGCCATCCAGTCGGTGGTGCGTCCGCTGGAGCGGCTGGCCGTCAGCGGCTCCTATGCGCTCGGAGTCTATCTAGCGCTCGAAAGCAACGACCCGGTCTATATCGGGGCGCTGTTCTCATTCCTGCTGCTGTCGCAGCGCGTCTCGGGTCCGCTGATGCAGATGGCACAGCTCATCAATCAATACGACGAGGCGCGAAGTGCGGTTGCAATCGTCGGCAATCTCGTCAACCTTCCGGCGGAAGAGGGACGTTCCGGCCATGGTGTGCGTTCGCCGCTCGAGGGCAAGGTGGAGTTCTCCGGCGTCACCTTCAAATACAAGGGAGCGCTATCGCCCACGCTGAACAACATCTCCTTCGAAATTCCGGTGGGGACGACTTTGGGCGTGATGGGCAAGAGCGGATCCGGCAAGACCACGGTTACGCGTCTGCTGCAGCGGCTGCATTCCGACTATGAGGGATTGATCAAGATCGATGGCATCGACGTTCGCGAGTACGACATCGACCATCTCCGTCGCAACGTGGGTGTGGTGCTCCAGGAGAATTTTCTGTTCAGTGGGACCATCCGCGAAAACATCACCGCGGCCAAGCCGGACGCGTCGTTCGATGATGTGGTCAGGGCGGCGAGGCTGGCGGGCGCGGAAGAATTCATCGACAAGCTGCCGCGTGGCTACGAGACGCATATCTATGAAGGTTCGCCGAACCTCTCGGGAGGGCAGCGGCAGCGGCTTGCGATTGCGCGTGCGTTGATCGTCAACCCGCCGATCCTGATTCTCGATGAGGCGACAAGCGCGCTGGACGCCGACAGCGAGGCGATCGTGAACGCCAACATAACGCGCATCGCGCATGGCCGGACGCTGATCATCATCTCGCATCGCCTGTCGTCCCTGACAAAGGCGGACGCAATTCTCGTGCTTAATCGTGGTGTGGTCGACGATGTCGGGCGGCATGAGGAGCTCATGGCGCGCAACGATATCTACAGCTCGCTGTGGTATCAGCAGAACATGCATTTGGCGCCGGCAGCCCGCAACGATCGTTCAAGATCCGGGAGTCCGACGCTTGTCTCCTGATGGTGCGCTTGCGACCGTTCGCCAATTTCAATCGGAAACGGATGCGATCCGAGAGGAGGCTGAGCCACTGGTCGCACGAGCAACGCTGTTTGTGCTCTCGGCCTTCCTGGTCACGATCGTTGCCATTCTGGCTCTGACGCGGATAGATCGCGTCATCACCAGCGTTGGGGGGCGGATCGTGCCGGTGGGACAGATCAGCGTCCTTCAGGCGCTGGATCCATCGATCATTAAGACGATTGACGTGCGGGAAGGCGAGCAGGTCCAACCGGGACAGCTTATTGCAACCCTGGACGCGACCTTTACGTCGGCGGACCTGACCCAGGCGAAGTTGCAGATCGCTAGCCTCGAGACTCAGGTGGCGCGCGATGAAGCCGAGCTGAACCAGCATCCGCTGGTTTTTGCGAGCAAGACAGACCCGGACTACCAGAAATACGCAGCCTTGCAGAAGGCGCTCTATGATCAGCGGACAGCGCAATATACCGCGCAGATCAATAGTTTCGATTCGAAGATCAAGCAGACCCAAGCGACAATGGAGAAACTTCGCGGGGACGATGCGAGATATCGGCAGCGTGACGAGATCTTGCAGAAGATCGAGACCATGCGAACCACGCTGGCCGAGCACGGCACGGGCTCGCAGCTCAATATGTTTATCTCTCAGGACACAAGGCTTGAATTGCTGCGGACCCTGGAGAATACCCATAACAGTCTAATCGAAGCCCAGAATACGCTCGCCGCGTCAATCGCGGACCGTGACGCCTTCAAGCAGCAATGGTTTGCGCAACTGAGTCAGGATCTCGTGACGACCCGCAACAAGCTCGACGAGGCGAGAGCCTCTTATGAGAAGGCGCTCAGGCACCAGGATCTGGTCCGATTGACCGCCGCCGAAGACTCAGTCGTGTTGACGATGGCAAGGCTCTCGGTCGGGTCGGTGCTGAAGCCCGGCGATCCCTTCATTACCCTGATGCCGACCGATACCAAGCTCGAGGCTGAAATTCGCATTGCCTCGCGCGATGTCGGTTTCATCCGGCCCGGAGACCCGTGCACGATGCGGATTGATGCGTTCAATGCCGCGGAGCATGGTACAGCCGACGGCAAAGTGCGCTGGATCAGCGAGGGCGCCTTCACCACCGACGACGATGGAAAGCCTATCGAGGCCTACTACAAGGCGCGGTGCTCGGTGGACTCGACCAACTTCAAGGATGTTCCGAAAAACTTCCGCCTGATTCCCGGCATGACGCTTGCGGGAGACGTCCATGTCGGCACGCGTGCGGTCGGAATGTATCTGCTTGGCGGAATGCTGAAGGGCATCCGGGAGGCCATGCGTGAGCCATGACGGCATTGACCCGATCGCTCCTCCAATGGCTTCGCCCCGCGTCTCACAGATCTGACGAAAGGCGGCTTGGTCCCGCAGAGGCAGCGTTCGAGCGCGGTCACTATCTGGAGGCACTTAAGCTCTGGAAGCGTGCCTCGCAAAACGGCAACGCGGAAGCGGACTATCGGATCGGCATGCTCTACGCCAAGAACCTGGGAGTGGCGGGCAGCATTCCGGACGCGGCGGTGTGGTACGAACGGGCGGCACAGCGAGGTCACGCCGAGGCGCAATATCAACTCGGCCTGATCTATCTGTACGGAGTCAACGCCAGCCTCGGACCGAATAGGCCGGAGATCTGGCGTCAATCCTCCGCCGCGCGATTGGGCGATACCGCGTCGAATGTGCATCACCTGATATTCCCGCACGGGACCAGTGTCGTTAAGGATATTTGCGCCGCGTTTCGCTGGATATCAGCCGCGGCCGAAGCCGGCAAAGCGGATGCTCAGACCATCCTGGGCAATCTCTACAGCGAAGGGCAGGGGTGCACGAAGGACTTCGCTGCTGCACTTCGGTGGTATCAGGCGGCGGCTAATCAGAAATTTGCTCCGGCTGAGTTCGCGCTCGGCGATGTCTATTATCAGGGACGCGGCGTACTCGTCGATTTCGCGCAGGCTGCGATCTGGTATGGCAAGGCCGCCGCGCAGGATCACGTGAGGGCGCAGATTGGGCTCGCATTCATGACGTTGAAGGGTATGGGCTTGCCCGAGAACCCGACTGAGGCTGCTCGCCTGTTCCAGAGTGCGGCCACGCATGATGATCCGATCGCACTCTACAACATCGGTCTGTTACGGCTCAGCGGCAAGGGCGTCGCCAAAGACCTCGATCGCGCCGAGACCGCGCTGCGCAAGGCGGCGCGGAAGGATTACCTTCCGGCAATTCAGGCACTCGCGGAATTCTATTCGAACGGAGCCGTTGCCGAGCCCGATTTGCGGGAGGCGGCCGTTTGGTACGAGAAGGCCGCCGAGCGGGGCGATGTGCGGGCGCAATTCTTCGTCGGCCGGTTCTATGCGACTGGTGTCGGTGTCTCGCCCAACATTCGTCAGGCCGCGAAATGGTTCGAGCGCGCGGCCGAAAATGGCCATGCCACTGCGGCATTCAACGTTGCGATCTTCTATCTCAACGGCTCCGGCGTTCAGCGCAACGTGGAGGCCGCGATCAAATGGTTCGAACGTGCCGCAGATGGCGGCATCAGCGCCGCACAGGTGCAACTCGGCAAGCTCTATTCGACCGGTGCGGGCGTTCCAAAAGATCAGGAAATGGCGTCGGAATGGTTGAGCAGGGCCGCCGGTAGCGGAGATCCTGACGCCAAGACCGCCTATGCGCTCTTCCTGCTTCATCAGAATGCGTCCGATGATGACGTTGCACGCGCGCACTCTTTGTTGGGAGAGGCCGCCGAGGCCGGTCATCCCCCGGCGGCGTTTCAACTGGGCGCGCTGAAGATGGGTAAGTTCGGCGGGACCGCCGATATGCTAGGCGCCACCCCATGGCTCACGCGGGCGGCGGATGCCGGCCATGTCGAGGCGCAGTACATGCTGGGACTTCTCCATCTGGATTCGAAGAGCGGCGTGGGGAATGCGCAGGCAGCATCATCGTGGATGACCAAGGCGGCGCGCGCGGGGCATGCAGCGGCGCAATTCGAACTGGCCGTCATGTACTGCACGGGCTACGGAGTGGGCCTGGATCTTGCAGAGGGTGTGAACTGGTACGAAGCCGCTGCGGAGCAGGGACATACGGTCGCGCAGTACAACCTCGCCGTGATGCTCGGGAGGGGACAGGGGCGCGAGGCTGACGTGACGACGGCGACGGAATGGTTTCAGAGGGCCGCCGAGCGAGGCATGGCGGAAGCGCAGGTTGCGCTGGGCGACGCGTTGATGTCGGGCCGAGGCACCGCGCAAGATCGCGACGCAGCGGTCAATTGGTACCAATACGCGGCTCGGCAACGCAATGAAGGCGCCGTGCGGCGCCTCCAGTCGATCGGCGCGACAAGCGACGGGACTTTTACACTGGAGACAGAAGCTTTGCGCTAGTCTGCCAGTGCGGAACGAAGCGCCCAATGCATGAGTGAGTAACAATGGCTGATTTCCTTTCGAAGCTCGCGCGCGACGCCGGTCAAAGAGAACCTCGGGCGAGGCGCAGCGCCGCCGCAAGGCTGCAATCCAGGTCAGAGCCGGGCGCCACAAAACTAAACAGTTCTGCGAAGGAGGTCGCCGCCGAGGGACCGGCGAGCAGACAGACGGAGCCGCCGCGCGAAGTCGAGCAGCCAGCGCCGGCCGCCGACCTTCCAGATGCCGCGCGCACCCTCAAGGGCCTCGGTCTGTTCGACGAGGATTTCTACGCCGCGAGTTATCCGGACGTGATCGCGGTCGGCGCCGATCCGTTCGAGCATTTCTTCCTCTATGGCTACAGGGAAGGTCGTAAGCCAAATCCGATCTTCGACCCGATCTGGTACGTCACAACCTATCCCGATGTGCAGGACGCGAATGCGCATCCGTTCCTGCACTATGCGACGGTCGGCGAGCGCGATGGGCGGCGGCCAAGTCCCTATTTTCAGCCGGCCTGGTATCGGGAGAAGTACGGCATTCCGGAAGGCGAGAGCCCGCTCGCGCACTATCTGAAGAACCGCCTCGGCCCGTTCAGCCCGATCCCAGAATTTGACGCGCAATATTATCGTCAGACCTATCAGGACGTGGCAGCGGCCGGCGTCGATCCGTTCGAGCACTTCATCTTTCATGGCTACAAGGAAGGTCGCAACCCGTCGGCGGAGTTCGACACCAAGTTCTACATTCAGCGCTATTTCAAGGGTAAGACGGACCAGAATCCACTTCTGCACTATCTCGAGCATCGCCACGAGGATGGCATCTATCCGTCACCTCCGGAGAACGAAGCCACCATTCCAGCCGAGATTAAGCGGTTCACCCGTCCGAGCCCGCTGTTCGAGGAACTGCGTCCATTGCCGGCCGGCGCAAAGCCGCGCGCCAAGGTGCTGGCCTACCATCTGACGCAGTTTCACGCTTTCCCTGAGAACGATAAATGGTGGGGCACCGGCTTCACCGAATGGACGAACATTGCGCGCGGCATACCTCGGTTTAAGGATCACTACCAGCCGCGGCTTCCGCGCGACCTCGGTTTCTACTCTCTCGCCGACGTCGAAACTATGCGCAAGCAGGCGAAGTTCGCCAAGGCGGCGGGCATCCACGGCTTCGTCTATTACTACTACTGGTTCAACGGCAAGCGCCTCCTGGAAAAGCCGCTGGAGCAATTCCTGAAGACGCGCGATATCAACATGCCGTTCTGCTTGATGTGGGCCAACGAAAACTGGACACGGCGGTGGGACGGCATGGAGGGCGAGGTCCTGATTTCGCAGGACTACCTGTCCGACGATGACGAGCGCCTGTTGTCGGACTTCAATCGGCACTTCAAGGACAAACGCTACATCCGTGTCCAGGGCCGTCCGCTCCTGATGATTTATCGGCCGCGCCTCATTCCGGACACGGCAAACGTCATCGCGCGCTGGCGCGCGATCTTCGCGAAGAGATTCAACGAAGATCCGATCATCATCATGAGCCAGAGTTTTGATGATTACGATCCAACTGCGAACGGCATGGACGGCGCGATCGAATTTCCGCCGCACAAGCTTACCAAATATGTGCCGCTGGTGAACTCCGAAGCCAAGATCCTGGACGATACCTATGCGGGGCAAATCTACAGCTACGACGACGTCGCCAAATATTCGCTTGATGAGCCGCGTCCGAATTTTCCGCTGATCAAGACGGTGGTGCCGAGTTGGGACAACGATGCGCGCCGGCAAGGCTCGGGCCTCGTGATCCAGGGCTCGACCCCGCAGAAATACGAGGCGTGGTTGTCAGCGCTGGTCGAGCAGGCGCAGACCCATACCTTTTTTGGCGAATCGTTCGTCTGTATCAATGCCTGGAACGAATGGTGCGAGGGCGCGTATCTCGAGCCCGATCTCCATTTCGGTTCGGCTTACCTGAACGCCACCGCGCGCGCGGCCACTGGTCTGACCCGCGATCTGTCAGTGCCCAAGATTCTGCTGGTCGGACATGATGCGTTTCCCAGCGGCGCGCAGCATCTCTTGCTGAACATCGGCAAGACGCTGCGCAGCGCCTTCAATATCGAGATCGACTTTCTCCTGCTTCAGGGCGGAGCGATGGAAGCCGAATACGCCGCGGTCGCGCCGCTCACCGTACTCAAGCAGGCTTCCGAGATCCCTGCGACCCTACGACAGTTCCGGGAAAAGGGCTTTACAGCGGCCATCGCCAACACGGCCGCGAGCGGGCGCGCCGCAAAATTCCTCGTCGAAATGGGCTTTCGGACCGTTTCCCTGGTCCACGAATTGCCGCGGATCCTGCACGAGAAGCACCTGGAAGAGGTCGCGCGCGCGGCGATTGGGAGCGCGCATCGTGTGGTGTTCGCCTCGGATTTCGTGCGCGACAAGCTCATCGAAGCGCTTGGGCTTGATGGGACCGATGAGCGTTTCGTCATTCGCGCGCAAGGCAGTTACAAGCAGATCGAACCGGCTCCGACGGAAGCCGGGCTCGTTCGCACCGAATTTGGCATTTCGGCTGCCGATAAGATGGTGCTCAGCGTCGGCTACGCCGATCTGCGCAAGGGCTTTGACCTGTTTTTGCAAGTCTGGAATCTGGTTCGACGACGCAATGCAGATGTCCATTTTTGCTGGGCGGGCGGCGTCGATCCCGGTCTCCTGCAATGGCTCGGACCGGAGATCAAGCGAGCTGAGGCCACGGGCCATTTTCATCTCGCCGGCTATCGTTCGGACATGCAGGCGCTCTATTCAGCCTCCGACGTTTACGCGCTGACCTCGCGCGAGGATCCGTTCCCGACGGTGGCGCTAGAGGCGCTCAGCGTCGGCGTGCCCGTCGTTGCGTTCCAGGACTCTGGCGGCATCCCCGGGCTCCTTCTCAAGGAGAATGTCGGCCGCGTAGTGCCCTATTGCGATGTGCCAGCGATGGCGCAGGCTGTGGAGAACGTTCTGCGCCGGACGCCATCGGACGCCGAGCGTACTCGCATGACCGAAATCATTCAGACCAAGTTCGCTTTCGCGGACTATGTCCGCGATCTCTTGCGGCTTGCAATTCCGTCGCTACCCACCGTGTCGGTTGCAGTGCCGAACTACAACTACGTGCACTGCCTGCCGGAGCGGCTTTACACCATTTTCGACCAGAACCATCCGGTCGAGGAGGTCATCGTGCTCGACGACTGCTCGTCCGATGGCAGCATTTCCGTTATCGTGAAGCTTGCGGATCAGCGCCAGCGCGATCTCACGCTCGTCATCAACGAACAGAATTCCGGCTCGGTGTTCGCGCAATGGGCCAAGGCTGCCGAGATGGCGAAGGGGGAGTTCCTTTGGATCGCCGAGGCCGACGATCTCTCGGAGCCGACCTTCATCTCCAGTCTGCTCGCATTGATGAGCGGTGACCCCGACATCACATTCGGCTTCACCGACTCCAAATCCATTGATGCCGATGGAGCCCATCTCTATGCGAGCTACAAGCCTTATTACGCTACAATCGAGCCAGGCGCATTGTCGCGGACCGAGGTGTTCGATGGTCGCGACTTCGTGGCCCGCTACCTCGGCGTTCGGAATACGATTCTGAATGTCAGCTCGGTCCTGTGGCGCCGAGAGGCGCTGTTGCGCGCGCTCAATGCCTGCCGTGACCGTCTTAAGGAGTTCCGGATGGCTGGCGATTGGCTGCTCTATCTCGAGACCCTTGAGATGCCGGGCGCGAAAATCGCCTATGTCGCGGATCCCCTCAACGTTCACCGCCGCCATGCGGCGAGCGTCACCCATTCGTTGAAAGTGCAAAGGCACATCGAAGAGATCGACACCATACACCGTCTGACGCGAGAGCGGATCCGCTTTGGAGAGCGGGAACTGGGAGCCCAGGCGGTCTATCTCCAGGAAGTGTCGGCCCAATTGCTGGCGACAGCCGCCGACGCTGAGAAGCCGAAGCGGACAGCAAGAGCTGCCACGCGCACTGCGGCCGAGAGGTGATCGCGGTTACTGCAACTAGGGGCGTTTTTGGGTGATTTGATGTTTGTACCTTCTGCTGAATCGTTGATGAGCGCGTTAAACCTCGACAAGTCCGCTTTGGATGGTTCCGGCCAAGTCAAAGTGCCGGCAGGCTTGCTCAAGCTGTTGTTACAGATCGCCATAGCCGCTGCCGAGTTCGACGAGGACAGCTATTTGCGGGAGAATCCCGACGTCGCAAAAGCCGTTTCTCGTAGGGAGATCGAGAGTGCACACATGCACTACATAGGCTTCGGCTACTTTGAGGGCCGCCGTGGAGGAGGGCCGGCCGTGGATGCCGAATGGTATCTCGGCAAATACCCCGACGTCGCGGCAGCCGTAAGGGATGGTCGGGTGAAATCAGCGGAAGCGCACTTTCTATCAATTGGTGGCGGCGAAGGGCGATCGCCTGCGGCTGACTATGAGGGGGAGGCGGCGCAATGGAAATCAGCGATCAAGGGAAGGTAGGATGAAGATGCGGTGACGATCCTTGTTGTGGCCGCAAAGTTATTTGGATGATGGTGATCAATAGCAATAAACGCGCTACATTTTGGTCTAGGATCGATATCGCCTCCGGAGGAGCACAGTGAAAATTTTTCTGCTTGGAGCAACGCCGAGCTTTTCTGCGCAAGTTGGCGAAGATCCAATATCAAAATTGGCGAAGACCGGAGGTAATACCGGGAACCAGTTGATTGCGCGCGGATTACTTGATCGTATCGTCTACGACGGCCTCTCGTGGGATCACAGTATCGATCCCCGGGCGGTGCATGAGCGCTTCGACATGATTGTCGTTGCGGCGGCCAACTTTCTATTTCCAACATTCGATTTTGGCGGCATGGCGCAATACATCGAGCGCGCCGACTTGCCGGTGGCGGTAGTTGGTCTCGGAGCTCAATCAAACAACTACGATCCGAACATAAACTTGATGCCTGGCACCGAGCGGTTCGTGAAGGTTGTTGCCGAACGTGCCGTCAGCATCGGCGTTCGCGGCCCCCACACGCAAGAAGTTCTCGCGCTTCGAGGTGTACACAATGTGACTGTGACCGGCTGCCCTTCTTACTACATGGGAGGACCTCACGGCATGAACTTCCCCCAGCGGCCGTTCGAAGAAGTCAGGCGCCTTTCCATCAACGCGTCGCGAGACGTCGTCGCTCATTCATTCGACAAGGAACGGATGCTTCGGCTCGTGCGCGAAATCTACGGTACGGGACTTTCCTGGAATGCGGATTTCGTTGCTCAAAGCGAGCAGGCCGAAATCAGTCTGGCAGACAAGCAGGCTCGGAATTCTGAAGAAGCGTTAAAGGAAATTGCAACGTTCTTGGCGAACGTCGCCCCCGAGGCCGACGTGCGGAAGTGGGCGGCCGATCATGTGCGGGTCTTCTTCGATGTGGATGACTGGCTCGATACCGTTCAGAACTACGATTTCGTGTTCGGGAGTCGCTTTCACGGCTGCATGGCCGCTCTACAACGCGGCGTTCCTGCTCTTGTCATCTGTCACGATACAAGGACGGAGGATATGTGTCGGTTCCTGGGTATGCCATTCGTCTCCATCGTTGATCTTGATAAAATTGATGTGGCGCAACTCTATAGTCGTGTCGGGCTCGGCAGTCTCGCGCGACGCTATCAAGGGCTCTATCCAGCATACACGCGATTTCTCTCGGCTAACAAACTCATCGTCAAGAACTGACCGTCTCTAGCTCAGATCCCCGGACTGCAGCGGAGCATGTAAGCGCGTCCGGATTGACCGTGAACTGGTCGTCCGTGAAGAACCTGAACTTCAGTTCGGAACGAGCTGAAGTTGGAGGATGAGCTGGACGAGGATTTGGCGCAACAAGAGCTGCAGCCAGCGGAGGAGGCGCCGGAAGTTGTAGCCGGCG
>NZ_QZMV01000040.1:0-16412 GCF_003957705.1 Bradyrhizobium sp. LVM 105 | reverse complement strand
AGGCCGCTTAAACTCTAACCCCTGATGAGCCAGAGCCTCCCTTCGCAGAACGCCTGATCAGTCTCAAATCATCTGACGACGGACAAATGGTCACCAGAGGTACGTCGAAACATCCGACATTCCCTGCGCGGTGGTGTTAACAGCTGCTTCGTGCTCCCCGGAGCGCCAGACTTGTTAGCCTCCGTCGCCTGCGGGATCATCGGTCCAGGCAGGCCTGATCCCAGCGTCGGGGAATCAGGACCACACGACTTGGCCGTCAGTCAAGATGTCTTCCTCCGTGCGGCACGCGAGCTGAACATCCCGGCGTCCACCGCATCCGCTCTCAACGTTCGTGCCGATCGCGAAGCGTCTCTCTGAAATGAGGACGGGATACGCAACGGGAGACAGATATTTGGGCTAAAAGCCTGACGTGGTTTCCGATCGATCGAGTTGTTTTGCCCGTCGGGTCATTAGTCGACGCCATTATTTCCGAACCCGACTTTTGTACACCGCTATCAGAGGTTCCATGATCGCAAGGACGTGTGTGCTTCGCTCACCATGTGAGTGAGAATGCAGGGAACTTGAGCGCGCGGATCACTTTCACGCGAGACCAACTTGTCGGCGTATCGCAATGTGAAACGATAATGCTACTTTAGATTGCTTGGTGCAGATTGTTCCCTCATTGCACAGATACAATCGGAGATTGTAATGACAAACGCAGCAGCGGCGCTTACCCACTCGGTATCAGTGACAGAGAATTCCGATGGACGATTGGAGGTGTTCGGTCTCGGAACCGACAGGGCGCTCTGGCACGTCTGGCAGGAAAAACCGCACTCGGGGCCATGGTCGAGTTGGGCCTCGCTTGGCGGCGTTCTCACCAGCTCGCCGTCCAGTGTCGATAATTCCGAAGGTCGGCTGGAGGTCTTTGCGCGCGGAACCGATAATTCACTCTGGCACATTTGGCAGGACAGGCCACATGCCGGACCGTGGTCGGGCTGGGCCTCGCTCGGCGGCGCCATCACCAGCGATCCCGCTGCGATCGCCAACAGCGACGGCCGGCTAGAAGTGTTTGCGCGCGGGACCGACAACGCGCTCTGGCACATCTGGCAGGAGAAGCCACATGCCGGTCCGTGGTCAGGCTGGGCCTCACTTGGCGGCGAGATCACCGGCGACCCCGAGGTGTTCATCAATTCCGATGGCCGTCTCGAAGTGTTCGCCCGTGGCTCTGACAATGCGCTGTGGCACATCTGGCAAGAGGAGCCGCATGCCGGACCGTGGTCAAGCTGGGCATCCCTGGGTGGCGCCATCACCAGCGATCCCGCCGTGGTCGCCAGCAGCGATGGCCGTCTCGAAGTTTTCGCCCGTGGCACCGACAATGCACTGTGGCATATCTGGCAGGAGAAGCCGCATGCCGCATCGTGGTCACGCTGGGCATCTCTGGGCGGCGCCATCACCAGTGATCCGGCCGTGGTCGACAATTCCGACGGCCGGCTGGAAGTGTTCGCCCGTGGCATCGACAACGTGTTGTGGCATATCTGGCAGGAGAAGCCGCATGCCGCACCGTGGTCAAGCTGGGCATCTCTGGGCGGCTCCATCACCAGTGATCCGGTGGCTTTCGATAATTCCGACGGCCGGCTAGAAGTGTTTGCGCGCGGCACCGACAACGCGCTCTGGCACATCTGGCAGAAGAAGCCGCACTCCGGACCGTGGTCCGGCTGGGCATCCCTGGGCGGCGTTCTCCTGAGCGATCCACTCGCCGCCTGATACGGACTGCACGAGAGGCCGGCCGTCTCACAAGGCGGTCGGCGCCCTCACTAACCCATCATTAAGCTACTACGTCGTCACGCAACGTCGCGCGATCGCGCGCTAATTCCGGCTCTTGAACCGGCACGGATAAACTACCGGCGTCGTGATCACATCTCCCGGTCATCCGGTTGGGTGCTGATCCGGTCGATGCTAGAGCTAGCGAACGGGCCTCTCAACTGTTTGCGCTGCAAACTAGAGCGATTTGAGAACGCCGGGCACTAAGTTCAAGTTTGAGCGTGCAGATTTTTTGCGTTGACACCATACGAATCGATTTGTCTGGCTCAGTACACTCGCCATGCATGCGAGCCGACCTCGCGCTTGTTGGACTCTGATCGGGGTAACGGCGCGAGCGAGTTTCGGCAAAGCCGCGAGCCTCGTGCGTGAGAGCGGCCGAAGATACGCTTCATTTACAGTATGGATGGAGAACAAATTTCGTGCTTCGCACGCGTCGCTCTTCGGAATAACCGCCAGTTGCTCGGTACCAAATTCGGAATGGAGTTTCGGCGCGAAACTCGATTCGAAAGGAAGGCGAGAAGACCGCACGTTCAACCGCGCTCCAAAACAGGTGCAGCCCAACTCTTTTTTGTTTTCAGGCCGCGGAAAGAACCGGTGAAAGGCGGATTTGCGCTAAGCACACCAATCGCAGAGGTCTTCTTCGGCGACAGCAGGACCGGAGCGCATCTGAGCAACGCATGATAACATTGACCGGATCGCAGGTTCGATCGAACGTGAGCGCTCAAGTCTCCGCGAGTGTCGCGCCCATCGGTTCCTTTCTCCGTAGCCGCCCGGATTGTCAATTTTTTGAACACGGTGTTCTACTGGAGGAACACCGGCGGAGGGATTTCATACTTAAACGGTTTTTTCGTTAGATTCCGGTGGCGAGGCCGCGGGACTGTATCGTCTCGCGGCCTCATTCATTTTCGCAGTTGAACGCGGACAAGTCCCTCCGGACCGAAGTCGACCTCGCTCCCCAACAATTATCAACGCTTCCACCGAGGCTTCGCATTCAGGCGCGTCAGACTCGGCACTTTGGTTGGGCCATTTCTGCGCGTTGGGCTAGCCCAGTTGTCGAAGCCCATCCGGACGAACGGGGATAGTGGATCCGACAAGCGACTGTGATCCCGCCATTGGTCGGTAGTCAGCCAGCGCAGGACAATGTTGGCGTCGATCGTCAGCTTTCAGACCAATGTCGACAACTTGATCATACAGCCCCGCTACGAAGTGCCTACAGAACCTCCGAGTCTCGATTCGGCACGGCCCTTGCTCCGTCCGGGGCAGCATCACCAATTACTCCAGATGCGGTGATGTTAGGGGCGGGCTCGGCGCCGCGTCGCCGCTAGCGTCTGGTCCGTCCCGCTGGTGCTGTGAGGCGGTATGAAACAGGATCTTCGACCGGCGACCGGATTCGGTCACGCTTGCTGCCGCCGCAGCTCCGAAGCAGCCGCGCAGGCACAGCTCGCGACTCGATATCGTCGCGTAAACGCCAATGTACGATCTTCCAATCTCGACAAGCTAGGGCAAAGATGCAGACTGGAACGGTAGTTTCGTACTGTGTTGAAAAGGGCTGGGGCTTCATAAGGCCTGATGATCGCAGCGGCGACGATTTGTTCGTGCACATGTCCGAACTACGCAACTGCATAGGTGCCGATCTGGTGCCGGGCACGCGCGTGACGTTCGATCTTCGCTTCAACAAGCGGCGGTCAAAGTACAGAGCTGCCGAGGTCAGGTTGATCGATTGAAGTGCCTAAGCAGGTGTTCAAGATTGTTCAAACAGAGCAAAGACCGCGAGTTCGGCCCTGGCAAGCGTTTATGCCGGGTGATGTAAACGCAGCAGACGTTTTCCGTTCGCAGCACTCGAGTATAAATCTGTCTACTCGGTGGAGCACAGATTTCACTCGGCTACTCACTGGAATGCATCAGAAATTCTTTTACGTTGGCTTCTGCAGGGAGATATGAGGGCCGCCGCCAAACGAACAACCTTCGTCACGTTGTGCCGGCCGCATGTCATTCCTCCCGGGCCACACTCTCTGCAATGATAGAAGTTTTCGAACCTGGATGATCGCCCTCCAATAATACTTCCTTACGGGACACAATTGTAAGACAAACATCACCAAAATTCACAGGTTCGAGTGATATGCCAGGTCCTCAGTTGACAATGGCGCTTCGCAACATTCAGACAAAATCCATTACCGCTATTGGCGAATCCGTCGGCCTTGCCCAGGAGAACAAGAAACGAAACCATGCGTATCCAATATGGATGCCGATCGCACCACTCGCTTTGCGCGAGTCGATTTCCGCAATGACGATCGTGTCTTTGGCATTAAAGACGAAGATCGACTATTGCATATGTACGTGATTGGGAAGACCGGCAATGGCAAATCCACGCTGATCGAAACGATGGCCCTCCAGGATCTGGCGCGCGGAAACGGCTTTGCGCTCATTGATCCGCATGGCGATCTTGTTGCCCGCATCGCTTCGCGCATTTCGGCAGCGCATGCCGATAGGGTGGTGTACCTCGACGCAACCAACCCAAATTAGCCATACGGTTATAACTCTCTTCGTCACGTCAGCGGAGATCGTATTGCTCTCGCGGCTTCCGGCATGATGGATGTCTTTAAGAAGATGTGGCCGGACGCATGGGGCGTGCGTATGGAGCACATCTTACGGAATGTTCTGATGGCTCTCTTGGAGCAGCCTGACGCTACGCTCCACGACGTGCTGCGCATATTCTCCGACAATGAGTTTCGTAAAAGAACCGCCAAATCCCTCCGGAATGAGACCGTTCGGACGTTTCTACTCAATGAGTTCGAGCGATGCTCATTTGGCTACCGCGCGGACGGCACCGCGCCGATCCAGAACAAGGTCGGAGCGTTTCTGGCTGACCCGCGGCTCGATCGGATACTAACGGCCCCCGAAGAAGATTTGCACATCCGCCGGATCATGGACGAAGGCAAGGTTCTCTTGGCCAATCTGGCGAAGGGGCACCTTGGGGAAGATAGCTCGTCGCTCCTTGGCGGATTGCTTGTCACAACGATTGGCCTGGCCGCCTTTAGCCGGGCCGACACTCCACAAGACAAACGCCGAGACTTCTTCGTCTACGTCGATGAATTTCAGAGCTTTACCACAGTCGCGCTGGCGAACATGTTTTCCGAGCTTCGCAAATACCGCGTCGGCTTCACAGTGGCGCATCAGTATCTAAACCAGCTTGTCCCTGAGGTACGCCATGCAGTTCTCGGCAACGTCGGCTCTATCATCTCATTCCGTGTCGGCGTCGAAGATGCTCCATATCTCGTTCGAGAATTCCAGAGCCGGTTTTCGGAAATCGACCTCTTGAGGCTGCCAAACTACCGCATCTATCTCAAGCTTATGATCGATGGAACGCCATCGATACCTTTCAGCGCCGCTACGCTTGAGCCAATATAGAGACATTTGCCAAACTGGCATAATCCCGCGCCTACCCTCGCTTTTCTCCTGAAGTACGATCGCGCTCGGACATTGTTCTTTCCGGCGCCAATTCGGATGTCGGTAGCGAGACGGAGGATCGATCTGTTGCTGTTTTGAGGACGGTGCAGCTCCGCCTTGCTATCCGGCACCCGAATGGTTCGGGCCGACGGTAGTGAGGAGAATAACATGTCCGCCATTGCTCTTTCGCGCAAGGCCGTAAAGCTCATGAAGCTCTGCGATCTCGAAGGCTTCCAAAGTCTCGACGATCTTCTGCAAACAGCTGCAGCTGACAGCGTGTGCCCAGCGATCTGCATGACAGAAGGATGCGACTACACAGCGGCGATGGAGCCCGACCAAGATCAGGGTTTTTGCGAGGCCTGCGGCGGCAACACCATCGCATCGGTTCTCGTTCTCGTCGGCCTGATTTAAGTCGGAGGGCGACGATGAGCGATATCGCCAACACTCCTATGCGGCGTCGCATTCGAGTGCTCAACGACTTCTTTCGTGCGACCTTCATGGGCGGCAAAATTGTGATCACTGCGGGGGGGCAGGTCTGCCGCTCGACGTGAAAGGATCGTGTCCCTGAGCGTGGAGTAACTGGCGGTGGGACACCGCGATCGCCGGCAAGAGCCGGACTGGTCAGCTGGCGATAGCCGGGAGGCTGACGGTTGGATCATCGCTCAAGGGCGCGATGGTTTCCAGCGTCATATAGCGGGCGCGCTGGACGGCCCATTCATCGTTCTGTTCGAGCAGGATCGCGCCGATGAGGCGGACGATGGCGTCCTCGTTGGGGAAGATGCCGACCACTTCAGTCCGCCGCTTGATCTCGCCGTTGAGGCGTTCGATCGGGTTAGTAACCGGTATGAGATGCCTCGGTGCCAACGTTCCCGCTGCGGTGTTCTACATCGTGGCGTATGGTGCGACCATCGGGACAGAGGCACCGGGAGCACGAAGTGCGGGCAGGCCGATGTTATTCGATGAGCCGAGAGCTCGAGTTAGTAGCTGGCCGCCTCTGCGACTCGGCCGGTTGCGCTGGGAGCGCGAATCCGTAGTTGTCGTGTCGCCCGCAGCTCCCGTCATATGTCTGGCAGGAGGTGCGAATGCGACGGGTGATTGGCATCGACGTCCACCGAACTTTCGGCGAGGTGGTGTTTTGGGAAGACGGCAGGCTCCGACATGCGGGCCGCATCGATATGACGCGGACGGCGCTGGAGGGATTTGGCAAGACCCTGCTGGCCAGTGATGAGGTGGTGGTCGAAGCGACTGCCAACAGCATGGCGGTGTCGCGGGTTCTGGCGCCGTTCGTGGCACGGGTGATTATCGCCAATCCGCTGCAGGTGAAGGCGATCGCCCAGGCTCACGTCAAGACCGACAAGATCGATGCCGGCACGCTCGCTAGTCTGCAGGCGGCCGGGTACCTGCCGCAGATCTGGACGCCTGACGCGGAGACGGAACGCAAGCGTCGGCTGGTGGCGCGGCGCTACCAGGTCGTGCGGCATCGCACGCGGCTCAAGAACGAGGTGCATTCGATCCTGCACGCGCACCTGATCCCGAAGTGCCCGCATGCCGATCTTTTCAACCTCCGCGGCCGGGCGTGGTTGGCCGCTCAACCGTTGCCGGACGATGAGCGCGCGGCGATCGATCGGCACGTCCGCGAGCTTGACCGGCTGGCGGAAGACCTGGCCCTGCTCGACCGCGAGATCGCGCAGGACGCCATCGACGATTCCGCGGTGAACAGATTGATGACGATCACCGGCGTGAATCTGGCGGTCGCCGCCGGAATCGTGGCGGCGATCGGCGACATCAGCCGGTTCAACAGCCCGCAGAAGCTGGTGAGCTACTTCGGGCTGAACCCGCGGGTGCGGCAGTCCGGGCTGGGAGCCGCCCACCACGGCCGTATCAGCAAGATCGGCCGCAGTCATGCGCGCGCCATGCTGGTCGAGGCGGCCTGGGCTGCGGCCAAGGCGCCCGGTCCACTGCATGCCTTTTTCGTGCGCATCCGCGCCCGACGCGGCCATCAGATCGCCGCGGTGGCCGTGGCCCGGAAGCTCACTGTGCTCTGCTGGCATTTGCTGACAAAGGGCGAGGATTACCTGTGGGCACGCCCGGCACTGGTCGCCATCAAGACCCGCGCGATGCAGCTTCAAGCCGGACATCCGCAACAGAAAGGCAGCCGGCGTGGGCCAGCGTATGCCTACAACATCAAGGCATTGCGCGACCGCGAGATGTTGATTGCCGCCCAGGCAGAGCAAAGCTACGAGCGCTTGGTGACGCAATGGAAACCACGGCACCCAAAAACCGGCGCGCGGGCGCCTCAGTTCGGCAGGACAAAATAGGGCAGCCTGGTGGCGCTTGCAGCCGATGCGCCACGCTTCGCCACGAGGTCGCCCGCGCCCGCCAAGGATAATCCCGCCTGACGGCAAGTGCCAGCCAGGACTGCAGTCCCGTTACACGCCAGCATGCCGCCGTGCTCGGGCCGGTCAAGGCCAAGCCTTGCGGTGGCCGCAAACGCGGCCAGCCTTGACCGCCCCTGCGCGCGGCGGCTGCGAGATCGGTGGCCGGGACGGAAGAATGGCCCGCGCCGCGGCCGAACAAAAGAATGGACGCGATGCCCGCAATCGTCATCGGGGCGATCATTAAAAATCGCTTGTCCATCTCATCCGTCGAGTGCAGCTTGGTCCGATGCTGCGGCGGAAACGTCATATAGGCCAGCACATCGGTCTCAGCCTCGTCGAGGAAGCCGGCGAGCTTAGGCAGCTTAGGGCGGAGCTGATCGGCGACCTTGCGCCATTGGCTTTGTGCGGCCTCGGCATCGTCCTGGGCAAACGCGGTGGCGATGAAGGCGGAGACGACGCGGCGGCCGCTCTTGCCGGCATGTGCCAACGCATTGCGCATGAAGTGGACGCGGGGGTCGTTGAAAAAGCTGCAATTGGCTGATTCCGTTCTCGTCGGCGATTCGCGATCGGCGGAGCAAACGAGATGCTGGGGCGCAAGGAGCGGGATCAGTTGGAGCTCTTCATCACTGGCTCGCTCAGACAGCTCGTCCCAGATGAGCACGTGCTGGCCCGGGTCGATCGCGTGCTCGACCTATCTTGGCTAAGGGAGGAGGTCTCCGACTGCTATTGCGCGAGCGACGGTCGGCCAGGCATCGATCCGGAGGCCGCGGTCCGCCTGATGCTCGCGGGTCTGCTCACCGGCATCGTACACGATCGCAAGCTGATCCGGGAGGCTCAGGTTAACATCGCCATTCGGTGGTTTACTGGTTATGGCCTGCACAAGCAGCTACCGCACCATTCCAGCCTGACGCGCATCCGCCAGCGCTGGGGCGAGGAGCGATTCCGTAGGATCTTTAAACGCACGGTCCAGGCCTGCCTGAAGGCGAAGATCGCAACAGCCGAAGTGGTTCACATCGATGCGTCGCTGATCCGCGCCAACGTGAGTTGGGACAGCCTCACCGAGCAGCATGTGGTGGATGTGCTGAGCGAAAATCAAAGCGAAGATGAAAGCGAGGATGAGAGAAAGGGCCGGCAAAGCGGGAAGTACAAAAAGGTCTGCACGACTGATCCCGATGCGACAATGGCCACCAATGCCCGAAACCGGCGGCTGGAACCCGCTTACAAGCAGCACACGGCCGTCGATGACAAGGTCGGTATCATTCTGGATGTCGCGGTCACGACTGGACAAACGAACGAAGGAGAGATGATCGAGCCGCAAGTCGATGAGGTTGAAGCGACTACGGGCATCGACATCAAGGTGGTCACCGCCGACGCGGGCTATGCCTACGCTAAAGTCTACGGCGCGCTCGAGCGGCGCGGCATTGATGCCCTCATCCCAGCTAAAGCCGAACCAATCAAGAGTCGCCTACCGCTTAGACGCTTCCGGTACGATGCCAAGAACGACATCTTGAAGTGCCCGCGAGGACGTATCTTGCGCCCGGCGCGGCCCATCAAGCACGGCCGTTTCTTTTACTCGAAGGCGAAGGATTGCGCCCGGTGTCCGCTCAAGGGCGATTGCCTATCCAAAGGGCGGGTTAACAAAGCGGTCGTTGTCGGTGACCATTATCCGGCACTGCTGCGCGCCCGCCGCCGTCGCGAGCGATGGAGTAAGCAGGATCGACGTCTGTATCAACGCCATCGCTGGCGCTCAGAGGGCTTCCACGGCGAAGCCAAAACTTGGCATGGACTGGCGCGCGCCATACGGCGCGGTCTACCGAATATGAAGATCCAGGCCTACCTGACGGCCGCTGTCATCAACCTCAAGCGGCTGGCAACCGCTCTCCTTGCGTTTATTCTGTCTTGGATTGTCCCTCATAATGCGGTTGCGGCTTCAGATCGCACCGTGGCGCGAGCTTTGACGCGAGGGCCATGATAGGGCCGATCGCTGCATCGCGCGAAATCTATTGGCCACTTCTTCAACGACCCCACGCGACAACGCTGCCAGGAGGCGTTGAGCACCTTGGCGACGGTCGCCTTAATGCCCTCGTGGGCGTCGGAGACGACCAGCTTGACGCCGCGCAGGCCGCGGCGGGCGAGCTTGCGCAGGAATGCCGTCCAGAATGTCTCGGCCTCGGAGGGCCCTATGTCCATCCCGAGAACCTCGCGCCGGCCGTCGCTGTTAACGCCGACCGCGACGATCACCGCGACAGATACGATGCGCCCCTGCTGGCGCACCTTCACGTAGGTGGCGTCGATCCACAGATACGGCCAATCGCCCTCGATCGGACGGCCGAGGAATGCCTTCACCTTGTCATCGATCTCCGCGCACAGCCGCGAGACCTGGCTCTTGGAGATGCCGCTCATGCCCATCGCCTGCACCAGATCGTCGACCGAGCGGGTCGAGACGCCTTGCACATAGGCTTCCTGCACCACGGCGGTGAGCGCCTTCTCGGCCATCCGGCGTGGCTCTAGAAAGGCGGGGAAGTACGAGCCCTTGCGCAGCTTGGGGATACGAAGCTCGACCGTGCCGGCGCGGGTCTCCCAGGTCCGGTCGCGGTAGCCGTTGCGCTGCGCCAAGCGCTCGGGGTTCTTCTCGCCGTAGGCGGCCCCGGTCTGGCCTTCCACTTCCAACTCCATCAGGCGCTGGGCGGCAAAGCCGATCATCTCGCGCAGCAGATCCGCGTCAGGGGTCTTCTCCACGAGCGTGCGGAGGTTCATCATCTCATCGGTCATCGGTGGTTCCTCGAATCAGGTTGGTGTCAGCAACCCGACCCTACCGGCGAACTGCCGGTGACCACCGCAAACCCGCCCGCCCGCTACGGCGCTACGTAAGGGCGCGCGTGCGGGCGGCTTTGCTCTACCGAGCTACACCATCAATGGGGACACGACCCGTGAAAGCTCGTGCGCTCATCGAGGTTCAGCGGTTCACAGACTTCAACGCAGGCAATGATCCGCACGACGAGCATGACTTCGGCAGCTTCGATCTGGCGGGAGAGACGTTCTTTTGGAAAATCGACTACTACGACGCGCTTTGTCAGTTTGGGTCGGAAGACCCAGCCGACCCGGAGAAGACCACGCGTGTTCTCACACTCATGCTTGCCCAGGAGTGTTGAGCAAAAGGAGTTTCTTTGTTGCCCCGCAATTTGCGGGGCTTTTTTGCTCTAGAGGGCCGCCGCAGCTAACTTGGCCTTCCTGTCTTGCTTAGCGCCTTTTATGAGCGCATCGACGCGCGGGATCATCTCAGCTCGGTCCCTGATTTCGGGCGGCGCGCCCATAGCCCCGTCCGTATGCGAATGCCCCTCAATTTACGCCGACCGCCATTCCACGAAGAAACAGGGCGGCGAGGATCGCAGCGATGAGTCCCGCAAATACCGTGCGACGCGCGCCATTCTCGTCGCAGATCGTGCTGGCGCGATGGCGACTAACGATCGTAACGATCGACTCGATGCCGATTACCGTCAAGATCATCTTCGGCCCAAAGCCGAGGCGGAGAACATCGGGGGGGCCGAACGTTCCCAATGGCAGCCCAAGGTCGAAAAACCCGGAGAAGGTCAGAATGATGAACTTGAACAGCGGGACCACGGACATGACACGGTTCAGCATCCGGGCGCTTGGAGTGTCCTACCGAAGGCTTCCTTAGAGATCTTGCGCCGAGTCATATCGGTCAGCGGCGTATCATGCTTGGTTACTTGCATCTTGTGTGATCGTTCACCCGAATCGGGTGCAAGTGACCACGTCTCATTCAGAAACTCCCAACGATCGAGCCCAACAGGATGACAACCGCGAGCGCGAGCAGAGCGCCTACGATAGCAACCATGATAATGTCTCGATAGCTCTCCTTGGGTGTAGCGCCACAGACCGAAAGCAAGGTGACCACCGCCCCGCTATGGGGAAGACTGTCGAGAGTGCCGGCGCTCATCACGGCGACGCGATGCAGGAGTTCCCGATCGATGTTCAGTTCAAGTGCACGCGACAAATAGGTCGCGCCGAGCGCGTCGAGCGCGATGGTCAGGCCGCCAGACGCCGAGCCGGTTAGCGCGGCGAGGATGTTCGTGGCTACGGCGAGGGAGACGAGCGGACCACCGCCGATCGAGAGCACCCAATCACGCACCAGCGTAAAGGACGGCAATGCGGCGATCACGGCGCCGAACCCGACGAGACTCGCTACACTGAAGATGGGCAGCACCGAGGCGTTGGCACCAGCGTCCAGTGTGTCGCGCAGCCTCGGCAGACGAGACCGGTTCATCAGGATCGTCGCTACAATAGCGACGATAAGCGCTACGGCGACCGACCACACACCGCTCACCGCAGCGAAGGACGTTTCGCCCCAGCGTTCCTCGGTGAGAAAGTCGAAATTAATTCGCGGAAGGACGACGACCGACAAGGTTAAATTGACCACGATCACGAGCATCAGCGGCAGCCCGGCGAGGATGACCGGTGGCAGATCCAGGCTAAGATGTCCCCGCTCGATCTCGGCAGGATCAAACTCCCGCGCGGTGGCGGCGCGCTCACGCAGCGCGGGATCGGCGAGGCGATGCTTGGGCAGCATCGTGTCGCCAGAGAACCCTTCCTTCCTGAGCCTCGCGCCTGCCTCGGCCCGCGCGAGCCACCAAAGGCCGAAGCCGAGCATGATCGCCGACGCGATGATGCCGAGCCCTGGCGCGGCGAAGAGTGTGGTGCCGAAGAAGGGCATTGGGATGGCGTTCTGGATCGCCGGCGTGCCCGGGAGCGCCATCATGGTGAAGGTGAACGTGCCAAGCGCAATCGCTGCCGGCATCAGCCGCCGCGGGATATCGGCGCCACGGAACAAGGCCTCGGCCATCGGGGCTAGCACAAACAGGGCGACGAAAAGGCTGACGCCGCCATAGGTCACAATCGCACCGGCGAGCACCACGGCGAGGATTGCCCGCTGTGCACCGAGCTTCGCGGTCATGAAATCCGCGATCGCACTGACCGAGCCGCTGTCCTCCATAACTTTGCCAAATAGAGCCCCGAGGAGGAACAGTGGGAAGAACTGCCCGATGAAGCCCGCCGCGCCGACCATGAAGGTCTGGGTCCAGTTAGCGAGCAGAGGCTCGCCCGAAAAAAACGCCGCGATGAGCGCGGCGATTGGCGCGAGGAGCAGGACGCTCCAGCCTCGATATGCGAACAACACTAAGAGGCCGAGGCCCAGCAGAATGCCGAGAAAGCCCAAGGATCAGACTCCCTCCAGGAGGATGTCCAGATCGACCGAAGACCGTTTCCCAAGATTGTCTCCATCGACGTCCAGAAACTCATGCGCCGCTTTCCGCCCCTCATCCCGCAGCATGCGGAGAAACGCCCGCTCGGCGTTGAGCTTGGACGAATTGCCTCGCCACGGCGCCGCACCAACCGGCGCACCACAATTGTGCGGCCATGCTTGAAGAGAGCAAAAAGGTGCGCTTCGCGCCGCACCGGCGGAAGAGTTGCACGTCACCTGTTGGACACGATTGGCGAAGATTAAAATTTTGCGACCGCACCATCCCAGCGATAGTTCACACGGACCAGACCGACGTCGACGTCCTGACCGATGCGGGCGGTCCCCGCACGAGCGCCCACCGGAACCCCTCCGATTCCAGCTGAAAAAAAGAAGTCCACGTCCCGATGGCCCATGAACAAATGGTCGTACTCGATGCCGACGGACCAGTTCGGAGCGAAGCCGAACTCAAGGCCCGCTCCTACCGCGCCGCCCCAACGGGTTTCGCTGCCGTTGTCAATGGTCAGCCCGGTCGCAAAATCGAAAACCCGGTATTTGTTGCTGGCGACCGCAGCGCCACCTTTCACGTAAAGCAGTACGTTATTCCAGGCATAGCCGACCTGACCCGTGAACAGGCCGAATGCACCAATCTTGGATTCATCCTGGACGCCCGCAAAGGCGAGGTTAGCGTTGGAGCCCTTGAAGTCGGCCCAGTTGCCCTGGGCCTCAAGGCCGAACACAGAGTTCGCTATCTGCCAACGGTAGCCGATTTGACCACCGGCAGTACCTCCAGTCGCATTGTTGCACCCCATGGCAAGGGGCGGAGCGAAGACCAAGCCCCCGGCGTTGACGACGTCCCAGCACTGATGCGCGGAGCCCCACCGCCGCCGTTAATGCCGATGTAAAAGCCGCTCCAGTCGTAGATCCGAGTTACCATCGGAGGTTCTTTTATGTAGGGTCGCGCCGCCAGATCAGCGGCGGAGGCCGAAGCGGTTAGCGCGACAAGGGCTACCGTGCCCAGCAGAACTTCTTTCATTTCTTTTTGGCCCAGTTCTGAATCGATTTCCTTGACGGTCTATCGCCCACGATTGCCATGTGTACGTCTTCTTCATCAATTGCTAAGGTTGGTAGTTGACTGGGTCGCAAGCGTTGCTTGAGCGTTTCGTTCGATGAACAGACGAGCATGTCGGGTCGGTTACGGATGCTGCCTGCCGACCGATGACTGGGCGCCAGGAATGGCGGCTTGTCGTTCCCAATGTTCGCAGACGGTACGGTTGATACGCCGGGCTGGAGGTTGATCGTCGGCGAGAACGGGCCGGAGCTTCCTTATGTCGATAAGCAACGGAGATTCTTCCGAACGGTGTTCCTCCTGACACCGGAACGATTCACGTGTCAGAGCCGGTTAGCATTGACGCTCGGGGCGCCGGCGAAGCTGGGCTTGTGCGAGCTCAGGCGCAGATTGCGCCCTGAAGGGCACCCGACAGAATCGCCAAAATCCCAGAATTGCCGCCAAGGCACTGATTTGACATCACAATTCTGATTTTGAATTGTTCGCGGGTCACGCCGCGCTCGGCAAAAGAAAAAGGCGCCTCTTTCGAGGCGCCCGTTTTCCGCTTTCGTATGTCCTTAGGGGGAGACCGTACATACACGATCCGCGTGTCCTAAAGCTCACGTTGGCACGATAGGATAATTTGACCGGGTGTCAACCAATAGTTTACTTGCTTCTTGGCGGAACCAATTGAGGTTCCGTTGACGGTTGTGTTTGATGCCTCGAAACTTTTCAGCGCAAGAGCAACAAAGAATTCCAAGCACGCTTTCGGCGCCGAGATTCGCAACATATCTCACTGCATGCAACAACGATGCCGCCGCCGCCCTGCGGCTGTACGGGTGGAACGCGAGAGTCGCGAGCGCGTTTCTCTTTCCGCTTCATCTCTTCGAAATTTCTGTCCGAAATGCTGTGGCGAATGCAGCATCGGCAACCTACAATGCCGACTGGCCCTGGGTAGCGAACTTCGAACGGAGTTTATCTAGACCGCATCGACCTCACTTCAGCCCACACCAAGAAATCTTGAAAGTGCGGTCTCGCCATGAAAATCCGCGCCGCACCGGCAAAGTGATCGCCGATCTAAAGTTCGCGTTCTGGGTTTCGATGTTTACCGTTAGCCACGAAGCCCGTCTGTGGCAGCCCCACATCAACGTCGAATTCCCGAACGCTCCGGCAACAATGAGTGTACGCGACCTACGCACGCGCGTGTATCAAGTGTCCGACATGGTGCGGAAATTACGAAACCGCATCGCACATCATGAACCGATATTCGGACTCGATCTCCTTGCGGATTACGAGGCAATCGAGGAGATAGTCGGCTACCGATGCTCCGACACGCTGGCATGGATGCGCCGCGCAGAAACCGTGGTTCCTCTCCTCCTCACCGAGCCCTAGACAGACCAGGTTCCGTTGTGTCAGTCCATCCGTGTCACTCGCAGCCTTATAGGCTGCGGGGAAGTGACACACGGGGGCTTTGGACGAGACGAATGCGTGTCAGGTGACACGCTCTGACACGCCTGACACGTTTCGGTTTTTAGGGCTTGCTTTCCTACGACTTATCAACCCCGAGACTCTAACCGCGCTGGATGAAATTTCGGCGGCAGGTCAAGCGCAATTAAAGAAGCTTGCGGCCTCTAAGAGGCCGCATTCTCTGTGGTAAGCACTTGGGAGCGTGAGCGTACGGCGGCGCAAGCTGAGGCGAGAGGAGGATTTCGATGTTCGAGGCTAAAAACTACCGCGTGTGTTGCCACCACTTCGTCACCCCGACCGACCGCGCTGTCTACCCGGCGCAGGAGCCCTTACTGACCTACTCTGAAGCCCTCCGGCACGTGCAGGCTGAGCGGGCCAAGGGCTACATGGTGGCCTGGGTCATTGATCGCGCCGGAGCAGGCGCCACCAAATGAGGTTGGTGGTTTAAGGCATCGGTCCGACATTGATTGACCGCTAGACACTGTACGGCGCTTGCCGACATCAATGTTTCGATGCGTCCTCGGCCGTCGATCTTCTCGATGACCGCGAGCGGATTGAAATGAAGGAGATCGCCAATGATAAATGCAGGGCAGATTACAATGTTTGTGTGCAGCGAACTTGCCAGAGATAGTCAATCGGAGGGGTGGCCATCCGCACAGCAGAATCAAAAACTCAATGCTGTGGCATCTGGCGTTGCTTCATCCCGAAGCTCGATGAAATCCACATACCGGAAGGTTGGCTCCGCGACTTAAGCGCTAACCGATGCCTACTACTCCACTCTGCTTGAGCTGACCCGCTGGATCGCCCCGCCTCACCACTGCGACCGCGGAGACAAACGCGGAGCCTTGCTCGCCATCGAGATGGCCTTCTCGGCTCTTACGCTATAGCTACCGCTCGCCAAAAACTCGTCCAGCAGGTGATGTTTGATCGTTGCGGCCTCCTGAAGTGGACCCCATGCTGAGGACCACTGGGTCCGGTTTTTTAAGTGGAGCTGCTGCCGTTCGTTCTTCCCAGTAAC